>CAZLSP010000057.1:0-25248 GCA_964562145.1 uncultured Anaerolinea sp. | reverse complement strand
TGTCACCAAAAAGTAACGGCCTTCTTGATACGAAGACTGAATCAAAACCGCCGGGGAGTGCCCGGCGCATTACCGACCTGGGCAAAGCGCTATTAGCGCGTTGGATTACTATTTGCCGCAACGTTAGCGCAGATTACTGGGAAAAAGACGTCATGAGCGGGGTCAGGTTATGCCAGGAACTGATGAAAAAACAGGGTCCACGCCATAAAAACGCTTAAAGCAAAAATCCACCGGCCTGGTGGATTTTTTGTTCTTTCGCAGAAAGCAAGCCTTACCGACCTGACCAAAAGCGATCCAGTTTCTCCTTGAGCGCCTGGGGATTGACTACAACTTGATGGCCTCGCCAGTGCGCTGGAAACAATTGCCGATATCGGGCGTGCATGAAGCGTTCGTCGAGCAAAACAATCACGCCCTGGTCAGTTTCTGTACGAATGACCCGGCCGGTGGCCTGCAAAACCCGGTTGAAACCCGGATACTGGTAGGCAAAGGCAAAACCGTTACCACCCTGCTCGTCAAAATAGGCCTTGATCAGGTCCCTTTCCAGCCCCAGCTGCGGAACCCCCACCCCGACCACCACCACACCAATCAGCCGGTCACCCACCAGGTCTATGCCTTCGCCAAAGATGCCCCCCATGACTGCCAGCCCAACCAACGTCTCCGCGCTGCCGGTGGAAAAGCGCGCCAAAAATGCTTCACGCTCGGCTTCGGTCATGGCACGATCCTGAACCAACAGCTGGCTTTCAGGCAACTTTTCCTTCAGCTGTTCAAGTACTGCTGATAAATACGCATACGATGGGAAATAAACCAGGTAATTGCCCGCGTGCGCGCTACAAACTGTTTCTATGGCCTCGGCAATTGCCGCATACGAATCGGCGCGCTGCTCATATCGGGTTGAAATCTGGTTGTGAATCAGCAGGCAGGCATTCTCGGGCGGGAAAGGCGATTGGAAGACACGCCAGGGGTGATTCGCGGCGCCGGTCAGGAGCTTCATAAAGTATTCAATGGGCAGCAAGGTCGCCGAGAAGAAGATGGTCGCGCGACTGCGCTCGAGCGGTGCAGCCAGCATAGGGGCTGGATCGAGGCAAAAGATTTTGGCCTTCAGGTCGCCCTGCCCCTGACGCTCAAAGTAAGAGACGTAGTAACTGTCAAAATACTCGGCGGTGCGGATGAAGTTAAGACTCTGGAAATAGAACTCTAACAGGGCCAACCGGAACTCGGTAGAGATATTCAACACCAGCCAATCTTCGGCCTTCTGACTGAATTCACGGACGGCTTTGAGCAAGGCTTCAGGGGGAGCGTACTCCACCAGCGCATTCTTGCCTTGCGCCTGACAGGCTTTACGGGTTTCCAGCAGGAGTTTGTTGATGACACCCAGTTTTTTAGACAGCTCTGGCAGGTGTGGTTTGAGGCTGCGCTGGAGTTCCAGTACAGTCTGTTTTTCCAATTCAGCAGAATACATGGCCCTGGCCCGGTCGGGCAAGTTGTGGGCTTCATCGATCAAGAAAATGTAAGGCTCGCTATCAAAGTCAAAAAAGCGATGCAGGTAAACGCGCGGATCAAAGACATAGTTGTAATCGCAGATGATGCAGTCCACCCACAAAGCCAGGTCCAGGGAAAATTCAAATGGACAGATTTCATATTGCCGGGCAATGGCTTCAATCACCGGGCGGGTAAAGGCCTGGTGCTGATCCATTTCTGCCAGCGCGATTTTAACCTTATCAAAATACCCCCGCGCAAACGGGCAAATTTCCGGGTCGCAGTTGACCGGCGGGCAAAAACAAATCTTCTCTTTGGCGGTCAGGGTAACACTTTTTAAGTGTAGGCCTGCCCGGTGCATATCTTCGAGCGCCTTTTCTGCGACCGTGCGACCGGGTGTTTTGGCGGTCAGGTAAAAGATTTTCGCGGCCAGGCCCTGGCCCAGGGCTTTCACGGCCGGGAAAAGCGCAGCGATGGTCTTCCCCACCCCGGTAGGCGATTGCACGTACAGCCGGTCACGGTCGCGGATGGCTTTGTAGACTGCCACAGCCATCTCACGCTGACCTGGCCGATACTCATCATAAGGAAAGTCAAGCTGCTGAATCGATTGGTCGCGCAGCGCCTGCCAGGCGCTCACCCGGCGAAACCAGTTCAGGTAAGAGTGTATTAAATCTTGGAAAAAAGATTCAAGCTCAGCATAGGTGAAAGTGCGCTGGAAAGTTACTTCCTGGCGGCTATCCAGGTGGTAATATGTCAGGTGAATGCAAATTGAGCCCAAATTTTGCCGGTGGGCCAACATAAAGGCATAACATTGTGCCTGGGCCCAATGCAGGGGATTATGATTCTCGTGTACCAGATCGAGGCTCAGGGTGGTGGTTTTGATCTCCTCGAGGGTCACCGGCTCGAAGTGTGGATACAGGCCATCGATCCGGCCGCGCACTTCCAGCGGCGGGTCCGAATCGGTCACCCGATAAGTCACTTCCACTTCGCTCTGGTAGCCCTCGGGGCGGTTGCGCTGCACCTGTTTATGGCCCTGCGTGCCAAGCTGGGCGCGATCACGCCGCTGGAACCCGCCGGGTGTAATATCGCCGGATTGCAAAACAAATTCCACCAGGCTGCGAACAGAGACGATCCGGGGTTGGGATGCATTAAACGATAAAGCGGGTTCGGGTTGCATGAGTGGAATGATTCTAGCATAAAGGAGTAAAGCTTCAAAAATCTTGTTTTCAACGTTGATATTACAAGTCCGGGCCTGCAAGCCCGGACTTGTGTTTGATATGCCTGGTAAAACCTGGAGGGTTAAGGCAGAACTTCAGGCACCCTATAGTTATGGATATACTCGATCACCTGCAGGGCATCGTCGGCGGCCTGAACAAAACCACGCACATTCTCGTTTTCAGAGCCCACCAGGTGATGAACCTCGGACAGGATATTCATACAATCTGTGGCCCAAAGCGTCCCGCTACTGCCCTCAGGCCTGAGGACCCAAACAAAGCCAGGGCCACACTCCAGGCTGTGTCTTTCCAGGCCATAAAGATCGGTGCGGGAGTAAGTAAATGCCCGGAAATCAAAGTAGGTTACGCCCGGGGTCTCACCGGGCAAACCGCCCACCTGGTTGATGCCGTAAATCGAGTTGATGTAAATGACTTTGTCAAGCGTCAGGCTACCGCTTTTATCTGCGGCAGCAGCCAGGAGCGAGGCGGCCAACAGAAGTTCGTTGCTATCGAGCACGGTATGGCTAACGTCGCCCAGTTGTGGATAACCCAGGCCAGTGAGCAGGCTGATGGCTGAGTCTGAAAGCACCGGGCGAGGCTCTGTCGATGGGCCATCCCCCTCAGGCGGCCCTCCTGTTTCCCCGCCACCCTGGCCGCGCGAAATGGGGTCGGTATCTGTCGTGATCCAATGCCCATCGGTCATCATCTTAATGTAAAGGGCCAGGTTTTCAGCAGGCGCATCGATTGTTTTCCAAAAACCATCTATTTTCAACATAATCCGCCCGGCCGGGTCAATTTGCATTTCTGTCGCCAAATTCATCGAATTGACGGCCTCGTCAAAGGCATGCGCCAGAACACTATCGGGCGCGCGGCCAAGATTCAAACGTCCAAAATCAACGGTTTGAACCAGGAGAGCCAGCTCTTCGGTGACTTCACAAAGAATATCTTCCGCCGGGTTGGTATACAGCGATAACACGGTTCCATCGGCAGCGATGGGTTGAACACAACCATAGCCATCGAGGATCGGAACGCCGTCGCTATCCCTTAAGATGATATACAGGTCGCCATAGAGTGTGCCATAATCCACTGTCCCGCCGCCAGGCTGAGTCGTTGGGCTAGGGATCGGCGTCGCAGTAGGAGCGAGCGTGGGGGTTTTGCTAGGACGCGGAGTGGAAGTTGCGCCTCGCCGGGCTTCGGCATGATTCCCGGTCACAAGCGCAGAGCCAAGGACCAAAACGAGCACCAAAAAGCTCAGTCCAAAAATGCTTAAAAAGCGTTTCGTTGTCATAAAACCTCCTCTTGTTCAAGATTGAGCGGTTAACAACTTTTCACGATGAGAAAATCTTTACACATGGCTGATGAGCACCTCCCTGGTAGCTTTAAAAATTAAAAACCGACCACACGGCCGGTTTCGCTATTTGCTCTTCGGGACCCAATTACCTAACGAGGGTAATGAGCGACCAAATTAGTCCCGAGTCATGGCTCCAAAGCAGGACACGTATTGAAATGTGAAATTTCGCGGAAATTTACAATAATTTTTCACAATCTTGTTCCATTGTAGCAATTTATGTGACAAAAAGCAACTACCAATCAAATTAAAGTCAAGATGCGCCAGGGTATCTTCGCCTGGACACATCTTGAAGGGGCGGGGGGGTATCGTATGAGTCGATTAGGGCTGGCTGCCTCCATTCCCATTCTGCGATGGCGGGTCTACGGGAATGTTGTCGGTTCCGCCGTTCTCTGGTGCAGGATCTTCAGCCGGGCCACCGTTATTGGGTTGAGGGGTACAGTTGTCACAATCTCCTGTGCCAGGGCCGGGACCATATCCAGAACCGGGCACGGGTGTCTCGTCGGTCCACGGGTTTTGAGATTCACCCGGGCCATAGCCAGAACCGGGCACGGGGGTCTCATCGGTCCACGGGTTTTGCGATTCTCCAGGTCCGTACCCGCTCCCAGGCGTAGGAGTGCCGGTTGTCCAGGGATTCATCCCGGTGATCGAGGTTGTTTCGGTCTCTGTCACAACCAGGGTAGGTGTAGAAATCCGGTCACGGTCACGCAGGCGGAGTTGTTCGCGCAACCACTCCGGGTCTTCGAGGCCGTGCTGCGCCATCTGGCTCTGAGTTTGGAGCATCACCTGCACCCGGGCGCGCACCTGCTGGGCAGCCGGATTCGGGAGCACCGACTGCGCCATTGTTTGCTGCTGCTCCCGTGCCTGGTCGCGAACACGCTCAAGGGCCGGTGCGACCCATTCTGGCGCCAGGTTGGCGGCAATTTGCAAGGACAAGCGTTGCTGATTTTCAAAGCGTGTAAGAACCGGCTCGGGGACCGTTCCAGTTGCCATTAATACGGCTTGAATTTCTTCGGCCCGGCGTGCGGTAAATTGCAGCGCCAGGTCGAACTTTTGCTGCGGGTTGTTCTCCCAACCCAGCCTCAGGTCTTCGCTCCACAACTTGACCGGGTAAAGGGTTTCTCCAGGTTGGGCAACCTGGGCCGCCGAAACCGTGGTGGCACCGCCACCAAGAATAAGGCTCACTGTGATCAAAACTGCCATAACAAGGTTAAACATGAAGCTTTTCTCCTTTCGTGTGGTGAAATAGAAAGTTCTAAAAGTTGCTTTCCATTCATCAAGACGGCTATGCCGAACAAAGGATACGCCTGGGGTCATTTTGGCAGCCTGGTCGAGGAAAATATTGCGGGAACGGGAGGCAACTTGCGGGTCGCGGGGGGCGACCAGGCGCAAGGTTTTGAGCAGCGAGTCCAGTTTAGGGTTCAGTTCAGGGTTAGGGTTAGAGTTAGGACGCATAGGTTAATCCAGTAATATTTTTTGTAATGCCGCAATAGCGCGATGCTGTAGGGCTTTTACGGCCCCAACTGGTTTTTTCAGGCTGGCGGCAATCTCGGCAATTTCCCAGCCTTCGATGAAACGAAGCGTTACCACATGCTGCTGCTCTGAAGTGAGCAGGCGCATGGCTGCCCGCACCTGGGCCTGGATCATCTGCAACTCGGCCTGCTGGCAAGGACCATCCCCGGGTTGCACCAGCTCAATTTCTGTATCCAGGGAGATGGGCGGGGTGCGGCGATAATGGTCCGTGATCCAGTTATGGGCGGAACGATATAGATAGGCCTTCAAATTCTCTGTGGGGCCTCCGCCATCTCGAAGCGCTCGCAACAGGTGACCGAAGGTTTCGGCGGTACAGTCTTCCGCCAGGGCCGGGTCTCCCAAGCGACGCAGGGAATAATAATAAATGCCGTTGCTATAGCGATCATAGAGTTCGGCCAGGGCAGCCGGATCAAAGCAACGCGCCTTACACAACAAGTTTTGATCAGAAGATAAATCCATCGTCTACTCTTTATGACGGAACCGCAGGGTTGCAGATACGGCCACCACAATTAATGTGTCGCTTTGTACAAATTAAAGTTACGCCTAACCCGAAATTCGTATCTTATGAGGATGCCGCACGTCATATTAAGTGCGATGAGTAGCATGGCCATCAGGATGGCCAGCAAGGGAAGATGCCGTTGAAATAGTATGCCCCCAGGCAACTTGGTCTAGCAAAACGGACGTTCAAATTTAAACGTATCGAAAGCTGGCATCCTCCTCTTGCATCACGCCAGGCGGCGCGCTTGAAACAGCGCGCCGCTCTGGTTTAAGGATAATTTACACAGTCCACCGCTTATTGATTGCCATTCAAGCGTTGATAGATCGGCTTCATCTGCCGGTAAAGCTGGTTAAAGACAACGAATTTATCATCATACACCGCCCGGTTTGCCGGGTTAGGTTGATAAATATCTTTGAAGGCTACCAACTTCGGTACATCTTCAAAACCAATCTCACCCAGGCCTGCGGCGGCAATCCAGGCCGCGCCGCGCGCATTGGCATAGATTGGGTCACGAACTTGCTTGATTTCAATATTCATCACATCGGCAAAGATCTGGCACCACACATCCGATTGCGCCCCACCGCCAACAATGTGGAGGCTGTTCACCTTGCGCCCCAGGAAATTTTCCACCGGTTTAAGCAGCCAGCGCGTATTGAAGGCAACGCCCTCCAAAAAAGCACGGATGATATCTTCGCGCGTGTTGTGCAGCGACAGGTTGTATAGCCCGGCGCGAACCGTTTTATCATCTACGGGGGCGCGTTCGCCCCAAATCCAGGGAGTGTAAAAGACGCCGTTACTCCCGGCTGGAACCCGCGCAGCCATTTGGTCGAGAAACTTGAAAATATCGGGGACGGCCGCCTCCTGCAAGAGTTCATCTTTATGATACAGGATGTTATCGCGCAGGAAAGTCAGGTTGCCGCCAGCCGTGGCCTGCAGCGCCGTCAGCAGGTATTTGTCCGGCAGTGCGCAAGGGATGGAAGCCATACTGGCAAAAATATCGGTTTTCTTAAAAGGCACGTGCGCGGCCATCCACGACGAGGTGCCGATATACAGGTGTGTCGCAAAATCATCCACCGTCCCGGCGCCTATGGCCGCGGCTGTATTATCGATGGCCCCGGCCACCACCTTCACGTCGGTAGAAAGGCCCAAGGTAGTGGCGACATCTTTCCGCAGCGATCCCACAATCCCTGCGCAGGGCACAATTTCGGGCAGCTTGGCAGGGTCGAGCCCAAGCATGGTAACCAGCCCCTGGTCATAGTGAATGGCCCCAGGGCGGCGATTGTCCGTCACCCAGGAGGTCACAATCGAGTCGCTGGTCGCCACAAACCGCCCGGTCAGGCGCAAGTTCATATAATCCAGGACATTTAAGAATTTATAGGTGCGGGCATAAAGTTCGGGTTGGGTTTCTCGCAACAGCAGCATATGCCCGGCCGGGTCTTTGCCGGTCCTGGAAGGCATGCCGCCGGTCAAGCGAATAAATTGAAGCACCTTCAAAATATTCGCGCCATCAATCTCAATCCCGCCGCCAAGTTGCTTCTTAAGATACGGCGCGCCACGCATATCCATCCACAGGATGGCGTTGCCGAGGGCATTGCCCGCTTCATCAACCGCAACTGTCCCCTCACCCTGGGTGGAGCAACAAATCGCAGACACACTTTGCCTGGCAGCTGGAATCTTCGCAATTAACCGACCTGTAGCTGAAAGGAAAGCCTGCCACCATTCCTCCGGGGCTTGCTCCGCCCCCCCATTTGGAGAAAGGATCAGGCGAACCGCTTCCACCTCCCAGCCCAAAACTTGCCCGGCGATGGTGATTAATGCCACCTTCATGCCGCTGGTGCCCAGGTCAACAGCCAGGATGGTCTTTTCGGCGGTCATTTGCAGTCACCCAGAACAATCTCAAAGCGCGCCAGGGCATCGTCAATCACTTCATCTGTATCGGCCATTGAAGTGTACATGCGTGAACCTGCCAGCGTCACCAACCCATTGGCCATGTAAGCAGCGCCCATTTCTTCCATCATGTGCTTGCGAGGCTTTAACTCCTTCATCAACTGCAAGGGATTCTTGAGGTCCAGCAGCATCACCGCGGCCGTTTCCAGGTGAACAATTGAGCCCTGGTTGAAAGCCACAAATGGCAAGCCGTGTTTTTCTATAATCACCTGTAAACCCCGGGTCAGCCGGTCCCCGGCCTGCCCGGCAAGGACAGGCGCGTTGGTGCGTTCCATCTCAAGCAGGGCATAATATCCTGCCACACAAGACAACGGGTTAGCCGATAGCGTTCCGCCCACATAAGCCCTTTCACCGGTCCCGCCAATGCCAGCCGCAAAACACATCATCACGTCCCGCCGCCCGCCTACGCCGCCAGCCATGGGGTAGCCGCCGGTAATACATTTACCAAAGACGGTCAAGTCGGGCTTGACGCCAAAATAGCCCTGCGCACCACCCAATCCAATCCGAAAACCGGTAACCACTTCGTCAAAAATCAGCAGCGCGCCAAATTCATCGCACAATTCACGAACCTTGTGATTGAAATCCAAAGGCACGGGCCGCGTGCCGCTCTCGGGTCCCACCGGTTCGACGATGACCGCGGCGGTGCCACCCAGCAAGCGGTTGAACATAAGCCGGCGTCTGAGCTCGCCCAGGCTGTTGGGGAAAAACTCACCGGTCGATGCGCTGGCTCCGCGCGGGATGCCGGTGGCTTCGAGGCGACCGGTTCCAGGAACATGCAACCCGTACACCATCGAGTCACTCCAACCGTGATAAGCCCCGCCAACCTTGATGACATGTTTCTTTTTGGTAAACGTCCGGGCCGCGCGGATGGCAGCCATGACACCTTCTGTACCCGAACCCAACATGCGGAACATCTCAACCGCTGGCATTAATCGATTGACCAGCTGGGCCAGCTTGAGCTCATACTCATGAAACAGACCGGTCACCGGGCCACAGGTTTGGAGCATTTCGAGCACCTTTTCACGCACCGGGGCATAATTACTGCCCAAAACCGTTGGACCGCCCGCCTGGAGAAAATCGATATACTGGTTTCCATCCGCATCCCACAGGTAAGCGCCTTCGGCTTTTTCGATGGCTATTGGGAATGGGTAATTAAAAGCCAGGTTGTGCTGCACCCCACCGGGAACGTACTTCTTGGCTTCGTCAGTCAATTCTTTGGAACGCTTACATTTCGTCTCAAAGTAGCCGAGGTATTCTTTCATTCGTTCGCGGTTGACCGGGCGAAGCGGCTGGGCAGTGAGCTTTTTTAATTTTGCGTAGACTTCATCGACATTGGGATATTCAGAGATGGCGTATTGTTGGGTCATGGGTTCCTCGGTTTCGTAGCAGCGCAGCGAGGCTGCGTTCCTACTGTGTTATGAATATTGTGGGTCTTTCATTTGCGTGACCAGCAGGGCGCTCGCCACCAGTAGAATGACCGCCAATGTCAGGGCAGGCGTAAAAGAGCCATCCGCCGATTTGAGCGCTTCCATGATGTAGACAAAAACGACCGACGCCTGTCCAAAGAGTTGAATCAATCCGTTGGAGGTGCCTTCAGGCGTGGGGCGGGTCACTTCAGCGGCATACTGCATGCCAATCGGCAAAGCGCTGACCAGGAAAAAACCCAGCACGAAAGCAGATGTATACAAAAGCCACCCGGCTGTAGCATAAGTCAGCCCAAGCAGGCCCGGAATAGCGCCAAGGAAAGCGAGATACAGATATCGCTGGCGTTTACGTTGCTGGTCAGAAAGCGCCGGGATAATGACCGCTCCCAACACCCCGCCGACAATCATCAAAGCGCCCAGGGTGCCGGCATCTCCGGGGGTAAACCCGCGCGGACGGATGATACTTTCGATCCAGGTTGTGATGCCGTTAAACACCGCCAGCCCAATGAAAGAAACCGCCAGGTCAAACCAGAACGGGCGAATCGTGAAGGCATGTTTCAACCCGGCAAACATTAAGGCACGAACTTCCTCGCCGGGAGGGCAAGGCGGCGTAGGTGGGGTTTCGCGCGCCAGAAGGATAAACAAAACTGCCGAAAAGGCCGCCACCCCGCCATAAATCAACTGTACGGTCGGGATAGACAGGGTTTCAATAAGGATTGGGGTCAGCACCATTCCCAGCGCCGTACCCACCAGGTTGCCCAGGGTGACAATTCCGACCGCCGTGGCGCGCTCCTCAAGCGCAAACCACTTGGCCGGAACAGTCGTCCAGGCATTGAGCAAGAAAGGCTGTGCAGCAGCCAGCCCAAAGGTGCTCCACAACACCAGGGTGTAGTTGTCGCCTGCCAGGCCGCGCAAAATCCCAAACACCGCCATCAAAATCGCCCCAATGCTGACCGCCACCCTGAAACCATAGGTGTCAATCACCCACGAAACCGGGATCGAAAGCGGAACAAAAGCGATCATAAACGACATCGCCAGCAGGCCAATCTGCAAGTCGGTAACACCGTAGAAAGCTGCCGCCGGACCAGTAATCGGTGCATAAGCAATCCACAGGGTCTGGATGGTCAGGTTGATGAACATAAAGACCGCCAGGACCACCCAGCGGTATGGATAAAGCTTGTATTGGGACATGGCGTTCTCCTGAAATGTAGACAAAGGCTGCGATCCTGCGTTAGGAACTTGCAAATTTCTTTTCGTCTGCCTTAAGTTTGGCAAAGGCGATCTCGCGAATGGCAAACGGAATTGTATAAACCTTCTTTTCAGTTAATAACGCCAGCAGGTAAGTCAGGGCGCATTTTTCCAGCAGGGCCATGTTGTGAATAGCGCGCTCGCTCTCGCCTCCCAGCACCAATACGCCATGGCTTTGCAAAATAAAGGCATTGTTGCCACTCTGGACACTTTTACGAACGTTATTTTTCAGGAACCCGGTCCCCGAAGGAGCATACGGAATTACCTCAACACTGCGCCCAAGGAAACGCACTTGCTCATCAAACAGCGCCGGGATGGGCATTTTCAGGATCGCCAATGCGCTGGCGTATGGCTGGTGGGTGTGGATAATGGCGTGCACATCCGGGCGGGCCTGGTAAACAGCGGCATGCATCCCGCTTTCAATGGATGGCTTCATCGTCCCCGAAAGGGGTTTCAGGTCAAAATCTAAGACACAGATGTCCCCCACCTGCATTTTGGCATAATCATAATTGGAGGGGGTAATGGCAAAGGCATTTTGTCCGGCAACACGTGCAGAAATATTGCCTTCGGTGGCTTTTAAGTAGCCTCGCTCCAGCAGGCTGCGGCAGGTTTTTACCACCTGCTCTTTTTCACTGAGAAACTCGTTCATCGGTGCGCCTTTCTGATAGTTTGTGCAAACTTGACAATGTAAATATTATCATCTACAATCTTTACATCGTCAAGTTCTTGATTGCATGATGTTTTAGAGCCTCAAGCGATATACAAGATTCAAAACCCCACTCGTCCATTCCAGGTTCAACCTGGAGAGGATGCGAGTCTCACGGAATAGAGGAAAATGGATGACCAGTAAGAAAAACTACCATCATGGTGATTTGAAAAACGCCCTCATCTGTGCCGGGGTTGAGATTCTCGCCGAAGAAGGAGTCAGCGGTCTATCCTTGCGCCAGGTGGCCCAGCGCGCCGGGGTGAGCCACGCAGCGCCCTATGCCCATTTTGCCGATAAACAATCCCTGATCGCAGCCATCTCCACCGATGGCTTTCGGCGGTTATACGATAAACTCTCTGCCGCGCATGCCAACGGCGTAGAGGCGCGCCAGAAACTCCTCGAAACCGCCGAGGCCTACCTCGAATTCGCAACCGAGGACCCGGCGCGCTTCAAGGTCATGTTCTCAGGCATTTTAGAGCAGGAGAAAGAGTACCCGGAGTTTGTCGAAGCCTCCCAACAAAATTATGAACTAATGGTTGAAATCGTCCAGGCTTGCCAGGCAACCGGGGTCTTGCCACCTGGCCCGGCCGAACTGACCGCCATCAGTATTTGGGCCAGCCTGCATGGCCTGGCAGCGCTTTTTCTCGAAAAGCAAATTCCACATACCCTGCTCGAACAACACCCCATGCGCAGCCTGCTAATCCATACCCTGCAGCCATTTCTCGCACGCTAACCTTGGTCTGTAACAAAACGCTCCTGTTTTACAGGAGCGTTTTGTTACAGCGGACGGCTTCAGGTTTTCTATTTCTATATTCAACCTGGGATATAAGGGATTCGTGTTCCCATCCCTTAATAATTGGCTTGTTTACTTAAGCGCATCGACGATTGTCATGACGTTATATTTCATCATGTCGATATAAGTCGGAGCCTTGCCCCCGATCTCGGTCACTGAATGAGTATAGAGATCACTCACTACCTTCACACCCGTTTCTGCCGCAACCTGTTCGGCAAGCTGCGCTGACGAACCGGTTTCCAGGAAAATAGCCGTGGCGCCCGTTGCTTTAATTCGATCAACCAGGCGAGCCAACTGCTGTGCCGACGGCGAAGCATTGCTTGAAACACTCGGCACCACTGTGCCAATAATTTTGAAGTTGTAACGATCGGCAAAATAACCAAAGCTCTCGTGATTGGTCACAATCAAGCGCCGTTCAGCCGGAATTTGCTCCACTTGCGCCGTAATCCAGGTATCCAGTTCGGTCAGCCGGGCAATGTAATTGGCCGCATTGGCGGTGTAGATATCCTTGCCTTGCGGGTCGGCCGCAACCAGCCCGTCGCGGATATTCTCCACGTATTTGACCACCTTTGTTGGGTCAAGCCAGAAGTGCGGGTCGCCCAAATGATGATGATGCCCGCCCGCCGAAGCCGCAAAGAAGGATGTGGTTTCAACGGTCAAGTCACTCAGGGCGATGACATATTCGCCGGGTTCCAGGTCAAGCAGGATACCGCCATTCAAGCCTGAACAATCAACCGGTAACGCTTCTTCCACTTCCATCTCCCCGCCGCTGGCATCCGTTACCGTTAGATTTCCGCCACTGGCAGCAAAGACATACTCCCCATCTTCTGCCACATCAAATTTGACAAACCCGCCAAACGCCCCATCCTGGCCGGTCAATTTAAGAGAAATGACTTCGGCCTCGTGCTGGTGAGCGTCTGCGGCGGAAGATTCACCCGCATGATGCAGGTCAACCGCGCCAGCCGCATCTGGGCCAGCAACAATCACCTCTGCCGCAGATTTTCCGCCCAGGTCAGTGCAAACCGCATCTGCCTTCTCTTCCGGCGACATAACAGCTTCTTCACCTTCACGCGCTTCACGGCTGGTCAACCCGGCCGAGGCCTCAATCACCAACCGTTCTCCACCGGCATTATTGAGCGTTTTGGTGGCCCATTCTTCAAAACCCGCACCATTCAAAATCAAGACACTGCTTTCAGAAATTTTCTTCACATCCTGCGGAGTAGGCTCAAAGGCATGCGGGTCCATCCCCAGCGGGATCAAGCTCTCCACTTTAGCGCGCTCCCCGGCGACATTCTGGGCAATTTCCGCCAGGAAGGTCTCTACAGCCAAGACTTTCAACGAAGCCTGGGAATCTGCCTCAGGCGCAGCCGGGCCACAGGCCCCCACCGCAAACGAAAACACCAACAGCACCACCAATATGATATTGAAATTCACTTTCATGTCTCTCTCCTTTTTTTCCCCGAAGCCTGCGCTTCGGGGTTGAATATGGCCTGGGACTGGGAGCTTTAAGCAGCCGCGAAATTGCGACCTAGTTCCATGAGCCAATATTTTCCATCTTCCAAAACTACAAAACACACCAAGAAACCTTCTTGGTAATGAAAATCGTTATCATTTTATGCAAAATCAGTGAAATGTCAAGGATACTGGCTTTAATCTTTCGCCCTAGCCCGGTCCTTTAGTCATACAGTATTTTCAGGTCCGCTTCACCCACTTCCAGCTGAATAACAACCTGGCCGCCATTGGTGGTTCGAATCTTTCGCATGGCCTCGATCGGCCCGGAAATAACAATCCCCTCTAAATCCGGATCCCGGATTACGTATTTAATCCTGCGCGGGTCCCCGTTTCGCTTGCTAACCAATTTAACCGGCTCAACATCGAAATTGTTGAGATGATGCGACTGCTCGGCATAAGCAGTGAACGCCGCCCGTGAGTAACCGTCGTCATAGAGCTTCTCGGCCTCTATGGCGGCCTCAATTTTAGGGATGGTGACATTCCCTTCCGTGCGTCCGAGCGCCGCAATGACCGTCGGCAATTTATCGGTCTCGACCTGAATGCCACTCTCCGTGGCAAACTTAATTAATTCAGGCACAAGTTTTTTGATTTGCAACTCATCGGACTTTTTTGTGGTACAGCCTAAAAAGGTGGTTCCAAAGTATTTTCGGGGCTCTGCCGATTGCAAATCGGTAACCTTCAGGTCGTATTGTTCTTTATCGGGATGCGGTATCAGCGCGCCCTTTTGAAGCCCCTTGAACAAAATATTGCTCATCTCTTCAACCATCATTTCTGGCAGGCTGTTCCCAGAGACGATTTTGATGACTTTCTCATCTTCGCATTTGATTTTATAGATCGCAACATATTCCTGGTCCGAATGGGTTTGGCGGCATAAAATAACAACCAGGATGCCTCGCGAGGCGGTAGCAGGGGAAACCTCGTAAAGAAGGTCGGCCAACTTCTTTGAATTCTCCAGCAATCGATCCGGGTTTTCCAGAATCCCATCAATTAACGGTTGTGCTCGAGAAGGAGTCACACCGGGATTGAAATTCCCTGAGACCGTGTTGCCCGAGTCTTCAGCCTCCCATAATTTATTGGTGAGCGACTCGAGAAAGTCCAGAATGGTGCCATCGAGGCGTTCGATTTCAATCGCATGGTTAGAATAAACAAGACGACTCTCCGCTTTGTCGACAAAATGATACGCAACTCGTTTTAACTGAATTCCCATAAACTCCTCTTTGTTCTGCGACTGCTAACTCTTTTGCTGAATGATAACCGAAAGATCAGAATTAGACAGCCCGGCCCTTATTCCGCGGGTAATTCGCCCAGGAAGCCTTGAATCCTCCACAGCAAGTCCCTTAAAACCAGGGGTTTGCTGATGTAGTCGGTGGCACCCGCCTCCATACAACGTTCCCGATCACCGGTCATGGCCATTGCTGTCAGAGCTATGATGGGCACCGTTGCAAAACGCGGGTCAAGACGAAGCTGGCGGGTAGCCTCCAGGCCATCCATTTCTGGCATTTGCACATCCATCAAGATGATATCTGGGAGTTGCTCACGCGCTTTCTCGAGCGCCTCCCGGCCATTCATAGCAGAGATAAAGGTATAGCCCTGGCTTTCGAGGTAATCGCCAACCATAACGATGTTTAACTCAACATCTTCGGCCATTAATATTTTCCCGGGGCGCTTCGGCGGCACGACCTCGGCTATTTGCGCGGGGGCTTCCAGATTCTCCTCGACAGAAAGCGCATCCAGCACCAGCGAATCTGGCTGCCAGGGAATACAGACAGTGAAAGTACTCCCCTGCCCCACCTGGCTGCTTACCTGAATATTGCCGCCGTGCAATTCGGACAGTTCTTTCACCAGGGCCAGACCCAGGCCGGTACCCTCGTGTTTGCGCGTCAAACTGCTATCGATTTGGGTAAAAGGTTGGAACAAAACAGCCAGGTCATTGGCCGAAATCCCAATCCCGGTATCACTTACACAAAATTCAAGCATGCGCTTCTGGATATTGGCCTGTATATTAAGGGTCACCCTGCCGCCGGGAGGCGTAAATTTAACGGCATTGCTCAACAGGTTCACCAGGATTTGCTTGAGACGGCGCACATCCGCCAGGACGGTAACAGCCAGCGGGTCGGACACAAAACTGGTGTGAATCCCTTTTTTGAGGGCCGGTTCCTTGATGAAAGCTAAACTGGCCTGGCAAATATCCACAACGGATATCGGTTCAATGTGAACTTCAAGCTTGCCCGCCTCGATTTTCGACAAATCCAGGATGTCGTTGATGAGACTCAACAGGTGACGGCCACTACTTTCAATATTCTTGACCGCCCGCAGCTGTTTTTCACTTAACCCGCCATAGGTTTGTAATTGCAAGGCTTCAGACAAACCCAAAATGCCATTGAGGGGCGTGCGCAGTTCGTGGCTCATATTGGCGAGAAATTCATCTTTTATACGCATGGCTCGCGCCAATTCCACATTGGCATGACGCAAAGTCTCTTCGGCACGTTTATGCTCGGCAATATCAATGAAGGCTCCAACCAGCCCGGCCACCAACCCGGTTTCGTCGCAGAAAATATCTTTGACGAAGAGAACCGGGCAGGTCTTGCCATTTTTATCAATCACGAAAGATTCATAAACCTGGCGCTCCTGTTTTTGCATCAGCTCAAGGTCTTTTCGATGATACAGTTCGGCGTGCTCCGTGGGCCAAAGCTGGTGAACCGTCCGGCCGCGAACTTGGTCTGAGGTCTTGCCCATAATTTCTGTAAATGCCCGGTTACAGCCCAGGTAATTGCCATCTTTTTGTTTATAAAAAACCGGGGTTGGGATGGCATCGAGCAGGGCATTGGTGAAGTTGACGTTCCGCTTAAGTTCGTTTTCAGCCAGTTTGCGCAGGGTAATATCCGTCATGGTGCTGCGGCTCGACACAAAGCGCCCCAACTCATCGTAGGTAGCAACGGCATTGATCAACACCGGGAAGGTCGTGCCATCTTTGCGCCGGGCCATCACCTCCATGTCTACAATTTTGCCTTCAGTCAACAAATGCTCAAAATTTTCAGACAAAACCTGGGCACTCTCGGGGGCAAAGGCAATCGTACTGATCTGCCCCACAAGCTCGTCGCGTTGATAACCCAGCATATTCAATTCGGTCTGGTTAATGGCAATAAAACGGCGCTCACTGTTGATAGAGTGATACCCAACCGGGGCATTATCGTACAAATCTTGCACCTGCGTTGTTCGCTCCCTAACGCGTTCTTCCAGCGTGCGATTCAGCTCTTGCAGCTCTTGCTGAATGGTCTTGATATTATCAATATCGGTGGCATTGATTAAGACCTGGGCAACCTGGCCGTCTTCGTCGTGAATCGGCTGGTAAGAAACACGATACCAGTGGGTTTTGCCCTGAATAAAGAATTGAACCTCCTGCACAATCAGGCGGTCTTCCCTGAAAACCTGGCGGATTCTCTCCATCTCGGGCTGGGCGTATGCACCCATGAATGCGTCAAAAATAGTTCTACCTATTAAGTCTGCGGGTTTGCCGCCAAACTGTTGCGCGGCCACGTCGTTAACATACAAGAAACAACCTTCCGAATCCACCACTAACACAACGCTGTCGAGGCTTTCTAACAGGCCGCGATATTTTTCTTCGCTGGCCATTAATTCCTGTTCGATTTGCTTGCGGCGCAAGATTTCAGTCAGGGAGGCCCGAACATTTTGCAGACGGTCCAAGTCTTGCTCGGTCAGCGGGCCAGCGCTAGCGATTTCGAATGCGCCAAGGGTTTGGCTGGCAGATTTGAGCGGGATTGTGATTACCGAATGAATCCCCAGGAGATCAAAAACCTGCGGTATCAAAGGCTTAATCGTAGACCCGGCCATCTGTGACAAAAACGGCGTAGCAATGAATTCGGTCATCCACTGCTCTAAGACCTGCCGGTCGCTTGTCACCAGGCCCCGCCCCGAGTCGATTACCCGGGAGAAGTAACCTGTTGGATCGACCTGAAGCTTAACCTTCGGAATGGGGTGGCCAAGCAGTTTTTCAATCCTGCTCCTTGAGGACGCCGAAAGCGAGAAGAATTGCAAGTCCAGGCTTTTTTGGTCAGGAGCCAGCAAATACAGGCTGACATCTTTGCAGTTAAACATACGCCGAAACTCAGCACGAAGGAATTCGGTGATGGTTTCCAGGCTTTCGCCGCGGTTGGCCGCATCGTTAAGAGCATTGACCAGCGCCAGGTCTTCCATCTGCCGGCGAACCTGGGCCTCGGAATGTTTGCGCCCGGTGATATCACGATTGCTGGCGCGCCTGCCGCGTGGCTGACCCTCGGCACCTGAGACTCCCTGGCAGGTATGGTTCACCCAGCGCTCTTCGCCTGTGGCGGTGATAATTCGAAAATCCAGTGAGACCGGCTCCGGATTATTGAATTCATAGGCCATATGCTCTTCATAATCTTTACGATCGGCAGGATGAATCAGCCGCTGCAACAAACCCGGGTCACGCAAAAACTCGTCGCGGGGATAACCCGTCATACGCATACAGGATGGAGACAAGTACACAAAGTTCTGTTTTTCATCCAGCCAATACTCCATATCGTAGGTGAAGTCGGCCACGGTCCGGAAGCTTTCTTCACTTTCTCGAAGCTGCAGCTCGGCCCTTTTGCGCAGGATAATGTCGAAAGCATCTTCGGCCAATCGCCTGACAAATTCCAGGTCGTGCAGGTCGTAATCCTGGGCCTTGTTCCCCACCCCAATCACCGCGACAATGCGGTTGTTGCGCTTGATCGGCAGGGACATCATACGCAAGATTGGGGCATGCCCATCGGGGAGCTCTCGACGGCCCGGCAACCCGGGATAATCATTGTAAATGAGCGGCTGGCCCTCACGAATGCTATCGGCCCAAACCCCGGCCTGCGCAACCGGGTAATGCTGTCCTTTTCCCTCGGCAGAACACATGGTGTTCACCGTGTTTGTAGACCAGGACTGCAAGCTGATGGTATTCTGGTCATCATCGACAAAGTGAAAGAAACCGATTTTGCTATCGGTAATAAATTCGGCTTCATCGAGCATGGTACGCAAAAGAATATCCATGTCGATTTCGAGATAAGACAAATCAGCCAGGCGCAAACGCGCCTCGGTGTATCGCTCATCACGCTTGCGCTCAGTGATATCGAGATGGGTGCCAAACATACGGATTGGTTTGTTGTCTGCGTCCCATTCCATGACCCTGCCACGGTCAATCACCCAGATCCAGGAACCATTTTTGTGTTGCATGCGCGCTTCACATTCATAGTATTCGGTTTCACCGGCAAAATGCTTTTGCAGCAACTGGTCTGAAAGCTTTAAATCGCCCGGGTGGCAGAGCTTAACCCAGGTATCAATGCTAATAGGTTGAAGTTCTTGCAGGGTATAACCGAGCATCTCGGCCCAGCGTTCATTAAATACGGCTTCACCGGTTTTGATGTTCCAATCCCACATGGCGGCGTTGGCCCCCTTAAGGGCCAGCTCTACGCGCGAGCGGCTTTCTGTCAAGACAACTTCCGCATTCTTCCTTTTGGTAATATCGGTAGAAAAGCCATGCCAGAGAATGCTTCCATCGGTTTCCTTGATCGGCATGGAGAATCCTTCGATCCAAACCCGGCCTTTCTTGGGATGCCGGTATTCGTATTCATTTCGCCAGGGTTGCATGGTCCGCGCCGATTCGCGGATGCTATCTACCAGGTACGACAATTGCCCAGGGTCAACCTTTGCGCTGATGGCATCAATATTGTCGGCCACATCTTCCAGGGGAATTCCGTATACATCTTCGAAGGCTTTGCTGGCATACGGGATGCGCAATGTGCCATTTGGAAGCAGCTGGAAGGTAACAATAGCCCCCGGAACGGTATCGGCAACGCGCGCCAGGCGCATCTGCTCGGTTTTCAGGGCATCTTCGGTGAGTTTTCGGGCGCTCACATCCTGGATAATTGCCAGCATACGTGTTGGCACGCCCGCTTCGGTATAGGTCATTTTCCCAATCTGATGCAGCCAACGCTCGCTGCCATCCTGGCGCACCAGGCAATATTCATAATCGGTATCGGTGCGCAGTTCAAAAGCTCGCTCATCGAGCTGCAAGATGCGCTCAACTTCACCGGGCAGCATCATATCGACAAAAGTGCGCTGGGTAATCAGGGTGTCATGCGGCACGCCCAGGATTTCATAAAGTTCATCCGAACAAGTCAACCCTGCGTCCTGGGCATTCCATTCCATGTGACCAATTCGGCCTATCCGCTGCGCCTCGGTCAGCAAGGATTGGCTTTTCTGCAACGCTTCCTCGGCCAGTTTACGCTCGTGAATGTCACGGAAGTTGATAATGATTGCTTCAACGCTGGTTAACGCCAGCAGGTTACTGAAGGTGCTCTCTATCCAGCGCCACTCCCCGTTTTTGTGCCGAAAACGATATTGAAGGATGGGGATATTGGTAGGCTGCTCCAAGAGTCGCCCCATGACCGATAAGATCAGCGGCAGGTCATCGGGATGGGTCAACGATACTGCGTCACACTGCGGAAGGTCTTCCTGGGTATAGCCAAAGATCCTGGCGACAGATGGACTGGCATATTTAAACTTCCCGTCCGTATTGATTAACACAATGCCATCGGGTGCATTTTCAATTAAGGCACGGTAACGCTCCTCGTTCTCACGCAAGGCCTTTTCAGCCTGTTTCCGATCGGTAATTTCAATCCCCATGCACTGAATCTCGGTAGGCTGCAACGCTTCATTGGTCAGGCACATGAATTCCCACAAAGTGGTTCGAATGCCGCCATCGCGCGCAGGTTTGTCGATTTCAACGGAAAACACTTCTCCGGGCCGGGCAATACAATGGACGACCACTTCTTGTACGCGCTTATGATGATGTTGGCAAACAGAATTGAGGATATTTGCATTGCCAATCCCACCCATATCGGCATAGATCCAGCCAAACTCTTTTTCAAATTGGGCGTTCCAATACGAACACTTCCCCGCCATGTTGACCCGAATCACAAAATGCGATTGCGAATCTATCAACGATTTAAGCTGCTGCTCACGATCAACCAAGGCGTTTTCGGCCAGTTTGCGCTCTGTAATATCGCGGGCAATGCTCATGATAACGGTGCGGCCCATATAAGACACCAGGCTCGAACTGATCTCAACCGGAATTTGCACCCCAGCGCGAGTCGTGTGCCGGGTTTCAAAGATCTGAACCCGGTCGCGCGGCATGGTATTGACCAGTTCCCGAATCTGTTCGGGGCGCAGGGCGACATCAATATCATTGATCTTCATTGTGAGTAATTCTTCACGCGAGTAGCCCAAAACAGAACTGGCCGCCCGGTTGACATCCAGGATCGATGTATCGAAGTCGATCACCCAAACAGTGTCGTTCATGCCGTTAATCAATTCACGATAATTTTTTTCGCTTTCACGCAGCTTGTCTTCAACCTGTATACGCTCGGAGATGTCTTCAAAAGTAGCGTAAACCTGGTATGGCTTTTGACTCCCATTCATAAAACGCGGCACCGCATTGATATTGATCCAGCGATACGCATTCATGGCCGGGTTAAATACCCCCATCACTACATCACGCACAATCTCACCCGTTTGCAGGGCAAGCATTGCCGGGTGACTCTCACCGGGAAACGGAGAACCATCCTTGTGAATGGCATGCCAGCTTGGGTCAATAGAGGCACGGCCTTGCATTTGCGCAAAAGAAAGCCCCAAAATCCTTTCGGCGGCGGGGTTGGCCTGAATAATGTGGCCTTCGCCATCCTGAAACACAACACCCTGCACCATGCTCTGAAAAAGGAGGTGATAGCGATCATCGCTTTCACGGCGCGCTTCTTCGGCGCGTTTGCGATCGGTAACGTCGCGCCAGGTGCAATAATAGACTGGCTGCCCCAAAACCTCTACCATCTGGGCCGTGACATGCACGTTTCGAATTTCGCCCTGCCGGGTGCGCTGGAGTGTTTCGAAATCGGCCTTACCAGCGCGAATCACCTCGTCGATATGCAGGCGGGTCTCCGCGCTCGTCTCCTGGGCATCGACATCGTAAATTCGCAGCCGGGAAAATTCTTCACGAGAGTAGCCTAATTGCCTATGCGCAGTTGAGTTAAATTCAACGAAACCGGCGCTTTGTGGATCGACGATTAAGATTCCGTCGGGGGATTCTTCGAACAAGACCCGCCGCCGCACCGACTCTGCCTCCAACGCATCCTGCATCTGCTTTTGCCGGGTCACGTCACGGATGATAGCACCAAGCTGGTAACCCTGGGCGCTGCTGATGGGGAAGGAGGTCAACTGGATAAAGCGTCTCTCGCCCTGCGCAGTTTGAATCTCTGCTTCAGCAGGATGCCCAAGTGCGGGCGATTGACCGGTTTCCAGGATCGACTGCAGGTAAGCCCGGATTTGCTCAAGGGGTAACCGTTTTTCGGGGGCGGTCAGGCTGAATTGAAGTTCCCAAATGGAGGTTCCCAGGGCCTTTTCACGCGCCAAACCGGTAAATTGCGCTACCGCCGGGTTCCACTCCACAATTGTGCCCTGTTCATCGGTCAGCATAAACCCGTCTACAGACTGCTCAACAAAATTACGAAACCGCGCCTCGCTTTCACGCAAAGCCTGCTCAACCTGTTTGCGCTCGCTGACATCGTGGCAGGTGTAAAGAAGCGTGCCCTGCCCCAGCAAGATGCGTTTCACTGTGACGAGGATGACATGCTCCCGCCCCCATTTATCGATGATGGTGCGCTCAATATTGGCAATTTCCCCGGATTGTTCCAAAGCAAGCGGGTCAAAAAGATGATCGCCCAATAACCGGCTTATTTTTTGCATCTCGACCACTTCGGCCAGTTCGTAACCAAAAATTGTGCCCACATTGGGACACACAAAAGTGAAGCTGCCGCCGGCATCTGTAATCAGCACGGCGTCTGAAATATAGCCGAGGGTCAGGCGATAAAGCTCTTCTGACTCGCTGAGGGCCTGTTCTACATCCTTTCGCTGGGTGATATCTTGCAGCAGGCCCCAAACCGCAACCGGGTTCCCGGTTGGGGCATTTATCACCTGCCCGTAGCAGGTCACCCATAGCGTCTTTCCCTGTGCGTCGAGCATGCGCGCTTCCAGGCTCAACATTTCGTGGTGGGCCAGCGCTTCTTGCAGCCTGTGATGCACTTTCTCACGGTCGGCAGGGTGAAAGCGCGCGAGGAAGGTGTCAAGATTGTCGGGGCGCGGGGCGGCGCCAAAGATACGCGCGGCCTCCGGCGACCAGTGTATTTGCCCGGTTACCAGGTCGTATTGCCAGGTTTCCATACCGGCAAGTAAAAGCGCCTGGCTTATGTGAAAGTGGCTGGCATGCGCAGATTCTGCAACAGGTTCGGGAGGCGTAAGGGAAACGGCGACAGGAGAATCGGCGCGGAGGGGGGTGTCAAAAACCGCGTTCGGGCGCGTGGCAAGATCGGCCGCAGGGGTTCGACGAGCCTGGCGGTCGGTGACATCCAGCCCGATCGATTGAATCTCAAGCACCTGGCCCAGCTCATCCAAGATTGGGGTATCGCTCCACTGGTATTCACGCAGGCTGCCATCTTGAAGGGAATGGGTGCGCTGGTAGAGAATGGGCTGCGGATTTAACCCTTGTGCGGCCATACGGGCGTCGGCGGCAAACCACATGGCCTCGGGCAAGCAATCTCGCCATTTTTTCCCAAGGGGTTCATGTTGCAGGCCAAGGAGCTGGCCGCATTTTTCGCTCACAAAGGTCAGGGTGGTATCGGGCAGCCACCGGCACAGGCAGATGTCGAGCCCCTCAACCAGCGTGCGATATTGCTTTTCACTGGCGCGCAGCTTTTCCTCGGCGCTCTTCAAGTCCAAGGCTTGTTTTTGGGAGTGCGCGACCGAGGCAAAGGGTTTGGCCTGTTTCTTTTTCATATGCTCTCCGGGTGAGGGGATTGCGACCCAAGGGACGGGTTTTGTTTGCCAGGCAAAATCTATGGGGTTGTTTCAACGCCACAATGCCTGCCGGGTCGATGTATTGGCAGGTTTTGGTAAACAAGCCCAGGCTTTAGGTGTGTTGCCGGGGTTTGCCTGGATTCAATTGAATGGAAGCGGGATTTGGGGGGAGGACAACAGGGCAGACAAGGACGGCTCCCCCGATCAGTTTTTTTGACCTGCTGGCGTTGAGAACTTGGCAAGCTTGGCAGCATTTTACGGATTTTCCAGGAGATGTGATTTCAAGCATCATCAAATCGATTTACCAGCCGCCTTCCATCCAATTCCTAATGATGATAGGTGCCTGGCGGTTGCATCGCCCGATGACCTGGCCCAAAGATTGTGGGATAACCCAGCCTGTGTGCTACCGGCACTCTTATTTTGACATATTTAACTGTTTATGGATATGGGTATATCTACTTACGACACCTTACCGTTTTGTTTTTTTTATCAGGGGTGTTTAATCGAGCGGGCTCCTGACCGCCAGGCCGCCACGCTGTAAGACATGGGTGTAGATCATGGTGGTTTTTACGTCTTTGTGCCCCAACAATTCTTGAACTGTGCGAATGTCGTAGCCGTTTTGGAGCAAATGGGTGGCGAAAGAATGGCGAAAGGTGTGCGGAGAAACCCGTTTATCTACCCTGGCGGCACGGGTGGCGGCCTTGATGGCTTTTTGCAGGGCGGTTTCGTGAATGTGGTGCCGCCGGGTGATGCCGGTTTCAGACTCGACCGAAGGCGCGGAGGCCGGGAAAACATATTGCCAAAGCCAGTCGCGGTTGGCCGTCGGGTATTTTTTCTCGAGGCCATAGGGCATGTAAACGGTCCCCAACCCGGCTGCCAGGTCTTTTTGGTGGAGTTGCTTTACTTTTTCGAGATGCTGGCGCAGTGCGACGATTAGGCTATCGGGCAGGATGGTAACCCGGTCGTCGCCGCCTTTGCCGTCATAGACGATGATTTGGTGGTTCTCGAAATCGATGTCTTTTACGCGCAGACGCATACATTCCATGAGCCTGAGCCCGCCCCCATACATGATTTGAACCATTAATTTATACGGGTCTTGCATGTTATTGATGATGAGCCGCACTTCGGTTTTAGAGAGAACGGTGGGAACCCTTTTGGCTTTTTGCGGGCGCACAAAGTTGAGAGCGGCTTCATCGAGAGCGATTTTTAGAACGTGGCGGTATAAAAAGATGATGGCGCTGATGGCCTGGTTTTGGGTGGAGGCGGAGGCTTTTCTTTCGACAACCAGGTGGGTGATGAATTGGTTTATCTCGGGGATGCCCATTTCACGCGGGTGGCGTTTTTTGTGGAAGAGGATGTATTCGCGGACCCACTGAACGTAGGTTTTTTCGGTGCGCGGGGAGTATTGTTTCAGGCGTATCTGGTCGCTGAGTTGGTCGAGGAGTTTTTTAGGTGGCTGTTCCATAAAGTTGCCCTCAGAAATTATTATGGCTGTATAATTTGTCTACAAGATATTATACTGCCATCCGGCTGTATAATACACCCTATCAGGGGATTATATAGCCATCCGTAATTAACATAGTTGGGCGCTCGGTTGATGTCGTTTTCAATCTTCTGTTTCAGGGTATGTATCCGC
>CAZLSP010000056.1:0-26059 GCA_964562145.1 uncultured Anaerolinea sp. | reverse complement strand
AGCTGTTTCTGGGGCGCAACCCTGGATTTCCATTATGTGTATGTTCTCTGATGTGGCTGCCCAGCCGAAAACCTGGTCATATTTCCAGGAGATGTTTTCGAGTGCTTATCCGGGATTAGATCATTATTGGAGGGAAGTTTCATACAATACGATTAATGTTGCCGGGAGTGGAGCTGTAGGTTGGTTTGTATTACCGCAGCCCCGTTCATATTATGTTTACAACAACCAACTCGATCATGCCCGTGCTGCGACAGACTGCACCGGGGTCGCCAATCCATCCGTAAATTTCGCCAATTATGTGGGCATCAATCTAATGTTTAATGCTGAATTGGATGGTTATGCCTGGGGTGGGGGATTTTACTTAAGCCTTGATGGTGTTTCAAAAATATGGAATATGACCTGGGAACCGCCGTGGGGGTATTCAGATATCACGGTCATGTCGCATGAAATGGGCCATGGTTTTGGTTTACCCCACTCATCTGGTGCGTATGGGCAAACGTACGACAACCAGTGGGATATTATGAGTGATTCTTGGAGCAATTGCGGACGACAGTCTCATGTGACCTATGGCTGTCTTGGGCAACATACCAATACTTATCATAAAGATTTGTTGGGCTGGATTCCCGCAACACAAAAACACACCATGGAGATGAATACAGTTAAGACCCTGGTGCTTGAACAAGTTGGCCTGCCTCAGACCTCAAATTACAAAATGATTCGCATTCCAATCGCTGGATCTAGTACCCATTTCTATACTGTGGAGGCACGGCGACAAACAGGCTATGATTATAAACTGCCTGGGCAAGCTGTCATTATTCACGAAGTAGATACGATGCGGGTTCGCCCAGCTTACGTGGTTGATTCAGATTGGAATGGAAACACCGGTGATGCTGGGGCTATGTGGTCGGTTGGCGAAACCTTTTCAGATGCGACTAACAAGATTTCAGTCGAGGTGATTGGTGTTACCAGCACAGGTTTTGTTGTAAAAGTGAAACTAGGAGATCCTCCTGCGCCCCCTTCTCAATATGATTTTACAGGCGATAATGTTGCCGATATGTCTATGTTTCGCCCGTCCGATGGTTATTATTATGTGCGTGGGGTTGGGAAAACTTTAATGGGTGTCAATGGGGATATCCCAGTTGCCGGGGATTACACTGGCGATAGAAAAAGCGATATAGCAATATTTCGGCCTTCTACTGGCACCTGGATTATTAATGGAGTGGGTAGCTTTGTTTATGGGAAAAATGGAGATGTTCCGGTTCCGGCCGATTATAACGGCGATGGAAAATTAGATGCAGCTGTATTTCGTCCATCAAATTCCACATGGTATTTGCGCGGAATCGGTGCCGTAGTTTATGGTGCCAGTGGCGATATTCCGGTTCCGGCAGACTACACTGGTGATGGGGTTGCAGATATAGCTATTTTCCGCGCCTCCTCAGGTGTATGGGCAATTCGCGGAATCGGTCAAACAGCTTTTGGTGCCAATGGCGATATTCCCGTCCCCGCTGACTATACCGGGGATGGTAAAGCTGAGATGGCTGTTTTTAGACCTTCCACCGGAACATGGGTGATTTCAGGAGCGAGTTCAGTTGTGTTTGGCGCAAGTGGTAATATTCCTGTCCCTGCTGACTATACTGGGGATGGTAAAGCTGATTTGGCAGTTTTTATCCCGGCTACAGGGACTTGGAATATTTCGGGCTTAGGAACTTTCATTTATGGCAAAAATGGTGATGTTCCGGTTTTGAAGCGTCCAACCTATCCTGGCTATCCATATTAAGCATACCAAGGTGTCACTTTCAGGCCCCTCCTTGTTCTAAAGGGATGGGGCCTGTTGTTTTAAGAAAGATTAGAGGAGTCTATGAATATACTAGAAAAATATCATAAATATTGACTTTTCTAGTCCGATTTGCTATAATCCCGACGCATTCAAACACTAAATATCATCATATGGCAGAAATGCCAGAGTATAGATTGACTCAGGAGTAACCATGTCGCAACTGGAAATCAAGAATTTGCATGTCAGCATCGATGGGAAGGAAATCCTTAAGGGGTTTAATCTGACGGTGGGGCAGGGCGAGATCCACGCCATTATGGGCCCTAACGGCACCGGCAAATCTACCCTGGCCTATACCCTGATGGGTCATCCCAACTATGAAGTCACCGAGGGCGAGGTGCTGTTCGATGGTCAGAATATCCTCGAGCTCGAGCCCGATGAACGCTCCCGCGCCGGGATTTTCCTCGCTTTCCAGTACCCGGTCGCCATCCCGGGCGTGACAGTGGCAAACTTCCTGCGTTCGGCCATCAATGCCCGTCGTCGCGCTGAAAACCCCGAAGATAAGGGCATGCCTATCCCCGAATTTCGCAAGCTGCTCAAGAGCAAGATGGAAATGCTCAAGATGGATTCAGCCTTTGCCGGTCGCTATCTTAATGATGGTTTTTCCGGCGGCGAAAAGAAGCGCGCCGAAATTTTGCAAATGGCGACCCTCAAACCGGCTATCGCCATCCTGGATGAAACGGACTCTGGCCTCGATATCGATGCTTTACGCATTGTTTCTGAAGGTGTTAATGCCCTGACCGGGCCGGAGTTGGGTGTGCTGGTGATTACGCACTACCAGCGCTTGCTCAACTACATCAAACCACAGTTTGTGCATGTGATGATGAACGGCCGCATCGTTGAAAGTGGCGGACCCGAGCTGGCGTTGCACCTCGAAGAGCATGGTTATGACTGGATCCGCGAAAAGGTCGAGGAGAATGCGTAAGTTATCGGGCAACGAGCGGATGCGATAACGGAACATCCTGGTTTCGTTTTCTATCCATCGTTTCTCATTATTGGAGAACATTATGAGCGAAGACGCAAAGATTCTCGAAAATATTGGCGATTACAAGTACGGTTTTCACGACCGTGATGATAACTATGTCTTCAAGTCGGAGCGCGGCCTGAACCGTGGGGTGGTGGAAAACATCTCGCGCATGAAGGGCGAGCCGCAGTGGATGCTCGAATTCCGCCTTAAGGCTCTGGAGCATTATTTGCAGCGTCCAATGCCAGCCTGGGGCCCGGAACTGAACGACCTCGACCTTGATAACATCTTTTACTACGTCAAGCCGACCGAAAAAAGCGAAAAATCCTGGGACGATGTTCCCGATGACATCAAGCGCACTTTTGACAAACTGGGCATCCCCGAAGCCGAACGCAAATTCCTGGCCGGGGTCGGTGCGCAGTACGAGTCGGAAATGGTTTATCACTCCGTGCTCGAGCATCTTGAGAAGCAGGGCGTCATTTTCCTGTCGATCGAGGATGGTTTGCGCCAATACCCGGACCTGTTCCGTGAATATTTTGGCACGGTCGTCCCGATTGAAGATAATAAATTCGCCGCTTTGAACTCTGCGGTGTGGTCGGGCGGTTCGTTTGTTTATGTGCCCAAAGGCGTCAAAGTTGATTTGCCGCTCCAGGCTTATTTCCGTCTGAATACCGCTAATGTTGGGCAGTTTGAGCGCACTCTAATCATTGTAGATGAAGGCGCGCAGGTGCATTATGTTGAAGGTTGTACCGCTCCTCAGTACACCACCAACTCTTTCCACAGCGGCGTGATTGAAATCGTTGTCAAAAAGGGCGCGCGTTCGCGTTATTCCACCATCCAAAACTGGTCCACTAACGTTTTTAACCTGGTCACCCAACGCGCCAAAGTGTTTGAGAACGCCACCCACGAATGGGTGGATGCCAACCTGGGCTCGAAGTTGACCATGAAGTACCCCTCCTGTTACCTGATGGAACCGGGTGCGCACGGTGAAATGCTCTCGATGGCTTTTGCCGGTTCGGGCCAGATTCAGGATGCCGGGACGAAAATGGTGCATTTCGCGCCCAACACAACCAGCAAAGTGATGTCCAAATCGATTTCAAAATCTGGCGGGCGCGCCTCTTTCCGTGGTTTGCTCAAGGTTTACAAGGGTGCGACCGGCGCGAAGTCCAGCGTGGTTTGCGATGCTTTATTGCTCGACCCGCAGTCGCGCTCCGATACCTATCCGTCGATTGAAATCGATGAACAGGATGTCAGCATTGGTCACGAAGCCTCGGTTTCCAAAGTTGGCGAGGAGCAGTTGTTCTACCTGATGAGCCGTGGCTTGAGCGAAGAAGATGCCACCACCATGGTTGTGTCGGGCTTTATCGAACCTTTGGTCAAAGAACTGCCGATGGAATATGCCGTCGAAATGAACCGGCTCATCCAGTTGCAGATGGAGGGCAGTATCGGCTAATCTCTCTTTTGTCTCTTCAATGTACGATAGACGAAGAATAGAGAAAATGCGCGATCTGAAAATGATTATGGAAGAAAAACCCAAAGTTGTCGTCTCCTCCCGTTCCCGCCGCCCAGATGCTGCCGCAAAGGAATTCCCTTTTACGCAGGAATTGGTGCGCACCGGGGCATTGAATGAATACCGCCAGCGCGCCTGGCAGTCCTATACCCGCACCCAGATGCCGACAGTCACAGATGAAGCCTGGCGGCGAACCGAGTTGCGCGGCTTGCCCGCCGATTCGTTTACCTTCCCGCAAGAAGGCGCATTTGAAGACCTCCCACCTGTGCGCGAAGATTTGCTGCGCCCCCTGGCTGACGGCCAGCATGGCGGACAAATCATCCTGCTTCCCGGCGGTGCAACCGTCGACCTGGATGCGCAATTGGCCGCCAAAGGTGTCATTTTCACTGACTTGAAGACCGCCGAACAGAAGCATCCCGAGCTGGTGGCCCGGATGATTGGGAAAACGGTCAACCCGGAAGAAGGCAAGTTCGCTGCCCTGGCGGGCGCCCTGGCCCAAAATGGTGTCGTCCTGTATGTGCCAAAGGGCGTCCAGGTAGAAGCGCCGCTCCACAGTATTTTGTGGGGACCTGGTTCCTTTGCCTATATCTCGCACTTGCTCGTGCTGGTCGATGAAGGCGCCTCCGTTACTTATGTCCATGAAGCCGCTTCGCCGGATGAATTGGGCACAAACACGATGCATGCCGGGCTGGTTGAAATCCAGGTGCTCCAGGGTGCCAACCTGCGTTTTGTGGAATTACAGTCGTGGGGCAAGCATGTCTGGAACTTTAGCCATGAGCGTGTGCGCGTGGAACGTGATGCCCAGTTGGATTGGATTTTCGGCGCGATTGGTTCGCGCCTGACCAAGAATTTCTCAGAGTTGGACCTGGCCGGTCGAGGGGCGCAGGGTCGCATGTCGGGCTTTTATTTTACCGACGGCACCCAGCACCTCGATCACGATACCCAGCAAAATCACCTGGCTCCCAACACCACCAGCGACCTGTTGTTTAAGGGTGCGCTCAAGGGCAAGAGCCGCTCAGTGTGGCAGGGCATGATCTACGTTGCCCCAGGTGCGCAAAAGACGGATGGATACCAGGCCAACCGCAACCTTGTCCTCGACGAGCGCGCCCGCGCCGACAGTATTCCCGGACTGGAAATTTGTGCCGATGATGTGCGTTGTACCCACGGCGCAACGGTTGGCAAGCTGGAGCAGGAACCGCTCTTCTACCTGAAGAGCCGCGGCATCCCGCAGCCGGAAGCTGAAAAGCTGGTTGTGGAAGGCTTTTTTGACCCGATCTTCCAGCGCATCCCGTTTGAAGGCGTGCGCGAGCGTTTTCAGGAATACATCGCCGATAAAATGTCCGCGTAGCGACCTACCCTCGCCATCAAAACCGCCGACGGCCGAATGCCGACCGCCTTAAAACGGTTCGCTGTTCACTGTTGGCGGTTTTATTTCATCTTCGTGTCAGGCGATTTACGATTTGCTTTCGACTGGCAAAATGATGTAAAATACTATGATTTTCGACTGCTTGACGTCGGGAAAAGTTACCAGGAAAGAGGGCAAAATTATGAAACCAGTACGACCAAATTATCCCCCCGTCAACGGGGAACCGAAACGCAATGTCCGGGGAGGCTCTATGGCCTATTCTTACATGCGCTCGCCCTCAAGACAATATTCTTTCGATGTTGGCGATGTTGTTGAGGCCCTATGCGACCATGAAAAGGGTAGTGACCGTGTTCGTGGTTGGTTAAAAGGCATCGTCGTGCAGGTCGATAATAAAATGGTGGCCGTCCAGTTCCGTTCCAATGTTTTCCTGACCGACGGCTGGATGGTTCCGGATCGCATCCTGTGGTACCCGACCAACTCTGAGCAGATCCGCCCGGCCGGGACCGGCAAGAAGACACCCCCGGTGGTGAAGAAAGATATTCCAGATTACTAAAAGGCAGAAAGTAGAAAGTGGGAGCAACCACTTTCTACTTTCAATATGGATCTTATGTCCCTCGATGTAAACCAGCTTCGAAAAGACTTTCCCATTCTACAGCGTGAAGTTCGCCCCGGCGTCCCGCTGGTTTATCTTGATTCTACGGCGACCGCCCAGAAACCACTGGCTGTGATCAACGCGATGGATGATTACTATCGTCGTTCCAACGCCAACATTCATCGGGGCGTGCATACTTTGGCTGAGGAAGCCACCACCCTGTACGAGCAGGCGCGTGAGAAGATTGCCCAGTTTATTCACGCACCGGCCGCGCGGCAGGTGGTTTATACCCGCAATGCCACCGAATCGATTAACCTGGTAGCGTATACCTGGGCGCGTGCCAATCTCAAGGCCGGGGACCTGGTCATCTTGACCGAGATGGAGCACCACAGCAACCTGGTTCCCTGGCACATGCTGCAAGCCGAGCGCGGTATCCGGCTGGAATTTATCCCGGTGACCGAACAAGGACTGCTCGACCTGGAAGAATACAAGCGCTTGTTGACCCAGGGCGCCAGGCTGGTTTCGTTTACGCATATGTCTAACGTGCTGGGGACGATTAACCCCGCGGCAGAGATGATCCGATGGGCGCATGAAGCCGGTGCGCTGACCTTGGTCGACGGGGCGCAGTCTGTTCCGCACTTCACCGTCGATGTCCAGGCGCTGGATGTGGATTTTATGGCTTTTTCGGCGCACAAGATGTGTGGCCCAACCGGGATTGGCGCATTATATGGAAAGGCCGCTTTGCTTGAGGCCATGCCGCCCTTCCTGGGGGGTGGCGATATGATTCGCGAAGTTCACCTGCGTTCGTTTAAGCCAAACGCGCTGCCCTACAAGTTTGAAGCCGGGACCCCGGCCATTGCCGAAGCGGTTGGGTTTGGCGCCGCCTGCGATTACCTGACCGCCATTGGCATGGATGCGATTGCGGCGCATGAGCATGAGATTACCGAATATGCCCTCGAGCGGTTGGAGGAAATTCCGGGTGTGAAATTGTTTGGCCCCGGTGCGCAGGACAAGGGTGGGGTGGCCGCGTTCACCCTGGAAGGGATTCACCCCCACGACGTCGCCCAAATTCTGGATGGGGATGGCGTAGCCGTCCGCGCCGGTCACCACTGCGCCCAGCCCCTGCATGAGAAATTCAACATCCCGGCCACCAGCCGCGCCAGTTTCTACCTGTACTCCACCAAAGATGAGGTGGACCAACTGGTGAATGGAATTTACAAAGTCAAGAAATACTTTGGATAACCATGGACGATCTTTACCGCGAAGTTATTATTGAGCATTACAAAAACCCCGCTTATCGCGGGCATCTTGACCCGCACGATTACTCCTTTGAAGATAGCAACCCGCTATGCGGCGACCACATCGAGATTACCCTGCGCGTGAATGACGAGGGTAAGGTGACCGAGGCCGCTTTCCAAGGCCACGGTTGCGCGATTTCGCAGGCCTCCGCCGACCTGCTGCTCGAGTCGATTATTGACAAGCCGCTCGATGATATCAAGCAGCTTGACAAGCAATATGTGCTCGATTTGCTCGGCCTCGACCTGGGCCCGGTGCGCCTGAAGTGCGCCCTGCTTTCACTCAAAGTGCTTAAAGCGGGTGTCTACGGACTGGGAGAAGCCCCCGACTCGTTGGTGGACTGACCCCGGCAAGACCTGTTGCCAAAAATGCACTCCCGTTCGTCTCGACCTTCCCGGTCTGGTTGCGGGAGTGTTTCTTTTGAACCAATCCCTGCTGAAACCAGCCAAACCAGGAAAAACAATGTTTAATTACACTCAATTTGATGACGCAAAAGCAGATTTTTACGAAATCGGCCCGGCTGACCTGCCCAATGGGGAACGCCTGTTTGTAGAAATTGGCGACAAGCCGATTGTGGTTTTCAACATCGCCGGGAAGTTTTTTGCCATTGGCGATGTATGCACCCACGATGACGGCCCGCTGGGCGATGGCGACCTGGAAGACCACAATATTGTCTGCCCCCGGCACGGCGCAGAATTTGATGTCCGCAATGGTAAAGCCATGATGATGCCCGCCGTGGTGGACATACCAGCCTACCCGGTGAGGGTCATAGATGGCAAACTCCAGGTCGGTTTGCCCAAAGAGTAATCCAAATCCCGGGAGTCCAATCCCGGGATTTATTTTGGTTGCAGATGGCTTGACATTCGGGCATAACTGAACGGATAATAGAAGTGTTAACCCTGCAAAGGAGTCGCCTGTGCCTGTTATTTCCCTGATGACTGATTTTGGAATCAAAGATGGTAATGTTGGTGTGATGAAAGGCGTGATCTGGAATATTGCGCCCTCCGCGCAGATTTCGGACCTGAGTCACATGATCCAACCGCAAAATGTGCGCGAAGCGGCATTGATCTTTGCCCGCTCGGCGCCGTATTTCCCTGAAAACTCCATCCATGTCGTGGTGGTAGACCCCGGTGTGGGGACTGCCCGCCGCCCAATGGTGGCCCGGCTGGGAACGCAATATTACGTTGGCCCCGATAATGGCACCATTACGCTTTTGTTGGAACGCGCCGAGCGCGAAGGCTGGGAAACCCGCTTTGTTCACCTCGACAACCCGGATTACTGGCTGCCGACCGTTTCGTATGTCTTTCACGGGCGCGATATTTTCTCGCCTGTGGCGGCCCACCTGGCAATTGGTGTCCCGCTCAAATCTTTGGGGAACGAATTTAGCGACCCGGTGCGTCTTGAACTGCCCCAACCGCAGCCGACCGCCGCTGGTTGGATGGGTGAAATCATCCATATTGACCATTTTGGGAATGTGGCGTCCAACATCCGCGTGGAAGTGCTCGGTGAGAGACTTAAAGACCTGGAAAAGGTAAAGGTTCGCGTTGGTGGTGTCGAGATTTATGGCATGGTCAATACCTTTGGTGAACGCGCCGTAGGTGAGTTGATTGCCCTGTTGGGCAGCACCGGCAACCTGATTGCCTCGGTGGTTAACGGCAGCGCGGCAGCACGCCTGAATGTTAAAGTTGGCGACCCATTTGAAATCATCTTTGAATAAAGTGCGGGTGCGCGAACCCTCGCGCCCTGCGGAATGAACATGACCGATACCTTACCCCTCCTCGTAGAAAATCTCTCCTTTCGCTACCGCGACCGGCAGGGCGCGGCGATTCATAACATCTCCTTCTCGGCGGAGAAGGGGGAGTTGTTGTTATTGGCCGGGGCCAGCGGTTGTGGCAAAACCACGCTGGTGCGCGCCATCAATGGCCTCATTCCGCGCTCGTACAAAGGCGAGCTGACCGGGCAGGTATTGCTCAATGGACAGGATAATGCCGGGATGCCGCTCTCGCGCATCTCGCAGATGGTTGGGACCGTGCTGCAAGATCCCGAACGGCAGATTTTGGGGACCAAGGTTATTAACGAGGTTGCTTTTGGTCTCGAAAACATGGGTCTGCCGCGCGCCGAAATTTTGCAGCGCGCGCAAGATGCCCTGGAGTACCTGAAGATTGCCCACCTGGGGCTGCGCGAAACCTTCAACCTGTCGGGCGGGGAGAAGCAGAAGGTGGCCCTGGCCGGGGTGTTGGCCATGCGCCCATCGGTTTTGCTGCTCGATGAGCCGCTCGCCAGCCTGGACCCGGCCTCCGCATTGGAAACGTTGGGGATGGTGCGGCGGCTGGCCGATGAAGGCCTGACCATTTTGATGGTGGAACATCGCGTGGAAGATGTGCTCAAGATTAGCCCGAGCCGTGTGATGTACATGAGCGAAGGTGAAATTCGCTACCTGGGTGATGCGCACGGTTTGATGAAAACGGTCGACTATCACGAGGTGAAACTGCCTGCGGCGATGATTGCGGCGCGCGCGGCAGCGGACCCGGCTCCGGCGGCGTTAACCTTCCTGCCCGGCGCTCAGGGCGGCGAGGCCGAAGGGCTGGGAAAATCTCCCCTGGTGCGGTTTGAAAATGTGGCTTTTGGCTATGAATCCGAGCGCGAGATCCTGCATGGCATCAATCTGGACATCAAAAAAGGCGATGTGATTGCCGTGTTGGGGCCAAATGGGGCCGGGAAGACCACATTTGTTAAACATGCGATTGGTTTGCTCAAGCCGAAATCGGGCCGGGTTTTGGTGAATGGCAAGGATACGCACGAAGCCAGTGTAGCCGAGATTGCCAGCACGCTGGGTTACGTTTTCCAGAGCCCGAGCCATATGTTGTTTGCGCCAACGGTGCGCGAGGAATTGTCTTTTGGGCCCAAGAACCTGAAGCATGCCCCTGAAAAAATTGAACAGCAGGTAAAAAGTTCGCTCGAAATTGTCAATTTAAGCGACAAAGAGAATGACCCGCCGCTTTCGTTGTCATTTGGGCAGCAAAAACGGGTATCGATTGCGGCGATCCTGGCGATGCGCTCGAAGATTTTGGTGATGGATGAGCCAACTGCCGGGCAAGATTACAAGAATTACATGAACTTTATGGACGCTATTTTGCAACTGCCCAGCTTTGAGGCCATCCTGTTTATTACCCACGATGTGGATATGGCGGTCATCTATGCCAACCGCGTCATCTTGGTGGCAGATGGGGCGGTGCGCGCCGATGGCCGCCCGGAAGAAGTGCTTCGGGATTATGACTTGTTGCGCGCCTGCCGGGTGGTTCCCACCTCGCTGTTGGACCTGAATCTGGAGAAATTGCCAGAAACAGGCGAATTTATGCGTGCCGAAGCGCTTGCGCACGTGTTGTAATGTGTGAGACACCCGTTTGGGTGAGATTTTTCTAATTTTTTCGAGGAGGATGAGATGGATAAGAAGTTGATGTCTGTGGTTGGGGCACTGGTCGTCTTGCTGGCGATTTTTGCCGTCATTATGTTTGCGCTGGGTACAACCGAAGCGCTTGGCCCGTTCAATTTTTCGGTTGACCAGGCTACCCTGCCGCTGCGCTTTGCCTTTGTGGTGATTGGCGTGTTGATCGCTTTTGCGGTCTATTTCGTCACCAAAGAAAACAAAGCCTGGGAAGTAGGCACCCGCGAAGTGGTTTATATGGCCATTGGTGCGGCGTTGTATGCGGTGTTCTCGTACCTGTTCAACGGGACCGTTTTTGTGGTGCCGTCGCTCAGCCAGGTTTCGTTGCGCCCCGCCATCGCCATTCCGATGTTCTTTGGCTATGCCTTCGGCCCGGTGGTGGGTTTCTTCACTGGCGCAGTGGGCAACATGTTCGGCGATGCCCTGACCGGTTTTGGCCTTTCCCCGCAATGGAGCATTGGCAATGGCCTGGTCGGTTTTGTTTCTGGCCTGGTCTTCCTGTTTGGTGACAAGAAGAAGAGCATGGATACCGTGCTCTACATCAGCGGCGCGCTGGCTCTCTTAACCGCGGTGCTGTACTTCCTTAATCCCAACCAGGCCAACATGCTGTTCTTCGATGTACCCAATAATGTCTTCGGCGACCAGCAGATTTCGCTCTTCGCGGGCATTTCCATCCTGATTGGTTTTGCGCTGGTGGCGGCGGTGCGCTTTGCCTTTGGCAGCAATGTCGATATCGCCGCGGCTGTGACCTGGGGCATGCTCGGCAACATCCTGGGGATCGGCTTTGCCGCCATTTCGGATATTTGGATCAATGGCTTCAGCCTGCCAGTGACCATCGTCGGCCAGTTCCTCCCGGCTGCCGGCCCCAATCTCATTTTTGCCGCCATCCTGGTTCCGCTGCTGGTGGGCGCGTACGCTGCCGTCCAGCGCCAATCGGGTCGTTAATTTTCAGTAGCCTGGTCCATTGCGAAACTTCAATGGACCAGGCTACCCTTCCCTAAGCTGCCAACATGCTTGTTGCCTGGCGTTACCGCAAACGAAAATCGCTTGTTCAGACCTTTGACCCGCGCGCGTGGGTGATTTTCTATTTATGTTTCCTGTTTTCCACGCTCGCTTTTTGGGACTTGCGCCTGCTGCTGCCCTTCTTTGTCATTGGCCTGTTCTGGTTGTTGACCTCCGGCCTGCAATGGCAGGAAGTTCGTCGCCCCTTCCTGTTCATCGGTGGATTTGTATTCTTCTTTGCCCTGTTGACTTTCCTCACGGGGCGCGGCGGCTCTGAACACTATGAAACCGAACACCTGATTCGCAGCTTTGCCGCGCCCTTCACCATCCTGGGCTGGCGTCCCACTCTCGATGTGACCGTGGAACGCGCTTTCTTTGCGGTCAGTCAGTTTGTGCGTGTTTTTAGTATTGCTGTCATGACCATCCTGATTCCATATTCGCTTAACCCGGCCCTTTATGGAATCACTTTTAAGGGGTTGGGCCTGTCAGACAAGATTGCCTACGCCATGGACCTGACCATGCGCTTTATCCCCACTTTTGGGCGTGATTTCCAGTTGACCATGGATGCCCAACGCGCGCGTGGTTACGAGCTTGAAAAAATCAACGGCGGGTTGATCGAGCAAGTCCGCAAACTGGGGCCGATCATCGTGCCGGTCACCATCCATGCCATCATCGGTTCCGAAGACATCATCGACGCCATGGATTTGCGCGCTTTTGGCATTGGTCCGCGCATCTGGCTCGAACAACTTCACTACCAGCCGCGCGACTTTGCGCTGATTGCTTTTGGCGTTTTCTTGTTGTTGGCATCGGTTGCCGCGGGGTTGATGGGGTTGGGCAGTTTCTGGGTCCCCGAGGCCCTCATCCAGCTTTTTGTTGGCAGCTAGAACGATTTGAATATCTACCATTCCCCATTCGACCGGATGGGGAATGGTTTTATTTAAGGTACAATCGCGGCCATGTCAAAATTTATTCGTTGGGTTCCCGCTCTGCTGATGATGGCCGTGATTTTTACCTTTTCTTCCATCCCATCTACAGAATTGCCTATTTTACCTACAGCCGATTACTTGTTCAAAAAAGGTGGTCATGCCCTCGGCTATGCTTTACTGGCTTACACCTACTGGTATGCCCTGGATGGGCAGAAGAATCCGCAAGCTGCATGGCGGGCCTGGCTGTTAGCCTTGCTCTATTCTGCCACGGACGAGTTTCACCAGTCCTTCACGCCGGGTCGTCATCCCAGCGCTATCGACGTGCTGGTTTTTGACAACCTGGGGGCGGCGTTTTCCATGCTTTTTATCACCTGGTTCCAGAAACACAAACAAAAAAGCGGCGTGTAGCCGCTTTTAGATTATTCGAACTCCAACTCGAACTCTTCTTCCAGGTTCCAATCATCAGACCGTTCGATGGCGATGTCGCCAAACAACGCCTCCTGCCGCGCCCAAACACGATACCGTTTTACCAGCTCCAACAACGCCAGGAAGGTGACCACAATCTCCAGGCGCGAGTTGGACTGACCTACCAACTCCTTAAAACTAGAGTGTTGGCTCTTGCTCATTCGCTCAGTGATATAAGCAATTTTCTGGCGAATGGTCACCTTGGGGGCCGAGATAACCGTTCCAAGCGATTGCTTTTCCTTCTCTTGTAAGAAAGAACTTTCGGCGGCTTCCAGCAGGTCGGTCAGGGTGATGTCGCTCAAATCCAGGCGGCCTTCCACCTTGGGTGGGGGAGCCAGCCGCAAGTAGGTGCGCAGTCCTTTGGCATCTCGTTCTTCCAACAGGGCCGAGATTTCCTTAAAACGTTTGTAAATGCGCAATTGGCGCGCCAGGTTCTCGGCTGGGTCTTCTTCCCCGGCCTCGCGTACGGGTGGGCGCGGCAACAACGCTTCCGACTTAATCTGGATCAACTTGGCGGCGATGACCAGGAAAGCCGAAATTTCATCTGCGCGCGCATCTTCGAGCTGGCGAATATGCTTCAGGTATTGGTCCGTCACCATCGCCAGCGCAACAGCGGTAATATCCAGCTCCGATTTCTCAATCAGTTGCAATAAAAGATCGAGTGGACCCTCATAAACCGGAATCTGGAAAATATATTTATCCGTCTGGTGGCTGGCAATGTTCAAATCCATAGGGCGCGATTATACCTTATAGTTTTTCCATCAACTCGATGCGGTTCCCGAACGGGTCAAAGACATGCGCGCGCTTGTAGCCTTCCAGCGGCGGCTGGGATGTATCGGTTTCGATGCCGTTGGCCTGGCACACCCGGATAAAATCATCCAGTTTTTCTACCAGCAGCGCCGGGTGCGCTTTACGGGCCGGGCGGAAATCTGCTTCCACGCCCAGGTGGATGGCCACATGCCCGGTCTCGAACCAGGCCCCGCCGCGTTTTGCCAGTTCTGGCGGCTTGGCGACTTCTCCCAGGCCCAAGATCCCACCATAGAAGGCCCGCGCCTTATCTTCTTCACCGGCTGGCATCGCCAGTTGTACATGATCAAAAGATAGGATTTTCATCTTGCGCACCTCGTTTCCCATTTTTTCCTGATTTTACCCCCTGACGGTATAATTCGCGCATGACCACTCCTAAACTGACACATCTAGATGAAACCGGCCGCGCGCGCATGGTCGATGTCGGCGCAAAGGACGATACCGAGCGAGTCGCCATTGCCAAAGGTGAGATTGTCATGAAGCCCGAGACATTGGCCCTGATCCGTGACGGTCAGATTAAAAAAGGCGATGTCCTGACCGTCGCCCAGGTAGCGGGCATTCTTGCCGCCAAAAAAACATCGGAACTCATCCCGCTCTGTCACCCTATCCCCCTTACCAAAGTCGATGTAGACCTGGCTGTAGATGAGACCCTGCCCGGGGTGCAGATTACTGCCACCGCCAAAACAACTGGCAAGACCGGCGTTGAAATGGAAGCGCTGACAGCCGCATCGGTCGCAGCGCTGACCGTGTATGATATGGCCAAAGCTGCCGAAAAAACCATGAAAATCCAGAACATTCGCCTGGTCGAAAAACATGGCGGCAAAAGCGGCGACATTATCAACCCGTAAAATCCTGCATCCCCAACCAATTGGAGTAAATACATGCAAGTGAAGGTCCTTTTCTTCGCCACATTGCGCGACAAAGCCGGGGTTCGATCGGTGGAGTTGCAACTGGCACCCGGAACCACCATCGGTGACCTGAAAACCACCCTAATCGAAAAATACCCCAATCTTAACGGCCTGATGGAACACTGCCTGGCTTCCATCAACCATGAGTATCGTTTCGACGAAAGCGAAATCACCGCTGATGCCGAAATCGCCTTCTTCCCGCCCGTTTCTGGCGGGTAAGTTTCACCCTACTTCTCTTGCTTGCAGGAAATTGCCATGCCCTCCTACCCTGAAATTTTCTCCATTACAGAAGATGAAATCGACCTGAATGCCCTGCTCGACTTCATTACCTTACCCTCCACCGGTGCGGCGGCTATTTTTACCGGCATGGTGCGCGGTATTACCTCGCGAAACGACCCCCATGAAACCGTTTATCTGGAATACGAAGCCTACAAGCCTATGGCAGAAGCCAAAATGAAACAAGTTGCCGATGAAATTCGTGCGCGCTGGCCTATCGTTGAAGGGATAGCCATCATCCAACGCATCGGACGCTTATACCCGCGCACCCCCACCGTATTGATCGCCTGCACCGCTGCCCATCGTGACACGGGTGTTTTTGACGCCGCCCGTTACGGGATTGACCGGCTTAAGGAAATAGTCCCCGTCTGGAAAAAAGAAGTCGGGCCCCAGGGCGAAGAATGGGTTGAGGGAGATTACATCCCCAGGCCTGGAGAGTAAATTCGTAAACACTTCGGCTGCCAAATCCGTTTTCAAACGCCCATATTCTTTCATCCGTTTCAGCCAGCCGCATTCGTTTCCATCCGGTTTCATCCACTTTCAAGCAGCCATATTCGTTTCATCCGTTTCACCATCCGCTTTTCCGTTTTATCTCCGCTTTCCCTTCCCCGCCTCATATGTCTCCTCAATTCGAAACCCCGCGCCTGCTTATCCGTCCCTTCCGTGACTGTGACCTGGAACCCTTCCTAAAGTACCGCAACGATCCGCGAGTTGCTGAGTACCAGGGCTGGGAAGTTCCTTTCCCACGGCAAAAAGCCATCGAATTCATCAGCGAGATGAAAAAAGCGACCCCCGGAATGCCTGGAGAATGGTACCAGTTTGCCATCGAACATCGTGACACCCACCAATTGCTTGGCGACATGGCTTTTCACGTTATGCAATCCAACACACAGCAGGCATGTATTGGTTACACCCTTGCGCATGACCAACAAGGTCATGGCTATGCCACCGAAGCCGTCCAGCGCCTGCTCGATTACCTTTTCCGCGAACTCAATCTTCATCGAGTGGTTGCCGAGTGCGATGTCCTAAACACCGCTTCGTACCAACTTCTCGAGCGCATGGGTTTCCGCCGCGAAGCCCACTTTGTCGAGTCTTTGTGGTTCAAGGGCCGCTGGTCGAGCGAATATCACTACGCTATCCTTAAGCGTGAATGGTTATTAAGATGAAAATCGCCTGCACCAACTGTGGCCGCTTATATCCCGATGAAGGCGCGCCTTATAAATGTCCAAAGTGCGGGGGGCTTTACGATGTTGCCCCCTGGACCTTTGACCCTGCGCAGGTAGATGCCTCCCAGCCGGGAATCTGGCGCTACCGCCATACCTTTACCGGACTCCCCCCTGGCTTCGATGCCGTTTCACTCGGTGAAGGTTCCACGCCTTTGCTTTGGACCGAAGCCCTCGGGCGGCAACTGGCGTTCAAGACCGAATACGCCAACCCCACCGGGTCCTTCAAAGACCGTGGCAGCACCGTTATTGCCACCTTTCTAAAATCTCGCGGCATCACCGCCGCAGTCGAGGATTCCTCTGGGAATGCCGGGGCATCTTTCGCTGCTTATGCCGCTCGCGCCGGTCTCCAGGCCGGGATCTACGTTCCCGCAGCTGCTTCTGGCCCCAAGCGCCAGCAGATAGAACTCTATGGCGCACAAATGCACCCCATTACCGGCACCCGCGCCGACGTCACCTCTGCCCTGGAACGCGACGTGAACCCGCCCGCTGGCAGCAACCTGCCCCAAAAAGCCTATGCTAGCCATGCCTACCTGCCGGTCAACTTACCTGGGTATGCCACCGCTGCCTACGAAATCTTCGAGCAGTTGGGCACTGCCCCGGGGGCGGTGGTAGTTCCGGCCGGGCAGGGCGGGTTGCTTATCGGCTTGTATCGCGGCTTCGACGCCCTGCTGCGCGCCGGTCTGGTTCGTTCCTTGCCCCGCATTATCGGGGTGCAGGCGCGCGCCTGTTCCCCGTTGTGGGTGCTCTCCACGGCGGGGATGTCGGCCTATGGGTTTGTCACCGAAGGCGAGACCCTGGCCGAAGGAGTTAAGGTCAAGCGCCCACTGCGGGCCGGGGTAATGTTGCGGATCGTCGAAGCCGGACACGGGGAGTTTGTTCCTGTTGACGAAGCGGATATCCTGCGGGGACGTGACGAACTCGCAAAACGGGGGTTATATGTAGAGCCGACATCCGCACTGGTATGGTCTGCCCTGGAACAAACGCTTGCGCGTTTGCCAGATCCGGTGGTGGGCGTGCTGACGGGGTCGGGATTCAAATACTCCCAATAGCCCGCGGAGGACGTATGGAAAAAGTAGTCATTACCGGTTTGGGGACCGTTAACCCCATTGGCCTGAGTGTGCAGGAATCCTGGGAAAACGCCATTCGTGGCGTCTCGGGAGTCGGGCATATTACCCTGTTCGACACCACCGGCTGGAACGTGAACATTGCCTGCGAATTAAAAAACTTTGACCCGGCCAAATTTATGGATGCCAAGGAAGCTCGCCGCCGCGACCGGTTTGAGCAAATGGGCAGCGCCGCAGCCAAAGAAGCCATTGCTTCTTCGGGGCTGGAAGTGACCGATGCCAACCGTGACCGCATCGGTGTGGTGATTTCATCGGCCATCGGCGGAATGAAATCGATTCAGGATGCGATTTACACTCTGAAAGATGAAGGTCCGCGCCGTGTTAGCCCCTTCCTGATCCCAATGCTGATGCCCAACGGTGCTTCAGGCATGGTCGCTATCGACTATGGCATCAAAGGCCCTAGCTTTTCGGTGGCATCTGCCTGCGCTTCCGGCGCAGATGGGATTGGCATGGCCTGGATGATGCTGCGAGCCGGGATGATCGATGCCGCCGTGGCCGGTGCCGCTGAATCAACGATTTGTGAAACCGGTGTAGGCGCTTTTGACCGCATTGGGGCCACCTCGCGCCGCAATGATGATTATTCGATGACCCCCTCTCCGTTCGACAAAAATCGTGACGGCCTGGTGATGGGCGAGGGGGCCGGGGTGCTGGTCCTCGAAACCGAGCGGCATGCCAAAGCACGTGGGGCCAACATCCTGGCAGAACTGGCCGGGTATGGTTCTACCGCCGATGCTTATCATGTAACTGCGCCCGATGAAAATGGCGCCGGTGGCTCGGCGGCTATTCGTGCTGCGTTAGCCTCCGCGGGGGTCAATCTTGACCAGGTGGGGTATATTAATGCCCATGGCACCGCCACCCCGCTCAATGATGCGGCCGAGACCAAAGCCATCAAAGGTGCTTTTGGTGAACTGGCTTATAAAGTCCCGGTTTCCTCGACAAAATCGATGACCGGGCATATGATGGGCGCGACCGGCGCCTTGGAAGCCATCTTCTGCGTGCAGGCAGTGCGTGAGGGCATCTTGCCGCCCACCATTCACTACCAGACCCCCGACCCGGATTGTGACCTGGATTACATTCCCAACCAGGCGCGTGAGAAAAAGATTGATATTGCCATCTCTAACGCCTTCGGGTTTGGCGGCCACAATGCCGTGTTGGTAGTTCGAAAATATTCTTAGTTGCCGGGCAGCACAATGGCCGGGGTAGGATTCAAAAATATCAGTTTGCCAAACCTTCTCGCCGGGGCGATTCGTGATATAATCCGCACTCGCGTCTGTTCAGACTGCTGTGAAGCAGTATTTCATTCTGGTAAGGAAATAAAGCAATGACCGACCTGATTATCAAGTCCGTTGAGGCCCCCGTAAACCCCAACATTCCGTCCGACCTGCATGTCGGTGATGTGGTCTCTGTCCACGTCCGCATTAAAGAAGGCGAACGCGAACGTATCCAGGAATTTAAAGGCACCGTCATCCGCCTGCGCAAAGGCGGCCAGGATGCCAACTTCACCGTCCGCCGCATTGCCTCCAACAGCGTCGGCGTGGAACGTACCTTCCTGCTCCGCTCCCCGCGTGTGGACAAAGTTGTGGTCGAACGCCACTCGGTGGTTCGCCGCGCGCAGCTCTACTACCTGCGCGGCCGCACCGGCAAGGCCACCCGCCTCAAGCAGAAGTTCAACTAATCTCAACGAGATGACACAAAGGGCGCAGTCGTGCGCCCTTTTGTCTTTTAACTTGCTCGCGTGATAAAATCGGCCCAATTCTCCTGAAAGGACCCCCTCATGCCAACACCCATTATCGGAGTTACTTCTCGCAAAGAAATTAACCGTGCCGGGCTGGTTGCCATAACGGTGCAGCAGGCTTATACCAATGCCATTATAGATGCCGGTGGCGCGCCGGTTTTGATTCCTTCGGATATGCCTGAAAGCGGCTGGCGCGAACTGGTGCGCCGCCTCGATGGAATTCTCTTCACCGGAGGCGGGGATATAGCCATTGACCATTTCAATGGAGTCCCGCACCCTAAAGTGGGCGGGGTGGACGACGCGCGTGATGCCATTGAACTGGGCCTGGCGCGCTTCGCCGCTGAAACTGGCAAACCGTTTTTTGGCGTTTGTCGCGGCTTACAGGTCGCCAATGTAGCCCTGGGAGGGACGCTTTACACCGATATCCCCGACCAGCATCCGAATGCGGTTCGGCATGATTACCCCGGCCCCGATAGCTTCGAGGCGCGCACCCACCTGGCCCATCCTGTGCGAGTGGAGGAAGGCAGCCGCCTGGCAGAAATTTTGGCGGAGCCCGTGTTGAATGTCAACAGCCTGCACCACCAGGGTATTCTCTCGCTGGCGGCGGGGCTTAAAGCAGTGGCCTATGCCCCAGATGGCTTGATTGAAGCCGTGGAAATGCCAGACCATCCCTTTGGGGTGGCCGTACAATGGCACCCGGAGTGGTTGACTGACCAGATGCCGATTCGGCGTTTGTGGCGCGCCTTTGTTGAAGCGGCAGGGGCCGATTGAGCGCAGAAGCACCCATTGGGGTTTTTGACTCAGGTGTGGGTGGTTTATCGGTCATGCGTGCTATTCGGGCGCAAATGCCCGAAGAAGCGGTGTTGTACCTGGCGGACCAGGGACACGTCCCCTATGGGTCGCGTTCCATGCAGCAGATTCAGGCTTTTTCTGAAGAAATCACCCGTTTTTTGCTCGCAAATGGCGCCAAGCTGATAGTGGTTGCGTGTAACACTGCTTCGGCGGCGGCCCTGGGGCATTTACGCCAGACTTTTCCTGCTGTCCCGTTTGTGGGCATGGAACCGGCGGTTAAACCGGCTGCTGAGACAACTCGCAGCGGCGTGGTGGGAGTGCTGGCAACCCCGGCCACTTTTCAGGGGGCGTTGTATGCCTCGGTGGTGGAGCGTTTTGCACAGGGCGTGACAGTTTTGCAGCACACTTGCCCCGGATTGGTGCAGCAAATTGAAAGCGGCGCGTTGGATGCCCCTGAAACGCGTGCCATTCTCGAAGATGCGCTGCTGCCGATGCTAGAAAAGGGCATCGATACGGTGGTGTTGGGTTGCACCCATTATCCGTTTGCCATTCCGTTGATCGAGCAAATTGTGGGGCCGCAGGTGCGGGTGATTGACCCGGCCCCGGCAGTGGCGCGCCAGGTGAAACGGTTGCTGGATGCAGGCGGGTTAAAACGCCTCGGGCAGGACCCGGCCAGGGTGCAGTATTACACCTCCGGGGAGATCGATCCCTTCCTTGCGGTGCTGCCCGGTTTGTTGGGTGAAGACGGCCCGGGGCGGGGCATTGCGTGGCCGGAAGGAAAAATCAAGGAGAGATAAAAAAACGGACGCATTTGTTGCGTCCGTTTTTAGTGATTATCGGCGACGACGCGGTGGCATCGACTTTTCGAAGTCGCCAACGCCGCTGCGGGCATGGTTCCATTCGCCGCGCGCGGCATTGCGGGTCAGGCCGTCGATGCGCTCGGCCAGGGCCTGGAACTGTGGGTCACCGGTTCCTTTGAGGCTGGCCTGGGCATTGGCGGCCAACTGCCCGACTTTGTTAAGCTCTTCGGGGGAGAATTTGCCGTCGTCGAGGGCCGTTTTGAAGGCTTCGAGAAAATCATGGGCCTGGTTGATGGCGCCAATACTGTCGGCGGAGATTTCGGTGGGGGGCAGGGAGGTGATTTTATCTTCACGCTGGCCAATAGCCGCCTGGACCTGTTGCTGCCAGGTTTGGGCCTGGGCCTGGATGCCTGCCACGGTCGCTTGGGCTTCGGCGGCGGCAGCGTTGAGTTGTTCGATGGCGGCTGTGGCAGCCTCGGCCCCCTGGACCATGATGGCTTCGATTTCATTCAGGCTGTCGGAGATGGCGCTCAGGTCTTCTTCCATTGCTTGTAAGGTAACGAGGGCCTCCTCCGCGTAGGCACCGTAGTATTCGTAATAAGCGGCGATCAGTTCTTCGGCGTAGGCGATTTCGTTGTAAACCTCGTATACGTAGGTGGTGGTGGAGGTGGCTTCTTCGCTGGTGACGGTGCCATCGCTGGTGGACTGGGTGACGGTAGTCGAGGTGGCGGCGTAGTCTTCAAGCGCAGCGGTGACAGCTTCGTCGATCAGGGCGGCCAGTTCTTCCTCGCTCATCTCGGCATAGGCGGGGGTGGGCATAGCGGTCAGGGTGGCCTGCACGGCCTGGTCTACGGCAGCTTGCTGGCTAGCCTGGGCCTGGACGGTGGCTTGTACTGAGGCATCGATGGTAGCCTGGGTATTTTGACCGGCACTCTGGGTGGCCTGGACAGCCGCGTCGATGGTGGCTTGCGCGTCAGCTGTGGGTTGGGAGGTACGGCTGCAGGCCATTAGCAGGCCCAGCATGGTGACAAGAATGGCAACGAGGGTAAGTTTACGAGACATGTTTTCCTCCTGTTTTTCTTACTTTACCGGCCGTTTGTGCAAATTTTGTGCAGATTTGATGGATTTCTGTTTCATCTTATCAAATCGCAGACCGGGATGTCCCGTCAGTTTCGTTAGCTGCTTAATCGGCTGGGGTGACGCCCAGGTCGAGGGCGCTGATCTGCAGTCCTTCAAACCCGGAAAAGGATAGGTCTTGGGCTGTCAGCCCACGCGCCGCTTTGACTCTCTCAAACAATCCCTGGTAACTGAGCGGGATGGCAGCCTGGGGGTTGAGCCCCAGTTTTTGGGCCAGGGCGGCGATGGTTGCGGGGGAATCGCCCTCGATTTCAATGAAATTGCCGTAGGGCAACTCGTCGAGGGTGATTAAGGCCCCCTCCAGGTTGTACATGGCGCGGAATTTTTCGTATACCATAACAGTGTGATAGCCCAACCCCTCCAGGAAGGCGCGCGCGCTTTCGAAATCATGGACCACCAGTTCGATTTCGGTGCGTGAAAGGGCGTTTTCGATACGTTGGCCGGGGCCTTTGAAAGTCAGGCGCACATCGTCGAAACGGCGCAGGCGCAGGACTTTATGCTGGCGTTGCAAGTTTGCCTGGGCATCATCAAACCGCAGGTTGTATTCAAACTGGCGCGGGGCAATGCAAACGGCCCCGAGGGTTTTCAGGTGTACCTCGATCGGCTCAAGCGCCCGGACATAAAATTTGGATTCGATTTCTTGCTGGTTGTTAGACATTTCACCTCGCTTCTCCTTAAGTATACATCCCGTCCCGTCTTGCCTGCCGGGTAGGAATAATGGGCTACTCGATGGTTAATTAGAGATTCCTATCATCTTCCATAAGCACTTTTTTGTCTGTTATTGGTGTGTTACAATCAAATTGCCTGAATTAGGGAGAATTTAGCGGCTTAACTCAGAATTATTTGTGGGAGATGGTTGATGGCTGTTTTTAGCGTTAAATCATTACAGATGACTCGATAGTTTTATATCCACAGACGTCCACGCCTGAAGCGTATTGACGTCTGTATTATTTTCCGCATCAGGTACGAATATATGGGATGAAGGAGGCTATGGATCATCTAAATTACAAATCTCTTTACTCACAAGATCGGAACAAACCGTTTGTCACCAGATTATTCACGAGGAGTATCTATGAAAAGCACACATAAAAAATTTGCTTGGGTTGGTTTATTGGTAGCTTTGAGTTTGTTATTTGCAAGTATGCCCGTTGCAGTTTCGAATGCTGCCCCTGCGCGCACTGGCGATCGCGGGGAGCTAGAACCTGCTCCTGTGGTTTCTACATCCCTATATGTTGTCGAAACTCCGCTGTTGGCTTCAGTAGCGCCAGCAGCTTTCTCTGTGCCGCAGGGTGAACCTGTAATCCGTAAGAATCCGCTGCGTGAGGGTATTACGACCCGGTTTCCCGGTTTATCAGGCGCGGCAGGGCAGAAGCAATCGGAGACAGGGTCTGATGAGTTCTCCCTTTCCGAAATGGGCCCTGTTACCGGGCCGTTGGCCTTTTCGCTTGCGCGCAGTTTTGAAGGCCTGAACAATGCAGATAATGCTGCCATTACTGCAGGACTGGTTGCGCCTCCTGATACTGTTGGGGCGGTGGGCCCTAATCACTACATCCAGCAGGTTAATAATATTTATGCGATTTATGACAAAGATGGTAATTTATTGGGTGGCCCTTACCCTAACAATGCTTTGTGGATAGTTTCAGCCACAGGCGATGCTTGTGAATTTACCAATGATGGTCATCCAGTTGTGCTCTACGACCAGTTTTCGGACCGTTGGCTGATTAGCCAGGTTGCTCTGGATAATGCTGGCAATGGCCCATACTATGAGTGTGTTGCCATCTCTCAAACGAATGATCCGTTGGGCGCCTGGTATTTGTACGCCTTTCAGATTAGCAACACAAAATTGATCGAAAGTCCTAAGCTTTCCGTCTGGTCGGATGGTTATTACCTGTCCTTTGACCAGTTCCTCAATGGGGTGTGGGCTGGTGCGGGTGCTGCTGTTTTTGACCGTACTGCCATGTTAACCGGTGCTTCTGCTGCCATGGTTTACTTTGACCTGGTTGCAAACACGGAACTGGGCGGGATGCTGCCTTCGAACCTGCAGGGCAGCACCCTGCCTCCGGCGGGCACGCCCAACTACTTTGTGCAGATGGACGATGACACCTGGGGTTACAGCCCGGACCAGTTGCAGATGTGGGCCTTTGATGTAAATTGGACCACCCCGGCCAACTCCACCTTCACCAAGGTGGGCACCATGCCGACCGCAGCTTTTTCTTCTGATTTGTGTCAATACAATCTTGACTGTATTACCCAACCTGATACTAAACAGAAACTGGATGCTGTTTCGGATCGTTTGCTCTTTGCGTTGCAGTACCGCAACTTTGGCACTCACCAGAGCATGGTGGTTAACCATACGGTGGATGTGAACGGCCTCGATAAGGCCGGTGTGCGCTGGTACGAACTTCGCAAGACCGGCGCCAGTTCCTGGGGCATTCACCAACAGGGTACTTATTCTCCCGATGGCGACAACCGCTGGATGGGCAGTGCCGCGATGGACGGCGAAGGCAACATCGCCCTTGGGTATTCTGTCTCGAGCGCCAGCACCTATCCGTCCATTCGCTTCACGGGTCGCCTGGCCTCGGACCCGCTTGGCAGTATGACCCAGGGCGAGGCTTCGCTTATCGACGGCACCGGTTCACAACTCAGTACCCCTTATTGGGGTTCGTACAGCTCCATGACCGTTGATCCGACCGATGACTGTACCTTCTGGTTTACGTCGGAATATGTTGCAACGACTGATGGTTGGGGGAACTGGCAGACCCGCATCGGTTCCTTCAAGATTCCTGGCTGTGGCGTTACCTGGGGTTCGCTGGGCGGGACGGTGACTTCGGGTGGCAACCCGGTGGCCGGTGCGCAGGTTTCCCTGACGGGTGGAGTGACCACCCTCACCGATGCCAATGGCGATTACAACTTCCCCGGGCTCCCGGCGGGCAGCTATGATGTGAGCGTTTCGGCTTATGGTTATGTCGCCGATGCCAGCCTTGGCGAAGTTGTTGCCGATGGGGCAGCCACGGTGGTGGATTTTATCTTGACGCCCAAGACAATGCACACTGTTTCGGGGGTTGTAACCGATGGTTCGGGTCAGGGCTGGCCGCTGTATGCGCGCATTGACATCCCTGAACATCCGGGTAGCCCCTTCTTCACCAACCTTGTGACGGGTGCTTACAGTATTTCGCTTGAAGAGGGTGTTTTGCACCACTTCACCGTGACGGCCCTGGCTTCTGGGTACAATGCCTCTACGGCAACGCTAACCCCGGTGGCCGATACCAACCTGCCTTTTGCCCTCACGATTGATGGCCTGTTATGTAATGCGCCTGGTTATACATTCAACGGTGTGCGCTACAACTTCGACACCTTCCCGGTTGGTGGTTGGACCGTTCAGAGTGCTGTGGGAACCGGCCTGGCATGGAACTCAAACGACTTCTATGCTGATAGCAACTACACGGGTGGCAGTGGTTTGGCATTCACTGTGAACAGTGATAAGAACGAATTTGTTGAATACGATACCAAACTGATCAGCCCTGTGTTGAACCCGGCCACCCTGCCCACCCTGGTGCTTAACTATCGCGCCAATTACCAGGATCAAAGCGCCGAGGCGGGTAATGATTCGCTGACCCTGGATATTACGACCAATGGCGGCACAACCTGGACGAATATCAGCACCTGGAATGAAGACCACGGCGCTTTATACGATATTCCCGGTGAGGTCATTTCAGTCAACCTGGCGGCCCTGGCAACCGGATCGTTCCAATTGCGCTGGTCGTATGCTAACCCGAATTCTTTTGACTGGGACTGGTATGCGCAGATTGACGATGTACAGTTTGGCAACTGTGTCCCGACGGCCAACCTTGGGC
>CAZLSP010000055.1:0-26206 GCA_964562145.1 uncultured Anaerolinea sp. | reverse complement strand
CTGACGACGACCGGCCGGTCTGTGACAACATGCACAACAACCCGTGCCATGATCCCGCCATACATGACATGCACAAGATCTGGCTGAAACTCTCTCACCGCCTTGGATAGCATCGACGGTAGATCTGCGTATACACGCATCCCCTTCCGAAGACGATCGACGAATAATGTTTTCACATCAACGCCTGTTCGCCTCAGCCCTTCAATCTGCTGTTGAACAAATCGTCCGGCGTGCGGTGCATCAGGAGCAGGAAGCATATTTGTAACGGCGAGAACCCGCAACGTGTCTACCTGCCTACATTCGATGGCTTCTTGGGTAATGCTAGTCATCATTGATGTCCGACCCTGCACCGTTCCATCCGGCCTCGCGGTACGCGTCCAACGTTTGAAGCATCAACCGATCAAGATTAAACTCTCTCTCCGCCTTGGCTCGAGCCGCCTTTCCCAAGCGGCGTCGCAGCGGCATGTCTGTACTCAATTGAGCTATGCGGTCTGCAAGAGCGGATTCATCACCTTGGGGAATCACAAACCCTGTCAGTCCATGCTCAACCAGACATGAAATATCTCCTGCATCCATGGCAATCACCGGAAGTCCGCAGGCCATCGCCTCCATCACGACATTCGGACATCCTTCGCTTTCCGAGGCGTGGACCATGAATTGCGCTCCACGCAGCAAGGAAGGCACATCATGAACCGCGCCGAGAAGCTCTACGGTCTCGGAAAGACCTAGGGAAGTCGCCTCACGTACGAGGAAGGAGCGTAGTGGACCATCTCCTGCAAGGCGAAAACGCACATGCCCTCCCCTGCCATGATTGACTTCACGAATTGCTCGCAGAACCCGGTCCCAACGCTTGACCTGCAGAAGCGAACCCACGCCTACGGCGTAAGCCTCTTCCTTAGATTCTGACTCGATAGATCGGAAAGCATTTAGGTCCAAACCATTCCTTACAACCGCAAACTGCTTTGGGATGAAGAAGGTCGAGGATCTTTTCGCTGCATTCATGCAGGCCAGGCTGTTTGAAATGTGATAGGAGGGCCATCGAGCATTCAGAGCGCCTCTCAGTCTACCGCCCACCTTTCTAGCGGTGGCGAAATCGCTACGAAGGGAGCCAACTGCCACGGCTCTCGTCCCAGATGCCGCATAGTATGCGGCGAAGTTGGTATGAAAGCCGTACGAATGAATGATCTCTGGGGTCAACGTTTGAACCAAGTCTCGCAACGCACGAAGTTTGAGCAGCGGCGATCCACCTGAGGGTAACCCATAAATAGGAACACGAAGGGCGGAAATTTCCTGGTAGTATTTCTCGTCACGATTAAGATTCCAGGCGACCAGGGCTGGTCGATACCCTCCACGTTGGAGAGTAGCCAGAAGATAGTAGAGCTGGCGTTCTAAGCCTCCCAACGCAAGTTGACCCACCACATAGAGCAGACGGCATGGCACCTTCTTGAGCGCCGACGCTCCTTTCGCTGCCGACTTCTGCGCAGCATTCTCAATATTTTTTGGATTGATCGACTGAGAAGCCACTTTATTCAGACACTCACTCAACATTCGAGACTCCACTGCTGCGGCATACTCGAGATCAGGCACGATCCGGAGTAGCAGGATGGCAACCTCTATCCGTCATATCGACGAAACAGCTTAGTTGTGATCGATTATTTCGATGCTTCAGAACCGCGACGTAGGATAGTCAATGCGTATTCGGCTACTTTGGACTGACGTCATTCGACGCTTTAGCTGGAGAGCAGTCACGATTCGCACGAGGCCGACACCGGCCAACAAGGGCACGATCAACTCCAGCGCAATTCGATATCTGGCCCCCGCTCCGAAAGAGACACCGGCTGTGAGTGTGAGAACGGAGCAGATGACGAGCATGGTCACGAGCCAATTCCGATTGATGTATTCGTTGTGCACTTGAGTCCAGACGTATCTTAGTCCGATAGCTGCAGACAGGATAAATGCAGTCCAGATCCCGCCCAGTGCAATGCCGTCTCCGGGAAAGTTTAATCGTGCCGGAGTCAGGATGCTGGGCTGCGGATGGACGAGGGCCTCAACTGCATTGAGTGCGAACACGTATATCGTCGAGAATGGGTGGGCGCGAAACACGTCAATTGCCAGTCGCCACCTTTCGTCATGTGCTTCTTGCGGAGACAATGTCCACTGATATTCGGCCTCCTCCGCAGCTCGGAGCATCGCCCAACGATCTCCGGTGGACTCAGCCATCTGCCCCTTCACGCTTGAAGCCAACCATTGCCATGCGGCTTTCCCAGATACATCACTGAAGCCGTGAAACTGCGCTTCTTGAAGGTTGCGCATATTCCACAATTGCAGCGGTACCACAGCACATACGACCATCACAGCAACCAACAACCAGGCACGGAACCGTTTTTCAGGATGGAGCATGAACAGTGCCAGCGCGACGAGGACAATCAATGGAAAGACCGGCCTGACAAACACCACCGCACTGGTCAGGAAGCCGATCAATGCCCCGCCTACAATTACCGTCCATGGAATCCGGCAATGCTGAACGACGAGATACATGACCAAGAAGAGCAGCGCCAGGAGCAGAAGAAACACGGCATCGCTGAGCAGAAACCCGGCCCTGACGGCTCCCCAAGGCGAGAAGGCGGCCAGCAAGCACCCAATGAAGGCCATCACCGGCGGGAGTATTCGTCTGGCTAATACATACAGAACCAGAACGGTCGACGAAACGACCACCGCCTGAGCGATCAACAAGGTGCGCAACTCCGTACCAAACAACCTCATGAGTGCCGCGAGAAACAACGGATAACCGGGGGTACGTGTAATCTCAGGCTTCTGATATTTGTTGAGAAACGATCCTGAGTCCAGGAGGCTCATTGCAGGGTCCAAATAGGTTCCGGAATCCGGAAAGAGTAGCTGCGCCGGATCTGCACGAACTGTGAAAAAGAGACGTACGGAGAGCGCGCAACCTAGGATGATCAACGCTGCTAAAACACCATGCGCCTGCAGCCAGTGAGACCACCCAATGGCCTGTTCGTTGTTGATGCCGGGATCACTCGCGAAAGTCTTCATACCCTATGATCCGTATAGCCCGGACTTTGGGAACCAGCGGAGACCAAGCTACTAGAGGCTATCTCAGTAGGTGGGATGATGGATGGATACCCGTTGCTCACTATGGCTTTGCCGTGTGAATACAAGGGCACCCGCAATCGGAAGAGCGAAGGAAACAATGGCCCAAGGTGTCATAAAATCCGTATTTCCGGCACAGGTGATCAACACTGCATAGACCACAACAGGGAGGTAATAGGCAGATTCCTTGTCTTCCAATCGGCTCGCCTGCAGCGCAGCCAATCCACTCCGGAGAAGGTACGCACAGAATAAGATCAGAGGACCAATCCCTGATGCGACGGCGAAGAGAAGGAAACTATTGTGCGGGGTCACATACTTGCCGGTACTGGTGATTGCCCCCGGGTGTGAAGCACCGCTTCCGATTAGGGGCGAGTTGAGAAACCGGTCGATCAACAACGGCCAGACCCGAAATCGCCCGGTCTCCTCGCCGGCTCGCAATGAATAGGATCGTACCGCCCGCTCAAACACTCCCAGTTCATACAGCCCTCCCACAATGGCCGCCAACATCAGCAGCGGAACAAACCCTCCTTTCAGCAGACGTTTGCTTGCAACGAGGAGCGCCCCCGCGATGGCAATTAGAGCACCCCGGCTGATGGTCAGGGTCACCACATAAAATGACGCGAGCGCCATAGCCCAGGCCGTCAGCCGGGAAGCCGGTTTTTCTTCCAAAAACCCTTTGATGACCATACAGACCACGCAGAAGCCAAACCAGCCGGCCATCGCGTTGGCATTTGCATATCCCAGTTCGCGATTCAGTTCCACGCGTTCATACCCCCCGGCTTGACTCAGCGAGATGAACGGCAACATGGAGAGGCCCATAAAGAGCGTAAACCAGACGAACCGGTTGAAGAAGTTCTGACGGTGGATGACGAGCACCTGCACGATGACCAACGAGAGAATCCATTGACCGAACGGATAGACATACGCCTCATAGAGAGATTCCCCATGTACTCCAAGCTGAATGAAGAGATAGGTGATTCCGCAGGCGAGCGGAACCCATCCGGTCTGAATGGTAGGCAACAAGCTTGGACCCAAAGCGATAAAACACAGTGCCAGCACGGGAATCAGAAGGAAACCGGAACCGATGCTTCCCATGAGAATCAAACCCAACGGCGCGCCCAAAATGGTATAGAAAATCACGAAGTAATACCCGTATTCGGCCGGAGCCAGCGCGGCATCGAGTGCAGTGTTGCCGGAGCTTTGCATGGGGATGGCGTCTACTGCATGCATGCGAGTTCTTTGTCCATGGAAGAACAGGCTTGCGCAAACAGAGCTTCCAGACGGTTTGCACTGGCCAACCAGCTATATCGATGCCTCACCTGCTCACTACCCTGAATGCCGCGTTCCCTGGCTTCACATTGCTTGTCGGCAATGAACCGCAAGCCTTCCGCCAACGAATCGTCGGAGCCGGATGTGAACAGCCAGCCGCCCTGGGTTTCCGCAAGGCTTCGATTGCCTCCAACTCCCGAAGCGAGAAATGGCACGCCGCAAGCCAACGCCTCAATGGCGGCATTAGAGTAGTTTTCGTACCGGCTCGGCATCACAAAGACATTCATCGCACGGTACCACTCCGGTAACGCATCATGCGGCACATCGGCTTCGATATGCACAATCCGTTGGGTGATCTCACGGTTCAACCAGAGACGCAATTTGCTCTGCTCCTCACCGGACCCGACGATCAGCAGTCTGGCCTGTGGAATCGTACGGCATATGTTCAGAAAGGCATTCGCCAACAAGTCGATGCCCTTGATATGAGCCAGTCGCCCCACATATCCGATGACCCATTCGTTCGCCGTCCATCCCAACCGTTGCCTGATACCGGAGGGTCCCGGCTTGAATACTTCCGTGTCCAGGCCGATCGGAAGTTCTCGTGCATGCTCACCAACCTGCCCGCGAATCTGAACGAGTGCATCACCGTTGGCGCATACGACGGGAATGGCCTTGAGTGCCGGAGTGAATTCGGCTGAGACCGGTCCCGGCAATCGGAGAATCGTGGGACGAACTCGGGCCACGCGGCTGGCCAGCAGCGTGCTGCCATGAACATACACAGCGTCGAACTTATGCCATCGATTTTCAAATTCCATCTCGATCCGGCGTGTAAAACGCTGATCATGCCATCTGACGGTGCGCCAGCAGATCCCTGTCTGCACTCGGTCCCAACCGGCGCGAACCGTTGAACCGGACGGCATCAGCCCCGCTATGCGGGAAAGCGTATCCTGCCCCAGTTTCCTTGACCAGCGCCCGGCTAAAGGAAGCGGATGAAACGCTCCCGGCAACGGCAGGGGGTATCGGCCTCGATGGTCGGCCACGAACGCCGCCCAGACCTTGTGTCCTCGCCCGGCGAACGCCTGAAACAGGTTGCGGGTAAAATTCTCTCCTCCCCCGCGGAGCACACCAAGCTCTGAATGTATGACGAGAATGTTCACAACTAGTCTAGGAAATGGAATCGTTGGTTGCCGCCGGCGGGTGACATATCGAACGCTCAGGTGCTCGTACGACTCCCTGCCCTATTGCCTGCTCGAACGAGTCGATCACCACGCTCTCGCTATGATGGCCGGCGATATAGGCACAGGCTCTTCCCGCAATCTGTTCTCGCTCCTGCGGCGATGCCAGCAGGCTCTGCAACCGTGCAACCGTGGTTTCAACCGAGCCGGTGACTGCCCCCAGTCCGAGTTGCTCAACCAGGTGGTCGGGATCGACCCGCAAGGTGACGACCGGGGTTCCATAGCTCCAGGCCTGCAAGAATGTGTTCGGAAATCCTTCCTGGTCCGACGTACAAAGTAGCGCCGCCGCACAGGAAATGATTCGCTCTGCCTCACCCGGAGCGACCTGACCGCGGTAATCAATGTTGGGGAGGACTCGGAGTTCGTCGATGAGGCGCTGGCTATATCCTGGCATCGATCGGTGAGTCGCCGCCCCTCCGCATACCACAAACGTGATTCCCGGAGACTGTTTCGCGATCTCGAGCAGCAGGTCCGGACGTTTCGGCTGACGCAGCATACCGACCCACGCCACGTATGGCAGGCGAGTCGCGTGCGCGTGTCTAGTCTGAGACACCTGGGTGATGCTCCGCACCACCTGCGCCTTGGGTCTCCAGCGCAACGGCAAGTCTTTGAGTTGTCCTCCATGCTGCACAAAGACACGCTCCGTTCTGGAGAGGCCCCAGGCATACAACGGCCACCAGCGTTCTCGTGCCGTCAATGCCGATCGCGGAATGACATCCGTGTCGAAGGCAGCGGCAAAGATAGTCTGTGCACCGGCCATGTGGGCGATCTCCACCAGAGGCCCGAACAGGTGTGATGCTCCGCGCCAATACAACCAGGCAGGCCGTACGGATGACAGAAACCGGTAGCAGGCCACGAGATACTGCCCCTGATCAATCCCGTGGAATTCCACGCCCTCGATCGTTTGTCGCTCCCCTGGCTGCAACCCCTGCCGCAGCCCGACCGACACCGACCAGCCCGCTGCGGCCAATCCGCGGGCAAGCAACCATTGTTGACGTTCACTGCCGCCGACAGTGGCCGTATCCGCCTGCGCATAGCCGTAGATCCGATCGTTGAGGAATACGACTTTCATATCGAATGCGAGCGCGCCATCGCCCAGCTGAGAAACACGAAAGGATTCCACAATTCACGACCGATGCCTCCGCTCTCTATATTGCGCGCGTGCAATCTACGCAGATAAGCATAGTCGAACAGGTCCATATGGGATTCGCCCCAATCCAATGCGACGTCGACCGCCGGCTTCCAACTACCGGAAAGGAACCGGTCGAGCGGAACATGAAATCCATGCTTGGGCCTGTCCCATACCTGCCGCGGCAGCAGCCGCTTCGCAATCGGAACCAGCAGGGCTTTCAGCGTGTGATTGACAACCTTCCGGTTCGCATGGAGGGGAAGAATACGGTCGAGAATCAACTCGTCCAGGTAAGGAACGCGCACTTCGAGCGAGGCCAGCATGCTTGCACGGTCTGTTTTCACCAGGCAATTCTCGCTTAAATAGGTCTCCAGGTCGGCTCGCATGAGCAGGTCCATATCGATGGCTGTACCATAGCGCCGGGCACGCCGGTCCCATGGTTCAAAATATTCCGATACGTGAGCTGCCTCATGGTAGGACGCTGCGAGTACCTGTCGGAGATCCTTTCTAAAGATGGGAAAGTCTCCATATCGAACCCATGACCATCGGATGCGGTCTTCCGGCGGCAGTGTGCGCCAATAGAGATGCGACATGCCTCGCGGCCGCCAATTCACCAGGCGGAGCGACCGGTCGAGCAGGCCGTGGCCTGGAATCGGCAAGAATCGATCGTTGCCCATCAGGTATTTGGGGTACCCGCCGAAGACTTCGTCTCCCCCGTCGCCGGACAAGGCCACCTTCACATGGCCTGCCGTCATCTTGGCGAGTGCAAAGGTCGGTACAACAGCCGGATCGGCAAAGGGCTCATCCAGCCGACCCAGCAAGTCCAATAGCATCTGCGGGCCGAATTCCTCCGCGGGAAGCACGGTATGGTCTGTGCCGAACTGCCTCGCGACCAGCCCGGCGATGGAGGATTCGTCGGCCGCGGCATCCTTAAACGCGATGGAGAACGACCGGACCGGCTTCTCACTTTCCCGGGCCATCAAGGCCACCATCAGGGAAGAGTCGATGCCGCCCGAGAGAAACACACCGATGGGCACATCGCTGATCATCTGACGACGTACGACCTGTTGAAGCAACTGCTCGAGGTCGCTTTCTGACGGAGGTTCGGCATTGTGATCGGGTCCCGGAGGAGCCCAGTAGCGTTCGATACGCGGAGCCGCGTCGCCCGGACTCCACTGGAATCTGCATCCCGGCTCAAGCTTCTGTACACCCCGTAAAATTGAGCGCGGCGACGGAATATAGTCGAATGCCAGCAGATCTCTTACGGCAACCGGATCCACCCGCCCGAAGTCTTGAAGCGCATCGAAGGGTTCGAGCGTTGAAGACAGGACCAGTGTCCCACCGGAGAGGGCCCAGGCCAGCGGCTTGATTCCCAGACGGTCACGGGCGCCGAAGGCAGTTTTGTTCAGGCGATCCCACACCGCAAATGCAAAGATGCCGTTCAACAGATCGACAACGCCCGCCCCCCACCTGGCAAACCCTTCGAGCAGCACTTCCGTGTCGGATTGCGTGCGAAATGTGACACCTTCCCGGCGCAAGTCTTGGCGAATTTGTTCGAAGTTATAGATCTCGCCGTTAAAGACGATGACGTATCGTCCATCCCGGCTCACCATCGGTTGTTGCCCTGTCGCCAAGTCGATGATGGACAAGCGGCGATGGAAGAGCATGACGTGCTGCTCGGTCCATTCACCGGCTCCATCAGGTCCTCGATGCGTGAGGCGACCGGCAGCCGCCCGCGCTATTTCGAGATTGATGTGGGGAGCATCCTGGAGAATGGCTAAAAAGCCGCACATAAAAACCTCATGGTCTGAACCCGGACTGCCGTCGATTCACGCGACGGAACATTGCGAGCAGGCTGGCAGGAATACGCCTTATGCGTGAGGAGTTACCGGTGACGTTCCGGCAAGCACGGCTCCAACCGATCGCCACTGAACCGCCGGATCGGCTACCGCCCGTCGGACAAGCTTGTACAGATGCTCTCCGACTGTTTGAGCATCAGGGTCTTGCGTCGGATGATTAAATTCCCAATAGTGCGTGGCGGCACAAAACACACCACCGATTCCCGTGGCCTCGTCGAATAGTTTCAGGCTCTGCTTAAAGGTCGTCCGGGGTGTCAGCGGGCTTCCTGCGATTTCCCGATGATCGGCCAGATGAAGCACATAAGGGACCCCCGGCAATCCTTGCCTGCGACGGCGTCTCAATTCCCACCAGGTCTTTACGCTCTCCGGTGAGAGCCAGGGCCATCCGTGTCGCATCCCGGCAACACCACCAAGCTGAAGCCCCGCTGCGGTGACGGCCTTCAAGCCGTTCTTGCCGATTGCATTGTGGGGGGGAACGAAGACACGAATCGTCGTGTTAAGCAACTCTTCCAGGTACTGTTTCCCGTCCAGTACTTTCCGCTCAAGATCAGAGCCTTCCAAAAACTCCCGCCGGTTTTCCGGTTCGTCGTGATGATATCCGTGCAACATCGCCTCATACCGGCCGGCCGCGATCCCATGGCGAAGATACTCGACCAGTGCGCGATTGTCGGCCAGAGGATGTACAGACCATCGTTCCCGGACATTTTTCGGCAATCCACGGCTCATCCCAGCGCGGCAAAAAGGGATAATGGCCAGGGACACCGGGCCGTGCTTCGTGACTTCACCATAGGCTTGTTCCAATTCCTCCGGTGAAGTGAAAAAACTGGTATCATCGTCCCGAATACAGAAGTACAAGCACGCCTCCTCAGGATCATTCCAAGGCTACTGTCTCACTCGAGCGTTGGGCACGTCCCATTCGACTTACGCGCCGCCATCCAGCCAGTGTCGGTTCTCGATTTCGCGCAAGCTCGGCGGAATGGATTGAGCGCCGGGAACAAACGGTTTCTCCGGTGGAACCCCCTCCAAGGCGCGAGCCAAAATTGCCGTTTGCTGCTCGGAAGAATAGGCTTCACAGGCTTTCCGGTCCGGCACTAGAGACAACAGGTCTCCCGCAGACCATGTGTCGAGGAGATGTTGAAATACGGTCACGATCTCAGAAACCGAGTCGACATCCGCAATGGTTCGCGCACCAATTCTGATCAACACCTGTTTCGTCTCGTCCGCCGGTAAGACACCGACGATCGGCCGTCCGGATTTCAAATAGCCAAACAGTTTCGCGCCGGCAAACAATTCATGCCCCTTCATGGTCGACGGTCGCCCCAGCACTAGCAGTGCATGGGCTTCCCGTTGCATGCGGGAAACATCTTCGTAGGAAGTCGGCCCTGCGGTCTCGATAATGTCGGAGAGGCCACGGGCTGCAACCTCGGCGGCCAGAGGTTCTGTCCCCTCGCCCACAAACAGGAGTCGTAGCTGGCGAGCCCGCGCCGGATCAGTTTCCTTCAGCGTTGAAAGGGCCCTGAGCAGGGTGTCATAGCGATAGTCCGGCAATGTGCCGGCGTAGAGAATGGTACAGCGGTCTCCGGTCGGCACCACGAACGGTTCGATGGGGGCTTCATATCCATTGGGAATGATATAGACCTTCGATGCGTGCAATGCGCCCCGGTATGCTCGCCAAAAACATTCGGCTTCACTCTCATAGCGGAACACGACCGCTTGCGCCCCCTTCAACAGGTCATACATGTTCCGGCGCAACCGCCCCGTCGCCTGTCTTGAACGGCGCGCATCGTGATCGTTAGAGGTGATCGTCCATGCATCATCAAAATCAAGTACGTACGGCACTCTTGTGTGGCGGGAGAGCTGCTGGGCAATCATGAATGCCGAGATCCGTCCCGCATTGGCCCAAATGACGGCCGGTCGGCGGCTGGCACAAATCTCCAGCCCTGCCTTTATCGCCGGCCTGATCCATGGCATGGCGATGTCGGGCTGATACCACCAGGCCTCCACCCTACGCACCAGATTTCTGGCATAGGATCGTGCCCCGTTCGATGCCCCCCGGATTTGATCTGGCGCGATCTGTTGCTCAAGCCCTACCTGGCTGGCTTTAATTTTACGAGCTCTCCACGATTGGAACTGCTGCCAGAGATCATATCCTCTTACGCGATGCACCTCAGTCCGGTCCGGTACCAATGCCACAAGTTTCGGATCATACCGCTCGTACTGCTTTGGCTCCGCGGTAATCACCGCAGCATTCCATCCCTGCTTCGTGAGTTGCCGGAGAAATCGCAGTGTTCGAAAGGATGTCGCGGATCCTTCGGGTGGAAAGAAACGCGCGATCATGAGGACAGTCTTCACTCTGACGCTCCGTTTGTCGTTGCACACATGGCTCGGTATGGTGCGGCCAGAGATGCCGGAGACCTGGACTCCCGCGCACTCCGAAGATTGACCACCTGCCGTCGGTACCGATTCCGGTCGGTGTCCTGCATGACCTGGTCAACAAGAGATCTCAAATGGGCCTCGTTGTTGAACAGATATCCGATATCTCCATACTTCTTAAACATGCCGTGGAATATGGGTATGTTCCTGGCAATCACCGGCTTTCCCCATGCAATGGCATCGAGCAGGACACCGCTCGCGGTCATGCTATAGGAGTTCGCTTCGTGCAGCAGAAAGATGAAGTGCAGCGGCATTACTCCCCTGATGAACTCGGCTCGACTTAAGCTGGAACCTGTCCGCGGCGCAGTCGTGAGCACTTCCGTGCCTGCCATGGGCGTCGCCTGTTCGGGAAACCGTCCGATGGCATGAAATTCAACACGCCGACCGTATCGTTTGCCGACTTCATTCGCCAACTCAACGAACAGCGGAAATCCTTTGGAGGCCAAGGCCAGACCGAGAAATCCGAAGCGGATCGGCTCGCTAATGTCTCCGGTCGCGGTCCCACCTTCGTCGGGAGCGATCGGATGATCGAACGTCTGGAAATTCTTTGCCAGAGCAGGCACGTTTGTCTTGATCCGATCGTGAACAGCCTGTTCCAGAACGATGTATTGGATTCCTCTATTTCCGAACAGCATCAGCGCAGTTTTCATATCCTGCAATCTTCGGATCGGATGACGATACCGCTTGCCCACCACTCCGCTGAGGCCATGCAGGACAACTTGTACCGGAACAGACCGGGCGATGAATGGTCGCGCTGTCTTTAACGCCATCACGGTTGATGGATACGCCGACGTGAACACGATGCGCGAACGGGGATCGCTGACTGAGGCCCGCATCACACGACGAACAATCGTGAGTTCCCGCGAAAATCGTCTGAGATAAGGTGTGCCGGGGGCGGGAGGTTCGATTACTATCCAGGTTATGGCTTCAGCCAGCGCGCTCCCGACTTGGCCCTTGAGCGCGTCGATATGGGCAGCTGCACCGAAAAACCAGAGCGACTCCGTTGGAAACGCCATCTCTGCGGTTGCGAGAAGGCCCGCATTGAACGGAGCATGGGTGCCATCGTTGAAACTTAACTCGCAAAAAAGAATCATGGCGGGAGCACGTTAGGACAGGACACCAAGCCTGTTTTTGAACAGATAGTACCAGCGGTCTGGATACAAGCCGTACTTCGACGCCAGGGTGCCCGGTTTGTACACCGATTCCTTAGCCACGAGTTCGAACCCCAACCGTTCAATCAGCGGACGGAAGTCTTGCGCCGTACCATCTCCCTCGGTTGAGAGCAGTTCGCTTCGGTAGTGCGCCAACATGAAATGCTTGATCCGATGCGTGGAGAGCACCTTGAGCCACCATGAGATAGAGGCAATCGTGCACTCCTGAAAGCTGTGGATATTCGTCACCAGATCGATGGGATTTGCATTCAGCATGGCTTCAATTCTGTCCAGCGGAACCGTTTTGACCTTGTCCGACACGCCCCGGAACCCAGTGTAGTACTGGCACAAAAAGGTGGATTCCGGAACCGCATCGGTGCACAACGCGATCCTGAGATTCGGGAGGGTTTTTGCGAGGCGATAGGCCAACCGTCCGTACCCGGCACCGATATCAAGGACGCTAAACGACGACTGTTGTGAAATCTTCAGATGCCGCTCTAAGAAGTTGATCTCCAATATGGAGTCCAACAAATCACGGCTGACTATTTTGCCGTGATCCATTTCAAACGTCGCCACGCCAAATAGTCCGTCCTCGTTCAAATGGCTTAGAAGACCCATGGTATCGATCTTCTCCACATAGTGTGTCGTGAATGCATGGGAGGCGACCACGTCGTATTCAACCTCTCGCGTCTGCCAGATATAGGCATTGTCTGCGCGAAAGCGCGTGAGCGTGAGGTCCTTCGCTAACTGCTCCGGTTGCCATAGTGAATGCTGGGTTGCGGGATGGCCTGCATACCGCATTTGATAGTCTAGCAATTGGGGGTGATCCCGACGGAGGTATTCGGCAGCGCCTGCAGGAAGCGGCCTCTCGCGAATGTCTTCATTCGGCGCTTGGTCGCCGAATTCCTGAAAGCGCTCCGCAAGCCGGCTCCGTCTGATGAGCGCGATGTCGAGCGGCTTAAGCGCCTTATTCAAAAATTGGGACAGGTGTGACAACAACATGGTGCCTCAGTGTCAACGAACGCCGAATGAGTCTAATTAATATCCTGCCCGGGGGGTGCCTGGTGACAAACTGCGTAGCTTGGCGGCAATTCTCATCGTGGTATTAAGAGGATTCAACAGCACATCCAGGACCTCGGCTCCCGTGGCCGCGGCAACCCTGCTCATGCTCAAGGAATACCCTAAGCGAGCCAATTCATTCCGATGGTAGGCCCAGAACGCCTTGTCACGGTTGCGAAACACTTTGGAGCCAAGGAATGCGTAGTATCGCTTCCAGAATTGCTGCATCTGTCGGTCATACTCCTCGCGTGTCAGAAAATCAGGGCCATATTTGGACAGAACTTCCAAAATGCCGTGAAGGAAGGTGTTGTACCGGTCGGCAAAGCTGCTCGCCGCACCGCTGTGCACCCGGGTATACGTCAGAACCTGGTGGACAAAACCGAAATCCCGATCTCTCAGAATGTCAAAGCACGCCTCATGATCCGCATGCTGGTTCGCTTCGTTGTACACAGTCCGTCGGCGCCTGAGTTCATCCGCTCGAAGTAACATCGAGGTGGGTGTCCCGCACACGTACGGACCGTCCAACAAACTTGCCCTGCAGAGCTCACGCCCGCCGATGACAGTAGTCTGATAAGGCAACCCGGCCCAAAGCACCTGTCCGTTGCTCAACCCATATGCTCCGACGATGCCGACTGTCGGATTGGCTTCTGCCAGTTCCACCATCTTCGTGAGGCACTCGGGAAATAACCAATCGTCGGCATGTACAACTTTGCAATATTTGCTGTCCGACGAGACCTCTCGAAAGGCGATGTTATGATTTTCCTGCCGGCCGACGAACTTCCCGTTGGTCACCACTCGGATACGCGCATCTCGTGCCGCATACTCCTGCGCGATCGTGAGCGTCCGATCCGTACTGCGATTGTTGACAATGCAGTATTCCCAATTCTGATACGTTTGCGCCAGGACACTTTCGATGCATTGGGCCAGGTACGTTTCTCCGTTGTATACCGGAGTAAGGACCGTCACCAATGGCTGCGGCAGACCCGATTTGCAGGTCATCGTCGTTGTATCGCTTGATGATTGCATGTAGTTCGCGATGACCGGTCGAATGGCAAAAGGACGATCGAAATTTAACGACACAATGTGGACAGATTGTACAACTCTGCGTGCTTTAGGCCTGTTCTCCGACCCCGAGTTTCTTTTCCACTGACATCCTGAGATCTCCCACGCAGCGCAGATCCGCCAGTTCATTCGTTGTGAATCGCACCCCAAATGTCCGCTCGATATGAAACACCAAATTGATATGGTTGACGGAATCCCATCCGGGGATGTCGTCTGCGGTCATATGATCCGCCACGGCAAGGCCGTCGTCGTTGAATACCGTGCGAAACGCATCCTCAAATTGCGCCTGAATCGACATGGCTCATCTCCCACGAGTTAACAGTTCGGATCACATCACACATCACGGGTCCCTTCTCTCCGAGGGCATACGTCCAGATGGAACAGTCACTGCGCTCCTCAATCAAATCGAACCCGTACTTCCCGTAGACGGTCGCCACGACGGAATTTTTCTCAGTGGGAACGTAGGTACCTCTCAGCGTCGTGCACCCTACCTGCTGCGCCTCCCGGCAGAGCGCGGCGAGTATGGCGGTCTCAACCGCACGACCGATGACCCGACAGCTCATCAACCAGGTATCAATGGACAATGTGGTGCCTTCCCGCATACCGATCATCACGCTCACCAAGCCGTGGTCGGCGAAACGATCGCGCAATCGCAACGACAAATGAATACAATCAGGATGGGCCATAAACTCGCGCAATTGCGCCAGGCTGTGGCGTCGAGTCGTAAGATTGAACTGGTTCGTTTTCCCGATCAATTGGGCAATACGCGGCAAGTCACCGTCCGCAAACGGCACGACCATAGCATCCATGCGCAGATTTCGATGGAAGGTCTCGATCGAATCAGCAGTTGACTCCAGTTGCCGCACCTGAACACGCGCTCGATATTGTTCGGCACGTTCTTTGTCCTCGGCTGTCAGCCAGGCCGTCTCAAACTGAAGATAGTTCGACAACGTCCGCACATAGTGGGCGGGGTCGGCCGGCAAGGAAATCACATCCACTTCCGGAAGAGCGTGACGGACCGCTGCACATTCCACGGCGCTGTCATCGACAAAGACGAGTGAGTCCAGACCAAGATTGAGCTCCTGCGCAATTCGACGGAGGTTGTCCGGCTTCGGGTTCCAATTCGCGATAAAGAGGGCGATATCGTCTAATTTGATTCGCATGTCGGGATGCTTGAGAAACGGTTCAACCGCGTCATCGTGATTGTTCTTTGAACAGACGGCTAATATGACGCCTTTGCGCTTCAGCCCCATCACATACTCCTGAAACGCGACGAACGCTTCACCGTTGGCGCCATGTCCCAGTGCGACACCCTGTACTCCGTCTTCGGCAACAACTCCGCCCCACAATGTATTGTCGAGATCCAGCACCAGGCACTTCCGGCTGATGCCAAGACCCGCGGCGATGACAGCCGCGGTATGCCGGGCCAACAGCGGAATCGCATCCAATGCGACTGCTTGTTTCGCCAGATACCAATACCGTGGGTCGAACCAACTTTGTTTCCCGACCCATGCCGACAAACGCTCACAATCCACAATGGACACTTCAGCACCGGCCTCTTCACCCAGCCGTGTATTCACGGCTTGAATCATGTTGTACCGAGACCCGGAAAGCCGTGTTCCCAAATGCCCTTCCGCGATCTCCGAGGGGAGCGCGAAATTATGCTGGATCACTCTGGCGTTCGTACGGCGCTTCAGGAGCTCCCAGAGTCCGGTCCAGCGGTTGACCTCGCCTTCAATCTCTTCCTTCGGGAACGAACTACCGACTCCCAGACGAACCTCGGTCTCGTGAACGGCCATCACAACGACATCGGGGCGGAAGTTATATAACCCGCTATCCGGATCGAGAATGTCCTGTTCATACTGCCGATACGCGCATTCGTACACATCGAACCACATCCCTAACCGCACACCGGCCAACACCAGGAGTTGCGTGAGTTGAATCGTCGTGTAGCTTCCGAGGACGGCTACCCGCACTGCGCGCCTGGCTGCGTGGGATACCCGGTCCCGGCACCGGCCGATCAGTTTTGCCGCGCTCTGCCATGATGACAACTCGTCGCTCGCATCGACGACCTTGCACGCCCATCGACAGGCCTCGTCATATTGTCCGAGCTGCTCATAACACGCGGCAAGCTTGAGTGACAGGGCGGCTGACGGCGCATCGGTGTCACCTTGAAGATATATCTGAAGGGCTTCGAGCACTCTCCCTTCCTTCAGGAGGGCCGCAGCGATTGGCCATGTGTCCGGCAATTCAGCTTTTGTACTCTTCGCAATCATGACGAGTATCTGTGATTGACTGATGCAGCGAGCGGAGACAACGGCTCTAGATCGATCGCGCTGCGGGAAGAGGCATGACTCGTGGACTCTCTGCGAACACCCTGGCTCCGGGCGGGACGTTGCTCATGATCACGGTGTTCGGACCGATGATCGCCCCGTCCCCGATCGTCACATTTCCGACGATAACGGCCCCGCACCCCACTCGCACTCCGCTCCCCAGCTTCGGCGCCTCATGACTGCGGGCATCAGTGACTGCACCGATGGTCACGTTCTGCCTGATCAAACAATCATCCCCGATTTCTGCGTTGGGATGAATGACGATGCCGTTCTGGTGTCCGAAGACAACCCGCCGACCAAGTTTTGTCGTGTGATAGACTTCGATTCCATACCGGTTGCGAACTCTTCGATAGAGCGACTGATACACGCTCCACAGGAGTCTGCCGACGAATCGTGATCGCCGTTTCATCAACCAATAATTTCTCACATAGTTCCCGAACCGGTGGACAGCGACCGCCCGAAATCCGGGCCTGGTCGAATCCCGCTCATGCACGCTCCAATCTTCTTGAAGTTGCATCCAAAGCGCTTGCAGTTCGAAAGTCATAGTGCTCAGGGACCAGGAGGACACTTACGGAAGATGCAGGAGTTGCTTTGCAATTTCTCGATACGTCTTCGCGTATTGCTCACGAGTGTAATGCGCCCTGGCATATTCCCAGTTGGCGCGGGACATCTCACGAAGCTGCCCGGACGGACAATCAGCCATGTTCCGCACTGCCTGCTTGATGGTTTCAATAGAGCAATCGGCGAGCACGGTACCGGCCTCGCCGGGAATGTCGACTCCACATTCGACACTGATAATGGGCACGAGTCCCGCATGCATGCAGGTGACGACTGCTCCGGCCTGCCCCTCGGAACTGGAGGCGTACACAAAGCCCGCGCAACTGTTCACGATGTCCCGAAACTTCTGACCGGTGACGTCAACCCATCCGACCGTGCGTATATTCGGCGTATGATAGAGCTCTCGCTCATATGCTGCGACAAAATCCGGCTCGTTGGCGATCGGCCCGCAGATCGTCAGCTGACAATCCGGCATCTCAGCAAATGCTTCCAGCACGAGATCCAGCCCCTTGTGCACCAAGCCATAACTGCCGAACCAGAGAAAGTTTCTGCGGCATGACTCGTATTGTTTCGTGTCCTCCCATGGGGACAACATGGCGGGCGTCATGGGAATCTTATAAATCGGCTTCTTCGCGTAGTCGAATGTCCGGAGAGTGAACTCGTTTCCAAGCATAGTGCCGCAATCGGCATATTCGATACCAAAGTTTGGATATTCAAACCGGCGAAGTTTTAGGGTGACCCCGCGTCGCTGCTGCAACGCGAACATCCGATTCATCTCGGCCCGGGAATTGAAGAGCGTGTGTGCCACATCGATGTAGAAGACCTTGATACAGTCCTTGGGCACCAACGGCGCCAGGCGTTCCACGTTATCCCGAGGATCAATGAGCACCGCATAAGGCTTCTTCGGCATAAAGACACGGTTTCGCCAATCGATCACATCCACCGAATAGCCGAGGTCAAGAAACGTCCGAGCAATTTGAAATGATTCCCAATACCGGCTATGCGTGTTAAGAACGCCCGGATCGCAGGAGGGCTGAAACGGTTCCTGGAAATAGGATACCAACACATCCCCTTTCGACGATCCCTGTGGCTTGAGGGAAAGAGGCCGTAACAATGCGGCCTGATTGGCATAGTAACGTATGCGCCCTTGAATTTTTTGACGAAACGTTCGCACTATCATCGTCGTATCCCGGGTTCATTCACATGGCACGGCAACGCATCGGATCTATAGCCGTTGGCCATTCGGATGGTGGAAGATCGCATAATGCTGATTCTCACAATGGTCCTGCGAGAAAACGTGTCGCGACGATAACTCGGCTGGTTAATCAGGGGATCTGAACCGTCTCAATATGGGAAGTCATGGGAACTTGCAGATCGACAGTCTTCTGCCCGACCTCAGTGTTCCACTCCAACAGAGGCCTGACGACGCCTCCAAACTGTCCGGCATAGTCACCACGCGCCGAATCTCCATCCATGCTGTCCGTAACCTGAAACGCTGCCACCTGTCGTTCCACAAATTGCCAGATCGAAGGCGACATCGTGGTTAAATGCGCATCGACGAACATGGTTCCTTCCGACAGAAAATTGCCGGGAATCCAAGCGGTGCTGCGGTAGCGGCCTACCGGTCTCGGTCGCCGGCGCCATGCCGGATCGTGATCATTGACCGAAAACAAATGCAGGCCCTCATCGTTACGAAGGTCAAAAATGGGCAGCAGCACGTAGTTCGGCTTCAGCACATCGTATTCCATGACCAATCCAACCGGCCGTCGGATATCGACCGTGTCGACCCCGACGCTGTCCTTCGTCCTGATTCGGACTGCGCGCAGGCGCACCACCTCTCCGCCGGGCGCTTTCTCAAGATCATGCCATTCTCGAACAGCCCTGGTCCCGCATCCCGAGGTGAGATAGGCGCTGACCACATCATGGGAGTTTCCATCACGCGCCACCTTTCCGTCTTCGAGCAAAATTGCCCGCTCGCACATTCGTGTGATCGCCGGCATGTTGTGGCTGACAAAAATGACGGTACGTCCTTCTTTGGCGACACCGGCCATCTTCCCCATGCATTTCTTCTGGAACGCCGCATCCCCTACCGCCAGCACCTCGTCCACAATCAAAATTTCCGGCTCCAAGTGAGCAGCCACACCAAATGCGAGTCGTAAATACATCCCGCTCGAGTAGTGTTTGACCGGGGTGTCGAGAAACGGCCCCACTTCGGAAAACTCCACAATTTCATCGAACTTCCTGTCGATCTCAGCCTTCTGCATCCCCAGGATGGTTCCGTTCAGATAAATGTTGTCCCGCCCCGTGAGTTCGCCAGAAAATCCGGTTCCGACCTCCAGCAGCGACGAGACGCGCCCCTCGATTTCAATTCGACCGCTCGACGGTTCCGTGATACGTGAGAGAATCTTGAGCAAGGTGCTCTTTCCCGCGCCGTTGCGGCCGATGAGCCCCAGGACTTCACCCTGCTTCACGTCAAACGACACATCTCTTAATGCCCAAAATGTGTCCGAATCGTCGGCAACGCTGCTTGAACCATTTCGGCCAAACAATGCCTTCAGATTCGAGACCACATGGTCGCGCAACGTGTCGTGGCGTTTTTGCAACGCGCCGATCTTATACTGCTTTGAAAGCCCTTGGACCCGGACGGCCACATCACCCATTTCGAACTCTTTCGGTAATTGTCTGTAATTGATCTGTTACCATCGAGCGGACACAAGCGTTGGGAGACACTCCATGAGGCCGCCGTCAAATCACGTCCGCGAACTGACGTTCAAGCTTCTTGAAGTATATCGAGCCGGCGATTAATGCGAGCACGACGACACCTGCGCTTGCCCCCATGACCACTGGATCCGGAGCGGTCTGGCCCAACATTGCCCAACGAAAACCTTCGATCACTCCGGTCATGGGATTTAACCCGTAGAGGAGGCGCCATTGTTCGGGGACCAGACTCACGGGATACACAATGGGTGACACAAACATCCACACCTGGATAACGAAGGGAATGGCATGCGTCACATCTCGATACCTGACGTTGGTCGCCGAGACAAACAGACTCAATCCCATGGCCGTCAGCATCGCCATGACGATGAAAATCGGCAAGGTGAATATCTTCCAGGTCAGCGGAATCCCGGCATACATCAGCAGGCCGAACAGCAGAAGCAAAGACAGTGCGAGATCGACCAAGGGGGCCACAATCGAAGCCAACGGTAGAAGAACCCTTGGAAAGTAGATTTTGGTCACCAGATTCGCGTTGCTGACCAGGCTTCCTCCCGCACGCGTGACCGCCTGGGAAAAATACGTCCACGGGAGAAGTCCGCTCAGTACGAACGCCGGATACCATACCCCGTCCGACGGCACCTTGGCCATTTGTCCGAATATCACGGTAAAGATCAACATCGTGACCATCGGTTGCAACAGAACCCAGCTCACGCCAATGGCCGTTTGTTTGTACCGAACTTTGATCTCCCGCCATACCTGAAGGTACAGCAAGTCCCGATATTCCCAGAGCGTAGCCCATTCAAGGCCCTGCAGCCCGCCCTGCCTCTCAATAATCAACTTCCGCCGAGGGGGCTTCGTTGTCAGCTCCGTTGGGTTTTGGCTACTCGGGAGCCATTTCAACGAAGATCGAGTCTGTGATTCCATGACGCTCCTTTGCCCTATTTCCAGTGCGCCGTCAGCGACAGCATGACGACATCCCTTAGGACTTCAAACGGCAGACCAGGCTGGGTGAGTTTGAAATTGTTGTAGTTATAGGACAGGTCCACGGCCATGGTCCTGGTTAAGCTGTAGTTGATTCCTGCCAGGGCATTCCAATTCTCAAATGTGACGGCTTTTCCCGGCACAGTCTCGTTGTAACCGTAACTGACGCTGCCCCGCACACTGAAACGTTTAGACAGGCGATGCGTGACGACGAGCTGACCTACGTTGCTGATCGTGGCACCACCCACCACGAAGAACGAGGGTGCGGCCCGACGGGAGAGGTCAAGCCGGACCGAGGTGCTCTTTTCGGGGTTCGTCGTCACCGTCAATGCGGCGGTAGGAAATCCTTTGCTGGACGGTTCGATCAGAGTCGCACCCGCCCGGAATGTCGCCGTCCAATCGGGATTGATTCGCGTATAGTTGGCCCACAGTTCCTGTGTGTTGAATTCAAAACTCTGCCCGCCGCTGCTCAACGTCTGCGACACAAGACTTTGTTGATATGACAAGGACAGATGATCGACAGGACTGACACGATAGCTTGGCCCCAAAGACCAGCTATGCACGTTGGTATCGAAGAAGGATGCGCCCGTGCTGTTCAGTACAAGAATGGATCCGACCCGATACGTCGAGAATGCATAGCTGCCTTGTACACCAAATCCCCTGATGATCGGATATTCGCCGTTCACCGCGGCGGTATTTGAAAATGTATTGGCGCGGAAGCCCTGAATTCCCCGAAGGAACGGATCATCGATGGTCTGCGCCTTCGTTCCGGTAAGAAAACTTGGTTGTTCCGGCGTATACCTGAACCGCTCAGATACGAGTAAATGCGCGCCCTCTGCCAGTCGTCCGACTAATCCATCCAACTTGGCATAGGCATCGGCAGTCGTCGAAAAATAGTTCAGTGCACTATTGTAGACATACGCATTGGCATCCGCTCCGCCAAGGATACTGGCTTCGATATCGCGCGTTTTGTGGAGAACCTGCACGCCACCCGCGATCGTCGAGACAAAATCGCTGCGGCGCTGGCCGGGAGGTAACTGATTGGGGGGTGCATAAAAGACATTGGTATCGTACCGTTCCGATAACGTTGCCGAGGGGATGACGTTCGTATCAGCCTGCACACTGGAAGGTTGACCAGATTCGATGTCGACTACCAGCGCACAAATCAGAACGATGGCAAACCAGCGCGGCCTGGCGTCGTTCGGCTTAACTCTTCTATGACACCACAATTCAATCACCGGAAAACGTGTTGCGGGGGGCCGCCCCTTCGCCATACCCAAATGACGGGAATCTCGAGGCTTTGACGGCCACACAGATCTCCGGAGATCGGATTGTCTGAGAAATGCGCCAGTCCGGAATTACCTGGGCATCGGCTAAAGGCAGGAGGCGTTCTTATGGAACGATAACAGTGTCACCTGACAGCAGAATCATATTGCCCGGTTCTCCCTGCCCGGCCAGGAGATCGTCATACCGAATGGGAATCCGGGTTTCGTGGATCTTGTTGTCGCCGTTTAACCGATTCCGCACGACCTGGAGTTTGTTTTTCTTTGCGTATTCCGTAAAACCGCCACCCATCGAGATAGCTTGCAGCAGCGTGATATACGATTTGGCCTGATACTTACCCGGCTTCGTCACTTCTCCCAGCACATAGACGGAATAACTATTCAGTTCTTTCACACTTACCGACACGGCCGGGCTTCCGGCCACAAACTGCTTGAGCCGTTCTGAGATTCGATGAGCCAGACCGTCTGCCGTAAGGCCGGATGCCTGTACATCGCCGATGATCGGCATTGAAATCAGGCCATCAGGACGGATAGGAGTGATCCTCGACAAATCGGCATTCTTCCAGACGGTGATTTCCAGAAGATCCTCCGGCCCCAGGAGGAATCCGCCGGGAGCCTCATATTCTCGCTCTTGTATGGTGGCCGCACAGCCCCCCATGGCCACGAGCATGAAACCGATTGTGCAGAGCCGTCCAATAACGTGTATGACGTGTTGTAGTTGCATGTGCATTCTGCCTGCTTGATTGAGGGTCCTATTGTTGCTGCTGCCCTGGGAACACAACCATGGATTCACTCGGTACCACGATGGTGTCTCCCGCTCGGAGTTCCAGATTTCCCGTGATGCCGCCGCGCAAGACGATGTCATCGTAACTCGACGTCACGGTCTGCATCGTTGATCCGTTTTCTCCGAACCGGAAAATCACCACCTGGTTTCGGGCCGCGACCGGCGTAAAGCCGCCGGCAATCGTAATTCCCTGCAAGAGGGTCGTCTTGCTCTTAAGCGGATATTTCCCCGGCCTCACGACTTCGCCCAGCACGAAAATGTTGTAACTATTTACCTCTCGAACACTGATGGCCACGACGGGATTTTGAACGTATTCCTTCAGCTTGCGGGTAATTTCATCCGCCAACTGCGACGGAGTTTTTCCTACGGCTACGACATCCCGGATTACCGGCAAAGAGAACTTCCCATCCGGCCGAACTTGAACGGTCTTCGACAGATCCGTGTTTCTCCAGACCGTGATTTCCAGTACGTCTTCGGCGCCGATAGTATAGGCATCCGTGACAATGTTGGAGAGTGCGTGCCCACCTGTATGCGCCGGAGCGGTTGTAAAAGCAGGAGCGCCATCTTTCCCTGCGATTTCAGGAGAATTCCCCTGCGCGAACACATCCGATGGTTGCGAGAAGAAGGGAGCAACGCCCCCAACGAATAGTAATCCAATTGTCCAGGCGATAAACCCACGCATCGTAGCCCTCCAGCCTATTGAAAAATTACAGCGAGACGAAGTCCGACCGACTGAGGTACCTAGCACTCTTTCTTCACGTCTTCCACTAGGGCTGCCCGTAGCGAAAGGTAATCTAGCGACAGCTCTGCAAATTTGCTCTTTAACCGTCGATGTTCAACTTCCAATGAGCGAAGCCGTTCTCGAGCAATGTTTTGATCATCAACCACCTGTAGTTTCCAGCGATGCAACGTCGCCGTCGAAACCCCATGCTTTCGCGCGAGGGTTTTCAAGGGACGAACGTGCTCCATTTCACGCACGATGTCCCTGATTTGGTTATGAGAAAAACGAGATTTGGGCATGACGGTCGGAGGCCGGAGTTATTTCACACTGAGCAGCATTGAGCGGGAACACTCGCCGGAGGGTTACTGCACAGAAACTACTTCGTTCATGTCGATATGCACAGTGACCGCTTGCTGAATGAGATGGACACGAATGACGATGCAGTCCTGACCCGCCCGCCTGATAAGCTGTCCTCGCAATCCTGTGAGTGGACCGCGGACAACTTCTACCCATGCCCCTTCGCACAAATAGTCTTGCGACTCCACCGGACGTCGACTGGCAGCGAGCGTTTTGATGGCGGCCACTTCTTCGTCGGGAATGGGTTCGGGTGCAACAGAACCGACGATCCTGACAATACCTGGTGTTTGCAGCACGGGGTGGCTGTGCATAAGAGAAAATCGTGCAAAACAATAGCCTGAAAAAAGTGGCGTCTCGGTCCAGACCTTACGATCAGACCATTGGCTGAGCTTGCGAGCCATGGGGAGGAATGGCTCGACCCCGATTCCTGCCAAGCGATCCCGCACCTGCTTTTCATGCCGAGAACGCGTACTGAGCGCATACCATCGCAGATCAATGGTCAGGGCAGGATGCTCTGGAACCTGAACTATCGGACCACACTCTGCGCTCTTCAACATAGCTTCGCCCTCTGAGTCCCATAAACTTGGGCGCTGTTTTATAGATTTTTTCGTTGGTTTGCATCGGACATTGGTGCCGCGCGAAGCAGGCCTCCACAGCGCACCTGACTGGTACATTTGTGCCGGATTTTTTGTGCATTATTGTTCGAAGCGCCAGGACAAGAATAAACCAGTATTTTCATTTCAAGGATTCATGAGGAAAGCTCGTGTTTTGCTCATGCAAACATGCATGCAATACGAGTGATAATCCTCGTACATCAACTAGTGCACAGTTTTGAACACTGATATCTTTAGTATACGTACAACTGTCAATCTTGGGAAATCCAATACCAGCAAGGCTTTATGACCGTTCACTCCTGACATTTACCGATTGCCGGAAGCGCTCTGGGTGTGAGAATATGCGCCCTCGAAGGCATCAGGAATCACCTGTTTAACCTAGCTTTCATTGCGTAGTTTTTTCATTAACTACGTAGATACAGTTTGCTCCGGCCTTGACAGACTCAGCGCCGTACGTATTTTGAGGAGGATTGATGAGCGGAATCGAAGAACCGACAACGCCGACGGTCGTAGCGATCGTTAGCAGTAATTACCTACTCTGCCTCGGGTTGCAGAGAATTGTCGAAGCTGAGAAATGGATTAGACTGGTCGGTCAAACTATTTATGGCGCCCACCTAGACGAGATTCTGGCGATCGAGCGCCCTGACATCGCGATCATTGACACGGAAAATGGTACCTCTGTACCGGATCTCATCCAAAAGCTTAAAACGGCAGTTCCCGGTGTGAAGACAATTCTATTGAGCGGCTTCGAGGATGCGGAATGCACGCGACAAGCTTTTCTGTCCGGGGTGGACAGCATTGTCTTGAAAGTCCAACCTTCGACGGTTCTCATTGCCACCATCGCCCATCTGACACGGTCGAGCAAAGAGGTCGCATTCACATTGAGGGGACAACCAGCTCGCCCAAGGCCGATTATTCAGAAAGACCTCCCTGGCTTGAGCCCACTGACTCCCACCCAAGCTCACCAGCCAGATGGCTTGACCGAGCGGGAACGTGAGGTAGTGCGATTGATCAGTGAAGGCCTGTCCAACAAAGACATCGCCCACCGTCTTTGCATCTCCAGTATTACAGTCCGGCATCACCTTACGAGCATCTTCGACAAACTCGGCGTCTCCAATCGGCAGAAATTGCTCATCCGGGCGCACCAGAAGGGATTGACCAGACCGCCCGCCTTGGCATGACAGGGCCGCGCTAGTCACCCGAACATTCGCTTCACCCTGCATTAATACACACCTATACACTCGGCAATTAGGCTCGCGTTGCCATACACCGGCTTTCTTGCGCAGGATTCTTCCTAATCGCCGGCACAAACAGGACTCCCACTGCCCACGAAATAGATGGGTAAGGCCCAGGAATATTGCGAGGGGATAGTACATCCCCCAAGACAATTCACAGCGCTTCCAGCAGGAACAGGAAGAGACTATGGATTTCCGAGTAGTAATGCCCTGGTTGGGAGCAAGAAGTGAGACGAAGAGATGAAACTACTGGAATGGGGTGATTTTGGAGCGGGCGATGGGATTTGAACCCACGACAACTTGCTTGGGAAGCAAGG
>CAZLSP010000054.1:0-26442 GCA_964562145.1 uncultured Anaerolinea sp. | reverse complement strand
TGCCTTGCAGGGCAACCGCTTCGCTGGAGTTCTTGATGACGAAGGTGCCGTCAGCAATCTTGGGCTGGAGCACGTTCCAGGCGCCTTCGAAGAACAGGAAGGCGTTGTTGTCAGAAGCAGCACCGGCATACAGGTACAGCGGGTTGCCAGAGCCGGTGGCCTTGTCGACCAGGTACTGCGCCTGGGCAGCGCCCACAGCGATGCTGTCGAAGGTCACATAGTAATCCACGGCATCGGTGTCGCGGATCAGGCGGTCATACGAAATGACCTTGACGCCAGCAGCCTTGGCGGCTTCAGCGGCAGCGGCGGCAGCAGTGCCGTCCTGCGGGCAGATGATGAGAACTTTCACGCCTTTGGTGATCAGGGCTTCGACGTTGGCCTTTTCCTTGGCGGAATCACCCTGGCTGAACAGGATCTCGACATCGTAACCGGCGGCGGTCAGGGCTTCCTTGAAGCGGGTCTCGTCCTGAATCCAGCGCGGTTCATCTTTGGTCGGGAGCACAATGCCGACCTTGCCGGTAACGGCGGGGGCAGCGGCAGCGCCATCGAGGCCAGTGAAGTCGCTGGCGGGCCAGTAGCCCGAGTCGATCACGGCTTCCTTGACATTGTCCTTGTCAACCGACACGACAACGGACGGCTTGGCGGGAACATCGACCTTGCCGTTGTTGTAGGCATTGGTTTTTTCGGGGGTCTTGCCTTCGAGGTACGCAACCGCGGCGGCGATAGCATCAGACACCAGGGTGCGAACATCTTTGAGCACGGTCATCGACTGTTTGCCGTCGATGATGTACTGGACGGAAGCCTTTTCGGCATCCTGACCGGTCACAACATAGCTGGCAACATCTTTGTCAGCGCTGAAGGCATCGGCAATCGCGCGAGCGGTGCCATCGTTCGGGGCCAGGATGAAGACGTTGCCCTTGTCAGCAGCGGTCGCAGAAGTCAGGTTGGCTTCGGCCAAACCCTTGGCAGTGTTGAAGTCCCAGTTGGTGGTGACCTGGCCGATGATCTTGGCCATTTCATCACGGGTCAGGGTGGCAGTGCCTTGCAGGGCAACCGCTTCGCTGGAGTTCTTGATGACGAAGGTGCCGTCAGCAATCTTGGGCTGGAGCACGTTCCAGGCGCCTTCGAAGAACAGGAAGGCGTTGTTGTCAGAAGCAGCACCGGCATACAGGTACAGCGGGTTGCCAGAGCCGGTGGCCTTGTCGACCAGGTACTGCGCCTGGGCAGCGCCCACAGCGATGCTGTCGAAGGTCACATAGTAATCCACGGCATCGGTGTCGCGGATCAGGCGGTCATACGAAATGACCTTGACGCCAGCAGCCTTGGCGGCTTCAGCGGCAGCGGCGGCAGCAGTGCCGTCCTGCGGGCAGATGATGAGAACTTTCACGCCTTTGGTGATCAGGGCTTCGACGTTGGCCTTTTCCTTGGCGGAATCACCCTGGCTGAACAGGATCTCGACATCGTAACCGGCGGCGGTCAGGGCTTCCTTGAAGCGGGTTTCGTCCTGGATCCAGCGCGGTTCATCTTTGGTCGGGAGCACGATACCGACAGCCAGCTTGCTTTCTGGCTGAGCGGGGGCCTCGGTTGCAGCCGCGCCGCCACAAGCAGACAAAATTGTGGCAAAGACAAACAGCACAGCAACCAAAGCATAAAGTGAACTCTTCTTAAACATTGACGTTCCTCCTGAAAAATTTTGGGTGGGAAATTTTAGGGGCAAAAAGACAAGCGGGGAATATAGGCGGGAGCGACCTCCTGTTCTTTACGGGGGGGAAAGCGTACTATATAATCATAGCGATTTCACAGACCCTGATTCAACCCTTATCCCCCTTTTCCTCGATAGAATTATCCCCCTCAAGAGCAAGGGATTTCCCCTAATTGTGCCATTTATGACAATCCCACCTGTCAGAACCTTAATCGCCGACGACCATGCCCTCATTCGCGCCGGGCTGCGCGATGCCCTCGCCAGCCTGGAGGGCGTTGAAGTTGTGGGCGAAGTTGGGAACGGCCGCGACCTTTTACAGGCCATCCCCTCGTTGCAGCCCGATTTGCTGGTGATGGATGTCAACATGCCCGACTTTGACCCCGTGGCAGCGGTTCAACGCATCCGGGCTGCGCACCCCGCCATGAAGATTCTGGTTGTGAGCGCCTATGACGACCAATCCTATGTAGTCGGGTTGCTGGCAGCCGGGGTTAATGGATACCATCTCAAAGACCAGCCCCTCGCCGACCTGCAACTGGCGGTTCGCCGCATCCTGGCGGGCGGGCGCTGGATCTCAGACCCGCTGGTCAATCGCCTGGTTAATCGCACCGAGCCCAACCGTGAAAGTGTTTCGCCGCTCACCCGCCGCCAGCGCGAGTTGCTTTACCTGCTTACCCTCGGCTATAACAACCAGAAAATTGCCATGGTGATGGACCTGAGCATTAAAACGGTTGAGAACCATCTAACCGCGCTCTATCGGGCCATTGGTGTGGAGAGCCGCCTGGAAGCCAATAACTATGCTTCACACCACCCCGATTTGCTGACCGTGCCCGAGCACGAAAAAACGCTCAAATCCGAGGTTGGCGCGGAGGCTTTCACGGTCCTGCTAGTCGATGACAACCCACGCTATCGCGCCCAGTTGGGCAAACTGGTCAGCAAAACCTGTCCCAGCGCATCCATTTACCAGGCCGAAGACGCCGCCGACGCCGTACGGGTGGCAAGCCAGGTGAAGCCAAAAATCGCTTTTATCGATGTGGTTTTACAGGAAGATGATGGTATCCAGTGTGCGCGCCGTATTAAGGCGGTCTCGCCCAATACGCGCATGATCTTGATTAGCGCCTACCCCGACCGCGAATTCAGGCGCATTGGCCTGAATGCCGGGGCGGTGGCCTTTTTGGATAAAAAAGATATCGATGCTGCCACTGTTCGGCAGGTAGTTGAAGATGCCGGGGGCTAGTTTTAGGCCACAATAGAAGGATAGGGGCTGGGAATCTCGATCAGGAGGTCCAACCCGCCTGAGGGGGGTGATTCCATCTGCATGGTTCCCCCTAACAGACTCACCCGTTCGCTGATTCCCACCAAACCAAAATGTTTCTCCCCTGAAAGCATTGCCAGGTCAATGGGCCGCGAAATGCCCTGCCCGTTATCCGTCATCTGCACCACCAGGCTGGCGGTGGGGGTGCGATGCAGCGAGAGTTTGACGGTGGTGGCATTGGCATGCTTGCGAACATTGCTTAACCCTTCCTGGATAATCCGAAACACCGATAATTCTATTGTTTCGGGCAAGCGACCCAGCGCCGGGTCAATCTCCAACTCTACCTGAATACCGTTCTGCTTCGACCACTGGTGTGTCAACGAGCGAATGGCTGCCGACAACCCGTGACTGTCGATGGTTGGCGGGCGCAGGTCGCTGCACATCAGGCGCAGGTTGCTCACCACCTCGCGAATCCCGTCGCGGATATCGGCCAGTGCCTCGCGCAGCGACTCGTCTGCAATTTCACTTTCGGCGTCTTCCAACTGATAATTGAAACTGAGCAAATCCTGAATCACCTGGTCGTGCAGTTCGCGCGCCAGCGATTTGCGTTCGGCTTCGCGTTCAGTCATTAAGCGACGGTTGGCCTCTTGCAATGCCAGGTTCAGGCGATCCAGGGCTTCAACCTGGTTACGCAACCGTTCGATCAACTGGCGGTTGAGCGAATCTTGCGCCTTGAGGCTTTGTTTAAGCGCCTGTTGGGTACGGCGCAATTCTTCGGCCTGTTTTTGGGCGGCATAATAACTCTCAAAAGCCCAAATTACCGGGGTGACCTGTTCCTGGCGGTTTGAGCCAACAATTAATTCGACAATTTCACGTGGGGTGGTCTGCGAGGTCAGCCGCATGGTGGCCTGGCGGCCCTGGTACAGGACCAGGATCCGATCTGTCACGGCAAAAATGTGCTTCAAGTCATCACTGCTGATGATGACCGAGACATTTTGGGCCGAGAGTTCCTTAATGCGCGCCAGCAGTCTTTGCTGGCGCTGGAAGCTCAACGCCGCCAGGACATCGTCGAGCAGCAAAAGCCGGCATGGGCGGCACAAAGCGCGCGCAATCGACACAATCTGTTTGTATTCTGTAGAAAGGTTGGCCGGACGTTCGGCAATCAATTCAGGGGGCAGGTCAAAATCGGCAAAAAAGTGGCGCGCTTTTTGGGCCATTTCACCTTCGCGGGGCCACAGTTTCAGGCTCTTGACCTGGCAAATTTCACGCCCCAGGTAAATATTTTGTAACACATTGAAGTTGTCGGCCAAAACCGGGTTTTGCTGGGCCGCTTCGATCCCAATCCGCTGGGCCTGCGAAGCGGATTTCAACGTGATGCGCTGTCCCCCAAAATACATCTCGCCGCCCGATGGCGTATAAATGCCGTTTAGCAGGTTGAAAAGCGTCGATTTGCCCGAGCCGCGTTGTCCCACCACGCCCAGCACCTCGCCTGGCGCAATGTCGAAATTGACCCCATCCAGGGCCCCCACCGAGCCAAACGATTTGGATAAATTGCTGACACTGAGCAGTTTTTGGGTTTCCACAAGCAGCGCGCCATTTCAGCTTTTAAATTTCGCCGCCAGGGGGAAAGCTTCCTGACGACATTTTCATTATACTGCAAGCGTAAAACGGCGCGGGATGATCCCCATCCCGCGCCGTTGGTTTTACTTATTGTGGGGTAAATCATTCATGGCCAAATACCACCAGATATATTTTCCAAGACTTTTATAGTCAATGTTGGGGTTATCTGCCTCAACAAAGCTCTCCACTACAGGCAGTGCATTGGATGAGTTTTCGCCAGCATCATCTCCTGGTTGTAGAGCCAAATCTAGCCTGGGGGTGTAAATAGGTTTATTGAGATCTGCCCAAATCGGAATACGAATATTCCAAATCAATGGCCCAGTTACCCGACTGTCAATGGTTGCCAGTTCTGTCTTAAGCATGATCGATGTTTCTTCGGTCTCTGAAATAAATGGCACGCATGCATTTCCTTGCGTAATACCAACCTTGTAAAAGAAAAAACCGGCCAGACCGCTTTGATGTGTGTTTTGTTTGATGCTTAAAAAGGGGTCACTATTACTAACTACGGTAGGCAAGCCTCTGGTGTTGTGAAGAGTGATTAAAGATGGTGATATGGTAAGCTCTTTGGATGGCTGGGTAGTATCAGGTTGTATCAATAAAAAGAATGCCCATTCTTTTCGGTCTTCAAAAACCTGTAATCCTTTATTGGTTAAACTTGTAAAGCTCTTTTCACCAGACAGGGAAGGATCATGAAGCCATTTATTCAGCAAGATTGCGCGTAAAAGACCTGGGGTGACAAACGTAACCATCACCCGGACTTTGGGCTGGTTATCCATGTTTATATACTCTACGGCTGTCCATCGGGCAGTTTCTTCTTTCAAAAAGAGAAGCGCTTCGCGCCTGGCGAGAGGCAGCCTGTCTTCCACAATGCTTCCTTCGGGGACTACGTATTGATAGATTACATTCGCAACATCCCGAGCAGCCAAACCATCCAGCTTAGGATAAGAATCGGCATTTAATTCTGTCGGCAGGTAGTTGGTTTTTCCCGTTTCGGCGCAGCCAATCAATGAACTCAATGAGCCAGCTCCGCACGATGTAAGCAATCCCACGAGCAAGACAATATAGAAAAAACGAGGAAGCCAAACACTTAGTTTAAACGATTTCATCCTCAGCCCTCCAAAACCAACCTAAAATAAATCGCTCTCCAGGTAAGGTGGGGTGTGACTTAAGAATAGTGCAAAAAGAAAACAGGATATTCTCCCCACGCTTACCCTGAAATTGAGATGTATGAACAACAGGCAGGTTTACAGAGTAGTATACAAGTCCCCAGATGATTAAAATAGTGACAAATCTCACCTTTTTTTCGTATAGATTGAGATTATTCCAGACCTTTGAGTAGTGTTTGTTCAGCCCATTTTTTCAGCGCCCAGGTGCCGGTTTCGGGCGTGGAACGACGCTCGAGGTCGTGAAACTCCTCGTTTTGCAGGCCGGTATGGATAACCGTTTCAGCCACAGATAGGGTTTCTTCGTCCCAAGAAAGCATTCCTTTACCGGCAAATGCAGCCACCGCAGCAGTGTGCAGGTGCAGGTATGGCATCGGTTCGCCGCGCTGTTCCAGAATCTGGCGCAGGGCTTTGCGGGCATAATTGGCATTGAGCGGCAGGCGGGCCGGGCGTTGTTTCCCTTCGCGCACCCACAGGAACTGGATTGGGTCTGGTTCGGAGCGCATGGCCAGGCCGCGCAGCGTAAAACCGCTGGCGCGGGCTGCCAGTTGGGTGGCCGTCACAAAGGCTGGCTCAGGTTCGGCCAGCAGGCCAAAAAATGGGACTTGCGGACTCACGACCCCGGCCAGGCTGGTGAATAGCGCCTTAAGCGCTTCGGCGTGCCATTGCCAGTCGTAACGACGGCGGCGCAGCACCGCCTTGAACGGGCCAACGGCATCGCGCCCCCACAACCAGCCTGACCATAAAGCTGAAAGGGTCCAGAATGCCTGGTTGGGGCGTGGAATAACCCCGGCAACAGTCCGAAGGGGGATCTCTTCAAGATGCGGAGCCAACTCGCGCAGGGGGCCTTCGAAGATGCACAGACCACCGGGTTCAGAGGGTTCTTCGGGCCACAGGGTGTGTGGCACAACCGGCCGGTCAAATTCTTCGCTGCCGAGGGTTTTGACTGCGGCCTCGAGCGCCAGCCAGGCATTATTTTCACGAAATACCGCCGGGAAGGTTAGCTGCCTGGGGCGCGGACGGTCTGCCGGGTGCGGCCAGAGCGAGTTGGTCTGGTCGAAGGCCCACAACAGCAAGGCCACCATGCACCGGCGGCGTTCTGGGCTGGTGGGGATGGTATCGAGGCGGTTGACCAAGGTTCCGAGAGCGTAGACGGCGCGCGGCAGGTAGATGTTAATGGCTTCTTCGGCAGAGGGGCGGTCGGGGTCGTCGGTAGGGGCAACACGCCCCAGGGCGCGCGAGCGGTGCAAGGCATCGGCGCGAGACCAGGCTGCAGCCCGCTCGAGGTCTTCGGGGGTGGCCGGATGTTCCCCGCCGCTGCCGCAGGTGCAGTTGTAGATGCGGCCGATCAGGTTGCCGGTGCGGTTTTCCCACAAAAAGGCTTCGGCGGGTAACTCGCGCCCACAGTTGGCGCATTGGGTCAGGTACAGGGCTTGAATGTGTGTCTCAAGGCGTTCGTCGTCTTTGCGCAGCGCGCCCAGGTCGGCCAGGGCGGCTTGCAGGTCGCTAAAGCGCGGGGGATGGGCGGCCAGGTCAAGCAGGAAGCGGCTGACCGGGTTACCCGCTGCAACGAGCACACGCATCCCGGCGCGGGCCATTTCGACAGCGAAGCGGGGGGAGGACCCAAAGGGGTCCAGCACCCACGAGCCACGGGTGGGAGAGTCGGCGAGAAAGGCCCGGGCGGTGTTCTCCGGTACGGGGGGCAGGAAACGCCACAGCGGGCCACCCGCTTCGACTTTTCCTCCCGAGATAAAAGGCATGGACGGGTAAAGTTCCATGCCTTTTAGTATAGCGAACCAGGGGGAAAAGTCAAATTTAGACGAGCGGGTCGCTGAGCGGGTCGCGCGGCACCGAGCCGAGGTCGATGGCGGCGGCGGACAGCAGGAGTTGGATGCCAAGGATGACGGGCAGGGTGGCCAGCATCACTGTTCCCGTTGGGGCGGGGATGTCACGCGAGGCGTAAGAAATCCATTCCACCGAGCCAAAGACCAGCCCAAAAAGCAGGAGCGGGATGCCTATGAGCAGGTACAGTGAGCCCATCGAAAAATCGTAGAGGAAGTAGTGCAAGACGATGCGGCGCAGGAAGACTGCCAGCAGGCGCGGAGGAAATTCGACCAGCACGCGGCTGATCGACAGGCTGGAGGTTTCGCTGGCGTAGCGGGCCGGGAGTGGCACGTCACGAATGACCGCGCCAATGTGGTAAAGCTGGCTGATTTGCGAGATTTCAAAGAAATAGCTGCGGTGAATTTGTTCGAGCGGCAGGCGAGCCAGCACCTCGCCGCGCAGGGCCAGGAAGCCGTTGGTGGGGTCGAAGCAGCTCCAGTACCCGGTGGCGGCTTTGACCAGGAAACTGAGCCCCACATTGCCAATCCGCCGGACCAGCGGCATTTTGGAAAGCGAATGGAGATCGCGGAAGCGGTTGCCTTTTGTGAAATCGGCTTTGCCTTGTAACAACGGAAGGACCAGGCTGGGGATGTCGGCCGGGTCCATTTGCCCATCGCCATCCAGTTTGACAACGACCTGGGCGGACAGTTCAAGCGCTTTTTGGTATCCGCTGCGCATTGCGCCACCCACTCCCTGGTTTTTGGGGTGGCTGACCAGGTGGATGCGCGCATCGTGGCGGGCCGCTTCTGACACCACCCGGGCGGTATCATCTGGCGATGCATCGTTAACAACAACGATATGGCGCACATAGGCCGGGATAGCGGCCAGCACCGCGCCAATCTCTCGCTCGACGCGGTAGGCGGGAATGACAACCACAATATTGAAAAGGCTCAGGTCGAGACTCATGCGTTATTCGGTTACCAGGAGGACGACCGCTTCGTAGGGGTTCAGCAGGAACTGGTTGCCGTAGGCGCGCAGTTCGCTGCGCCCCAGGCTGGAAAGCAGCAGCTTGGCCTGGCGCGGGTCGGTGTTGCGCGCCAGGTTGGAGGATTTCATTGAACCGGTAAAGTTCAGATAAACCAGGATGCGCTGTTCGCCCCACTGACGTTCATAGGCCAGTACCCCGGTATCGGTGCGGAAGAAGATGCGGAAATCGCCGCGCTGCAGGGCCGGGTATTCTTTGCGCAGGGCCAGGGTCTTTTTGACAAAGCTGAACATCGAATCGGGGTCCTGGCGCTGGGCCGCAGCATTGCGGTGAGTGTAATTGGGGTGCACCGGCAGCCACGGTTTGACGGTTGAAAACCCGGCGTAGGGCGAATCGTCCCACTGCATGGGCGAGCGGCAGCCGTCACGGCCTTTATAAAAAGGCCAGTAATGCTTCCCAGGCGGGTCGAGGATCTCGCTGCGCTTAAGCGAGATGTCGCGCATGCCAAGCTCTTCACCATAATAGAGGAATGGCGTTCCACGCAAAGTCAGGAGCATCGCCAATACCAGCCGGGCGCGGGTGTCATCTTCGCTTTTGGGCTGGCCCCAACGGCCTGCAGAGTAGCGTGTGGCCGAACGTGGCTGGTCGTGATTGCTGAGCACGTAATTGGGCCAGGATGCATCCCCAATGGCGGTAATCCATTTCTGGATTCCAGCGGCGAAATCGGCCGCAGAAAACTTTCGGAACAGGAAGTCAAAGTTAAACGTGGCGTGGAGTTTGTCTGTGCCAGTGTAAGAGGCGGCTGTTTCAGGCGTGGCAACAAACGTTTCGCCCACCGCATATCGTTCGGGGTAGGTATCGAGCAAGGCGCGGATTTCGCTTAAAAGCGGGTACATCTCGGGTTGGTCGATGTCATTAACATGGTGCAGGCGTTCAAAAGAGCGCAGCCCAAATTTTGTGGGGTTGTCGGGCAAACCCTCCGCCTTAAAATAGGCGTTAAACACATCCAGCCTGAAACCATCCACGCCCCGGTCGGCCCAAAAGCGAAAAACATCCAACATCTCGCGGCGCAAGTCCGGATTGCGCCAGTTTACATCCGGCTGTTCTTTGACGAACATGTGGAAATAATACTGGCCGGTAGCCTGATCGAACTCCCATCCGCCGCCGCCGAAAATGGACTGCCAGTTATTGGGCACTTTCCCACCCGGGGCCGGGTCCCGCCAAAGATACCAATCGCGTTTGGGGTTGTCGCGGCTTGAGCGTGACTCGATAAACCAGGGATGCTGGTCGGATGTATGGTTAAGAACCAGGTCGACAATGACACGGATATTGCGCCGGTGAGCCTCGGCCACCAGGTGGTCGAAATCGTCCAGGCTGCCAAAGCGCGGGTCAACATTCTTGTAATCGCGGATATCGTACCCAAAATCAACATCGGGCGTGGGGTAAAAAGGAGACAGCCAGATGGCATCAATGCCCAGGTCAGCGAGATAGTCCAGCCTGGAGGTAATGCCGGGCAAGTCACCCAGCCCATCTCCATTTGAATCCGCAAAAGAACGCGGGTAAATCTGGTAAATAACACCGTCGCGCCACCACAAAAAATCGTCGCTCATACAAGCTCCTCAAAGTTATTCGGGCCTGATGATACTCCCTTACAAAATTTTAATACAGGCCGACAAATTTTAAGATTCATGCTATCATGAATTGATATGAATCAGCGACCCACTGAGAAAATTCTCATCGTCGAAAGCGACCCGGATGTTAGTGACCTGATCGCTCGCCAGGCGCTGCAACGCATGGGATACCAGGTTTCCATTGCCGCCGATGGAGCGAGCGCGATTCGCCAGGCGGTTCAGTTCCAACCCGATGTGATTATCGCCAACCTGTTGTTGCCCGGTTTAAGCGGCAAAGACTTGCTGGTTGCGCTCTCTTCACAGGGCATCACCACCCCGGTAATTGTCCTGGCTGAACAAGGCCAGGAGCCCAATGTGATCCAGGCCTTTCGCCTGGGAGCCTACGATTACCTGTTACTACCCGCCCGCGAAGCCGAAGTGGTGGCTGTGGTGGAACGGGCGCTAAAACAGGTGCGCGAAATTCGCGCCCGCGAGAAACTGGATCTTCAACTCAAACAGGCCAATGGCGAATTGCAGCGCAAAGTGCGCGAGCTGACCACTATTTTTGCGGTTGGCCGGGCGGTTATGTCCATCACTGACCAGCGCGTCTTGTTTGAAAAGATCGTTGAAGCGGTCAAGTCGGTGACTGAGGCTGATATGGCCTGGTTGACGCTCAAAGATGAAAAAACCAGGTCGTTTTTGCTGGTTGCGCATCGCGGTTTGCCCGATGCCTGGGCCAAAAAGGTGGGCCAACCACTCGATGATGGTATCAGCACCCTGGTCGCTATGTCGGCGGCTACGCTTGAAATTCACGGCCAGCCGCTTGAGAAGCTGCGCATCGCCACCCTCGGGCGCGCCGCGATGGTCGTCCCAATCAAAGTCCAAAACGAAACCATTGGCCTGATGACGGTCATTCGCAAGATTGAGAAACCGTTTGGGCAGAGCGAACAAACCCTGCTCGAAGCCATTGCCGATTATGCATCCATCTCGTTGATTAATTCCCGGCTGTTTCGTGCCCTGGCCCAAAACGCTGAGGCAGCCCAGGCCGGGGAAAAACGCAAAAACGAACTCTTGCAAACCATGCGCCAGGAAGTTCAGTCCACATTGCAGACCGCCTCGTATCCGCTTGACCTGGTGGTTGGCGAAAAAATGGGGGCATTGACGCCGGAACAAAAACAAGCCCTGGCCGCCGTTCAGAACGCGGTCAAACGCATTACCATGCTTGTAAGCCAGCAACAAACAATGCAACAGAAATAAAAGTCTCGAGTGGTTAAGGTAAAATTGCCACAATGCCAAAAACAGACCTGATCCTGCTAGCCATGGAAGAATCTCCCACGCTTGGGCTGCTTGAACGTGCCCTGCATGCGGGAAATTATTCTGTGGCCCTGGCAAAAGACCCCGCGACTTTAGATAAAGCGTTGATGGAAACCACCCCCAGCCTGGTGTTGGTGACCGAAAAACTGGGCAATCGCAACGGCATCGACATGTGCACCAGCATGCTGGAACGTTTCCCCACCCTGCCGGTCATCTTGTTTGCGAACAGCGACAACCCGGCCCTGGTTAAACGCGCCATTAAGATTGGGGTAAGCGACTTTTTGCACCCTCCGCTGCGTATCGATGACATTGTCAATGCCATCAAGCACAGCCAAAAGCGCGCTGAACAAACCGGTGACTGGGTTCGACGCGAGATTCGGCGCACAACCGCCTCGCTTGAGAAAAAAATCAACGAAACCGAAACCCTGGCCAAGCTGGGGCATTCCATCACATCATCGCTGGATATTGATAGTGTGCTGACCAATGTTGTCACTGCTGCTGTCGAACTTACCGGCGCAGAAGAAGGCCAGTTGCTGCTGTTGGATGAAAAATCCAACGATTTGTATATGCGCGCAGGCCGCAACTTTGAAGAGAATTTTGCCCGCACCTTTCGCCTGCCAGTGCAAGACAGCCTGGCCGGGCAAGTCATCCATACCGGGCAGCCCATCTCTTTTAGTGAAGACGTTCCCAGCAAAATCAAAACCGCTTACCTGGTGCATGCCCTGATTTATGTTCCGTTGCGAACAGAAGAAAAAATCATCGGTGTTTTGGGCGTAGATAACCGCATCTCGAAGCGGCCTTTTACCCAGCATCATGAAATGTTGATGACGGTGCTGTCAGATTATGCCGCCATTGCCATCAAGAATGCCCAGTTGTACGACGAATCGGAGCGGGAACGCGCAAAATTTGGGATTACGCTCACCAGCATCCAGGATGGTGTCATCCTGCTCGACCGTGAGAGCCGTATTTTGTACATCAACCCGGCAGCCATTAAAGCCTTTGGATTGGGATTTGCCAACCTGGTTGGGATGCAAGTCCGCCAGGCCATCACCCACCAGGATTTTGCCACCCTGCTTGAGTCGATTACGGATAACCCGCTCAAATTCCATGAAATCACCTTTGAAGACGGGCGTGTGTTCAACACCCAGTACACACCCATCCCTGATGTTGGAGCGGTGATCACGCTTGAAGACATCACCCACCTGAAAATGCTCGATCGCTTAAAGAGCGATTTCATCCACACCATTTCGCACGACCTGCGTTCACCGTTGACCGCCATTATGGGCTATGTGGAATTGCTCGACCGTGTCGGCCCGCTTAACGACCAGCAAAAGCAATTTGTCAAGCACGTTCAAAACAGCGCCCAGAACATTACTACCCTGGTGAATGACCTGCTCGACCTGGGCCGCATTGAGGCCGGGTTTGACACGCGCAAAGATGAAGTAATGATTGAAACCATCGTGCGCTACACGCTTGAAAACCTGGGCAAACAAATTGCCGATAAACAGCAAACCGTGGAAGTCAATATTGCCGATGACCTGCCCGGCTTGCGTGGAAACCCCATTCGGCTGCGGCAGATGATTGATAACTTGCTGGTCAATGCGGTTAAATACACCCCCGTTAACGGGAAAATCACCGTCAATTTGCGCGCCGAGGGTGAACAGGTCATCTTCGAGGTGGCGGATACCGGGGTTGGCATCCCGCCCATGGACCAGCCGCATATCTTTGAGAAGTTTTACCGGGCCAGTAACGCACCCAAAGGAACGCCCGGTACGGGCCTGGGGTTGGCGATCGTTAAATCGATTGTGGAAAATCACGAAGGGCGTATCTGGCTTGAGTCGGTTGTGGGCCAGGGAACAAAGTTCATTGTGGTATTGCCCACTTTTACCGAACCAGAAATGGCCAATCCGTCATAAATTTGGCTATCAAAGAAAAAACGTCCTGCCCAAAGATTTGGGCAGGACGTTCTGTTTTAAGGGCCTGGAACGGCTATTCGTCCCCGCCGCCTTCGTCATCGGGGGCTGCCGCAGATTGGCGAACTTCGACTACTTCGCCGTGATAATTGACGATAATCTTGAACCCGGTCATGCCCAGGTAGGCGCGCATGTCATCAGGAATGCCAATCTCCATCAGGTTGTCAAATTGCTTATCGATATGTTTGAGTTGGTTGGCGATGATGGCTTTACTAAACAAGTCCTCTGCGCCGATCATTTTTGCGGTTTGCTCGCTTAAGAAATCTTCGTTGCCACTGATGACCTTTTTGATCTCGGCAAAGACCTGGCGATCGATTTCCACCGAAGGGATGTGGCGGCGGAACCCGGCATCGTCGATGACATAGGCGGGTTCTGTGCCGATCGACCCGGCCTCGAGCGGGCGATCGAGCTCATCAAAAACGAGCCCAAGGAACAGGGGCTGACGGGTCACTCTTGCCGTCCTTCAATGACAGCCAGCAAGATGGCAGCGGCAATGCCCAGGCGCCGGTCGAGACGGCGGGCCGAATCCATCGTGAAATCTACATCCATCTCATACCTGAACAGGTTGAAGCGCTGGCGATAATCGGCGGCGCGCTGGTCGTCGAGGGTCAGGTCGTAGTTTTGGGGCAACAGGCTGCCCAGCAGGAGACGCCGTAGAAGGGCCTGGGTCATATTGTCTTCAAACAGCATCCCCAGGAATTCATCTGCGGGGCCAAGCACTTCCCACTCATCGCGCAAAATCGATTTCAGGCCCTTGCGGCGCAATGCGCCAACCTTCTGGCCGGTGGTCGAATCAACCACATCGTAGGCGGCAGAAAAATCAACAATCTGGCGAGCCCGAATCGCCAGGATTTCGCGGGATTTTTGTTCATCCGCATAGACGCGAATATCTTCGCGCAGCTTGAACATTTTCTGTTCGCTAAACAGCAGCAATTCACCCTGCGGGTTGTAAAAACGAATCTTCCCGGTTAAGGCAAATACCTGGCGTTGGAGCAAATATTGGTCATACTGAAAGGCGGGGTACATAAACTATCTCTCCTTGTAATGAATGCGGCGCTCTTCGAAAAGCGGTTCTTCCGATATGTATACGCGTGTGCCCGTGCCGGGTTTGTACACCTGGCGCTTGTCTGTGGGGACAACCGGCGTTGTCCAGCGATAGACCCATTTGGCCTTTTCACTGGGCAGGTTAATACAACCGTGACTGTGGCGGGTGCCAAAGTCGTTGTGCCAGTAGGTTCCGTGAAAGGAAACTCCATTGTTGTCGATGTAAGATGCCCACGGAACCCCCGGCAGGTCATAGGCGCTGCCGCCGTCACCCCCCACCATGTGACCGGCCGGGCGTTTGAAAAAAGTGTTGAAGCTGCCCATTGGGGTGCTGGCGTAATGTGTTTGGGTTTTGCCAATGCCGGTGGCTACCAGCGAGGTAAATACCACCTGTTCGCCTTCGTACGCAGCCATGCGCTGCTCAGACAGGCTGACCAGGATCAGTTTTTCAGATTCGGGCACGTTGGGGGAAAGCGGGGTCAATTCTGTGGCGGGGATGATTCTCAGGTGTTCGGCGCGGATGAAGAACACCAGTTTCATCAAATCATCATAAACACGATACCACAGGTCTTTCTTCTCATCTTCGAAAATGGCCCGCACCCAGTACGTGGTTCCGTAGTACAGCCGGTAACCACGCCGCGAATTGACGGTTGGTTTCCAGTGCGTGTCGGTAAACGGGACAGTCAGCTCGGCCAGCAAGCCCGAGGTTGGGATTTCGGTAACGGGGGTGTTTTGGATGTCCTGGACTGGCTGGATGCCGCCCGAATAGACAAATCCGCCCCCTGAAAGCCGGTACCAGCGCCGGTTGTAAGCGGATTCATCCCAGCCCTGAACGGTTTCACTGATCTTGAGCAGTTCATCAAACTTGTGTGTCCCCAGCTTAATGCCGCTGGTTTTATCGGGTACATCGTATACGCTGACCTTGTTATAGGCCACGCGCCCCAGCAGCGGGGTCGAATCGGCAGCTTTAACGGAAGGCAGGCCCAGGGCGGCGAAAAAACCCGCTCCCAGGGCGCTGCCGCCCAATTTTAGGAAATCGCGCCGGTTAAGCTGTCGTTTCGTTTGCATCCAATCCTGTTAGTAATGCACGTTGACCAGCGTGCCCACCGATGAGAAGTTGTACAGCCATTCGGCATCGCTGATGGTCAGGTTGACACAACCGTGGCTCATTGGCGTGCCAAAATTGTTATGCCAGTAGGTGCCGTGCAGGGCGTAGCCTTTGTAGAAGAACATGGTGTAAGGCACATCGGGCAAGAAGTAACCCGGGCCAGACATATCTTTGTAGCGATACTTGATATAGACCCGGTATTGCCCGGTGACGGTGGGGTACTGCCAGGTTCCGGTGGAGACTACAAAGGAAGCGACCAGGGTGTTGCCTTCGTAGGCGTAGACCATCTGTTGTGACAGGTTTACGTCAATCCAGTGTTCGCCCGCGCCGGTGACCGTGCCCGTTGTATTCTTAACCTGCGGCGCAGACTGGGTGGGGATGAGGGCTGTGGGAACGCTGGTATCGGTGGGCAGGGCCGTGGGCGACGCCTCCGAGGTGGGAGTGATGGACGGTGTATCGCTCGGCAGCGGGGTGTTGGTAATGGTGGGGGTATCGGTCACTGTGGCGGTAGCAGTGGCCGTAGCGGTAAAAGTCGCCGTAGGGGTGGGGCTTTGGGTGGCTGTGGCGGTGCTAGTGGCGGTAAAGGCGGTGGTGGGTGACGGCTCCAACGTGTAAGTAGGCTTGGTTACATCCGCGGCGGCCCAGGCCGGACCGGCATCTTGGGCGGCAAACATGCCACTGTTGATGAAGGCTGAAGCCGGGGTAACGCCCTGCGAAATGGCAAAGGCCAGCACGCCGCACAGCAGTAAAAGTAAAAGCGCCGCGTAAGCGTAACGGGATCGTTTGGAGGTCTTTTTGGATTTTTCGGCTTTGGGCGCTGCCTGGGGCTCAGAAACCGGAAGCGGGAGGGCGGCAACGGGCTGGACGGTGTCTTCTTCATCCTCGGCAGTTGCGGCCATCTCGACGGGTGTCACCCGTACCGGTTGGGTGGGCTCGGTCTTTTTCTCTTCGGCAGGCGGCGATAAGGAAACCGGGGCAGCGGCAGCGCGTTGCTGCTCTTCTTTCTGCAAACGGCTTTCGGCCCAGGCCAGGCCTTTTTGGGCGCGTTCACTGGCCGGGTTAAGCTCCAGCGCCGTGCGCAGGCAGGCGACACTATCGGCGGCGCTGGGGGCCGAAGCACCCATCAACAACCAGGCATCTTCCAGGTCTGGGGCCATCCGAACCGCTTCTTCGGCAAATTGGCGCGCCAGGGCTTTGTTGCCTTGCCGGATGGCTTGCTGGGCCTGCTCAAGCGCCTTGTAGGCGGCAATCTCATTTGGATTCATAAAAATATCCCCTTTTGCATACCTTTACGGAGTAGGAATCGGAGCAATATTGTCATTATTGATAAAGCACAGGATACCTTCGGCAACACCATCCGCAACATCTTCGGTATTTTGAGTCAAAATGTCATAATCGAGATTCAAAAAACCTGTCTCAATGATGGCCGCGGTGGTGTTGGTGTCGATTTCATCAAAAGCATGGTACAGGGTCATGTCGTTGGTGACGCTATCGTGCCAGCGCAGGCCCACTTTGCGCTGGTAACGGTCGCGCAAACAGGCCGCCAGGCGGCTGGCGCGATTGGTGTCGCGCGCGCTCATGGCAGCCGCCACCTTGAAACCGGTTGCCTGGTCATTGATATAGACACAAGAATCGTTGTGGATGGAGACCAGCGCCGCAGCCCGGTAGCCTTTCAGGCGCGGGTCAAACTCTTGCAGCAGGTCGGTCTCAAACCCCAGGGCCGTCAACTTTTGCTGCACGATGGTCGCAATTTTGAGATTCAGTTCCGCTTCGGTTGTGCCGTTATCACAAACTGCGCCCGAATCGTTACCCCAATGACCGGCCACAATGCCAATCTTAACTTGCGGGCGCGGTGTGCCGCCGGGCAGGCTATCCTGTTCGGGTTGGGCGGTCAGCAAAACAGCCAGCTGCTGGCTAAACCCACCCGAAAGGTTGTTGGGCGTAAAAGCCACAAACAACGTGGCAACAATGAGCGCCGTCAACAGCGTAGTTTGCAAAATGCGCGGGGATTTTGGCCGGGATGGCCGGGGATATGAAGGTTGCGAAGGAATCTCGGTCATGTCACATTCAATAGTACCTTAAAAAGTTCCTGCATGGCAAGCATTTTCGGAGAAAACTTGTCCGTACCAGATTTATTTTCCCTTTAACATACGCTGCAATGCCAATAAGGCCAGCACATTAAGCACGATTGCACCCACGGCCACCAGCGGAAACCCAATTTGATACAGGAAGGTGCCCAACGGAGCGCCAATTGCGCGTCCCAGCGAAAGCCCGGCCACATTAAACGCCATCAGCGTGGCGCGCGCCTGTGGTAGCACCTCCGTCATGATCGAGATGGTCGTGACGATGACAAATTCAAAGCTGATGTAGAAAAGGAACAGGCCGATCAGCGCCCCGATTGTGCTGCGCCCTAAAACGGGCAACAGCGCGGCCGAAAGGCTGTTGGCGACCAACCCCACTGCCACCGCTTTCGGTTTCCCCAGGCGGTCGGCCACTGAGGCCACCAAGCCCTCGCCGCCCAGTTCCGAAAGCCCAATCACAGCGGAGGCTCCGGCCAGGGCTGCAATTTTTAGCCCAAAAGAGTCTTCCAGCCAGACACCGAACACCAGGCTGACCAGCTCGTTGGCTGCGCTGGCCCACACCCCAATGGAGACGCCCGCCAGGGCCGGGATGGAAGCCAGCACCAGCCGGAAGTTAGCGGTCAGGCCTTGCGAGTGATGTTGCGGGGCATCGTCTGGAACCAGCCACCAGAGCAACAGCGTTAGAAAAACTCCCAGCACCACAAACAAAGGAAACGGGGCCAGCCATCCGCTGCGGGCAATGAGAAACCCTACCAGCGGAATCCCCACGATAAAGGCCAGCGACCAGCCCAACTCAGTCAGGGCAATCACCAAACCACGCCGCTCGTAAGGCACCCGGTCGCCGATGAAGGCCTGCATGCCAGGGTCGAAGATATATTTCCCGGCGGAACTAAGCACCAGCGAAAGTGTCAACCCGCCCAGGGTGGGCCACACACTGACTATGCCCACACTCAGGGTGAACAACCCCAGCCCCATCAGCATCCCAAACTTGCGCCCGCGGCTGTCGGCAACGGTGGCGGCGAACGGGCCCACTGCCCCAACGATGGAGCGGGCTGTCAGTGCCAGCGACAGGGTCACAAGATCGACTCCCAGCCCACGCGCAAAGACCCCCAGGAAAGGATACACCATCCGGTGGGCTGTGTTAAACACAGTTCGGATGGTGGTAAACAGTGCAACCTGTATGCGCAGGTTATTTTTCAAAGTCAATTAATCGGGTTTGATTTGCAAGAACCAGCGCGTCAGGAAATAGGCGGCCAGCCAGGCAAACAGGTTCAGCCCAACGAAAAAACCGATAATGATGTAATTTCCTGAGTTGAAAATCGGTGAGGGCGGCGGGTGCATCACGTTGGCGGCTGTGGCAAAAATTGCGCGTAAAACCACGATAAAAGCAATGTTTGCCACTGAAGTAAGCAACTTGTTATTCATCAGCCACAGCCCGGCTTGCATTAAGACACCCACGACGGCAAAAGTCAACGCCAGCCGGAAGCGCGGCTCGGCCAGGAACAGACCGTTCCAGTTGGTTTGCATGGCGAGCAATGAGAGCGGCAGGTAAGAGACCCAAAAGACGATGCCGGTACGCCCTAACGCCGCCGACCAGCGGTGCAGCGAATCGCGGCGCAGGAGCAAGCCTGCCAGCCCGGCCAGCGCTGAGGCAAAAAAGGCTGCTTCGGCCGCCAGGACCCAGGCCCCATGCAGATAAACCAACCGCACATTTGCGCCCAGCGATTTTTCCTCCGGCCCGAACAGGGCCAGGATGGCAATGGCCACCAGGGTGGCAAAGAACAGGAAAAGGGGAGATTTTATCCGGAACATGGGCAATATTTTACCCCAGAACACCCTGTAAAAAAACGCCGGGCGGGGTTTCCCGCCCGGTTGGAATTACTCGCAGACGACTTCGTATGTGGCCTGGGCCATGTCACTATTCGGCCCCAGAACGACCAGCTTAATCCAGTAGTTACCTTTGGCGCCAACTTTATAGATATCCTCGATGGTTTTGGTTCCAAAACTGGTAAATTCGAGGCTGCTGGTTGCTGAAATATCTCCCTGGCTGGTTTCCCAGCGCCACTTGACGGTCGCCGGGCCGTTGGTCGTAATGCTGCCTTTCAATTCTACTGGCGAATAAGGGAAAACACAGCCGGGAACAACCAGCGTGGTTGGTTTGACCGCGAGGGTCACATCTGTTACCAGGGCTTGTGGTGGAGCCAGCACATTGACGATTGCCAGGTTGCCCGAAGCAATCACCACCGAACCGGCCACCCAACAGTTTGCGCCTTTGGGTGTTTGGATAAACCACCAATCCCCGCCAGCACTTTTCCCCTGGATGTTGCCCACCTCGGCTACCAGCAGCGCGCCCACAACGGCATATTCGGTGCCAGGGCCAAAACGACAGTTGACCGGGTCTTTGGCCGGGGATACCACCGGGTTGGATGGGGTCGGCGTGGGGGTAATCGTCGGTGTTTCTGATGGCTGGGGCGTCAGGGTGGCCGTTGGCGGCTCGGGGGTAAGGGTGCTGCTGGGCAGCGGCAAAGCGGCTTGGGTGGTTGGGGTCTGTTCTTCTGCCACAGGAGCTGCATCGCCGCCCGCCGAGGGCAGGTTACAGGCCAGTGCTGCCAGTGCAAGAATCAAAATGGAAACAAAAACTCGTGATTTCATCGTTATCTCCTCCTTTGCAATCATACAATCCCCGGTATCGAGTCGAAATAGGACATTGGTATGTGAAATAAATCACAATAAAAATAGAGGAATGTCAGTTGTGCAACCTGATTCTTTGGCTTACACTGGTTCTATTACGCGGGAAATTCGTCCAGCGCCCCCATGCTGAAAGGTCAATTTAATGAAAAAACCGTTTGTTCTGTTCCTGTTTGTATTGATTCTGTCGATTGCTTGCAGCACCAGCCCAAGCATGGGTGGATTGTTCGCCACTGAAACGCCCACCCCTACCAGCACCTTTACCCCTACTGCCACATCGACCCCCACCGAAACGCCCACGCCAACCTCCACTGCTACCGCCACCCCTAATGCGACGGCCACAGCCGCTTTTCGGGCCACCGAAACCGCCGGAGGTGTATTGGCCGAACTAGAAGCGCTCATCACCGATGAAAAGGATACAGATATCGATTACAAATCGGGCTACCTGGCCTGGAAGCAAAAAGACCCTGTCAGTATTACGCTAAACCAGCCCGGCGGCGAATACTACGACATTCCGAAGCTCAAACTGGCAAACTTTATTATGAAATCCGATGTCACCTGGGATACGACTGGACTGATCCTGTGCGGAACCATGTTCCGCTCCGATGCGGACTTTGAAAAGGGTCGCCAGTATCAGTTCATTTACTTGCGTATGTCTGGCACCCCGGCCTGGGCCATTCAATTCCATGAGTTTGGCTATTTCAAGAATACCATTTCTGACGTACGCTTCTCCAGTGCACTGAACCTGGATAACGGGGCGACCAACCAGTTTGTGCTGGTTGCCAACAACGAGGTATTTACGGTCTATATTAACGGTGTACGCCAGGGCCGTTTCTACGATAACAGCCAACAGGCTACCAACGGCGGGATCGCCTTTGTAGCGTTTGAAGATTCTGGGAAATCGACTTGCCAATTCGAAAATAGCTGGATCTGGGCCCTGAAATAATTTGCCACAAGCCCAACAGCCCCCGGTATTCCGGGGGCTGTTTTTATTGATTTATCCATGCGCCAGGCTGGTTACCATGCCACCCAGTCGCTCGATGGCGCGTTCGGTGGCGTAACTGAATTCGGCGGCATTCAGGCGGATAAAGTTGGGGAATTGCTGGGTGGCCGAGAAGACATAGCCAGGGGCCAGGGTAATGCCGCCTTCGAGGGCCAGCTTGTACAGGTCGAGTGAATCAACCGTCTCGGGGAGTTGCACCCACAGCACAAACCCGCCCGAGGGGCGCGTCAGGCGCGTTCCGGCCGGGAAATGGCGCATCACAGCATCCGACATCAGGTCAACATTGCGGGCATACTCGCGACGGATGCGGCGCAGGTGATGGTCGTAACCGCCGCTGTCGAGGAATTCGGCCACCGCCATTTGTGGGAGCGTGGGTGAGGATGCGCTCAGGGTAAATTTGAGCCACTCCACCTCGGCCCGAAAGCGACCCGGCACGGCCCAGCCCACCCGCAGCCCGGGACTGATATCCTTTGAAAAAGATGAAACCAGCATCACCAGGCCCTTTTTGTCGAAAGCTTTGCAGACCAGCGGGCGTTTTTCGGTAAAGTAGACTTCGCCCGAAACATCATTTTCGATGAGTGGGATGTCGTAGCGCGCCACCAACTCTACCAAGTCCTTTTTCTTTTCATCGGGGATGTGACTCCCCAAGGGATTGCTGAAATTGGAAATGACCAGCACCGCGCGAATGGCGTTGTGTTCAAGGGCAAATTCCAGCGCCGAAAGGCTGATTCCATCCCGCGGGTGAGTGGGAATCTCCAGCGCGCGAATGCCGTGCACCTCCAGGGTCTGGAGCGTGCCGAAATACATAGGCGACTCAATGGCAACGATGTCTCCTGGGCGGCAAACTGCCAGCAAGCACAAGTCCACCGCCTCCACCGCGCCGGAGGTGATGAGAATTTCGCTGGGTGACAGGCTGCATCCGGAGATGACCGCACGGCGCGCAATCTGAACGCGTAAAGCGTCGAGGCCTGGCGGGAACTGGTATTCATGGGCATTGACCCCGTTTTGCCGGGTAATCTCAGAGATGATGCGGTTAATCTTTTGGATGGGCAGGTAGTTGGGGTTGGGCAGCGCTGCCCCCAACTGTACCAGGTTGGGGTTGACCGAATCGCGCAGGAGCATCATCACCAACTCGTGCAGGCTCACCTGGCTGGGGTCGCGCCCCGGTGAGGACATTTCAGGCTCGGGCAGGCGCTCTACGCCGCGGGCGCGCACATAATATCCCGATTGTGGGCGAGCCTCGATCAGCCCCTGGTTTTCGAGCATCAGGTAGGCTTGCAACACTGTGCTGACACTTAAATCCTGTTGCTGGCTCATCTGGCGCACAGACGGGATGCGCTGTCCGGCGGCATAGGTTCCCTGGCGAATTAAGTTTGCCAGCCGGTCAGCTAATTCCTGGTAGCGTAACACTTTATAAGTGTTTGATTCCGTGGGCATGCGGTGGCTCCTTTTCTCGTGACCGGCATGATTCAGTTTGGGGCAGGTTGACCAGTACAGTTTATTATAAACCAAACTGTACTGATAACAATTCAAAAAACCTATATCTGTACCCATCTATAAGGATGTGTGATACTGGGGGCAACCGTAAATGGAACCTTATAGGAGAAGCGACATGTTCATTTCACAAACCCAACAAATTGAATTGCTGCTGCGCAAGCGGCAGTTGTTAACCCTGAAAGAAGCCCAGCCCGGAATGGCTATCGAATGCCAGCAGGGCGTTATTTGGGTCACATCCTCCGGTGAAGCTGGTGATCATATGCTGCGCGCCGGTGAACGCTACCAGCCTGTTCATGCTGGGAACGTGATTATCCAAGCGATTGACGATGCACGCCTGAACATTGCCGAATAGGTTTCCCTTCCAGGAAACCTAGTTCTGCGTACATCTCCTTCTTCCTCCAACATCCTTCCCGCCAGGTTCAAAACTGGCGGGAAGGATGTGTTTAAGCACCCACACCGCTGCGTTCTTGCCTGTGCCTTTGAGTGTATAATTTCTGACTGCAAAGGGAAACCACGAATGAAACAGGTTTTTGAGAAACTTACTAAAAACGAGACGCTCCTGGCTGTCCTGCTCCTGCTCCTGACCACTCTGCTTACCCACGGGTTAAGCATCCCGCGCCTGGGCTACTACCACGACGATTGGTACTTGCTCTGGTCGGGTGCGGCGCGTGGCGCAGGCAGCATTATCCCGCTTTTTAGCACCGATCGCCCCTATATGGGCGTTATTTACTCTTACGCTTACCGGTTATTGGGCGATAATCTCGTAAACTGGCATTTGTATGCGCTTTTGTGGCGTTTCTTAGGCGGACTGGCCTTCTTTTGGATCCTGCGTTTGCTGTGGCCCCGTCAAAAAGCGATTACCACACTCATGACCGTTTTGTTCCTCGTTTACCCCGGCTTTCTCTCGCAACCCAACGCCAATACAAAACAAAATCACTTAATCGGGTTTGGCACAGCGTTGTTCTCGATCGCCATGATGCTCCAGGCGCTCAAAACAACCTCCCGACCGCTAAAACTGAGCCTGTATACGCTTTCGGTGGCCCTAACCCTGAACTACCTGTTTATCTATGAGTACATGATCGGCTTCGAGGCGACGCGCCTGGTCTTGCTGGTTTATGCCTTGTTCCACAATCAAGTGCGCGGGTTCTGGAATCTGGCGCGCGAAACGCTAAAAAAATGGTGGCCGTACCCGCTTGCCACCGCCGGGTTTTTATACTGGCGCATCTTTATTTTTGAAAGTACCCGCAACGCCACGGATGTCTCAGGGTTGGCCGGGGATTATCTTGGGAATTTGCGCCAGATGTCGATGCGCTTGTTTTTTGAAACCGGCAAGGATTTTATGGATACCGCAATTTTTGCCTGGTTCGTCAAACCTTACCAATCCTTTGCCAACGCTGAATACTCAGACCTGACCATCGGTTTCCTGCTGGCTGGCGCGGTGGCGGCCCTGGCGCTGCTCTACACAGTTCTGGCCCAAAAGAGCGGGCCGACTGAAGACAACGCCGAAACGCCTCGCCTGCTGCGCGATTTCCTGTGGTTGGGTTTGCTGATCACGATTTTCGCAGTCGCGCCGGTAGTGCTTTCGGGCCGCCAGGTAGACCTGACCGATGCCTACAAAAGTTATGGCCTGCACCCCATGGCAGGGGTGGTGCTGTTTGTCACCGGCTTCCTGCTCATGCTGCAGCCGGGTTTCCGTAAAACGATCCTGTTCACGCTGGTGCTCATCTCTGTCACCACCCAGTACCAAAACCAGGTGCGTTGGGTCCAGTTTTGGGATTACCAACGCGAAACCTGGTGGCAGTTAACCTGGCGCGCACCTGACCTGCAAAACGATACACTGGTGATGGCCTACTTCCCGGATGGCTACCGTTTGCAACAGGATTATGAAATTTGGGGCCCGGTCAACCTGATCTACCGCCCGGGCCCGGCGGAAGCCCCGGCGATCCAGGCCGAAGTGCTCACCTCCGACACCGCCTATGATGTCTTAAAACAAAACATCCTCAATAATCGCGTGCGCGACATCAAGCTGCATCGTGACTTTACTAAATTGCTGCTGCTTAGCCTGCCCGCCTCGAACTCCTGCATCCACGTCATCGACGGCAATTTGCCGGTCTATTCGGAAGAAGAAACCCTGCTTATCCAGCAGGTTGGCGGCTACTCACGCGTCGAACAAATTATCCCCACCGGACAGTCGCCCATCCCCCCGGCAGCCATCTTCGGCGCGGAACCGCCCCACACGTGGTGTTATTACTTCCAAAAGGCTGCGCTGGCCCGCCAGGCCGGGGATTGGGCCGAAATCGGCCGCCTGTACGATGAGACCCTGGCCCTGGGGCTCGATGCCAACGACAAATCAGAAGTCATCCCCTTCTTCGAAGGGTTGGTCAACCTGGGGCGCTACGAAGATGCCCAGGCGTTATATGCCAAAGACATTAAGGGCCGCAGCCGCACACGCCTGGCGCTCTGCACCGCCCTGGCCGTGGACCCCGGCTACCCGCCAGAATACGGCTACGACTACCCCAAAATTTACGAACTATTGTGTGACTCCTAGCAAAAAGGACCGCCGGAATGGCGGTCCTTTTTTTGATTGATGCATGCGCTTCAACAACAGGCGGGTTAGCGCTTCAATGTTCGATACTTTACCCGCGTTGGTTTGACATCTTTGCCATAGCGCTGTTTGTAATCTTCCTCGTAATCGCTCCAGTTGCCCAGGAACAGGCGCGCCTGGCTATCGCCTTCAAAGGCCAGGATGTGGGTGCAAATACGGTCGAGGAACCAGCGGTCGTGGCTGACCACCACCGCGCACCCGGCGAAATCTTCCAGCGCGTCTTCCAGCGCCCGCAGCGTATTGACATCCAGGTCATTGGTTGGTTCGTCCAACAGGATGACATTGTGCGGTTCTTTGAGCATTTTTGCCAGGTGAACACGGTTTCGTTCCCCGCCCGAGAGCATATTAATACGCTTCTGCTGGTCGGCCCCGGCAAAGTTGAACGACGAACAATAACCGCGCGCATTGATCTTGCGGCTGCCCATCTCCAGTGTCTCTGCGCCGCCTGAAATCTCTTCATAGACGGTTTTTTCAGGGTCGAGCGTGCGATTCTGGTCGGCGTAGCCCATCTTTACGGTTTCGCCAATGCGAATGCTGCCGCTATCGGGCTTTTCTTGCCCGGTAATCATTTTCAGCAGGGTGGTTTTGCCCGCGCCGTTGGGGCCGACAATGCCCACAATCGAACCCGGTTCGATGGTTGCCGAGAAGTTATCCAAAATCAGGCGGTCGCCGTAGCTTTTGCTGACCCCGTTTAACTGGATGACGATATTGCCCAGTTTTGGCCCCGGCGGGATGTAGATTTCCTGCTCGCTGCGGTATTTTTCCACTTCCTGCGAGAGCAGTTTTTCGTACGCCGTCACGCGCGCCTGGCCCTTAGACTGGCGCGCCTTGGGCGACATGCGGATCCATTCCAACTCACGCTCAAGCGTTTTTTGGCGTTTCGATTCGACCTTTTCCTCCTGGCGTAGGGCTTCCTGTTTCTGCTCCAGCCACGAGGAATAGTTGCCCTTCCACGGGATGCCGTAGCCGCGGT
>CAZLSP010000053.1:0-27003 GCA_964562145.1 uncultured Anaerolinea sp. | reverse complement strand
TCCACCCCGAGTTCTTGTCACGACCCAACCGCGCCCATCCCTTATTTGTGGGCTTTATGAACGCAGCGCGCGACCGCTGTAAAGAGAACAGCAGCGAAAAACTGGAAGCAGTGCACTAAACCACAAAAACAGGCGGGAAATCCGCCTGTTTTTTATTAAGAGCATCCCTTTGACGAGCGGCGGGTTTTCTCTACAAATGCTGGCGCAACCAAGTTGATATTTCTGCTGCCCATCCGCCATGCTAGGATGCATGTATGACAGCAAAAGTGATCCTAAATCCTTATTCCAATCGTTGGGGCGCGCAGCAGCGTTGGCCCGAAGCGGAAGTTGCCCTGCGCAATGCCGGGGTTGATTTCGAGCTGGCTCTCTCCGAACATCCCAAACAGGCCATCAGCCTGGCAGAACAAGCCGCCCGCGCCGGATATTCGCCCATCATTGCGGCAGGCGGCGACGGAACTGTCGGCGATGTGGTGAACGGCCTGGCCCGCGCCCACGGTGAAACCGATATGGGCGTTTTGGGCATCTTGCCGCTTGGCACGGCCAACGACCTGGTCGCTTCGCTCAAAATGCCGCTCAACCTGGCAGAAGCCGCACAGGTAATTGCTGCCGGGAAAACCCGTCGCATCGATATCGGCCATGTCAACGGGCAGTATTTTGCCAATAATTCAGCTGCCGGGCTGGAACCCTATGTCACCACCAAGCAAATCCAAATCACGTGGATTAAGGGGATTCCGCGCTACCTGGTGGCCGCGGTGCAAGGCATCCTGGACCACCCCACCTGGAATGCGACTCTCGACTGGGATGACGGTCACTTTGAAGGACCGCTGCTGCTGGTTTCGGTCGGCAATGGACCGCGCACGGGCGGGCTATTTTTTATGACCCCGCACGCCAATCTCTCCGATGGCAAGCTGACCTTTATGTTCGGCTATCGCCCCACCCGCCTGGGAACCTTTGCGCTGCTGCCAAAAACAATGCAACCGCAGGGTGATTTTGTCCACGAAACAGGCATTCGTGAAATCAACGCCACCTGGCTAAAAGTGCGGCTCGATCACCCATCGCCAGCCCATACCGATGGAGAACTCTTCCCACACAGGGTGACCGAACTGGATTACCGCATTATCCCGGCTTGTTTACAAGTGCTGGCGCCATAACCCAACCGCCGCTGGCACTCTCCTGGCCCGCCGAGAACTTCACAAAACGGGAAGCTCGCGGCGGCCTCGCCAGACCTGGATTATTGGTAAAATAAACCAATGCGCAACAATGCCCGCATCCTGTTCATCATCTTGTTCCTGCTCTTCTTTACAATCTCAGTTGGGGGAGGCCTGTATTGGGCCAATCTTAACTATGTCCAGCGCACGCCCCTCGCGCCCGACTTTTACGCCCTGTGGAAACCTGCCCGCAACTTCCTGGTCGATCAAATTACCCCTTACGGTGACCTGACCACGCTCAATATCCAAAATCTCATCTATGGGCGGGCCGCCCGCTCCACCGAAATCCCCTACCGCTTCAACATGCCATTTTACGCCATCCTGCTCGCCATCCCGGTGGCGGCATTTCCCGACCCCGAGTTGGGCCGCGCGGCATGGATGATTTTGCTCGAAGCCGCCGCAGTGGGGCTGGTGATTCTCTCGCTGCAAAACAGCCGCTGGAAAACCAGCTGGTATATCCTCTTGCCCCTGATGCTTTTTGGGGTTTTCTGGATGCCCGTCTTCACATCCATCCTGAGCGGCAGCACCATCCTGCTCCAGGCCGTATGCGCCTTTGGGGCCATCCGCGCCGCCGAGCAAGAAGCCGATGAACTGGCCGGTGCGCTGGCAGCCTTTGGTTTTCTCAACATCGAAGCCACCCTATTGGTCATCCTGCTTATCCTGGTCTGGGCCGCCGCCTCCGGGCGCGGACGCATCCTGGCAGGATTCTTCATGACCATCACCCTGTTACTCGGTCTGGCCTTCCTGGTCTTCCCCGGTTGGGTTGTGCCCTTTTTCTTCGCTGCGCTGTTCTCGTACATGAGCAACGTATACACTTCTGTCTCGGCACTCTTCACCGATTGGTTCCCCGGCTTTGGCGGACGACTCGCTCAAACCCTGGCCGCACTCACCATCGGCTTGCAATTTGTCGAATGGCGCACCGCCCGCGACAAAGACACGCGCTGGCTTTATTGGACCGCCTGCCTGGCAGCCACCCTCACCCCGCTGCTGGGACGCAACTTTTCTCCCATCCACCTGACCTTCACTTTGCCCGCCATCCTGCTGGTTGTTTCCGTCATGGACCAACGCTGGGGTGTTTTGGGCCGCGCCCTCTCCATCCTGATCCTCCTGGCGGCCTTCGCCGGGATGTGGGCCGCTGCCCTCAACGGCCTGACGGCCATCTTCTTGCTGGTTTTCCCCATTTTGCTGGCTATCATGCTCTATTGGGTGCGCTGGTGGGCCATCCGCCCGCCACGCCTTTGGATCGATATCATCACACAAAGAAGATAAAATGCGCCGCAGCCACTATCTCCTGCTCTTCATTGCCGGGCTGGTTTTCACCCTCATCATTGCCTGGCCGCAAGCCGCGCCCGGTTACATGGACGCCGACTACTATTTTGCAGGTGGCCTGCGTCTCGCCCAGGGGCATGGCTTTACCGAAACCTATCTTTGGAATTACCTGGATAATCCTGGCGGGTTACCACATCCCTCGCATGGATACTGGTTCCCGCTGGCTTCCATCCTGGCCGCAGCCGGAATGGTCTTGACCCAAACCGAAACCTTTTTCGCCGCGCGACTGGGCTTTATCCTGGTTGCAGCCCTGGTCCCGCCAACTGTAGCCGCCCTGGCCTTTACTTTTACCGGCAAACGCGAGTTGGCCCTGGCCTCCGGCTTTCTCGGCGTCTTCTGTGGGTATCACGCCCCCTTCCTGCCCACCACCGATAATTTTGGCATCTTCATGCTCCTGGGAGCGCTTTTTTTCCTGCTAATCTCCCGCCCCGGACGCTTTACCCCCCTGCTGCTGGGGCTAGTAGTAGGCCTGCTCAACCTGTCACGCTCCGACGGCCTCATCTGGTTCGCCTCCGGCCTGGCCGGGCTGTTCTTGCGCTGGCGCCAAGAAAAATCCCCCATCACCACATCCTTTATCCTGCCATCCATCCTGTTTGTTACGGGCTATTTCATCATTATGGCACCCTGGATGGCGCGCAATCTGTCCATATGGAACACCCCGCTCACCCCGGCCGGTAGCCGAGTATTATGGATGACCCGCTATGATGACACTTTTGCCTGGCCGCCCGACCGGGTCAACATGCAAAACTGGCTGGCAGCGGGCTGGCAATCCGCCCTGGAGGGCCGCCTGGAAGCTCTCAAGCTGAACCTGGTAAACTCCATCGCTGCCCAGGCAGGCATCGTCCTTGCGCCCTTCATTCCGCTAGGCCTGTGGACACTGCGCGATCACTGGCGCGCCCGATTGGGAGTGCTCGTTTGGGCAGGGTTGTTCGTGGCGATGACTTTTATTTTCCCCTATGCCGGTTCACGCGGCAGCTTTTTCCATGCCAATGCAGCCCTGCAACCCCTGTGGTGGACCGCAGCCCCCCTCGGCGTAGACTGGCTCGTCGCCAAAGCCCGCAAACGCGGAATGTTCACTCCTGCGGCCCCACGGCTTTTCCGTTTTGCCCTGGTCATGTTTATGGCCCTGCTCACAGGTTACCTTGCCTACGTTTCAGTCATTCTTAATGACTGGAACCAGTTTCATCGCACCTACCTGCAAGCCGAGGAAATGCTTGTTCAAAATGGTGCCCAACCTACCGATGCCGTCATTGTCGCCAATGCGCCGGGCTACTACGTGGCAAATCGCCGCTCAGCCATCATCGTCCCCGATGAAAACCTTGAATCTGTCCTGGCATTGGCCAAACAATTCAATGCGCGTTTCCTGATTCTTGAAAAGACCTACTACACCGACCCCATGATCCCCGTTTACGAGAACCCAACATCCCAGCCCGGGCTAACTTTTCTCGGCGAGTTTGACAAAATTCGCATCTTCGCCATTACCCCCTAAAATACACAAAAAGCCCACTCGACCAGGAAACATGATCGAAGTGGGCTTTTCAAAATCGCAGCAGGCTACGGATTCACAACAATGTTGACCTCGTGTGTATCCGGATTAACAGATACCCAGCCTTTGGTGAAATCACGTCGCCAGGTGCCGTCCTCCTGGTATCGCGGTCCAAGCGGCAATCCAAGGTCAAGATCATAATTATCGTACAACCACACTTCACGATATACATCGCTGTTGGCATATCGAAAATATGCGCGTCCCTGGCTGATTAACAGGAAAGATGCAAAAGCAAATTCTTGCAACTCGGCATCAGCCTGGGTGCCCTGCGAAACAATAATCAACTCCTTACCCATCGATTGTGTCTGTTCAGCCAGCGCAAGCTGCTGCTCCCAGCGTTCTGCCGAGCGAAAACGATCGGGCCAGTCAATGGCCCAGCCTTCATGCATAACACCATCCAGATAGGGCAGGTATAACGGCCACATTTCCTCGCCCCGGCGAGAGACAAGATTGGCATAAACCGGGCGGCCGCTTGGCTGAAAATAGCCATCATACATAAATTGCAGAAAGCCCAGGATCGCGAGCTGGTAGCTGGAGTCGTCTGGATAATTGGCCGGTAGTGCGCCTTCTTGTTCACGGAAAGACAGGCTCAATTCCACATTATCAAGAAAAACCCCGTTCCAGCCATTCATCTCCTGCATCTCACGCACCTGCGCCAGGAAGTAATCTCGCCAGCCCTGGTTCCCCGGATCCATAATATAGAAAGACTCTTCCTTGTCTCCCACGACAATGCGCTCACCTTTTTGATCAAGCAAGAACCAATCCGGATGCTCGGCACTAATCCGGCAAAAATCTCCGGGCTGGTCCGCTACCTGGTTCCTCCAGGGCTGGTCCTGGCAATCGCCTGGGTCGTGAATAGCATCGAAACGCAAGTACTGAAGGATTGGGCTTTTCGCACCCAATTCCACCATCTGCGCGCGCCGTTTCAGATCGTCTTCTGTTAAGATATACAAGTCGAAACGATTGGCGAGTAATTGCAAATCCGTTTCTTTATACAAACGATAAAAATAAATTAACTGCACCAATTCCCCAGGGAGTGACTGCGGGGTAGGGATGGCTGTCGGTGTTGGGGTGCCAACCGGCGGCTCGGGGATAAACACTGTTGGCGTCGGAGGTACAACCTCCGTTACAGGTGCCGCCTGGCACCCGACGGTCCCGATCAAAATACAGCCGATTACAAAAAATATGAATAATTTTGTTCTCATCTATCCTTCCTTCTGATAAAGCAATCCGACTCGCTAGAAACAGGCAAAAATTTACTCCAAAAGATTTCTTTGGAGTCAACAAAAACCCGGCGGGCAGGAAAACCCAACCCCCGGGTTTTGTTACAGCGTTTGAATTGTGACTCAAACCAATAAAACCGATCAAAATCAGTTACATGGCACCGCGTTGTTCAAATACTGCCGTCACTGTACGGAACAGGATAACAATATCAAGCCACAGGCTGCGGCGTTCAATATAAGCAATATCAAGGCGCAGGCGTTCATCGAATTCCAGCGAACCACGACCGATGATTTGCCACAAACCAGTCAGACCAGGCAGCACATCCAGGCGCTCGGTATGCCACAGCTTATACGTTTCCGGCCCAAAGGAAGTCGGTCGCGGGCCGACAAGGCTCATCTCACCCAAGATGATGTTGAACAGTTGCGGAATTTCGTCCAGGCTGGTCTTGCGCAGGAATTTACCAACCGGTGTAATACGCGGATCGTTGGAGATCTTAAAATCAGGCCACTGCAGTTCATTCAGGTGAGCATATTTGATTTTTAGCTCTTCGGCATTCGGCACCATCGTGCGGAATTTATACAGCCGGAAGCGGCGTCCATTCTTCCCGGTACGCAGCTGGGTAAAAATTGCCGGGGCACCGGGTGATGTGATCATCACAACCATATAAATGACCGCCATCAGCGGCAACCATAAAGGCATGGAGCCAATAACCAGGAGCAGGTCCATCGCTCGCTTGGCACGCAAATAGGTTTGACCACGCAAGATGCGTTTTTCGGGGTCAAAATCGTCAAGCCAGTGATAGTTGCTCATCATACGAGTCGTTTGAGCGAGTTCAGCCATAGATTATCCCACCTTTTGTTTTTCCACATTCGCTTCAGATAAAGTATATGTTGCTGGCCGATACATTTTGGAGTGAGCCTTATTAATCAGCTCTTCAAACGTTAAAGCTTCTTCCGGGAAGGACGCAATCCCAAAACCAACTGAAACACCGGTGTGCTCACGCGCCGAATCAACAATGCGATTGACAAGGGTATTGGTGTTGCTGCTTGGCGTTTCAGGGCAGAGCAAAATAAAACGCTCAGGATGCCCCTGCTTGATGATCATGTCTGTGCGGCGCGCTTCTTTGTTCAAAACTTCAGCCAGGTGCGCCATGGTATAACGGCGGGCCATGTGCTGCTGGATCTCTTTCAGGGTAGGCTGGAACTCTTCGCGCAGGCTATTCGCATCAGGTTCGATCAAGATAAGCGAAAGCGGACGATGGTAGCGGCGGCTGCGAGTCAACTCTGTTTTGATATCATCCATCGCATCTTCGAGCAGCAAAGTACGCCCCGAGAAAGAAGCATAAATCAACTTATCAATTGTATGTTCCAGCTCGTACACATAAACTGCCACATCTCGAGAAAGCAAGATTGCGATGGTCAGCAAAATCATCTCTACCGCAACCAGGGGCAATGCCTCGGCCAATGCAACCACATGAGCGCCAAAGACATACCATACCGCCAGGTAAATTGCGCTCCACAAAAAGGCCACCACCAAATTGGACCAGGTTCGGAAAGTTGGTAAAACCAACGTAGTGACAACTGCAACCGCAACAAATGGGAAGAGAATTCCATCCAGAACCAACATCCCATTAACGGCAGGGAATTGTGAAATACTGGCCAAAAACAACATATACCCAATTAACAAAACGAGCGATCGCTTTAGTCTTCCCATGTTCCCTCTTATTTTTGAATTATTACATTAACTTCAGCCGTTGGATATGAGAAATCAGTACCATATCCCCGGAGGCCAATAAAAACTTCACCTTATATAGTCGTAAAACAGGCCAAAAAGTTACGCATAGTTATCATTTTTAAGATGTGGGGTAAACCTTAACCCAGGAAAACTTACGGGAATGCCCCCAAATCATAACAATTACCTAAATACATACTCGCCCGTCAAGGCAGTATTAAAAACCAAACGTCACAAAGTAAGTAAAAGGTTGGTCGGTAATATCACCCGCTCCCGACTTACTGCTATTATAACAACTTATTGAAAAAATAAAATTAGTTCTTTCTTAATAATTCTGAAAGTTGAGTTCTTGTACCCGACCATTTAGACCACTGACGTCGAAATTATAGCACACCCACCACCCTATCACCACGTTGCAAGCACGTGTTAATCGCCAATTTCATGATAAAAATAAGTATCTCGTTATCGTTCACTTTTGCAATTATTACTCTAAATAGGAGAGCCAAATGTTCGATTCACCACACAAACGCTATAACCCGCTCACTGCAGAATGGGTCCTGGTTTCCCCGCATCGCTCCAAACGCCCCTGGCTAGGCCAGGTAGAAAAAAAACAACCCGAATTCCTGCCGCAATACGACCCTGGCTGCTACCTCTGCCCCGGAAACGAACGCGCCGGAGGCCACCAAAACCCCAACTACACCGAAACCTTCGTCTTCCAAAATGATTTTTCCTCCCTGCTGCCAGACAAGACTGAAAAAGATAGCCCATCTCACCCGCTGCTGAATGCCGAACCCGAACGTGGCATTTGTAAGGTGGTCTGCTTCTCACCACGCCACGACCTGACTTTGCCCGAGTTGCCCGTAGCAGAGATTGAAAATGTACTCGCGACCTGGACTCGTGAATCGGTTGACCTGGCTGCCATTGACTACATCCGCCATGTGCAGGTTTTCGAAAACAAGGGGGCGGTCATGGGTTGCTCCAATCCCCATCCGCATAGCCAAATCTGGGCTCAATCCAGCGTCCCCAATGAACCAGCCAAAGAGCTCAAAACCCAATTGGAATACTTCAATATCAATGGCCGACCGATGCTGGTCGATTACCTGGCCGAAGAGCAGCGCCGCAACGAACGCATCATCGCCTCCAATGATCATTTCACAGCCCTGGTACCCTTCTGGGCTATCTGGCCTTTCGAAGTGATGTTGGTTGCGCACCGGCCCAGCGCCCGCCTGGCAGACCTGACCTCCGCAGAAGTCACCAGCCTGGCCGAAATCTTCAAACAAGTCACCACCCGTTACGACAACCTGTTCGAAATCTCCTTCCCGTACTCAATGGGCTTCCACCAGGCCCCGGTCGACGATACCAGCCATCCCGAGTGGGTCTTACACGCGCACTTCTACCCGCCACTGTTGCGCTCGGCCACGGTGCGTAAATTCATGGTAGGCTATGAAATGATGGCCATGCCCCAACGCGACATCACCCCCGAAGCAGCAGCCGACCGCTTGCGCAGCCTGCCCGCAACCCATTACAAAACCCGCTAGAGGTGCTATGAACCCCCGCGAAACCGCCCTTCAGGCTTTTGAAAAACACTTTGGAAAAGCACCCGCCTATCTTGCCTGTGCGCCCGGACGAGTCAACCTGCTTGGCGAACATGTCGATTACAACGACGGATTTGTCTTGCCCGCTGCCATTGACCGCGCCACCTACATTGCCTTCTCCCCTGCCCCAGCAGACCAAACCACCGTCATTGCCGCCGACTTCTCTGAAGAAGCGGTTTTCGCACCCCAAACGCTGGCCGCGAAAACCAGGCCTGACGGCAAAGCACTCCCGGAATGGGCCTTATACCCGGCCGGGATGATGTGGTCGTTACACGAAGCTGGTTTAGCCACCCCGGCCATCCAGGCAACCTTTTCTTCGAATGTGCCACGCGGCTCAGGGTTAAGTTCATCCGCTTCGGTTGAGATGGCTTTTGGAATTGCATGGCAAACCCTGGGAGGGTGGAATCTGCCCCCCATGGAGCGCGCCCGCCTGGGGCAAAAGGCCGAAAACAAATATGTCGGCGTCAACTGCGGCATCATGGACCAATTCGCTTCTGCCTGCGGCGAACCGGACCGCCTGCTGTATCTGGATTGTCGCTCATTGCAGTGGCAAACGGTCCCCCTGCCCAGCGAAGTGGCGATTGTGGTAGCCGATACGACGGTGCGGCGCAAACTGACCTCGGGTGAATACAACCGGCGGCGCGCTGCCTGCGAAGAAGCCGTGCGCCTGCTACAGCCCGACCTGCCAGGCATCCTGGCTTTGCGTGATGTGCGCGTGGAAGACTTTAACCGCCTGGCCTACAAGCTGCCCGAGGAAGTGGAAAAACGGGCACGGCATGTGGTCGAGGAAGTGGCACGCACCGATCGCGGGGTAGAAATGCTGGGAAACGGCGATATTACCGGCTTTGGGAAGATCATGAACGCCTGCCACGCCAGCCTGCGCGATTATTATGAAGTCTCGTGCCCCGAGCTAAATATCATGGCGGAGATAGCGCAATCGCTGCCAGGTTGCTACGGCGCTCGTTTAACGGGAGCCGGTTTTGGGGGCTGTACGGTCAACCTGGTGGCGCAGGAAGCGGTTGAGGCCTTCGCCCCAACCCTTGCGGCAGAATACGAGTCGCGCAGCGGTCTCCATCCCGAAATTTACGTTTGCCGCGCTTCGGCTGGAGCGCGCCTGCTTGAAACGCTATGACCTTTTTGGATGACTTCGAAGCCAACCTGCCTGCCGATAAACGGGACACGTGGCGCAGCCTGGGCAGCCCGTTCGAGATCCAGCGCTATCTCGATGGCTTGCCCTATGTGGCCGAGGAACGCGATCGCTCGCCGCTGAACGTAATGCTCGACGGACAGGCGCATTGCCTGGATGGCGGCTTCTTTGGCGCGCTGGCGCTGTGGCGCATTGGGTTTCGCCCGCTGGTAATCGACCTGACCCCCGACCCCGGACAGGATGATGACCATGTCCTGGCGCTGTACCAGATCGACGGACGCTGGGGCGCACTGGCCAAGTCGAACTATGTCAACCTGACCTTTCGTGAGCCGGTTTATCGCAGCCTGCGCGAGCTGGTAATGACATATTTTGAACATTATGTCAGCGTACATAAACAGAAGACCCTGCGGGGTTACACACGGCCCTTTGACGCCTCCCGCTACACTCGCCTGAACTGGGCACTGGATGAAGGCGCGGCAAACCAACTGTATCGCCAGTTTTATAGGCGCAAGCCCGTGCCAATCATCAGCACCCCCATAGCTGCCCGCCTGAACCCGGCAGACGAACGCTATTACAAATCGGCCACGATGTACACCGACCTGTCGTGGTCGTTTGGGAATAGGCCCAACCCCTGATGACGACCCTACTGTTCAACAAACCCTACGGGGTACTCTCGCAATTCACCGATGAAGGCACCGGCCACCCAACGCTCAAGGATTACATCCCGGTGCCAGGTGTTTATGCCGCCGGACGCCTCGATCGCGACAGCGAGGGCCTGCTGCTACTCACCGACGATGGACAGCTCATAAAACGCCTGACTGACCCGAAACATCACGCCGTCAAAACCTATTGGGTAATGGTCGAAGGTGATCCTGGCCCCGAAAAGCTGGCTACGCTCGCGGCGGGAGTAACGATTCAGGGATATCGCACCCTGCCCTGCCAGGTGCGCGTGATTGCTGAACCGCAGCTCCCACCGCGCAGCAAGCCGGTCACCCCACATGGGCCCACACACTGGCTCGAAATCCAACTGCGTGAAGGCAAAAAGCGTCAAATCCGGCACATGACCGCCTCGGTAGGCCTGTTTACGCTGCGCATTTTCCGTGTAGCAATCGGCCCGGTTCAACTGGGCGGTCTGCGCCCCGGCATGTGGCGCGAGTTGAACCGCACCGAGCTGACCGCGCTCAAAAAGATTTGAAATGAAGATGTATAATGTAGAGACTTAACTGTGCCGTATGATCTGGGTGGAAAACACAAGGAGATTCTTTGAATGTCTATTATTAAGCAACTGTCGCTCTTTACGCTGGCCGCGATCCTGGCCCTGACCGGTTGTTCCCAATCTACACCAACACCGTCTGACCCAGCCAACACCAACACCAGCACCCCAATCCCCACTCGCGAACCTTTCGTCGTCGATAACAGCCCGAGTGCGCGAGCGGTGGTCGTCCCCAAAGAAGATATGCAGATGGCTTTTACCATCACCGGGAGGGTAAAGAATGTCTATTTTGGGATTGGGGAAACGGTAAAAGCCGGGGAGGTCCTGGCAACCCTCGATACAACTATGCTCGAAGCCGATTTAGACCGCGCCCATAGCGTGCTGGCCGCTGCCCAGGCCGAACTGGCCTTCCAGAAACTCCAGCCCGATAACACCCCCGAGCTACAAGCTGTTTCCGAATCCAGGGTCAGCCAGGCTGAAGCCGACCTGGCAATTGCCGAAAGCCGACTAGACGAAGCCATCTTGCTGGCCCCGGCAAACGGAACGGTGGTTGACCTGCAAATGGTTATCGGTGAAACCGTCACCCCTGGCAAAGTGGTGCTGGTCCTGGCTGACCTTCAGCACCTGCGGGTGGAAACCACAGACCTGAGCGAAACCGACGTGCCGCTGGTCTTCCTGGGACAAACCGCGTACGTTTATATCGACTCGCTCAAAGTGAACCTGGAAGGGGTGGTAGAAACAATTTCTCCCCAGGCAACCTTGCTCGGGGAGAAACGGGTTTACAAAATCACCATTCGGCTTCTAGACCAGCCAGAAGGTTTGCGCTGGGGAATGAGCGCCGGGGTGCGATTTGCCCCTAAAGAGTAAAATCGGGCTCTTAGACTGGAGACGGCACCAACGGGTTGCCGTCTTTTATTTTCTCGACCGTCGAAAAATAATCGACACGCAGCCCATCGGCGCTGAGCAAGGCACGCGCCAGGGGCACTTCTGCGCCAGGGTTAGAGCGCAAACGCCACCAGGCGGCAATATCGCGTGGGATTGCGTGCCAGTACTCCCCACAAGTGCGCACTTCTTGCAGGAACAATTTGTAAATCTGTTTGGCTGAACCGTGCGCGGTGTAATCAGGATGGACATTGACCAGCGCCAGGCCATGATACTGCCGAATAAAATCGATCTTGTTAAGCCAGATGCGCGGGGATTTTTCGCCCATCACATTAAAAAGGGTGTAATCCTGCGGCAGCGTGTAAGGCATTTCGATGAAGCGCCCCACCTGGAAAGGCCAGATGCTCATGGTTCCGCCAGGCATTGGCTCGTAAGGGTCCGTATCAAAGAAGGACAGGTCATATTCCATGTCCAGTTCCTGCATCCAGTACGGGTTGCGCAGGGTCAGAGGGGAACGAAAACCGACCGCACCCCATTCGGCAAAAGCGCGGTTGATCTTTTCGGCACGTTGTGAAAATAGTTCGTGCGAATTGAACAGTTTTCCATCGTGCTTGAGGCCATGAATCCCCACCTCGAAACCACGCCGGCGCAAATCATCCATCAGGCCCTGGTCCAGCCGGTAACGTTCAATGACAAAATTAAATAAGGAGCGAAACCCAAGCGCTTCTTCAATATCAGCCAAGACGGGCACCAGGCGCTGGCCCTCAGCAGTTTCGATATCATGCGTGATGGCAAATGCAAACCGTTTGCGCTCAGGCCAAAAATGGCGCAGGGTCACCTGGGACAAGCCTGCCAGTTGCATCGCTTCGCGCAGGACACCCCACTGAAATTCGGCATAGCGCGGCTCCACCGGCCAGCCCAGGCGAAACTTGCCCTCGCCGCCACTGCCGTACAACTGACGCAACAAACGTGTCAGCGCACGCGGGAGAAACGGCTTGAGATGGTAATACATGCGACGGGTAAAACCCAACTCATAACGCTCGGGGCCAAACTGCCCTTCGCCCAGGGTCGCTTGCAGGGCAGCTTCCAAATCCATGCCTTGTTCGGGCAGGCCCAGCAGCGGCAGGGAGCGCACAAAGGCTTCCTGCCAGAGCTCCTGAGGAAAATCGGGCTGGCATTGCCAAAATGCTGCCGGAGTGTTGTTTTGCCAGAGATTTTGTCCGTCTCGCTTCATATTTTCAAAACCCTTACATGCGGAAATCGGGGATGCCATCGACAATAGGATAAGATTGACCACAAGCCTGGCACTGGTACGCCTCTTCAGCCAGGTCTAGGTCGCCACCGCAGCTGACACAGGCCAACAGGTCTACCAGGTTTTCACCAGCCCGCAGCGGCTTACCCTGTACCGTGGTGCGGCAATTGATCCATGGGGCCAGTTTGGCGGCCCCAAAGAAGGGTGCAAGCTGCTCACCAGAGGGAACAAAACGCTCGATTGCGCCCAGGCGACCCGCCACCTTGTCCATAATGCCGGCGCCACGATACACCACATCATGGAAGCCAAACTGCTCGAGCAGTTCGCTAATATAAGCAGGATGATGACGCATAAACTCAGAACCGGGAGCGCTGGTTTCATGCGAGAAGGGGTTCTCACGAGCGCGACCCGACAGCCAATGCAAAATCTGACGCATGCTGCGTTTATTGCAATAATTGAAGACCAGCGTGGCATCGCCACCCAACAGACGGCGATATTCAGAGACTACGTGCTGCGAATCGTTGAGATGATGGAAAACCCGAATCATCATGACACAATCGAAACTGGCATCACGGAAAGGCAGCCGGTTGGCATCGGCAGCAACGTAATGGGCACGGCCCTGGGTGGTTTCACGAGCCTGCTGAAGTAGGGACATCGAACCATCGACCATGATGACCTGCTCAAAGCGGTCGAGATAACAATCGGCCAGGCGGCCAAAGCCGCAACCGATATCCACAACCCGCTTGCCCGAGGCGGGCAACAAATCTTTCACAATGGCATGTTCAAGGAGGTCGAGTTCTTTCCTGGAGCGTTCTTGCCAGAACTCTTTGTATTCGATGCCTTCATAGAGCTTGCTCAGGTTTTGGTTGATATCCACCTTCAGTGGTATCCCCCTGAATTTTGTTTTCACAATAAACTCCGCTCTACACTTTTACCCAAAGTGTTTGTATAAAACTTCCCCGGCGAGCCTGCATACCCATAAGGGTGAACGCTGAAGTGTATAGTTCATCAGACCCATCATGCGACCATTGCCTGTTTTTGCATGGCCGGAGGTGGCGGTACGACTGTAATAAAGTAGTGTTTCTTCGGCCCCCCAACGAGTTTTGAAGGTGCGCAGCCCGGCGTTCTCAGGGTCGGTGCGGCCCATGTCAAAGACGGTGTAACCATGCTGGCAGCCCCATTCCATAGCAGTCCAGAACAACAGGTTATTGGGACGCAGTTTGAGACCTTCATCGACCGAGGCACCGTACTTGTAAGTAAGGGTCTTTTGCCAGTGCAAAAAGACCGCCCCGGCCAGACATTGCCCATCTTTATACGCCAACAGGATGAAACCAAGACCCTGGTCGAGCAGGTTCTTTTTGAGCAGGGTAAAGAAACGCCATGGCTGGATGGGAACTCCCTGGCTGCGACGAGTGCGCAGGTGCAGGTCGTAAAACTCACGCAGGTGCTTGTCGCTGTCGCCAAAGACAATCTCTACGCCATTGTTGCGAGCCTGTTTGATGTTGCGGCGGTGCATCTCATGGATGCGGCGGTAAGTCTTATCCACATCTGGCTCGAGGGTGGCGTGATGGATGACATGCTCGCTGTAAGTTTCCAGGGCGGGCTGGTCGGCAAAGGTGCCGCGCAAATCGAGGCTGGGAATCTGCGCCCCGGTCGCCAGGGAAAGAATGGAATCCGAGAGCGGCCGGAGGGCTTCGTCATCCGTGACCAGGGGCTGGCAGTAATCTGAAAACGGCAGCGCTGACCAGCGTTTCCCGGTGAGAAAGCTGTTGACTTCCATGCAGGGCAGCCCGGCCCGCAGTGTCCCGCCTGGCCCAGGCAGGGTGATCACAAACGGGCGATACCCGTAGCAATCCGCCATCAGCTGGGACCAGGCCGGATGGTGAAAGATGGTGGCCCTGGGGTCCGCTCCAAGCAGATTCAGCCAGGAGGGGTCATTCGGCTCACGCAAGAGGTCAGCAGGCAACCCGGTCATCATTTTCCCCAGGTTACAGTACGATCTTGCGGAAACCGTCGGTGGTGACGTTGTCGGTTTTCTGGAAGCAGATTACCGGTTCGGAGGCCCAACGCGGCCCACCCAGGTTATAGAGCATCCACATGGCCGAGCGGAAGGCAAAGGCCTTAAGCGGCGATTTGGCGCGCATGTTCTGGTAGTAGGAGCTGCTCTCAGGCAATGGCAGGTAAACCGTGACCGGTTTGAAGCCGAAGGACATGATAAAGTCGAGCAGGGTCTTGTAGGTAAAGTAACGCACGTGCGCGTAAAACTCGTACTTGTCGTGTTCTTTGAGCGGGTTGTGGAAGCTCTCCCCCTTGAGGATGTACTTGGGCCAATGGGTTAGACCGGCATAGTTGGGGGTGGAAATGTAGAGGAAGCCATTGGGGGCCAGCACGCGGCGGATTTCCTGAACGTGGTGGTCGAGGAAGATGACGTGCTCAATGGTAGCCAGGGAGACGACCGCATCAAAATAACCATCGCTAAAGGGGAAGGTGGTGTCCTTGTCGTCGATGTCAAAGGAGGTGGTCTTGAGGCCCTGCGAGTTGAGCACACGCAGGCAGGTGGGCGTGATGTCATTGCAGATCAGTTCGCCCGGGTAGTTGTCGCGGATGCGGCGGGCGGCAGCGCCCACCCCGGCAGCCACGTCCAGGATGCGCCTGTGGTTGCGGCCTTCAAAAATGCCCGGGAAAATGCGGTGGCGCTCATGGAAGCTCGGGTAATCCTCGATCTTTTCCACACCTTCAAGACGGGCTTCTTCAACGATCGTAGCATCTTTTCTCATGTCAAACTCTCCTCGGTTTTGGATTTAGAAGGATAAAAAACGTTTTCGACGGCCTTACGGCCAAAATCGGCATAGCGTTTGAAGAAGGGCAGCGGGTCGGCAAAGTCAAAGACGGCCGAAACATGCGGACGCAGGTAGGGCGAGAAAATCTGGCCCAGCCCTTCTTTTTTCTTGAACACGCGGCGCGGAACGAACGCCAGGTCGCGTTCCATATCCACCCAGTACAGACCATCGCGAAAATCAGTCGGCGGCGGGAGCTGGCCTTCGGTGAGGTGGCGATAGTGGAGCCAGGGGAAGTTGATGCCGCTATTGACAGCCAGCAGCGTGGAAAGGTTGTGGCGGCCGTTGACTTCCATTAACTTGTAGACACCGTCACGCGGGTCACGCTTAAACTCGGAGCAGGAGTAACCGTAAAACCCCATGACCTGGAGCACCTTACGGCCATACTCGAGCACTTCGGGAATATGCTGGCTGTAAGCCACACAGGGCGAGCCCAGTTCGGGCGGTGCGCTGCGCACCTTTTGGGCGGTAAATTCCAGCAGCGGCTGCCCATCCCAGAAGTAGGAGTTGTAGTTGACGCCGCAGGAATCGTCACCAGGGATCAGTTCCTGCAACATCACCGCCAGTCCGGCATCGGCAGCCTCGCGATAGGCGCACATCAACTCGTCAAAGTTGAAGACTTTGAACATTTTGCGATGGAATATGGCGAAGTAGCGATGGCTCTCGACCGGTTTGACCAGGCACGGATAGTCGAGGCCGCGCGCGAATTCGACCACTTCTTCCACTGAGGCCGGGGTGCTGGTACGAGGGATGGGAACACCCACCGAGGCGGCCAACGCGTAGGTGTGGTCCTTTTCGATCAGCAGTTTGATCACTTCCCATTCGGCACAGGCGACCTTGAAATAGCGCGATAAAACAGCCTTATTCTTAGAAACAATCTTCAGGCTCTCATCCGAAACCGGGAAGAGCGGGCTGTCAGGGTAATCGCGGGCCAGGTCGCACAATTGCTGAATGAAACGGGGTTCCTGGGCTTCGGGATGCGCAATATGCATCTTCTTGTTTACAAAACGGGAGACATAACCCATGTCATCTTCGTTGTAATACAAAGCCACAATCGGCACGCCCATGCGGCCCAGGGCGCGAATGACACCCAACCCCATGGTATGAGTCCCAATTACAATTGCAGGTTTCACGACTGCCTCCTGTTTAAGAATGCCATCAGGGAAAAGACCAGCAACCCGCTGACCCCGGTTGCGACAGTAGCCAGCGCCCCGCCAAAATCCTTATAAACCGGGATCGTCAGCCACCCGACCAGGGCAAAAACTGCCAGCATCACAAAGCGGCTAATTGTCTCCAGATTGGCGCGACCCTGCCCCACGACCATGGCCGAGTAAATACTATGGACCCCGATCAGGATCATGCCAGCAGAAAGGGTAAAAAGTGTGCGGGCATCCGACAAGTATTCGGCGCCAAAAATGGTCTTAATGGCCCATTCACCGAAGAAAAAATATGCCAGGAAAATGGCCAGGTTGATGATGAGCGAGAGCGCCAGGGCCTGGGCGAGCAAGGCGCGATGCCGGGTGGCTGGCTGCGAGGCGATACGCGGCATCAGCACCGTGCTGATACCACCCGGGACAAAAATGAACAGGGCGCTGATGGTTTTTGCCAGGCTATACTTGCCAACCGCATCGGCATCGGCAAAGGACTTTATCAGCAGGATGTCGAGGGTCAGGGTCAACATGTAGGTGGCGTGTGAGAGCAATATAGGCAGCGAAAAGCTCAAAATCGCCTTGATGGTGCCCCAGTTGAGCATTTGGCGGTCAAAGGACAGGGGCAGCGGTTTGAGCATCTGGAGCAACAGGATCGGCAGCAGATAGGTTCCGCCGTAAATTCCGAGCGCCAGGAAGATTGACTTGATCCCCAAAACCTGGATGAGCAGCAAAGTGAGCAGCAGTTGCAGCAGGTTGGCTCCCAGGTAGGCAATCACAAGGCGGCCCGAGGCCAGGAAACCACGCGCCAGCCCCCAGTAAGAGTAGAACAGGGTCAGGCCAGCCACGACAATCAGCACCCCGGCGGCATCCTCGGTGAAGCGTAAGAGCAAGGGCAGGGCAATAACCATGCTAAGGATAAAAATCACCAGCATGATGATCCAGGAATTGCTTAAGAAACGGGTCAGTTCGCCGCTCTCATCCTTATTTTTGCCAATATAACGGGCCAGGACATGCTGCCCAAAAGGCTGGGTGCCAATGGCGACAATCTCGGCCAGGGCAATGGCATATTGAATTTCACCATAACTGGCCGGATTGAAGACCCGCGCCAGGATCAGGTAAAAGAGAAATCCCAAGCCACGCGCCGCCAGCATCCCCAGGGATATGAGCGCGGAGCCTTTGAGCAGCACCAGGTCAAGCGACTTGAAACGGTTTTTCAAGCCTTCACCAAGAAAGCGCCGGTCTGCGAATCCCCAATTTTGTTCAGAAGTTCCTGATAATTTGTTTCCCATATCTGTCGCTTTTCTACCGCCATTTCGAGCACTTCCTGCCTGAGTAAAGCTTCTTTTTCTTGCAACAGGCGTACCCCTTCGGTAATGCTTGCGCCGGTGTTTTCGACAAAGACCGTTCCCTTGGTGAAGTGATCGGTCAGGGCAGGCTGCTTAGAAAGCAGCAGCGGCCTACCTACAGACATTCCATCCGTTCCGCCCGCCACCAACGAATGTGGATACGTGGTAAGGGTCATGACAGCACGTGAGCGTTTGAGTTGATCCCAATACTCATCGTGTGACAGCCAACCGGTAAAGGTGACGTTTTCAGGGGCGGAGGCCAGCACTTCGGGATCGGCCAGGGCCGTATTGCCCAGGACATAAAAATGAACGTCTGGCATGGCCCGACCCGCTTCAAGGATGGGCAAAATCGGCTCATCGGGAGCAAAGGTATTAACAACCGTAATTGGATAGCGGCCGTCTTGACTGCGCTCAAAGGGCGCCGGGGTATAGGCACGCGGCATCTTGGTCAAGACCAGCGAAGGCGCGCCCCAGCTTTCAAACATGACCCGGAAACGCTCCTGGTCGAGGGTGTTAATGAGGGCTTTGCGCGCTAAAAAGCGCAGCAGCGGCACAGTCCAGGCCCATTTTTTGGAATAAAGCGCCGGGGGATGAGTACACAGGATATATTGCGCGCCAAACAACTTGCAGTACAGGAAGACATTCAGGGCCGCCAGGATGGGCGGGTTGGTTACGTGAACTACGGCGGGCTTTTCCTTCAAAAACAACTTCCAGGTTCGCCAGGTCTGGTTCAGGTAACGCAACGGAACCAACAACCGCGACGAATCGAGCCCACGCGCATAGATCGGGTAAAAAGGCGCACCCACACGCCGGGCAAAATCGGAGGCGTTATCGAGCCGTTCGGCCCAGGCAATTACAATCATTTTATGTTCATTGAGCATGTTTTAGTCCCTCCTTCCCGGCCAGCAGGCCGAGGATGATCCATAAATAATCTACTACGCCCGAAAAGGTGAATACTTCGTTGGTAAACCCCATAATCGAAAGGACAACCAGGATGGTAGCCGCGACGATGGCTAATGAACGGGACATAAAATCGGGTGATTTAAACCGCCCGTACAGCCAGGTCAGGGTAATCGATAACCAGCCAAAATGCGCCAGAAGGGCAAAAATCCCGCCGCTGAACATCAGGGCAAAATAGATGCTTTCAGGGTACTGCCAGGCCAGGTCCTGGATGGTAGGCCGATAGCCCCACAACCAGTTTTTCTGGATGACCGGCCAGAAAATCTCTTGCCAGACATACACCCGAAAAGAAAAGGTATGCGGAACCGCCCCACCCCCGCCAAACTGGAAGGTGTACCGGTACATAATCACATTCCAGAGCGGGACAATGCCCACCAGCATCCCTAGGGCAATAATCTTTAGTTCGCGCAGCCCGCCGCCATCGAGGTAACCGATGATGACAAACCCAATCACCAGCCCGGCCAGCCCGGCATACGATCCGGAGGCCAGCAGGCAGATCATGCACAGCATAAAGATTACCAGGGCCAGCACCTGGTCGGCGCGTGTGCGAAACATCTTTTGAAAGGTGCGCAGGATGAGCATGTTAAACATCAGGAAAGTGCCCAACCCGTTCCAAACCCCCAGCAACGAGGTGACCCGCTGCACATTATCTGAAGCCTCGGCATGATTGGATGGATACCAGGCTTGCAGGAAGGAAATCACCGCCCCCACCCGCGCTGCCTGCGCCAGCCCCACCAGGGCGACTATGCCTGCGCAAATCAGCATCCAGCGCAGCAGGCTAAAGCGCTCCTTGTCATTGGCGGGCAGGTACATGAACACGACCGCAAGCAAAATGTACTGTGATGAAGCCAGCAGCTTGATGACTTCGCTGGTCGAGAGTGAGATCCCGCGCAGGTTGTAAGCCACCAGGGGCAAAATCATCGTGCCGCCCACCAGGGTGAAGATCCCGATAAACAAAGGTGCGGGCGGCCGAATCACTCGGAACTTACGGGCCAGGATAAATGGCAAAGACATGCCCACACAAAAGACCAGGATTGCTTCATTCGGGATCAGGAAGGGGATGATCCTCCCGCGTGCCATCCCGGAGGTGATTGTGATGCCAAAGATGACCAGGTATCCCAGCAAGATGGGGCGGGTCAAGACCAGGACCGCCATCAGAATCCCCATCGCCAGGACCAGACCGGCCCAGGGCGAAACCAGGGTTGAAAGTCCCAAACCCAGGCTAACGCCAACCGCCAGGAGCACACTCAGCACCCGTTCTGGAACCAGGTTGCGCAGGGTGGAGAGTGGAGCAAAGACACCGTTCATGACTGCGAAGTTTGTTTCTGCTTAACCGGCATCATTTCGCGGCTGACTTCCGCAAACAGGGCCAGCAACAGGCGGCGCTGGTGCTGCCAGGCCAACTGGCGCTGCACTTTTTCGTAACCGGCAGCCCCCATGCGAACCCGTTTCTCGGGATCATCGATCAGGGTTGCTATCTGACGCGCCAGGTCCAGGTTGTCTTTATCTTGCGCGTACAGGGCTGTTTCACCTGCCGTACCGTAACGCTCTGCCAGGTTGAAGGCCACCACTGGCTTGGCAAGAGCCATGTAATCCATAATCTTGTTGGTGGTGCTGACATCGTTCCCCGGATTTGATGCACCCGGATCGACACAAATATCGGTGCCCGAAAGCATGGCAACCCATCTTTCCTGCGACTGGAACCCGGTCACCCACACGCGTTCAGCAATCCCCAGTTCGGCAGCCAGTTTGTTCAAGTCCAGCGCCGTAGTGGGCCGTCCAATCAGCACGGCCGACCAATTGGTATAGCCCAGGTCATACTGTAGGTGCTGAAGGGCATATAACAGGTTGCCAATTCCACGTTCCGGCGACATATTGCCGAGATAACCGATGACAACCTCACCGCGTGAGCGTACTTCCGGGTCAGGTTCAACCGGGTAAATCGCTTCAACATCGGGTCCCTGGCGAATCACAGCCACCCGCTGCGGGTCCAACCCGTTGCGCTCATAAATGAGCTTGCGGCTGGTTTCGTTGGTCACCACCACCCGGTCTGCAATCCGGCAGGAGACGCGTTCCATCCAGGTCAGCACTTTTTGCGGCAACGAACCGGCGCGGGCAAACTTGGAAGCGAACAGCTCGGGTGAAAGGTCACGAATATCAAAGATGAGGGTCTTGCCAAACAGCTTCGGCAGCAGGCCTACAATCCACATAATGTCGGGCGGGTTGTAATAGAGCAAAATATCCAGCCCGTGGCGCATCCAAACCCACAGGGTCAGGAGAGTGAGAAAGAAAATGGCAATCGAATATTCCAAAATGTAGGCGAGCTTGGATTTTTCGGCAAAAATAGCCGGGTAACGGTATACGCGCACGCCGTTAAGCACTTCGCTGGAAGGATAATCTTTGCGTCCCGGGCTGATTACGGTCACCTTGTAACCCTGGGCCACCAGGGCCTCAGCATGCGGCTTGACGCGTACATCTAATGGGTAAACGTGGTTCTCCAGCAAGAGCAGCACGTTGAGGGGGCGTCCACCAGTTTGGGTCATGCAGCCTCCGAAGTGTGAATCTCTTCTTGAATTGGTTCAACCGGTACATTGGACTTTTTGCGGCGCTTGTGCGATGAATGCGCCACGGGTTGCGTGACCGCCGGTTCAACCGCATCGACCGGGGCTGGTTTCTGGCTCAACAACCCCAGGATCAACTCACGCTTATCCGACTTATGGTAGTAAGTAGCCGTAAAGGGGTTATCCGATGAATTGATCAGCAAACCGATGGTCTTGGCACGCACATAGTCCAGTTGTTCAAAAGTCGCCTTTAATGGGGCCGAGCGAGTACGGCCCAGGCGGACCACCATTAACAGGGCATCGGCCCAGGCTGAAAGCACCAGGCTATCAGCCACACCCAAGAAAGCAGGTGAATCGGCGATGACAAAATCATAGCGGCGAACCATCTGCTCGCGCAGGGCACTCATAAGCTCATCGTTGAGCAAGAGTTCCTCTAACTGATCGGGCAGTTCGCCACCCGTCACGAGCGAGAGGGTCGGGAAATAGACCGAATGCGCCACTTCATCGAGCGTTTTGGCGCCCAGCAGAACCTCGCCAAGCCCGGCCGCATTGGGCACACCAAAATACTCGTGCAAAGTTGGGCGGCGCAAATCTGCATCCACTAGCAAGACCCGTTTGCCCGATTGCGCCAGGTTGTAAGCCAGGTTGGCGGCCAGGGTCGACTTCCCTTCGCGCGGCTCGGGGCTGGTGATCATCAAAATGCGAAAAGGATTGTCACGCGCTTGGGTGAGCAGGTTGGCCGTCAGGCGCTGGAAAGCATGATTGTACGGATACTCCGCCGCGATCAGTTTTTTCCTCCGGGGTTGCCAGAACGGCACCGGGGGGATGCGTCCCAGGACCGGCAGGCTGGAAACAGCCTCCACCTGCTTTTCCTCGTGGAAGCGGGTGTCGATATTCTCGAGCAGGAAGGCCAGGCCCACTCCCCCCACCAGGCCGCCCATGGCTCCCACAATATAAACCAGCAAGATGCTGAAAGTGGAAGGGGGCGCAGGGGTTTCGGCCGGTTCCATCAACGAAAGGCGCACATCGCGGATGGAATTGTCATTGATTAAGAGTGCCGCCAGAGCGTTGGCAACCGTGGTTGCCAGTTCCGGGTCATAGTCGGTGACTGTTATGCGCAGCAATTCGGTATCGTTGATGATCTTAATTTCTACCGAAAGCGGCTGGTTGTCGGCCAGGTCCAACTCCGAGCGCAGGCTGTCCATCACCAGCGAGCTGGAACCGATCTCAACATATGTTTTCATGATGCGATCGGCATACGCCAGCTGGGTGAAAGACGGGTTGGCATTGGAGTACGGGATGACGCGCACAACCGCGCTGGCATCGTATTTGTCCGGGAGCTGTGAGCGCCCGATGGCGGCCACAACAAAGGTCACCAGGGTAACGAAAACGATAATCCATTTCCGGCGATAAAGAATGCGCAAGTAAGACGTGATTTCCACTCTGACGGCACCTTTCCTAACAGGCCAATTTTCAGGCGAGCTGGGGTTCTTTCTCGGTGATGAACTGCTTGATGTTCTCAACCACGTAGTCAATCTGCTCGTCGGTCAGTTCAGCAAACATCGGCAGCGAAAGGATATCAGAAGCCACTTTTTCGGTCACAGGCAGGCTGCCCGCGGTGTAGCCCAGGGCCTGAACCGCGTGCTGGAGATGGATGGGCACCGGGTAGTGAACGCCGGTAAAGATGCCGCGTTCCTTGAGGAACGCCTGCAATTGGTCGCGGTGGGGAGTGCGAATGACGTACAGGTGATAAACATGGCGGTTATAGCCGCGTTCCACCGGCACTTCCACCAGGCCAGCCAGCAGTTCGTTATAGCGGGCAGCATGGGCGCGGCGCTTGTCATTCCAGTCGGCGAGGTGCGGCAGCTTGGCGCGCAGCACAACCGCTTGCAGTTCATCGAGGCGGGCGTTGAAACCAATCATCTCGTGATAATAGCGCACCGAAGAGCCGTGGTCGCGCAGCATGCGCACCTTGCGGGCGATTTCGGCATCGTTGGTGGTGATGAAACCGCCTTCACCATACGCGCCCAGGTTTTTGGAGAAGTAGAAGGAGAAAGCACCGCCGTCACCGATCGAACCAGCCTTGCGGCCGCGATATTCCGCGCCGTGGGCCTGGCAGGAGTCTTCAATCACGCGCAGGCCGTGGGCCTTGGCAATGTCCATCAACGGATCCATATCAACCATCTGGCCATAAAGGTGCACGGGCAAAATGGCGCGGGTATTAGGAGTGATGAGGGCCGCAACCTTCGAGACATCCATCAGGCAGGTTTCGGGGTCAACATCGACAAAAACCGGGGTCGCGCCCGCCTGCGAAATGGCTTCCACCGTAGCAATAAAGGTGTGCGAGGGGGTGATGACTTCGTGGCCCGCGCCGATGCCCATGGCCCGCAGCAACAGGTGAATAGCGGTAGTCCCGTCGCTGACGCCAATGCCAAATTCAGCGCCCGAAAAGGCGGCAAATTCTTTTTCAATCCCCTGGACATTCTCGCCCAGGAACAATTGCATACCATCCAAAACTTTTTCCATCCCGCTCAAAATCTGCTGCTTTAGCGGGGCATATTGCTGCTTCAAATCTACAAACGGAACGTTCATTTTTTCCTCCAGGTGTCAATTAGGGAACGGGCTGTTCGGCTTTGCGCAATACACGCGCCGGGGAACCGGCTACGACAGTCCAGGGAGCGACATCTTTGGTCACCACGCTGCCAGCGCCAACAATGGCGCCCTCGCCGACCGTGACGCCGCACAGGATGGTAGCGTTGCTACCGATTGACGCGCCGCGTTTGATAAGGGTGGGCGTGCATTCCCAATCGGCTTCGGTCTGCAACGAACCTTGCGCAGTGGTCGAGCGCGGATACTTGTCGTTGATGAACATGACGCCATGACCAATGAAAACCTCGTCTTCGATGGTCACACCCTCACAGATGAATGTATGGCTTGAGACTTTGACCCGGCTGCCAATCCTGGCCCCTTTTTGGATTTCCACAAAGGTGCCAACCTTGCTCTCATCCCCAATTTCACAACCGTACAGGTTGACAAAAGCATAGATTTTGACATCCCGGCCCAATTTCACGTCCGGGGCAATGCGGGCAAACTCAGCATTTACCATTCGATTACCTCCTGGCTGGCTCCGTTCTGCATCGAACGCTGGGCAGCTTCGAGGATCTTCACCACGCGCAGGCCGTCATCGCCATCGCTGTTGGGCTTTTGCTTGGTGGCAATGCATTCAAGGAAGTGCTGGCATTCATGGCGCAGCGGCTCGATCATGCGCAGGTTAGGGATGGTGATATCGCCGGAGCGATAGTTGCACTGGAATTCCCCAAAACCATTGGTATAAGCGGGTGCATCGACGCCCTTGTCGTAGATTTTGATCTTCTGTTCAGTTTCGACATCGTTGTAGACCGCCATCTTTTTGCTGCCTACCACGGTGACGCGCCGCACTTTGCACGGGTCAAGCCAGCTGACATGCACATGCGCCGGGACGCGGTTCGGGAAGACCAGGTTCAGGTAAACGACATCGTAAATGTCATCAAAAACACACGGGTTGCCCTGGGCGCTGACCGAAACCGGCAATTCACCCATCAGGTAAAGCAAGATGGAGATATCGTGCGGGGCGAGGTCCCACAAGACATTTGAATCGCGCTGGAAAAGGCCCAGGTTTAAGCGAGCGGTATCGAGGTAGTAAATATCCCCCAGCTCACCGTTATCAATGTACTTTTTGAGCGCCAGAACAGCGGAATTGTATTTGAAGGTGTGTCCCACCATCAGGGTCAGGCCCTTGGCTTCGGCCAGGGCAATCAGCTCTTCAGCATCCTTACTCTTCAGCGTGATGGGCTTCTCAACCAGGACGCTCAGACCGTTTTCAAGACATTCCTTGGCTACTTTGTGGTGCGTGGCCGGGGGTGTAGAAATCACTACCGCATCTAACCCCATGGTAAAAAGTTCATGATAATCGCGAACAATAGTGACTTGCGGATATTTGGAACTGGCTTGCTTAAGGCGCTCTTCTTTCAAGTCAGCGATGGCAACCAGGTCAGCATTGGGTAATTCGTAAAAGTTGCGGGTCAGGTTGGGCCCCCAGTACCCATACCCAATGATGCCTACTCTGATTGGATCCATTTTGTAAACCCTCCTAAATCATGAATTGTGAAGCTGCTTTGTTTGAATTAATAGGCTCCCCGTCTTGAGAAGACCGCCAACGGGGTACGAAGGATAATTTTGATATCGTTCCACAAAGATTGTTTCTGAATGTAATCGATATCGATGAGCACCAGTTCGTCGAAATCCCCAACGCGTTTGGTCACCTGCTGCAGGCCGGTCAGTCCGGGCTGGGCTTCAAGCCGCTTAAGGTGCCAGGGGCGATATTTTTCCACTTCGTAAGGGATCGGAGGCCGGGGCCCGACCAGGCTCATATCGCCGATGACCACATTCCAAAGCTGGGGCAGTTCATCGAGGCTGAGTTTGCGCATCCACACCCCAGGCTTGATCACGCGCGGGTCCTGGACCAATTTGCGGGCCTGGGTATCCGATTGCATGGTGGCGAGCTTTTGCTGGTCGTTTTCGATCAGCGCCTGAACATAGGCGCGATGCAGGGCAGTATCCGCATTAATTTTCATGGTGCGGAATTTGAAGCAGCGGAAGTTTTCCTGCTTCCAATAGGTGTGCTTGCCCTGCTTTACACGCTTGGCCCCAACCCGCTCCTGAATGAAAAAGATCGGACCGGGCGAGTAGATAAAGATCAATACCGCAACAACAAGCATAATTGGGGAAGCGAGAATAAGCAGGAGAAGAGCGAGGGTAATATCGAGAACTCGCTTGGCCACATAATACAGGCTGCGATCTCCTGGCACCAAGCCCAAAGCGCTTGGTTCATACGTATGGATTGTGGAGTCTGAGAAAGCTTGATTTTGCATGATAAAAACCTCGTGGCAGCAAACATTGAGTGTAAGCTCTTGCCAGTTTAATCCCCCTAGTACTCTAACTTGATAAAGATGTAGGGTTACGGGTAAGATAGGGTCATGAAA
>CAZLSP010000052.1:0-28765 GCA_964562145.1 uncultured Anaerolinea sp. | reverse complement strand
TCGAAGCCGTCGATTCCGTCTCGGCTGTCATCGAAGAGAACACCGCCGCCACCGAGAAAATGGCCGCCAATTCCTCCGAGCTGACCCAGGCCATCGAGAACATCGCCAGCGTGAGTGAACAAAACAGCGCCTCGGTGGAGGAAGTTTCGGCCGCCACCGAGCAAGTCTCGGCCCAGGTGGCCGGTGTTTCGGCATCGGCAACCGCCATGATGGCGATGGCGAAATCCCTACAAAAAGTGGTTGCCCAGTTCAAATTAGCCAGCCGATAATTTCGCCAGAAATAGCAAAAGCCCCTCCGTAATAGCCGGAGGGGCTTTTGCTATTGGGGAATGCAAACTCAGGGGGCAACCGGGAAAAGCATTGACACAACACTGCCCTTGCCCGGCTCGCTTTCCATTTTAATGACCCCGCCCTGGCCTTCCACCAGCGATTTGGCAATCGGAAGCCCAAGCCCAAAACCTGGGATCGTGGACGCTTCTTCCCCCCGGTAAAACCGGTCGAAGACATGCTCCAGCTTTTCGGGCGGAATCCCCTCCCCGGCGTCTTGAATGCGGATCTCCACCTGGCTGCCATGCAACCGGGCGCTGACCGCTACCGGGCCGGTGGAATGTTTGAGGGCATTATCAAGCGTAATCAACAATACCTGCTTCAGGGCGTCACGGTCCCCAACGATGGAGAGCGGCTGCGCCTCCAGAGTGATGTTGCGCTGCGCATCAAGCTGGCGCGCCTGGCGGCAGGTTTCTTCCAACACCGGCTGGATATTGACCGTTTCGCGGGCCAGGCTGCGCCCGGCATCTGCGCGGGCCAGCACCAATAATTCATTCACCAGGCGAATCAGGCGGTCACTCTCATCGGTCATATCGGCCAGGATATCGGCATGTTCTTCAGCCGGGATGGGCGGTTCGCGGCGCATCAGACCCAGGTTGCCGCGCAACGTGGTCAGCGGGGTGCGCAACTCATGCGAGACATCGGCCACAAAGTTGCGCTGCATCTCCAGCGAATGCGCCACCTGTTGGTAGGCATCCTGCAAACGCGCCAACATCGAATTGAAGGTGGTTGCCAGTTGCCCAACTTCATCCTGCGGGCCGTTGTAGGCTACCCGGCGGGTGAAATCGCGCTCTTCACCGATGGTCCGTGCCGTTTGGGTCAGGCGCTGGATCGGCTGCAGGGTAAGCCCCGAGAAAACCCACCCAATTCCAAACGCAATCACAATCGTCAACAGGCTGGCAACCACCAAAATGGAGCCCAGCGATTTCAATGAGCGGTCACGTTCGGTCAGGGGCCGGGCCACTTGCAGGATGTAAACCACTTTTCCATCCTGCACCAGCGGCCGGGTATAGATCAGCATGGTCTGGTCTTTAAGCGTACCCGTTTCCCACCAGCTTTGTTGGTTTTGGGCAGCCTGCAACCCTTCCGCGCTGAGCGGCAGGGCATCTTCACTGCGCCCAAACGGACTGGCAACCAGGTTGCCGCTGGCATCCAGGACGCGCACGACTTCACGCTCGGGCAATTCTTTGAAAACCTGTTCGCCAGAAAACTTCTCAAAGGGTTTGGGATGCGGCGGGTCAAAGTCAGGCTGCGCATCTGTGCCAGGGTCAGACGAGGTGCGCAAGATGTTTTCGCTCAGGCCCTCGCTGCTGCGCGTTAAATCTGTTTTGAGCGCATCATAAGTCACCCCGGCCTGAATGGAGTACAGGGCAATGCCAAACACCGCCAGGGTCAGCGCCAGGATGCCGTTATAGAGGAGGGTAAAACGTAAACGAATGGACATTATTCCTCGCGCAACGCATAACCCACACCGCGCACGGTGTGGATCAAACGGGAACGGCCGCCGATTTCTAGCTTTTTGCGCAGGTAGCCGATGTAGATTTCAAGCACATTGTCGTCGCCGCCAAAGTCATAGCCCCAGACTTCGGTCAGGATCTGGGCTCGCTCCAGGACCTGGCGCGGATGGCGTAGCAGCAGGTGCAGCAAATTGAACTCGGTGACGGTTAATGAAAGGTTCAGGTCGCCGCGCCGCGCTTCACGGGTAGAAGGGTCGAGAGTGATATCGGCATACGAAACGGCCTGGCTTTCCGGCTTGGGCTCAATCCGCCGCAGCAGGGCATGCACCCGCGCCACCAGTTCTGCCGGGGCAAAAGGTTTTACCAGGTAATCATCCGCGCCGCTTTGCAGGCCATCGACACGGTTTTCGATAGCGTCACGGGCGGTGAGCATCAGCACCATAGTCTTATTGCGGTCAGCGCGCAAGTGCCGGACGAGGGTAACCCCATCCATTTTGGGCATCATCCAATCCACAATAATCAAGTCGGGGGCCTGGCTGTCGATGATTGGCAATGCTTCCTCGCCGTTTGAAGCGGTCAGCACATTGAGATTTTCGTAGACCAGCGTGCGCTGGAGCATTTTTAGCAGTTTTTGGTCGTCATCGACGACGAGGACGGTGGACATAGGCGGATAACTCGCTGTTTTGGGGTTAAACGAACTTCAGATTGACCCTAGTATATGCGTTTTTGCTGTGAAAAGCCTGTGAAAGGCTGAATCTCATCGTTTTCACGGTTTTTTCTTGGCTTTTTCACAGCATCCGATTCTAGAATGGCATCTGTCAATCGACAAAGACAACGCCAATTTAAAAATAAGGAGACCCATGAAAAAGACCCTACCTGCACTGCTCGCCGCCCTATTAATGACTGCCCTGCTCGGGGCCGGGATGCTCATCGTCGGCAGCGACGCCCTTTTCACTCAAAACGCTTCGGCCGCCACGGTTGTGACTGCCGATAACACCGCCGAATTCCAGCAAATGCTGGTGCAATACCAAACCCGCGAAGCACAGTATACCGATCAGATTAACGCTGCCGCCGAGCGCCTGACAACCGCCAACCAGCAATTGGAACAGGCCAACCTGCAAATCCAGCAATACCAATCTATCCTGGCGCAATTACAACAACAAGGCCTCATCACCATTGCCAGCGACGGAACGGTCACCATCAACCAGCAAACCAATGCCTTTCCCGCCCGGCCCGGAGGTCATCACTAATGAACACGGTTAAGAAACTGCTACGCGTATGGCTTTCCCTGGTCAGCATTGGCGGATTCCTGGGCGGCTGGGCCACCATAGCCAACCTGTCTGAAGCCTCGGAGCCAGAAAACACCTCCGGCAACACCGTCATCACCGTCGAATTGCCCGCCATCCCCCAGATCGACCAACTGGTGGGCGACGCCAACCCGCAAGTCGGCGCGGTACAAACCTTCACGCTCAACACCCAGCCATCCACCGCATCTGCGCCGCCCATGCGCACGGGAGGTTCATAATGCAATATGACTCTTTTCGCGCCATGAACACCACCATCCTGCTGGCCTGTGAAAGCCCAACGGCCAGCCAGGCCTTCGCCGAAGTGCGTGAATACATCGAAACCTGTGAGCGACGGTTTACACGCTTTTCAAGCGATAGCGAACTCGCCCGTCTCAATCGCTCGGCCGGAAGCTGGTTTGCTGCCTCGCCCGAACTGTTTAGCCTGCTGCAAGCCGCCCTGCACTGCCACCTGCAAACCGAAGGATTGTTTGACCCTTCCATTCTGCCGGACCTTGAACAGGCCGGGTATACCCGCAGTCTCGAAAAGCTACGCGCCCAGGGTCCTGACCCACAGCCCGCAGCCTATTCCCGGCCAGCGCACCCACCCTTTAGCGCCATCGAACTCCACCCCATCACCGGCTCGGTCCGCCTCCCCTACGGGATGCGGATCGACCTGGGGGGAATCGCCAAAGGCTGGATTGCCGAACAGGCTGCCCGCCGCCTCGAGAAATCATCGCTGGCCTGCGCCGTCAATGCCGGAGGCGACCTGTTCCTGGTCGGCTTACCCGCCAATCAACCCCACTGGGAAGTGGCGCTCGAAGACCCACGCAACCCCGACCTCGACCTGATGACCCTGCTCGTTGAACCCGGCGCAATTGCCACTTCCTCCATTGCCAAACGCACCTGGCAACAAGGCGGTCTCAACCGCCACCACCTGATCGACCCGCGCAACGGCCAACCAGCCGAAACCCCCTGGGTAAGCGTCACCGTGTTTGCCCCGCACACCGCCACCGCCGAGGCTTTTGCCAAAGCCATTCTTATTGGCGGCCCAACCGCTGCCAGCATGCTCATTGCCCAGAACCCAAGCATCCATTACCTGGCAATCGATACCGAAAACCAGGTCTGGGTTCCCGAAAAAGGAGAAATTCAATGTCTGCCAATTCCCAACTGAACCCATCGCGAGGTTCGTTGATAAAAATCCTGCTCGTCCTGGCCCTGCTTGGCAGCGGCATCCTGCTCATGGCCGGTGGTTTGCTGGCCGCGCAAAGCGCCGCCGCGCCCAGCTTTTGGCAAGCCATTACAGACCTGTTCTCGCTCGACAGCGTCCACATCTGGTGGTACGTCTCGCGCGCCTCCGGGCTCATGGGCTACCTGCTCTTCTGGCTCTCCACCCTGTGGGGCTTTGCCATCAGCAGCAAAATATTCGACTCGTTCCTGGAACGCACCTTTACCTACGATTTCCACGAACACCTGTCCCTGCTTAGCCTCGGCTTTGTTGGCCTGCATGCCATCGTCCTGCTATGGGAAAAAGTGGAGCCGCTTTCGCTGTTCGAAGTGTTGGTTCCGTTTGCCTCGGCCTATCGGCCCTTTTGGGTGGGCATCGGCATTATCGGCTTTTACCTGGCCATCCTGGTCACCGTCACCTTCTACCTGCGCAGCCGCATCAGCATGCAAACCTTTCGCGCCATTCATTCCCTGAGCATCGCCTCGTACCTGGGAGCCCTGTTTCACAGCCTGTACGCCGGAACCGACTCATCCATCCTGTGGGTGCAGGTCATGTACTGGGGCACCTTCCTCTCCACGGTCTTCTTCGGCTTGCACTGGGCCATTACCCTGGCGCTCAAAAAGCTCCAAAACCCTGGGCTGCAGGCAGGCTAAAACCGCTCTCAGCGCCGGTTGCCGCAACGCACCGGCGCTGAACTTTTAAATCGATTCACAGCCTTTTCACAGTGTTTTCTTGGCTTGCTCACAGCCTCCGCTCGTAGAATGATGCCTGTAAGTTGAAATTACAACATTCATTCAAGGAGTACACCATGTCCACCAAAACCAACCTCATTCTCGACTTCAGCATCTTCACCGCCTTCCTTGTGGCCGCCAACCCGCACCTGACCGGCAACACCATTCACGAATGGCTCTCGGTCGCCTTTGGCGCAGCCATTATCACCCACCTGCTCTTCCACTGGGAATGGATCGTCAAAGTCTCGGTTGAGTTCTTCAAGAAACTCTTCCACCAGTCACGCCTGAACTTTGTGATTGACCTGCTCTTCTTCATCGCCATGACCGGCGCCCTGTTCAGCGGTTTGATGATTTCGAAAGATGTTCTGGCCGCCCTCGGCATCCAGCTCGATAGCGTTGCTGGCGGCTGGAAGATGATCCACAAATTCTCCTCCGACGCCTCGCTGATCTTGCTCGGAATTCACTTTGCCCTGCACTGGAAGTGGATCGTCACCAATGTCAAACGCTACGTCACCAACCCGGTGCTTGGCCTGTTCCAGCGCCCCGCCCCCCAGCCATCCCTGAGCATCCAGCCGGTGCGGGTTGAAAAGGGCAAATAACCCTCGTCCACAGGGGCGGCCCCAGCCCCCACCCGACCCTGGCAAGTCGCCCCTGTCTAAAACATCTCAAGGAAAACATCATGAAAACCATCCTTAAAATCGTCATCATCCTGCTGGTTGCGGCCATCGTTGCTGCGGGCTTCTCCCTGATCGTCAATAACACCTCGCTCGCTTCCGGCTCCGAGGAAGAAGGCCACCAACGCCCGACCATGAGCGCCGACGGGGAAATGCCCACCCGGCCCGAAGGCGACCACGAAGAAGGCGCATCCATCGGCGTGGGGCTGCTCCAGGTGCTGGTCACCCTCGCCAAACTGAGCGGAATCGCCGCCCTGGTGCTGCTGGCTGAAAAAGGGTTCAGCCTCCTCAGCAAACACACTCCCCGCGCCACCCCGGCATAAAAGAGACATCCGCCCCCAATCAAAAGACCTCCCGGCCCATCGCCAGGAGGTCTTTACTTTCCCCACCCTTTGGGGAGATAACTTGAAATTTATTCGGTCACTGGCTTTTTGAGCAGGTAGAGCATGCCCGTGGTCACGAGCGTGCCGACCAGGATCGCCACCACGTACATGCCCAGGTTATCGACCGCATTCGGGATCGGCAGGACGAAGATGCCGCCGTGCGGAACATGCAGCTGGCAGCCAGAGACCAGCGAGATGGCCCCGGCCACAGCCGAGCCAACCATGATGGAGGGGATCACAGCCAACGGGTCGCGGGCCGCAAACGGGATCGCGCCTTCGGTGATGAATGAAATACCCAGCACAGCCGTCGCGCTGGCAGATTCTTGTTCATCGGCAGTGAAGCGATTTTTGAAGATGATAGCAGCCAGCGCCAGGCCCAGCGGAGGGGTCATCCCGGCAGCCATGACAGCCGCCATCGGGGCGGTCACATTTGAGGAGAGCAGGCCAACCGAGAAGGCGTAAGCGGCTTTGTTCACCGGGCCGCCCATATCGAAGGCCATCATTGCGCCCAAAATCAGGCCAAGCACAATCGCGCTGCTGCTCTGCATCGCGCTCAACCAGGCGGTCAGCGCATCGAGCAGGGCCTTCACCGGGGTGCCAATGACATAGAACATCAACAAACCCGTCACAAGCGAACTGATCAACGGCAGGAGCAAGACAGGTTTAATACCTTGCAGGTTGCGCGGGAGTTTGATGGCGCCATTCAGCCACTGGGTGAAATAACCGGCAATGAAACCGGCCACCATACCACCCAAAAAGCCCGAACCTGTCAGCCCGGCGACGATACCACCGATCATACCGGGAGCCAGGCCAGGGCGGTCGGCGATGGAGTAAGCGATGAAACCGGCCAGGATCGGCACCATCAGGCCAAAGCCACCCTTGGCGCCAATCGCAAAGACGTTGGCCCAGAAGGTTGTCCAGGCGGTCGGTTCGATGGCTTTCCCGGCCATATCCAGCGCAGCATCATAGGCATAAATACCACGCGCAGCAAAGCCAACGGCAATGAGCAAACCGCCCGCCACCACAAACGGGATCATGTACGAAACACCGGTCATCAGGTGCTTGTAGAAGCCGGTGCGCTCCGAAGCGCGCTTGGCTTTGGCTTCTTCCACCGAGGCCACAAAATCTTTCTTGTCGCCACTGAGTACGGTCGCTTCTTTGAGGGCCTTCTCCACGACAGATTTGCCGTCGGTAATGGCAGCATTGGTCGAGGTCTGGTAGACGCGCTTCCCGGCAAAACGGGACAGGTCCACTTTGGTATCCGCAGCAATCACGACTACATCAGCAGCCTTGATTTCTTCGGCGGTTAGCTGGTTTTCAGCCCCCACGGAGCCCTGCGTCTCCACTTTGGCTGAATGTCCCAAAGCCTCGGCGCCGCGCTGAACCCCTTCAGCGGCCATAAAGGTATGGGCAATTCCGGTTGGACATGAAGTTACTGCAACGATCTTTGCCATCTCTTACTCCTTCTTGAAATAATTAGGGCTTGATACGCGAGCCCGAGGCTCGTTAATCACCAATCTGATGCCGAATTTCGACTTGCTGCATGTAACTGTTCAATGTCTCTACGCCGGGCAGGTGCGCACCGATATGAGTAATTGCACCCAGCGAGAAAGCGGTTGCCAGGCGGGCGCAATCGACCAGGCCCAGGCCCTGGCTTTTCCCGGCCACCAGGCCAGCCACCATCGCATCACCTGCGCCAACGGTGGTCTTAACCGTCACAGCCGGGGGCACGGCCACAAACGACTGACCCGCTTCCACAAACAGGGCGCCATCTTTGCCCATAGAAACCACCACCAGGTCAATCCCCCCGGTCAATAAAGACCGGGCAGCCGTGTTAACCGCCTTCAAATTCGCCAGGGCCAGGCCGGTCAACTGGCGCAACTCGTCAATATTAGGTTTGGCAATGCTCGGGGCCGCTTTAAGACCTTCAGCCAGCGCATCGCGACTGGTATCGAGCACCACATGCTTGCCACGCGCCTTGAGCATGGCGATCATGCGCGCATACACATCGGCCGGGACGCCCGGAGGCAGGTTGCCCGAGAGCACAAACCAGTCGCAGGTTTCAGCCAACTCTGCCAGGACCCCATTGAGTTTTGCCAGCGACTCGGGGGCCGGGGTTTCACCCGCCATATTGATATCGGTGGTTTCCTGCCGGGCCGAATCCATAATTTTGATGTTGGTGCGCGTCATCCCCGGAACACGGATGAAGCGGTCGGTAATCTCTTTTTCAATGAACAACTTCTCAAACAGGGCCGGGTTCTCAGCCCCTAAAAAGCCGGTTACTGCCACACCCAGCCCATAATCGGCCAGGAAGGAGGCCACGTTGACTCCCTTGCCGCCAGGATCCATCTGCATCCCCACGGCGCGGTTGACCGCATCGGGCGCAAAATCGTTCACCTGGATGGTCTGGTCGATGGCCGGGTTCAGGGTCACGGTCACAATTTTCATAGCGCGCGCACCTCGGCCGCGTTGCGGCAGGCAATTGCCTTTTGGGCCATCGCGCGCATCTCGGCGAAGCTCATTTTTCGCAACTGGGCCTTAATGGAGGGGATGTTGGGGACACTGACGCTTAATTCAGAGACGCCCAACCCGGTCAGCAGGATCGCCCCCTTGGGATCAGAAGCAATCCCACCGCACACGCCTACCCATTTATTTTCTTTTTCCGCCGCCTGAACCGTTTGCGCCACCATCCGCAAGACAGCCGGGTGCAGGCCATCGGCCTGTTTCGCCAGCTGCGGGTGGACACGGTCCATCGCCAGCGTGTACTGCGTCAGGTCGTTGGTCCCAATCGAGAAAAAGTCCACCACCCGCGCAAACTGGTCAGCCAGGATGGCCGCCGAAGGCACCTCGATCATGATGCCCAGTTCCACCTGGGGGGCATTCAAGTCTTTGCGAACCGCCTCGCACATTTCGCGCGCCAGTTCAAAATCTTCGAGCGTAGAAATCATCGGGAACATGATTTTTAGCGGGCCGTAGACCGCAGCGCGGTAGATCGCCCGCAGTTGCGGCACAAACAGGTCGGGGCGGGCCAGGCACAGGCGAATGCCGCGAATCCCGAGGAATGAGTTATCTTCCTTGGGCAGGTTAAGGTACGGCACTTCTTTGTCACCGCCAATGTCGAGGGTGCGAATAATCAGCGAACGTCCGCCCAGGGCTTGCACCATGGCCTTGTACGCTTCAAATTGTTCTTCTTCCGAAGGGATCGAATCGCGTTCCAGGAACAGGAATTCGGTACGCATCAGGCCTACGCCTTCAGCCCCGGCATCCAAGGCCCCCGCAACGGCTGCGGCGCGATTGATATTGGCCGCAATCTCAACCTTGTGCCCGTCAGGGGTCAACGCCGGTTGGAAACGGCTCGAGCGGGCTTCTTCTTCGCGGGCTTTCAAATCGCGCTGCACCTCGGCCGCTTCGAGCAGGTCGGCTTCAGACGGGTTGAGATACAGCTTGCCATTGAACCCATCCAGGATGCAGGGGGTGCCGTTCAGGATCTCAAGCACAGGCTGGCCCGCCGCCACCACCGCCGGAATGCCCATGGACCGGGCAATAATAGCGGTGTGCGAGGTAGGCCCGCCGACGGCCGTACAAAACCCGAGAATAGTATCGGGGTCGAGGGCCGCCGTATCAGACGGTTTCAGGTCGTCGGCCACCAGCACCACCGGGTGGGTGTGCGTATCGATCACCCGATCGGCATTGCCGGTGAGGTGGCGCAGCACGCGCTGGCCCACGTCGCTCAAATCCACCGCACGCCCGGCCAGCACCGGGTCGTCCAGCTTTTGGATCTGGCTGACACGCTCGCGAATCACTTCTTGCCAGGCCCAGGCAGCGCTGTGGCGACTAAAAATGAGCGAGACGGTTTGTTGAATCAGGCTAGAGTCGTTCAGGAATTCGGCATGGGCGCGAAAAATGGAGGCTTTGCCCGAGCCAAAGCGAATTTTGACTTCTTCATACAGTTTTTCCAGCTCGCGGGTGGCATCGTTAAGCGCAGACTGGAACTTTTCCCCTTCTTGCATTGGGTCAGCAGGCACGTCTTCGACAACAATCTCCTGCGAGGCATGCTGACGAATAGCGCCGACCGCCAACCCACCCGCCGCAGAAACACCCTCAATGACGGCAGACACGCTGCGGGGCGTCCAGTCGAGACCAGCGACCACGCTCGAGGCAGGGGCAGCCTCTTCCGGTTCGTCACCCAGGCCCGCAGCGATTCCCGCCTTCAACGCTTCCAAGGCCGCCGGGGCATCTGGCCCTTCAGCCGAAACCCGAATACTGGCGCCGCCTTCGACACCTAATTGCAGCAACGAGATCAGGCTCTTGCCATCGGCAACCTGTTCGCCGTGGCGCACGCGCACCGCAGCCTGGAAGCCCCTGGCCAGGTCAACAAAGTTGGTTGCCGGGCGGGCATGCAAGCCGGTTTTGTTATGGATAATGGCTTCAAAAAAAGCGGGGAAATCTGGCAGGGCGGGCGCCGCCGGGGCAGGTCGTTCACCGGTCAGGGCCTCGATAATGTCGGCGGGGTTGCGGGTCTGGATCAAATGCCGAACCTGCTCGGCGTTTCCGAGCACGCGCGTCAGGCGGCGCAACACCTCGATATGTTCATCCGTTTTGGCGGCGATCCCCACCACCAGGTGAGCGGTCTCCCCGGCATTCCACGTTACCCCGGCCGGAACCTGCACAATGGCAATGCCGGTTTTCTTAATCAGCTCGCGGTCTTTGGGCAACCCATGCGGGATGGTGATGCCGTTGCCCAGGTAGGTGTTGGCGACTTCTTCGCGGCCAAACATACTATCGATATATCCCGGCTCGATGCAGCCACTCTGAACCAGCAACGCACCAACCGCACGAATGGCTTCGTGCTTGCTGGCAGGTGTGGCACCCAGGAAAACCTGACTAGCCTTTAGCTCGATCATTGCGCCTCCACAGGGGTAGGAAAAGCCGCGGATTTGTAATCGTTTACAGATAAAAAGATTGTAAACGATTACAAATCAAAAGTCAATACCCAACCCAAAAGTCGATATAATCGCCAAAAAGCGCCGTTTTAATGCCCCAATTGGGTTATTTTTTAGTGTAATCGTTTGCATTAATATTTGTTCTGTACATTTGCCCGCCAGCAGCATGATATAATGTTTACAGAGAATTACAGATCGATGGTATTGCAGCAAATACCCGCAGCAGGGCATCCGATTGCCTTTATCGCAGAAGAGAGATCAAGATGGTTAGCATTAAGGAAGTTGCCACCGAAGCCGGGGTTTCAACAGCCACCGTCTCACGTGTTTTATCAAACAAACCCTATGTGCGCCCCGAACTGGTTGAGCGTGTGATGGTAGCTGTGGATAAGCTGGGCTACCGCCCCAACCTGGTGGCGCGCAGCCTGCGCTCGCAGCAATCCAACACTATCGGGTTGATTGTTGCCGACATTCGCAACCCGTTCTTTACCGCGGTCAGCCGCGCCGTCGAAGACATTGCCTACGAAAACGGCCTGACGGTCTTGTTCTGCAACACCGATGAAGACGCGGACAAGGAAGCGCTGTATCTCAAATCGATGCATGATCACAACGTTTCGGGGTTAATTTTCTCCCCCACCCGCCAGACGGTGCGCAATTACAGCGCGCTCAACCTGTCGATTCCAACCGTGGTCATCGATCGCACCGTCAAGGGTGTCGATGTGGATATGGTGCTGCTCGATAATGTCGATTCAGCCTATCGCCTGACCGTAAACCTGATCGATAACGGCTACCGCAACATCGCCGCAATCTTTGGCGAAGCCAGCGTCACCGGGCGCGAACGCCAGCAAGGTTTCGAAAAAGCCTTGCGCGACCACAACCTGACCCCTTCGCAGATGAAGTTCATCCCCCCGTATCTTGAAACCGGTTATACCGCCGTGTTGGAAATGCTTAAAACCACGCCTCGACCCGATGCAATTGTTGCCACCAACAGCCTGTTGCTGGCCGGAGCCCTCAAAGCCTGCCGCGAAAGCGAGCTGACCATACCAGACGATATCGCCCTGGCCGGGTTCGACGAAACCACATGGGCCACCCTGGTGCAGCCAACCATGACCGTCATTGCCCAGCCAACCGATGAAATTGGCCGCACAGCCATGGAATTGCTGCTCAAACGCATTGAAAACCCCGACCTGCCTTACCGGCAAGTCATCCTCAAAGGCCAGCTGCTTTCACGCGAATCGAGCGCCCCCCGGCCCTAAACCAGCCAATCCCGCCAGGTCAAACGCGACATCCCGTTGAACACCATGGGGTGTCGCGTTTGATTCTCATGGCCCGGCGCATTCAAAACAACCAACAACCATCACCTTCGAGCGAGATATAATTTTATAGGGTATGCACCATGCAAGTGCGACGCCAAAGGTGAAAACATGTCACACAATACCAAACAGCAAAATGAGCTTCAGGGAATGCTGGTCAGCCTGCTGGGCATCATCGTCATTGTCGCCGCAACAGCCCTGATCTATTTCATCATCGCCCGTTTGGCTCCGGGTGAAACCAACACGCTCGACTTGCAAAAAGACCCGCTCACCAAATGGCTCTGGCTGGCCTTTGGAACGCTTTTCTTTATTTATGGCATTGTAGGCGCACTCATGGAGCGTATCGAAGTTGGATGGAGAGGCAGCAGCATTCGGGTGACCACCGTCCTAGAAGGGGTCAGCGCCTTTATCACCGGCATTGGGACCATGATCGGTGGATTGATGATGCTGATTACCGCGGCCTTCTATTTCGTCCCATCCCTGACCACCATTTTTCACCCTTTTGCAACCCTGGCCTGCGGCTTTGTCGCTGTGATCATTAGCTGGATCCTTGGCCCCAGCATCAGAACCCTGGGATATTGACCACCGGCCATCTTCACTTCTCAGGGCGTCCATGCACCTGTTCGCAACCCTGATGGGATCAATAGACATTTTCTACACAAGGAGCGAGGCTATCACTGGCCTCGCTCCTTGTAAATTAAGCCATACATAATCGCAGGGATAGGTTTGGGTGACTCTTTTTTTACATTTCGTTATACAATCTGAGCCGTGAATATGCAAAAAATACTCGTCATTGGTGGTAGTGGTTTCTTAGGCGCAGCGCTAATCCGGGGTCTCAAAAAGTCCGGGTTTGACCAGGTACGGTGCTTTGACCTGAAACCCTGCCCGGACCCCGAGGTCGAGTCCATCCTCGGCGACCTGTGCGACCCCGAACAAGTTTTTCGGGCTTGCGCCGGGGTCGACACCGTCTTCCAGACCGCCGCCCTGGTCGACTGGGGACCGCGCAATCGTGAACGGCTGACAGCCGTCAACGTGCAGGGCAACCGCAATGTCATTGAAGCCTGTCGCAAACAGGGTGTGACGCGCCTTATCTATACCAGTTCAATCGACGTAGTTTTCGACGGAACACCCATCCGCCAGGGGGATGAACAGCTGCCCTACCCCCAACGCCACCTGGACGATTACGGCCACACCAAAGCCCTGGCCGAGCTGGACACCCTGCGCGCAAACCAGCCCCAGGGATTGCAAACCTGCGCCCTGCGTGCGGCTGGCATTTATGGCCCCGGAGATCGACACCGTTTTCCTCCCGTCATCAACACGGCCCGTCAGGGAAAAATGGTTTACCTGGGAAATGGCAAGGCCCGCTTTAACCACATTTACATCACCAACCTGGTTGAAGCCCATATTCGGGCGGCTCTCGCCTTGCAACCGGGTTCGAGTGTCAGCGGGCAAGCATATTTCATCACCGACCACGAACCATCCAACTTCTACGATTTCTTTAGCCCCTACCTGGCAGCCCTGGGATACCCAATCCCGGGCAGTCGCATTCCAACCGCGCTGGCTTATGGCCTGGCGCTTATACTGGAAACCCTGGCGCGCCTCGGCCTCGGTGCCCAGCCGCCGTTATTAACCCGCTACATTGTGTTATCCACCTGCCGCGATTTTTACTTTACCGGGACAAAAGCCCGGCGTGATTTCGGCTATCAACCTGTTGTTTCGCCCCAACAGGCCTTCGATGAAACACTGGCCTGGCTCAAAGAACAGGCATAAGATGCCGGGCTTAACCCGCCCGCATAACAGCATACCCTAACAAAATAGCGCCCTTTTTGGGCGCTATTTTTCTAAGCCAGTTCCATTTTTTTACTTGATGGTCAATACATTCCTGAAGAGTGCCCCCAAGGGAATTCGAATCCCTGTTTGAGCCTTGAGAGGGCTCCGTCCTAGGCCGCTAGACGATGGGGGCGTGTCAACTTTCCAAAACAAGCGGGCTGTATTTTATCACCCGCAGGGTCAGGCGTCAACAAGGAAAACGTGCACTTCACCGGGGCCGTGAACACCAATTGTCAGGGTCATCTCAATATCGGCGGTGCGGCTGGGGCCAGTGATAATCGCCCCGGCCGGGGCCGCCGTCACTTCGGGCAGGTGTAAGGCCTCAGCCAGCGTAGGCAGCACCTGGCTGGTGCGCAGCACAGCAATATGTATTGGGGGAACCAGTGAAGCCGTTAGGGGCTGACCCGCGCCACCGGGAAGCAGCAAGGATCCCGTTTCGGCGATGGCGCATAAAGCCCCGGTAATACCGGCCGTTACATCGGGCGCGGACCCAACCACCCGTATCCCGGCTTGCGCCAAATGAGCCGGGTCCAGGCCTGGAACATGCGCCCACATTTCCACCCGCTCAATGCCGCGTTGGACCAGGAAATCGACCACCTGCTGCGGCAAGTCCGCCGCTGAAAGCGGATACACCTGCCCGCCCAGGGCAGCCAGCTCCGTGGTGAATTGCTCCACCAGGCCAGGAGCAGCGACAGGGGCAGGAGCCTGTACCGGCAAAGGGAGCGTATCGGGGGCGGGAATGCTACGCGCCGGGGTTCGATCGAGGCTGGCAAAACGCTCACGAAACGGCCGGGCCGCCGGAGCCGGGAAATCTTTGCTATAACCCCAACCCGTAACTGCCGGTAACGGGATAAAACCACCCGCTACGGGAGCAGCTGCCAGCCCCATCCCCTTTTGGGCAACAGAAAACAGGCGCGGGCGCGATGCGCCCCAGGCAAACAGCTTGAGGCCAAGTTTGAGCGTAGCGGGCAGTCCCAGTCCCGAGCGGGCCGGTTCACTTTCCTGCTTCACTTGCCCGGCGCGAATACGCAAGAGCAGTTTGGGCAGGTCAATATCCACCGGGCAGGCTTCCTTACAGGCCCCGCACAACGAGGAGGCCTGGGCCAGGTTGCCATACTCGTCGCCGCCAAACAGGCCCGCCGATATGACCGAGCCGATGGGGCCAGGGTATGTAACTGCCGCGCCGGTACTGCCCACATAGCCATGCCCGCCGATTTCGCGAAAGACCGGGCAGGCGTTGAGACAGGCCCCGCAACGAATGCAGTAGAGCGCCTCGCGCAAGGCCGATTGCCGCATTTGCGAACGGCCATTGTCGAGAATCACCAGGTGGCGCTGCTGGCCGGGCAACGGGCGATGGATGAACTGAGTGTAAACGCTTAATTTTTGGCCGGTGGCCGAGCGCGGCAGCATCGAAAGCAGCAACGCCAGATCGTCGAGGTTTGGGACCAGGCGTTCCATGCCCATCAGGGCAATATGAACCGGCGGCAGGGTGGTAACCATGCGCCCGTTGCCCTCGTTGGTGACCAGGGTCAGGGTGCCGGTTTCGGCCACGCCAAAGTTGACTCCGCTCAGGCCAATATCGGCCGTCAGGAAGACCTCGCGCAGCACTTTGCGGGCGGTATTGGTCAGGGTTGGGATGTCTTCGGTGTAAGGAATGCCAAGCTTCTCGTGGAAGAGCTGCCCCACCTGCCCGCGCCGCAAGTGAACGGCAGGCGTGATGATATGGCTGGGGCGCTCACCGCGCAATTGGATAATGTATTCGCCCAGGTCGGTTTCGACCACGCGATGACCGGCGGCTTCGAGCGCGTGGTTTAGCGCGATCTCCTCGCTTACCATGCTTTTGGATTTGGCAAATAACAGCGGCCTGCCAGGCGGTGCCTGCACGGTTTGCGCAATCTCAAGGATAGTGTTTACCGCTTCGGCGGCATTTGCGGCGCGATGAACCGTAATGCCGTTGGCCTGCACACGCGCAATGAACCGGCCCAGGTATTCATCCAGGTGCTCAATTACCCCGGCGCGAATGGCGTGCGCCCGCTGGCGACGCTCGGGCCAATCGGGGACGGAGGCCAGGGCCACCGACCGACCTTTTAGCCGCCGCTCCACATTGCCGTCGAGGGCAATTTGCAGGTTATCATTCTCCAACGAGGCGCGGATGTGTTGTTTGAAAGGGTTCATAGGCGGTTATTTAAAATTTCGGCAATGTGCCGAACGGTTTGTGTTTTTTTCTGGCGATGCAGGCCACCCGCAATATGCATGCGACAGCCACTATCTGCCACCACCAGGGTGGGTGTGTTGTCGGCTGCTTCCAGGTTGGCTATTTTACGTTTGAGGAACTCCGCCGAAAGCTCGGGGTGCTCCACCGAAAAGACACCGCCAAACCCGCAGCATTCATCGCGATGGGGCAATTCCACCAGCGTAGCACCCTTAACGGCAGCCAGCAGGGCGCGCGGCTGGCGGTCGATGCCCAGCCCACGCAACAGGTGGCAGGAAGGGTGATAAGTCAGCGGGCCATCCCAGTACGCGCCCACATCGCTGACCCCCAGCACATCGACCAGGTACTCGGTAAATTCAAAGGTGCGCGCGGCCAGAGCCTGCGCGCGCGGCAACCAGGCCGGGTCCGAGGCAAACAGCTCGAGATAGCCATGTTTTAACATGTGCGCGCACGAGCCAGAGGGGGTAACGATTTCACCCGATGTGTGTTCAAATACTTTGATGGTATGCTCGGCCAGGGGCCGGGCATCGGCACGCAGCCCGGCGTTAAAAGCCGGTTGTCCGCAACACGTTTGGTCAGCGGGGAATTGCACGCTTACGCCCTGGCGGCGCAAAATATCTACAATGGCCTCACCCGTTTGCGGGTAGAAAGTATCCACCAGGCAGGTAACGAAGAGCTGTATAACGGTCATAGGTTAATTATACGGTGAAACCCTGGCAAGACGGGACATCGAAAATGAGGCTTTCACCCTGTAACAAAATAGGCCCGTTTTTGTTTGTTTTGTTGATTTTTTGAAATAACCACCTTGCAAGGTTGACTTTTTTATCGCTGTGGTATTATTACCGCCGTTTGCTATAAGAAGGAGAAATTATGACTACTTTTAAATCCAAACTTCCCAATCATTTCGACCTGCCGCGCAGGATTAATCGGCTGAGCGAACTCTCTTACAACCTGTGGTGGGTGTGGAATCCCATCGCGCAGCGGTTGTTCAACCGCATCGACAACAATCTGTGGGAGAGCGTCAACCATAACCCGATTCTATTCCTGCGCCAGGTAGAGCGCCCGGTGCTGAATGCCGCCGCGCAAGACACCAATTACCTTGAACTGTACGAGAAGGTTTTTGCCGAGTTCGATGCCTACATGACTCGCAAGGATACCTGGTTTGGCGAAAGCTATGCCAAAAGCAAGGACCAGATTGCGTATTTTTCGATGGAATTCGGCCTGCATGAAACCCTGCCCATCTACTCGGGCGGCCTGGGCGTGCTCTCTGGCGATCACCTGAAAGAATCATCCGACATTGGCCTGCCGCTGGCCGGGATTGGCCTGCTCTACACCGAGGGCTATTTCTCGCAGCGCATCACCGAAGACGGCTGGCAAGAATCGATCAACAACCCGCTCGATTTCCGCGGCCTGCCGCTGCTGCCGGTGCTGAAGGAAGATGGGACCGAACTGACCATCCAGGTGGATTTCCCCGAGGGGCCGGTCCTGGCCCGCATTTGGGAAGTGCGCATTGGCCGAACTCCCCTTTACCTGCTCGACACCAACATGGATGTCAACAACCCGATGGTGCGCCAGCTCACCACCCGCCTGTACTGGAGCGACATTAACCTGCGCGTGATGCAGGAAGTGTTGTTGGGCGTCGGCGGTGTGCGCGCCATCCGCGCCCTGGGGTACAACCCCACCGTCTGGCACATGAACGAAGGCCACGCCGCCTTTATGACCATGGAACGCGCCCGCGAACTGGTCAAACAGGGCAAAACTTTCGATGAAGCCATTGCCCTGACCAAAACCGCCAACGTTTTCACCACCCACACCCCGGTCCCGGCTGGGAACGATGAATTCCCGCTCTGGCTGGTAGATAAATACCTGGCTTCGCTGTGGCCTGAGCTGGGTCTCACCCGCGACCAATTCGTAAACCTGGCCCGTCACCAGCAAAACTGGGGCGAAACCTTCTCCATGCCCATCCTGGCCCTGCGCTATTCCGAAGGCCGCAACGCCGTCTCCGAACTGCATGGGGTTGTCAGCCGCCGCATGTGGCAAAACCTGTGGCCCGAGAAAAGTGCCGACGAGGTGCCGATTACGTATGTAACCAATGGCGTTCACAGCAGCACCTGGATGGCGCGCCGCATCCGTGTGCTATTTGAAAAGTATTTTGGCAACAATTGGCTTGACCATCTCGATGACTTTGAGATGTGGGAAAAGATTGAAAACATCCCGGCCGCCGAATTGTGGGCCGTGCGCAACCATCTCAAACGCAAGATGGTGCTCTATATGCAGCAACGCGCCCGCCAGCGCTGGATGAAGGGTGGGATTCACCCCGTGCAGGTGATTGCCAGCGGTGTCATGCTCGATCCGTACGTGCTCACCATCGGGTTTGCGCGCCGCTTTGCCACCTACAAACGCGCCAGCCTGGCCCTGGGCGAATTCGACCGCCTGCTGGAGATGATTAATCAGCCCAACCGCCCGGTGCAGATTATTTTTTCGGGCAAGGCCCACCCGGCCGACGAACCCGGCAAAGCGCTCATCCAGGAAGTTTACCGCAAGGTTAAAAAGGCCGAAAACGGCGGGCGTATCGTCTTCATCGAAGACTATGACATGAATGTGGCCCGCTACCTGGTGCAGGGTGTGGATGTGTGGATGAACACGCCGCGCCGTCCCAACGAAGCCAGCGGCACCTCGGGCATGAAATCGGCCCTTAATGGCGGCCTGAACTTCTCGGTGCTGGATGGCTGGTGGCGCGAAGCCTACAACGGCGACAACGGTTGGGCGATTGGCCCGGATGCCGACCTGGACAACCAGGTGCAAGATGGCTCGGATGCCGAAAGCCTGTACGACACCCTCGAAAACGAGATCATCCCGCTGTACTATTCCGAACGTGATGCCAATGATGTCCCGGTGAAGTGGGTACAACGGATGAAAGAATCGATGCGCACGATTACGCCGCAATTCAGCACGCGACGTATGTTGAAGGAATATGTGGAACGGCTGTACCTGCCGAACACACCTGCAAAGAACAACAAGAAGTAAATCTTTGGGGCGCAGAATACTCTGCGCCCCGTTTTTTTTGCGCTACAATCCAAAAACCGTTTCAAAATTAAAAGGAGCTGCTTATGATGGAATTTATCCTCTCCCCGGCCGCCTGGCTGGGAGCTTTATCTATTTTTGCCCTGCGCGTCACCGATATGACCTTCGACACCCTGCGCATGCTGTTCGTTATGCGCGGGAGAAAAAACGTGGCCTGGACCCTGGGTTTTTTCCAGTCGGTAGTCTATGTGGTCGCTATTTCCTCAGTGCTGGGCAATCTCGATAACCCGCTTAATGTCATCGGGTATGCGGCCGGGTTCGCCACCGGGAATGTGGTCGGCATGTTGATCGAAGAACGCCTGGCAATTGGTCACGTTCAGGTACAAATCGTCAGCCCGCGGCTGGGAGTGGCACTAGCAGCTGCATTGCGCGAGGCGGGTTTCGGGGTCACTGAAATCTCTGCGCGTGGAAAAGACGGCATGGTCAGCCTGCTTTCCGTTAGCGTCTTACGCAAAGATGTTTCCAAAATCGAAAAGCTGGTCCATGAAACCGACGCCGAAGCCTTTGTCACCACCGAAGACGTGCGCCCCATGCACCGCGGCTTCTGGCGCGCATAATTTTGGTACAATCGGGTTGCGAAAGGATTGACTGGTATGTTTGATGAACTGCCCGAAATCAGCGTCGATGAACTGGCGCGCAGGCTAAAAAACGGCCAAAAGCTGACGATTCTGGATGTGCGCGAACAGTGGGAAATCAACCTGGCGCACATTTCCGATGAGCGCGTGCTCACCCTGCCTCTCAGCCAGATTGCCCGCGAACGTGAGCAGGCCTTCCCCCCTGAATTGCTCGACCCACACGCCGAGATTGTGGTCATGTGCCATCACGGTGTCCGCTCCGCCGATGTAACTATGTGGATGAGCCAGCAGGGCTGGAAAAACGTCTTTTCCCTGACTGGCGGTATTCATGAATACGCTGAAATGATTGACCCGACTGTTGGTTTTTATTAATTCACCCTCTCAGAGAAAGGCCCAACCTATGAAACGCATTACCCTCCTGATCGTGGCCCTGGTTTTGCTGCTCTCCACCCTCGGATGCGCCAAAGTAACCAGCGGGGAAGATGTCATTGAAGCTTTCAAAGATGCCGGGTTAGATGTGGGCGTCTCGCGCAAAATGCGCGAAATCGATTACGGTTTCGCCCCGGTAGTCTGCGAGGGAACCCTGTTCTATATCACCTCGCTGGGTGTCATCAACGGCGGCCACATCTACATCTGCGAAACCCCCGAAGACATGGAAAAACTGGTCACGTACTACACAGACCTGGGTAAAAAATCATCCGCGCTGCATACCTGGGTCTACACCAAAGACAACATTGTGCTGCAACTCAACGGCGAACTCCCCGAAGACAAGGCCAAGCAATTCGAAGCAGCCCTGCCCTAAAACGAAAAAGCCTCCCGCATCAAACGGGAGGCTTTTTATTGGTTGAATCTGGCGATTAAAAAACGAATTGACCGTTTTTGTAAATGACCTCGCCATCTACACTAATTTCAGCATCTTTGCGCATATCGCAGATCATGTCCCAGTGGATGACGCTCTTGTTCTTGGAGCCGGTTTCGGGGTAGCCCGCGCCCAGCGCCATGTGGAAAGTACCGCCAATTTTCTCATCGAAGAGAATGTTGCGGGTGAAACGATCAATCTCAAAGTTGGTCCCAATCGCAAATTCGCCCAGGAAACGCGAACCGCTGTCCGAGGCCAGCATTTCAAGCAGGTATTTTTCGTTCTTGTCTGCGCGGGCCTTTTCCACACGCCCCTTTGAAAAAGTCAATTCGATGCCTTCGACAGCCACACCGTTATAAATGGCCGGATAAGTAAATTTGACCCAGCCATTAATCGAATCTTCCACCGGGCCGGTATAAATCTCGCCATCGGGCATGTTGTGAGTGCCGCATGAGTTCATAAAGGTGCGGCCCTTAACCGACAGGCTCAAATCGACATTGGGGCCATGCAGGGTCACCATATTGTGGCCCTGGATGCGCTCGATCATTTTGGCCTGGTCGGCCTCGACCTTCTTCCAGTAAGCCACCGGGTCAGCTTCATTGGCATGACAGGCGCGGTAGACGAAGTCTTCATAGTTACGCAGGCTCATCTCGCCTTCCATGGCGTAGCCTTCGGTGGGGAAGAGGGTCGTCACCCACTTTAATTCGCCGGTTGCGCCGCGCCGCATCTGGGTCTCAAGCACGGTAGCAAGTGCCTTCTGGCGGCGGCCCAGTTTGCGCGGGTCAATCGCGCCCAACGCGCGCGGATTGGTCTGGGAATGAATGCGAATGCGCGATTCAAATGTTTCGTAAGCCAGTTTTTGGAAGGTGGGCGGGAAATCCATCTGCGCGTCGTTGGCGCGCTCAAAGAAAATTTCCTGCTGGGCAGGGAATTCAAAGGCTACATGCGGGTGGCCGCCCACTTCCAGCACCCGGCTATATAAGGCGCTGACCAGCGGTTCGGCGGCGGTGGATGCTTCGAGCAGAACCCGGTCGCCGGGTTGGATACGGGCAGAATAATCTACGAGAATACGGGCAAAACGATCAATTCGAGCGTCGCTCACAGAATTCTCCTTGGGTGGGATATAGATTTGATTATATCACTCAGTTTCCGGCCTATCGCGGCACGGGGTCAAACGAGCCTTCCCCGTTAAGGAAAATCTTTTTGGGTCAGGCTTGAATTTTCTTGAAGATAATGATAAAAAATTATTTGGAGAGACATCCCATTCAGCCTGTGGAGGAAACCACCCGATGAACGTCAACTTTTACGCCACCCTGCGCCTGATTACCGGGAAAAAGACCCTGGTGCTGGAGCATGTGCCGGATGGCATTACCGTTCGCAACATCCTGGAAGAATGTTTCAAACTTTATCCTGCGCTGCGCGCCGAGTTGATGACCGCTGACAATAACCTGCATGGGCATGTGCATTTCTTCGTCAATGGGCGCGATGTGCCCTACCTGGCCGATGTGCTCGAAACGCGCGTTACCCGTGCCGATAAGCTGGATGTTTTCCCGGCGGTGGGCGGCGGTTAACCCCATGCATACCCTGGAACACGTGATGCGCGGAATCCCCTATTTTTTGCTCAAGGAGTATTTGCAGGAGCTTGGCGGGCAGGTAACTGCCGAAGATACGGTAACCGGTGAAGGGTGGGAAGTGCGGCTGGAACGGATGGAGCCCTTCAAGATTGGGTCACTCTCCGTCGGGCAGGTCCGGCTGGAAATGCAAATCCGTGAGGATGTTTATACCGATTTTGTAGAGCGTTTTCGGCTAAAAACCTTGCGGGCCGGAGGCTAGGCATTAAACAAAAATCTGGCGGACTTTCGTCCGCCAGATTTTGATTCAGGGACAGGTTAGACGATTTCCAGCTCTTTGAGCTTGGCTTCGGTCACAACGCCGTTATCCCAGCCACGCAGGCTGTAATATTCCTCGAGCATCAGGTCCAGTTCGCACACCTGGCCCAGCGAGCCGGGCATGGTCGAAGGTTCCTTGGTGAAGCGTTCGGGGAGTTTGTCGCTGCCGGAGCCATAGCCCGCCAGGTTGTTGTAGTAGCGTTCGAGGTTGTAGATGCGTTCGCCGGTCTTGAGCACATCCGCAGCGGTGAAGGGAACCCCCACCATAGCAGAATACTGGGCCGCATATTCATCTGCGCCCTGGGCAAAAGCCGAGAACTTGCAGATGTCCATGCTGTCAGAGAAAGCATGCACTTCCTGGAAAATCTTAACCAGTTCGCCCTTGCCCTTCCAGGCCACCGGGTCCACCTTGAGCGAACCAAACGGCATCACGCCCAGTTCGGCGGCGGGGGTGTAGGCGCGCAAGTGGCAAGCGCCGCGGTTGGAAGTGGCATAGCCGAGGCCCTCGCCCTTGAGACCGCGCGGGTCGTAAGCGGGAATGCCCTGGCCTTTGCAGGTCATGGCAATTTCGGGGTGACCAAAGTAAGCGGCAACGGCGTCAGCGCCATCAGCCATAACATTGCCAAAGCCTTTGCGGAAAGCGACCATCTCGGCGGCATGGGTCATACCATCGGCATCGCCCCAGGCCAACTTGCCCTCTTCCTTGGTGTAACCTTTCTCGCTGGCTTCCATCCAGACCGAGAGCGGGTGGCCGATTTCGATGGCATCGAAGCCGTAGTCATTCGACAGGTCGATCATCTTGGCTACCAGGCGGGCATCATTGTTCCCGCAGTTCGCGCCCACCGACCAGGCCGGTTCGTATTCCACCGATTCCATGCGCAGGCCCTTGTACGGACCGTCTTTGACTTCAACTTCCTTCTTACAGGCCACCGGGCAGGCGTGGCAGGTAGGATCATCGACCAGCAGGTTTTCTTTAATGTACTCACCAGAGATTAACTCAGCGTTCTCGCCATAAGCGGTCACGGAGCTATTCTTGGTGGGCAGGGCGCCGATGCTGTTGGTGATATTCATCAGCACGTTGGTGCCGTAGACCGAAAGACCACCCTTGCGCGGGCTGGTAATGTTCTCGGGTGCCATAATGCATTCCAGGGCGCGTTTGTGGGCCGCTTTCCAGCCATCACGGTCAACCGCTTTGGTAATCTTCTTCTCAGCCTTGATGACGATGGCTTTGAGATTTTTGCTGCCGCCGACGCAACCGGTGCCGCCACGGCCCGAAGCGCGATCGTTTTCGTTCATCCAGCAGGCAAATTTGACCAGGTTCTCTCCGGCCGGGCCGATGGTGATCACAGTCAGGTCTTTTTCGCCGTATTTTTCCCTAAAGTGCTTGACCGTGTCATGCACACCCATGCCCCATACTTCGGCAGCGTCCAGCAGTTCCAATTCGCCGTCATGGATGTAGGCATACGTCGGCTTGGCAGCCTTGCCCTTAAAAACCAGGCCATCGAAACCCGACCAACGCAAGCGCGCAGCGCTCCAACCGCCATGATGGCTGTCGGTCACCGTATGGGTCAGCGGCGACTTGGTCACTACGGCCATGCGACCGCTCATGTTTGCCTCGGAACCGGTCAACGGGCCGTTCATGAAGCACAGGATATTATCGGGCGAAAGCGGGTCTACCTTGGGGCCGTTGTCGAACACAAGCTTAACACCCAGGCCACGTCCGCCAATATATTTGCGCGCCAGATCTTCGGGCACGGGCCGATAATCTACCTTGCCCGCGGTCAAATCAATCCATGCAAGTCTATTAGCATAACCACCGAGTTCCATAGACACTCCTTATACAGAATTTAGGGCATAAAAAACAGCCCACTGGGGATGGGATTGCTTAAAGAGTAGCATTTCAAAAATAGTGAGTCAATTAATTAAGTTTTTCCTTAATCGGCGCATCTGTAACATCTTCTTGAACATTTGTCACACCAGCCGCTCTGCAACGCCCCTCCACATTAATCGGGTATACTTTCTGCGCAAAACATCCTAAATAAAGAAGCCAAACATGAAACAACTCCTCCAGAATATGCGCGATGGCAAAACCACCATCGAAGATGTCCCCGTCCCCACCCCGCGCGCCGGGCAAGCCCTGGTAAGGGTAGCCGCCTCGCTGGTTTCAGCCGGTACCGAACGCATGGTGGTCGAATTCGCCGAGAAGTCGCTGGTCGGCAAAGCCCAATCGCGCCCCGACCTGGTGAAGCAAGTGCTCGACAAAATGTCACGCGAAGGCATCCCGCCCACACTCCAGGCCGCCTTCAGCCGCCTCGACCAGCCTATGGCGTTAGGGTACTCCTCCGCCGGGACCATCGTAGCCCTCGGGCCCGGGATGGACGGCTTCCACGTGGGCCAGCGGGTGGCCTGCGCGGGCGGCAACTATGCAGTCCACGCCGAATACAACCTGATCCCGCGCAACCTGCTCACCCCGCTACCCGACTCGGTCGATTTTGAATCGGCGGCATTCACCACCCTGGGAGCCATTGCCCTGCACGGCCTGCGCCTGGCCGAACCACAACTGGGCGAAAACGTAGCCGTGATTGGGCTGGGCCTGCTGGGCCTGTTGACGATTCAGATGGCGGCCGCAGCCGGATGCCGCGTTTGGGGAGTGGATACCAACCCTGAGCGGGTGGCCCTGGCCCAAGGATTCGGGGTGGCAGCCTGCTCCCGCCAAACCGCCATCGACTCAGCCCAGGCCTTCACCGCCAATCGCGGCTTCGACAGCGTCATCATCTGCGCCGACACCAAATCGACCGACCCGGTGGAACTGGCCGGGGCCATTGCCCGCGACCGGGCCAAAGTGGTTGCCACCGGCGCAGTGGGGCTAACCTTCCCGCGCAAAATCTACTACGAAAAAGAACTTAGCTTCATCAACTCGCGCTCCTATGGCCCGGGCCGTTACGACCCCGGCTACGAAGAAAACGGCCACGACTACCCCCTTGGCTACATCCGCTGGACGGAAGGGCGCAACTTCCAGGCCGTGGTTACGTTGCTGGAAAATGGGAAGTTGCAGACCCAGCCGCTCATCACCCATCACTTTCCCATTGAACAAGCCGCCGAAGCGTATGAAGTGATTACGGGCAAGAAGAAAGAACCCTTCCTGGGGGTCCTGTTAACCTATGCGGGCGACGAACAGAAAACAGACAGCAAGACCATCCATTTCCCGCTTCCTGCAGCGACAAAAGCCGCCCCCGCGGTAAAAATCGGTGTCCTGGGCGCTGGTTTGTTCGCCAATGCCACCCTGTTGCCCGCCATGAAAAAAGTTTCTGACCTGGAGATGGTTGGCATTGCTTCGGCGGGCGGGCTGCACGCCCAACATTCTGGCAAGAAATTTGGTTTCCGCTATGCCACCAGCGAGGATGCCCAAATCCTGAACGATCCAAACATCAACACCGTGTTGATTCTCACCCGCCACGATTCGCATGCCGACCTGGCGGTTCAGGCGCTGCAGGCCGGGAAGCATGTCTTTGTTGAGAAACCCCTGGCAGTGAACAGCGAGCAGTTATCCAAGATCACAGACCAGTTACAAAAAACGGATCAAGGCCTGTTGATGACCGGCTTTAACCGGCGCTTTGCCCCCCTGGCCCAACAACTGGCGGCTTTTTACCAGAACCGCAGCGAAGCCCTTTATATGCATTACCGCATCAATGCCGGGTATATCCCGCTCAACCACTGGACCCACGACCCCGAGCAGGGCGGCGGGCGCATCATTGGCGAGGGCTGCCATTTTATCGACTTCCTCACCTTCCTGGTCGGCGCCGCGCCGGTTTCGGTCAGCGCGGTGGCTTTGCCCAACGGCGGCAAATACCGCGAGGATAACGTCAGCATGACCTTTAGCTTTGCCGATGGCTCGGTGGGCGTGGTGGATTATCTCGCCAATGGCGATAAATCTTTCCCCAAAGAGCGGGTGGAGCTGTTTGGCGGCGGTCTGGTGGCCGTGCTGGATGATTTCCGGTCGCTGGAAACCGTGAAGGATGGCAAACGGCAAATGGTGAAATTAGCCAGCCAGGACAAAGGCCACTTTAACGAGTTACAGGCGCTCGTGAGCGGAATCCGCAACGGGAAAGCACCCATCGCCTACGACCAGCTGATCGGGGTCACCCGCGCCAGCTTCGCGGCGGTTGAATCCATCCGCAAGAATGGTGAAAAAGTTTCGGTATAAAAAGCCTCTGATCCTCTATGCCGGTTTTACCCTGCCCGAACCGGCAGGACGCCGGATGGATTTTGCAGCTTGGTCTATCGCTGACCTGGGCGGGTGCTGCGGAGACCCGCTTTTTAACCTACGCTTTCGGCAGGGCTGTGGACGATGCCCAACAGCGAACAGGAAGGCGCCCCCTTGTGGAGTTGGTTTTTTAGCGCATCGCCGCCCTTGCAAAAAATAGTTCTCCGCAGAATGTCACTCTAATCAGGTGGTAATTAGAGTGACATTCTGTTATCTAGGTGGCTTATGTCACCTACTCTTTCCCCCCGCAATTTACAAGAAGCTGAAAAGCTCAAAATCCTGGGCGCTCAAATTCGCAAATGGCGCGAGGCCAAAGGATTAACGCAGGAGCAATTTGCTCCTGTGGTTGGGTTTACCCGTTCTTACATCACTGAAATTGAAACGGGGAAACGCAATATCTCTTTTTTGAATTTTCTAAAAATCATTGAAGTATTAGGGGTTGAGCCACAAGAACTGGCTAACTTTTTAACCAATTCGCAAGGTGTTTCTCAATGAAGCCCAATTCTGCGGCTTCCAATAAGGTTTCTGAAACCCAAGCACAATACCAATTGGATTTGCGGGTTGGTATCACTATCGCTAAACCTTTTCTTAAATGGGCAGGTGGCAAAGGTCAACTAATAGAAACTTTAGCTAGCCTACTTCCAATCGATCTCAAAAATGGACAAATAAAAAAATATGTAGAGCCATTCATTGGCGGAGGAGCTTTATTTTTCCATATCGCGCAAAATTACCCATCGATTGAAAGATTTTTTATTTCGGATGTTAATCAAGAATTAATTTTGGCATATAAAACCATAAAAAAGAACGTTGAAGATTTAGTTTCAATATTGGTTGAATTAGAAAACAATTATCACCAAAAACAGAGTGAAGAACAAAAAGCCTTTTTTTATGAAAAAAGAGCAGACTTCAATCAAAAGCTGGCTAGTTTTAGATTTGATGATTTCCAAGAAAGTTGGCTTGAAAGAACTGCAACCATTATTTTTCTGAATAGAACCTGTTTCAATGGTTTATTTCGTGTTAATTCCAAGGGTGAATTTAATGTTCCGTTTGGAGACTATAAAAACCCTAAAATTTGTGATGCAGAGAATTTAAGAGCTGTATCTAATGTTTTGCAACGGACAGAAATAGTTTGCGCCGATTTTGCAGCTAACTATGATTTTGTAGACAACGAAACTTTTGTTTATTTTGACCCACCCTATCGCCCTATAAGTAAAACGGCGAGTTTTACTTCTTATTCAAAGTTTGATTTCGATGATGAATCTCAAAGAAGATTGGGGGAATATTTTCGTTTGTTGTCATCTAAAGGCGCAAAATTGATGTTAAGTAACTCTGATCCCAAAAACGAAAATCCTAATGACCATTTTTTTGAAGATATTTACAAAGATTTTCACATAGAAAGAGTAAATGCGTCTCGCATGATAAACGCGAACTCTAATGGGCGCGGAAAAATTAAAGAAATCGTTGTTATGAATTACGAAAAAGGAGCACAAATGAAAACAGGTGGACAAGGTGGTGGAAGCACACTTACTGGCTTAAATTTCGAGAAAAAAGTGGATTTTCAGGAATTATTAAAGGGAATTCCTGGGTATAGCATCCGAAAAATACCGAATAAAGCTGGTTTGGGGATTTTTTTTAACGATGTTTTTGTAGCAAGGTGTTTTCGGAAATATGATTTTTATGGTTTTCTGGAAGAGGAAAATATAGATTGGCAAAAAC
>CAZLSP010000051.1:0-29792 GCA_964562145.1 uncultured Anaerolinea sp. | reverse complement strand
GCCAGTATTGCAATGATGAACGATGGTATCGCCATCCGCAATTAGTTCTGCGCCATAGGCGGCCATACGCTTGTTGATTTCTACATCTTCGTCGGCCAGCTTTTGGGCCTCAGCCAGGGTGAAATCACGGATTGGGTCAACGGATGCACTCACGGAAAAACGGAGGACGGCTTCTAAAATGCGATCCACCGCCCAGGCCAGATTGACCGCTGTGGGGCGCGAGGCTTTCAAGGTCAGGGCCGCAGCCTGTAAATCGGCGAGCAGGTCACGGGGAGTCTGCGCACGGGATTCGTTGGCAGCCAGGGCCATGCCAAAAGCAGCAGCAGCGCCAATGGCTGGCGCTCCTCGCACCACCATATCGGTAATGGCTTGAGCCACTTGGGCATGGGTATGATAGGACACAACCACAAACGTCTCCGGCAGGAGGCGCTGGTCGATCATTTTGAGTTGGTTATCTTCCCAAAAAACTGTTCTCATAGGCAGGAAAAAACGCCCGTTGGGGCGTTGCTGGTTTATAACATGTTAAGGGTCATTTGTCAAAGCATTGACACCCCCCTGTTAAGGCAGTATAAGGGCCTAATGCAATGGATTAAATGGCTTACGTTCGCTACCCTGGCGCTGATTTTGGCCGCCTGCAACCTGCCCGCGCTAACCCCGCCCCCGCCAACCCTCACGCCGGGACCATCCCCTACGGCCACAAATTCCCCTACCCCCACGCCTTCGCCCACGCCAACCCCTTCACCCACACCGCTGCCCGAAACCCGCATCGAGAGTGGCGAGGTTGCGCTATTTAACGGTAACTACGACCTGGCGCGACAGGAATATGAAGTGGCGCTCTCCACCAGCGCAGATGCCAACATCCGCACGGCGGCGCTATGGGGTCTGGGACGAACGGAATTCCAGGCAGAAAACTATTCGGCGGCGCTTGAGCCGTTGCGCACCCTGGTCAATGACCAGGCCCAATCTGAACAGGCCATTCGCGCCTGGTTCTTGCTGGGCGAAACCTATTACGCGCTGGCGCGTTACGACGAATCGGCTGCGGCATTCAAAAACTATATCGACGCCCGCCCCGGCCTGCTTGATGCCTACGCCCAGGAAAAACGGGGGGACGCCTACACGACGCTGGGCGATTTCACCAATGCCCTGGCCGCTTACCAGAATGCCCAGGCTGCTGCGGGCCAACGCAATGAGATCGGTATCCGCATCAAGATTGCCAACACCTTCCGGTACGCCGGGGAAGCCGAAGGCGCACTGGGGATGTACGACGAAATCTTCGGGGCGACCGATAATGATTACGTCAAGGCGCAAATGGACTTTCTTTCGGGGCAAGCCATGCTGGAACTGGGCCGCAAAGAAGAAGCCTATGGCCGCTGGCGACACGCAGTAGACACATACCCGCTGGCCTATGACTCATATTCGGCGCTGGTTGGGCTGATCGATGCCGGGCAGCCGGTGGACGAGTTCAACCGCGGGCTGGTCGATTATTTCGCCGGGCAATATGGGGTGGCGCTGGCGGCCCTCGACCGTTCGATGGCCGCGAATCCCAGCCACGATGGAACCGCCCTTCACTATAAGGCGCTGACCCTGCGCGAGATGGGCGAGTACCAGGCGGCCGTCGAGGCCTGGTCACTGCTCATCGATCAATATCCCGGCAACCGTTACTGGGCCTCGGCCTGGGATGAACGCGCCCTGACCCAGTGGGCTTACCTCGACGACCCGCTGACTGCCGCGCAAGGCCTGGAGGATTTCGCCACAAAAGAAGCTTCCGGCTCGCCCTTTGCGGCCACTTACCTGAAAACCGCCGCCCGCATCTATGAGCGCGCCGGGGAACTGGATAAAGCCGCCAGCCTGTGGGAATCGGCCATCGAACGGTTCCCGACCGATGCTTCGCTGGGCGAAAGCCTGTTCCTGGCAGGCATTACCCGTTTCCGTATGGGCAACTACCCCAAGGCTAACGAAGATTTTCAAAAAGCCTTGCCGCTCTCGGCCGAACCGTGGGAACGCGCCCGGGCGCTCTTTTGGCTGGGCAAAACCTACGCCGCCAGCAGCGACATGGAAAATGCCCGCAAAGCCTGGCAAGAAGCCCAGGCCATTGACACCATTGAATACTACAGCACCCGCGCCCGCGATGAGTTGGAAAAACGCGCGCCATTTGCCTCGCCGTCGGCAACCAAACTCAACTACGACCTGGCCGCCGAACGCGAGGACGCCATCGCCTGGATGCGGGTCACCTTTGACCTGCCAGGAATTACCGACCTGACCGGGCTTGGCCCGCTGGGCACTGATCCGCGCCTGCTGCGTGGGACGGAATTTTGGAAACTGGGCATGCCCGACCTGGCCCGGCTCGAATTTGAAGACCTGCGCGAGGAAGTTGCCACCAGCCCGGTCGATTCGTTCCGACTGGGGAACTACATGCTGGACCTGGGGCTTTATCGCCCGGCGATTTTTGCCCTGCGCGAGGTGCTTTCACTGGCCGGGATGGATGAACATTCTGAAAGCCTGACCGCCCCCATCTACTTCAGGCACGTGCGTTATGGCTTGTATTATTCCGACCTGATCTGGCCCGCTGCCGAAGAAAACGGGTTTGACCCGTTGTTTATCACCAGCCTGGTGCGCCAGGAAAGCCTGTTCGAAGGCTTTGTGCGCTCCTCCGCAGGGGCGCGCGGCCTGATGCAAATCATCCCGCCCACCGGTACAGGCATTGCCGAACAAATGGGCTGGCCTCCCAATTACAAACCCGATGACCTGTACAGCCCGCACGTTAGCGTGCGTATGGGAACTTACTACCTTGCCTCGAACATGCGCTTGCTTAACGGCGATGTCTATGCTGCTCTGGCCGCTTATAACGGCGGGCCTGGCAACGCCGCCATCTGGCAAGAACTTGCCGGTGGCGATACCGACCTGCTGCTAGAAATTATCCGTTTTGGCGAAACTCGCGACTATATCCGCCGTATTTACGAAACCTACACCATCTACCGGACGTTATACAGCCCGATCGAGCAATAAGCCTTTGCAAAAAGAAGACCGGCAAAATTGCCGGTCTTCTTTTTTATTCAAGATATGCCAGTAAGCGATTGTGGACTTCGTCCTTGTCCATGTCAAGGATCGAGATCAGCTTATCCTTGCCAGAAAGCCCGGCAACAATTTCGATCTTGTTCATGGTGGTTCCCAGCACTTCGGCCATAAACTTGACCAGGGCTTTATTGGCATCCCCATCCACTGGCGGGGCAGTCAGACGTACCTTAACGGTCCCATCTGACTGGATCTCAGTGATTTCATCCCGGCTGGCGCGCGGGGTCACCCTTACAGCCAGGGCAGCGCCACGGCGACCATCATGTAAATTAAATTTCCGGTCCGACATAAATCACCTCACAAAGAAAGCAGCAATCGTACGAGAATTCCTGCAATTAATTGTACCAGAATTATCAAAACCATAGCGCTGAAATCAAACATTCCAACCAGCGGCACCACCCGCCGCACCGGGGTCAGCAACGGTTCCACCAGCCGGTCGACAAACTGCCGAATAGGGTGATACGGGTCGAGGAAATAAGACAGGATCACATGCGCGATCACCGCAAAAACGATAACTTGCGAGAATATATTGATTGCTTGAGCCAGAACGATGGTCATCTCTTCTCCTTTGGATCATAAAAACGGAACAATTACGCCTTCAGCGGCCTGACCCCTAATATAGCGGTCCCGACCCGAACGATGGTGGCCCCTTCTTCGACAGCGGCCACATAATCGGCGCTGGTACCCATCGACAGTTCGTCCCAACTTACCTGCGGGAGTTGCCCCTGCAGGTAACGGCGCAGCTCCAACAACCGGCGGAAGAACGGCCGGGTCATTTCGGCATCGTCATAGAGCGGCGGCATGATCATCAGCCCACGAATTTCGAGATGCGGCAGTTGCGCGATCTCAGCCGCCTGTGCACACAGGGCTTGCCACTGCTCCGACGCGCTGGCCGGATACCCGAACTTGCTCTCCTCACCACCTACATTGCATTCCAGCAACACCGGCAGCCTGCGCCTGGCTTCGGCCGCAAACCGCTCGAGCCGATTAGCCAGTTTCAGGCTGTCGAGCGAGTGCATCATATCAAAATTCTGCGCTACCAAATCCGCTTTGCGGCTTTGCACATGACCGATCATATGCCAGCGCAACCCATCTACAGGCCCAATTGCCTGAATTTTGGCGACGGCTTCTTCAGCGTAGTTCTCGCCCAGGTCACGGATTCCCGCCGCCAGCGCGGCCCGCAAAGTCGCGACGGGGTGAGTCTTGCTAACCACCACCAACCGCACCGTTGCCGGATCACGCCCGACCCGCCGGGCAGCCGATTCAATCTGTGCCAGCACAAGCTGGTAACGAGCTTGTATGGCTTCTACAAATTCCTGATCCACAGCATCCATCGCTACTCTCACGCATTCCCATTCTGGCTACACGCCAAAAGACGTTCACGAAACAGCGATTAAAGCCCCAAAACGGCCGGTTTTGCCTTTTTGTTCTCGATGCGAAAACCAATCTTCGGGATGGCAGGCGGTGCACAATCCGGCAATTTCAATTTGCTCAACACCAGCCATTTGCAAGGATAACCGATTGGCCGCCCACAGGTCGAAGTGTGGCCGGGTGCCAAACTGATGATGAAAAAGGGTTTCAGCAGCGCGACCAAAGGCATAGCCAGCGCGCTCAACGACATCGGGGCCAACCTCGTAATGGTCCGGCCCAATCGACGGGCCAATGGCAGCCAGGATATCGGCAGGGCGGGAACCATAGGCCGCCTGCATGGCCCTGACCGCTTCACCAGCAGCATGCTTCACCGTCCCCACCCAGCCTGCATGCACAATCCCGGCCACACGCTTTTTAGGATCATACAACAAGATCGGGGTGCAGTCTGCAAAACGCATGAACAGCGTAACCTGCGGATGGTCCGTGAGAATTGCGTCAGCTTTGAACTCGGGCGGGTTGTTGTGGCGCGGATGGGGCGCGTTGGCGAGCACCACGTCGGCGCTGTGAACTTGCCAGACATCGTACATGGACTCAGGGTCACGCCCCAGCGCCCGAAAGGAACGATAGCGGTTTTCGCGCACCCTGGGAGGCTCATCCCCCACTGTGCCGCCAACATTGAGGGAGCCCCACGGCGCAGGACTCAAGCCTCCCTGGCGGGTAAAGACGGCATGCGTCAACTCTTTTGGGAAAATATCAAATGTCAAATAACGGACGCCGTCCGCAAGATGAAAAGGCATGGTTATTTTTTATCGACAACCGAGAACTTTTTGAGCATCAATTCCCGTGTCTCGCGCATCGATTCTTCGACGTACGGCAGGCCAAACCAGGCGGTGCCAAACCCAAACAGGAAGCCAGTCAGCACACGCAGGGTGGGCGTACTTTCACGAAACGGCAGTAAGTTTTGCAGGAAAACCAGGTTCAACTGGCTGAAAAGCTGCGAGAACCCGTCGAGGCCCATTGGGGCAATGCCAATCAGCAGCCACAAAGACCAGTGTAACGGGGGCAGGCGTCGGCCCGTGAGGGAATAGATGATCCCAAACAGGATTAAAGCCCCATAGATGGCAACATCCCGCTGGCAAAGGGCTACTTTGTATCCCATCTGTTCGTTGCCCTTAAAGGCGCGGGCCGAAAGCAGGTCGTTTTCGTTCAGGCCGGTGGCTTCACCAAAGGTTTGCACCCCGGCAATTCCGGCCGCTGCGCGCGGGTAATAGGCCTGTTGCCCAAACAGGAAAAAGGAGCGAAAGCCTAGTTCGTGGCATAACGGGCTATAGGCGGTATAAATCACATTGGCCGGGGTGGTAGCGCCAGCCTTCATTAGCACCGGAGCCAGAAAAGGCAGGCCGAGGTAGAGCACAAATAGCAGGTTGACGACCAACAGCCAGTGGTTGGCAATCCAAAAAGAGAGCCGGTCGGCGCCAGTGACCTGCGGAACCGTGGAGGCGCGGCGTTTAAGCTGGCCTTCGTGCCCCTGCGAATCGCGTGCGGCACCCAGGGTCATCATCAGGTCGGCGCGCGTGAACGGCGCTTTGAGCCGATAGGGGCCTACTTCGACAACCGGTATCTGGTCAAAATACTTTTTGAGCAGGTCGGGGTTGCTTTCAACATCTACTTCGATGAGTCGATGCGGAATCTGAGTCTGCAAAGAGACCAGGTCAGACTTTGCCTGTTCGCACAGGTGGCAATCGGGGCGTAAATAAAGGGTAACGGTAATCAACGCAGCATCCGGGGTGTGTTAGAGACCAAAATCGACCCACAACCCGTAGCGGGAAAGCAGGTTGAAGACGCCGAACATGAGCATGACGCCAACAACCACCATCAAAACGCCCATGATAATTTCAACATAACGCATAACTTTGCTGTATTTGCGCAAGATTACGCTAACCCAGCCAATGCCAAGCGCAGCAATCAGGAAAGGAATGGCGAGCCCGGCAGAATAGGAACTGAGCAAGATGGCCCCTTGTGAAACGGAACCACCGTTTAGCGCGAGGGTCAAAATGGCCCCCAGCACCGGCCCCACGCACGGCGACCACCCCGCAGAGAAGAAAACACCCATCAGCGCAGAGGAGAGATAGCCCATTTTGCGATCGGGCATTTCTTGTACGCGGGTGTCGTATTCCAACAATGGGATGCGATAGACACCAATCATGTGCAAGCCAAAAATGACAATCACCAGCCCGCCGAGGCGCGCCAGCCAGATGCGCAGGTCATAAAGTAATCCACCCAGGGCCGAAGCGGCCACGCCCAGCAGCACAAAGACAACGCTAAAGCCAAGCACAAAAGCCACCCCGTGCGTAAAGGTGATAAAGCGATTGTCTTCCGTCGCTTCGCCGCCCGCCGCGCGCCCGCCGAGATAACCAATATAAGCCGGGACCAGCGCAAACACACACGGGGAAAGGAAGGAAGCAATCCCTGCCAGGAACGCCAGCCCTACCGTTACATTACCAATGACCATACAACACCTCGTAAAAAAGACTGCTTAGAATGTTCTTTCCTGTACATCCACCTGGGTGCCGCCCGGCATGCCGACGGTGATGTCGCCAGGTTCAAGCGAAACCTCGGGCGTGCTCCAGCGGAAAACCCATTTGGAATCTTCGGGAGTGACGTTGATGCAACCATGCGAACGCGGAACGCCATAGGCATTGTGCCAGAATGTGGAGTGAACGGCCACGCCGGTGCCAGAGAAGAAGGTGCACCATGAAACCCCGGGCGTATCCCAGCCGCCGCCGACCGTGCCGCCCGCCATATGAATGGAAATCGACTTTCGCCAGGTGCGGTGACCGTCACCAATCGGCGTAGACCAGTTATCGACCGGGTTGCCCTGCGCATCCCACTTGGCCCCGCTCGACATGCGACAAAAATACACTTCACGGTTGCCCTCGTAACAAGACAGAGTCTGGTAGGTCAGGTTAGCGCGAATACGTTTCTCAACCGGGTCGACATCGGGATGGATGGGGGCCACTTCTTCAACCGTTAACGGGCGGAAGGCCGCACCCTCAGCCCAGAAGATATCGCCGGGGTTGCCGAAACGCTCATTCACACGGTAAATGATATTGCCCGTCACTTCGCTAACCTTAATCTGGTCAATCCACATCACCTGGCTGTAATACAAGCGAGTCGGAAGGTTCCAGTCGCGGGCATTTTTAAGCCAGGGCGAAGCCGGGGCCGCATTCTCAAGCACAAAATCGACATAGGGGACGGTTACTTCAGCCCAAAAACCAGCCTGTCCGGCAGGGATGGCCTGCAGCGGGGTATTGGGCAGGTTCTTCACCGGTTGAAGGTTATCAGAATAGATAAATCCTTCGGGGGTTTCAACATAGCGCTGGTTCAGGTAAAAATCGCGGCGTCCCACCACTTCACGCAACCAGACCACCACGGTATCGCCATAAATATCTTTTAGAGTGGCGTCCTGGTCGTTGGCGGAGCGTTTTAGTTCCCATTTCCCATCCACCACGCGCCCCAAATGCTCACCCTGCGGAAATTCGGGCAGCGGCAGCACCCGGCTAAATGGCTTAAGTGCCATCAGCCCGGCCGTGCCGCCCACTAATTTTAGAAAATCACGTCTTGAAATCGACATACGCTTATCCTGATTTGATGCTTAATTTCAACAAAGGATACCCGCAAATAGGGCGGGCGTCAATTCGGAGATTAAACAATGCTTAAGTATTTCTCCAGCGCTACGCGCCCATCACTGCTCAACTTATGGGCCACTTCGCTTTCACAATAGGTGACCTGCGCCCCGCCCTGCTCCAATAACTGGATTGAGCGCCGGGCCTGGGCAATGGGGACCATCTCGTCTAAAGTGCCGTGCGCCACAAAAGCGTGTTTACCGTCAAACTGGCCCGGCGCGAGCAGTCCTTCCGCCCCCTCGGGCGCGAATCCCGCCAAAATACCCATTTTCCCTACCCGCTGCGGATACAACAGCCCGAGCGTAAAAGTCATGGCCGCGCCCTGGCTAAAGCCAATCACATCCACCGGGGCCGCTTCGAGGCCATTGGCGCGAGAAAAACCGTCCAGCAACTCCACCAAGGCCTCGGCGGAGGGTCGCATCAGGTCAATCGTCGGCCAGCTGCCACGCGGAGCCGGGGCACGCCACGAGTATCCGCCCTGGTGCGCCGCGTGCGGCGCGCGCGGGGCGAGGATGAAATAATCCGGCGGGAAATTGCGCGCAAAAATCCACATCGAATTTTCATCGCCGGTCCAGCCGTGCAACATCAACAAAATGCGTTTACCGCGCGCTGGACGAGTACGCAGCGTCCAGGTATCAAAGGAGGTCAGGGTTGTTTCCATGGTTAGTCGCCGTTGTAGCGCTTCACAATCAGGTCGAGACCGACCATGAAAAACCAAATCAGGCCAATCGGAACCAGCGCTCCCAACAGGCACAGGAAACCCATCAACGCGCCGCCAGCACCATACAACCACCAGATTAGCCCCAGGCCAACAGTAAAAAGCAGCAGTAACGAACCAATCAACAGACGCACGTTGGTCTGCGAAGCATATTTACGTAAATCACGTGTCATAAACCCTCAATATGGAATCTTCAGATGGCTTTGAGATACAGCACCACTAAAATCGACAGGTCGGCCAGGGCGTGCGCCAACACCACCGGCAACAGGCTGCCCGTGGAGCGAGATACCTGCCGCCAGAACCAGCTTGCCAGGGCCAGGATGCCAACCGCCAGCAGCAGGAAAGGCCAATGCACAAACAAAGCCAGGATGAGCAAGTGATACCCGGCAAATAAGAAATCGACCGGGCGTAAGAAGTAAGAAGGACTGCCCAGCAAGCCTCGCCAGTAGGCTTCCTCAAGCAGCGGGTTGACCAGGGTGAAATAGGCCATAAATGGCAGCCAGATAAAGCCACTTAATCCCAGGGCCGCCACACGGGCCGGATAATCGGCCTGGATGCCGAGCGAGGGCCACAGCCACCACAACCCCAGGCCAGCGACCAGCCCGGTCAGTGCCACCAGTGTCGTAAGCCGCCACGAAACGGGCAACAGGCGCAAGGGAGACTGGGCCCAGTTGCGGGTCAGGGCAGGCAACAAGGCCAGGTGAAAGCCAAGCAGCGCGCCCCAGGCGCTTTGCAGGGTCACCATCCCCACATACACCGCCGCATACGGCAGCAAGACCCATAAAAACCGTTTATGCGCCAAAATCTACCGCCCGCCGCATCGAGCGCAGCATGCGCGCCTGCCACGAGACTGCGCGGCGCAAATCGGGCAGGGCCACCCTGGCAGCCAGCTCGCCGCGCTTGGCAATCTCGGGGATGCTGACCCGGTCGAGCAGGCTGATATCGGAAACGTTGGGGACAATGAGCACTTCGGGGGCATCCAATTGCAGGCGCAGCTCGGTCATCTGGCGCTGGCCGATATCAATGGCATCGACAAATATCTTAACCGCCTGGGTAATCTGCAAGCGATTTAACTGGTCTGCCAGTGGTTTGGGAACAGGCAGGGCCACCTCGGGCGGGGTGGAGGGTGCATCGAGGGGAGCCATGAGCGAAACCGCCACCACGGGCAATTCTGGCAACAGGGCGCGCGCGGCCCGCACCGGAACCGGATCGAGCACGCCGCCATCGACCAGGGTGTACTCGTTGTATTCGCGCGGCGGGAACAGGCCCGGCACAGCGACGGAGCCCATAATGGCATCGACAATGCGGCCTTCCTGCAAAACAATTTCACGGTTGCTGTTCAGGTCAACGGCAACAGCAGCGCAGGGCAGCGACAGGTCATCGAAAGTGCGCTCCCCAAACTGGGAACGCAAAAAATCGACCACGCCGCGCACTCCCAGTAAACCGGGGCCATCTGAAAGCGGCCAGCCGTACAGGCGCGACTGATCAACGGAGTTAAAAATACGTTCCACTTCAGCCGCGCTGCGGGTAAGGGCATACAAGGCCGCGACAATTGAGCCGATACTGGTGCCAGAAACGCCACGAATCTGGTAACCTTCGCGTTCCAGGACACGCAATACTCCAATATGGGCAGCGCCACGCGCGCCACCACCGCCAAGGGCCAGGGTAATATCCATTCTGATTGCTCCAAAACAAAATTATACCTGTGAACCATTGGAAGTAAAATTAGGTGTTTGTTAACTTTGCGTCAGAAGTTGGACTCTGTGAAAACCCCACCCCACGAATCTCCCGAAAGCTCCTCTCCCATCGTCACGCGCGCGGTTGCGGCCGGGTTGCGCGGCGCATACGCCGAAAACTACACCTTCCCGGCCTGGCAACAGGCACTGCTGCGGATGCTGGGCGCGCTGCCGCAAAGCGCGGCGCGTTTTGCCATCAGCCATTTCCAGTCGCTTTCGGGGCTGCCGCCCGCCAGCCTGGAGCATTTTTCGCTAGATGATTTGATTGCGGCGCGGCTGGAAGATTACCAGCAAACGCCGGGGCGTTTCCCGGCACTGACAGTTGGGGCCGCACTGGGCGGAGCTACAACCTATCTTTCTCTGGCGACGAACAGCCCCTTCCTGCCCCAGGCGTTTGTCATCACCTTGCGCGGCGGCAGCCGCCAGGGTAACGTAGACGAAGCCCTGGAACGCAGCCGGGTCGCCGCCCTGCGTATTGCCGCCCGCGACAAACGCCTGATGACCCTCCAACACTATGACCCGGTTCATGATGGCTGGCTGACGCGTTTTGTCAATCACTTGCGCTTTAAGCTCATTGACCTGCCCGAACAATATGCAAACTTCATCAAAAAACGGCTCGAGCCGGGCGGCGCGCTCATCTCGCTGGAGGGCGGAGCCCAGTGGCTACGCTACAGGCTGGCCGAACGCAGTTTTTTCCAGGTGGGCGGCTGGGGCGATATCTCGGCCGAGGAATTTCTCGAGGGCAGCGACCGGATTAAGACCTACGCGCACCGGGCCGGGATGAAAAACTGGCGCTGGAAATTGGATGATGGGAAATGGCCGCTGGAACAAGGCCCGGAATCGGAGTGGGGTTCAGAACCGGGGCTGGGGGAGGCGCTGGAGCGTTTCGCCGCCAGCGAAGGCTACCGTTTCATCCGCATCCGCCTGCCGCACCCCAACGATTTCTCACGCCTGGCTTTTGCCGCCGCGCAGCAATTGCTCAAAAAAGAAGGCCGCCTGCCCGCCGGGGTGAGCGTGGAATGCTTCAGCCAGTTCGATGCCACTGCCGCCATGCAGGGCGGCCTGCTGCCGCTGTGGCTGATTTTTAACACAGCCGACAGCGCCCGTTACCTGAAAGAAATGTCGCCGCACTTCCCACAAGACCAACCCTTGTTCTTTTCACCCCTGGCTACTTTTTCGTTAACCCCGGATATGGCGGCCTGGGATGACTGGCTCGCCGCGCTGGGGCGCAGCGACTTCATCAACACGGGCACACGCGCCAGCCACTACCCGGCCGATGCCCGCGCCCTGCTCGATTGGGCGCTTCCATTGCGCGCCTGGGTAGCGCAACACTCTCATCCGCTGCGCGCCCGGTTACAGGCGGAGGAGCTGCTCAACCTGCTTTAGCGGCTGCCCCAGGGTTCGATAAAGTCTTCGGGCTCCACGCCGAGGGCATCGGCCAGGCGGTTGATGTAGTTGAAATAACTGATGACCTGGGTAGCATCGTGAATAGCGCGGTCATCCAGGCCGAGGGTTCGCAGGGCGTCCAGGTCGGCAGGGGACATTTGGGCCGGGGTCAGGGTCAGTTTGGCGGCATACAGGCACAGGGCGCGGTCGATCGTGGAAAGCGGGGCCGAGTGCCAGTCACGCACAATGGCGTGGACATAGGCATCGGCCTGGGTGGGGTCATCCAGCACTTTTCCGACCTCGGCACGGAGGTCGTGGGCATGGCTCTGTGTTCAGTAATGACAATGATTTTCAACCGAGACGACCGTGGCGAGCATCTCGCGCTGGACGCGTGTCAGCGGTGATTCGCCCATCATGAGCGTGCCGTAAAAGTTGATGCTGTCGCGCAGGGCGCGCGGGTGGATGGACATGATGTGGACGATGTGCCAGACCCGGCCAGCACGCTGCAGGGCGGCATCGAACTGGGCTTTGAGCAGGCCGGTGGCTTCGGCAATTGGGACTTGGTAGATCCAGGGCATGTGAGTCTCCTAGAGCAAGCGCTGCAAACCGTTAAACAGGGCATCGAGATCGGCCTGGGTGTTGTATCCCTGAACCGAGATGCGCACAAACGGGCGGCCTTGCCAGTCGATGAGCGGAACTTCAACGTTGAATTCGTCGTACAGGCGGGTTTTGAGCACGGCCAGGTCGGTTTTGGCCGGAAGCGGGGCAATGCCCATTTGACGGTAAAAAACAGGCGGGGAGAGCGGCGCGAGGCCGGTGAAGGCGCAGATGCGTTCGATGGCCTGTTGAAGCATACGGTGGCAATCCGCGCGGACATTTTCCCAATCATTCTCTTGCATAAAACGAATGGCGTCGGGCACGGTCAGGAAAGCGGCCGGGTCTTTGGTGCCGGTCCATTGCAGGATGTCGATGAAACGCGAACCGCTCCCCAGGCGGGGATCGTTGCCGTAGCCCCAACTGACCACCAGCGGCTCAACCAGGGCCTGACTCTGTGGCCGCGCGTACAGGAAGGCGGCACCCTTGGGGGCCAGCATCCACTTGTGGCAGTTGCCGGTCACAAAATCGGCGCCAAGGGCCTGTAAATCCAGCGGAACCTGGCCGGGAGAATGAGCAGCATCGATGATGGTGAGGATGCCATGTTGCCGGGCGCGGGCGCAAATGGGGGCAATGGGTAAAATTTGGGCCGTAGGCGAGGTGATGTGGCTGAGGTAGATGACCCGCGTGTTGGGGGTCACCCCGGCCCAAAACTGCTCCATCACTTCTTCGGGGGTGCGGAATGGGAACGGCAGCGGCTGGTGGCGGTAGCTGGCTCCGCTGCGAGCGCAGGCAAATTCCCAGGTGTAATCGCATGCGCCATATTCGTGGTCGCTGGTCAGGATTTCATCGCCCGGTTTGAGCTGGAGCGAGTGGGCCAGGATGTTAACGCCATGCGTGGCATTGGGGATGTATACCAGGTCCTCGGCGGCCGCATTGAGGTAAGTGCCCAGGGCGCGGCGCGATTCAAGCAGCAAGGCATCGTATTCGCGCCCTAAAAACAGCACCGGCTGGCGCTCGAGGCGGCGCTGCCAGTGCTGATAGGATTCGAAGACCGGGCGGGGACAGGCTCCAAAGGAGCCATGATTGAGGAAATGTATTTGCGGGTCGAGCAGGAAGTTTTGCCGAAGTGGGTTCATGCTCCCATTATAAGGGGACAGCCGCGCGGGTTGACGATCCGGCTGGGTTAATGCCGGGTTTCAGGGCATACCAGCGTAAGAATTATAAAACACCAGCAAGCCCCTGGAGAAAATCTATTCTTCCAGGGGCTTGCTGGATCAAAACGGGGGACGCAGGCCGGTTTCGTTAGCGGCTCGCCAGGTAGGCAATCACTGCGTCATAACGGGCCTGCGCATGCTGGGTCAGTCCGGCAACGGATTGGTTGAAACTATCGATGGAGGCCAGCTGGGTATAGCCTTGCGTTTCCTTTTGGACGTAGGGCGCAATCAGGTCGTGGTATTTCTGGTAAGTGGCTGCCAACTTCTCAGGCTGGAAGGCTCCATCAATCGTCTCGCTCAGGTATTGCTGGTATTGAGCCTGGTAAACGGGATCATCCATCAGGAAGCGGATCAAAGGCCACTGGTCGGTGACAGCGCTGAGGTCAAGTTCGCGCACGCTGCGGCCTGGGCCGCCATTCCCGCCCGCCCGGTTGCCCCGTGGAGCGTCGCCCTCCGGCCCGGCTGCGCTGGCGCTAAGGGCCATATTGTTATCCCAGGGAATCCAGGTCACCAGGCCATCAGCCGGGTCCGTGTACAGGTAATAATTGTGCGCCATCGCGCCATAAGTATCCCAATTCTGGACAACCGTATCCACCGCCAGCCAGCGCAAGAAGGCCTGCACATCAAAGACCGCTTCAAGGTTGGCCCGCCAGGCAGCCGGGTCGGAGGTGCGCAAATCTGAGTTCAGGGTTGTAAAAACAGCCTCAATATCGCTCCAATCGGCGGCCTGCTGGTTGGTTTGCTTCTCAAAGCTTTCGGTGTTAAAGGTGCCTTCTACAAAAGCCGCGCCACTTCCTTCTGGCTTGTAAACGTTACCGCTGTCGTCGCTAAACTGGGTCTCAATCACCGTGTCATCGACAACCTCGGCCGCAGTGTACAGGCCAAAATACTGCGAACCTTCCCCATAATCGACATACACCTCATAAAAAGCTGTCTGTGAAGCCGCCACACCCGCCTCGCGGAAAATGTCAGCGACGACTTTTTCGCGCAAGTAGGAAGAATCCATGGCGTTACTCTTGAATGCCAATTGCTTGAAACCGTAGAAGCGCTGGTCGGCGGTGGCCGGGTCCTGGTCTTCGTATTCGTCAAAATCGAGCCGGAAAGAGATTTTCTTGGTTCCGTTTTGCCAGGAGGATTGCAGCGTGGAATTGCCGCTGTACCTGAAACCGACTTCTTCCCAGGTTTCTCCATTAAAAGTGATTGTGCTGGCAACATAACTGGTATCGCCAAAATTGAGCGCGGGCATGCCGCCGTTCCCAGGCCGATTAGCAGAGTCCGCATTTGCCTGTGGCGGTTGCGCGCCATCAGCCGGGGGCTGGCCCTGCGGAGGTTGATTTCCGCCCGCATTTTGCCCACCGGGCATTGGGCCGGGTCCGCCCCCCACCTGCCGTTGACCGGCTTCACCAAACTGATCGGTCATTTCGGCCTGCAAAGCCGCCCAGGCCTCCGGCGTAAGGGTAATGTCAATGCGGTTAACCGACTCTTGCGGAAAGACAAGCGCGTAATTGGGGTCGGTATCTTTTCCATGCGAGGCAGCCCGGGCGTTGTCACCCGTTACACCGACCACATCCTGCGACCCGGCTGAGGAGGCCGATGATGTGGTCGGTGTCGCATCGACAGACGAGGTTGGCGCAACCGCCGAGGCCACACAACCTGTCAATAAGCCCGCCATCGCTAACAAAGCCAGAAAACCAGATGTCAATGAGTATTTTTTCATATCGCTCCCTTATTTGGCCATCAAATTTAAAGACCCGCCTGTTTTTAAAGTGAACAGCAGAGCCTATTGAAGCCAATCATAGCGACTGGCATGCGCGGGTTGGTTTATTTTTTGTATAGCTTCTCCAAAGAGAAAGCACCCGCTGGCCGTGGGCCTATACCAAATCTAAACCCGCGTCATGGGCTTTTCCCTACAATTAGAACCATTCGGCCCGCCCTGCGCAGGCCAAACTGGATCAATCTAATTGGAGAAGAACAAAAATGAAAAAAGCACTCCCCCTGTTTATGACAATTTTGCTGGCCCTTAGCCTGGCCGCCTGTTCCCTGGGAACCGCAGCCACCCCGGCCAGCAGCAGCTCGGCAGCCACCACCCCAATCCCAACCGTGGCATCTGCTGCGGCGGCCCTCACCGAGAAGAACGTCTCGGCTGAAACCACAGTCGAGACCAGCTGGGACATTGCCAGCGCCGTCGCCATCACCTTTAACGGTGACTCGATCACCGCCACCGGCGAGGGCGTCAAAGTCGACGGCAGCACCGTGACCATCGTGGCGGCCGGCACCTACAGCCTGAGCGGAACGCTCAACGACGGGCAGGTGCTCGTCGAAACGGAAAGCGAGGCCCCGGTCCAGTTGGTATTAAACGGTGTCAGCCTGGCAAGCAGTACCAGCGCCCCGCTCAACATCGTCAAAGCAAAACAAACCATCCTGATCCTGGCCGATGGCACCCAAAATACAATCACCGATGCGGCGACTTACGTGTACTCCAACGCTGAAACCGACGAACCCAATGCGGCCATCTTTAGCAAAGGTGACTTGACCCTGGCTGGAAATGGCGCGCTGACGGTTAACGGCAATTTTAATGATGGCATCGCCAGCAAAGACGGACTGGTAATTGCCAGCGGCGTCCTGACGGTCACCGCGGTTGACGACGGCCTGCGCGGTAAAGATTACGTTGTCGTTCAAAACGGCACGCTCACCGTCAATGCCGGGGGCGACGGCCTGAAAGCCGATAACGAAGAAGATGCCACATTGGGCTATATTGCCATCGAAAATGGCGTGTTCAACATCACCTCGGGCGGCGATGCGCTTACCGCCCAGACCGACCTGCTCATCACCACCGGCGACTTTACCCTGACCAGCGGGGGCGGCAGCACAGCCAGCCTGGGCGCAGAGGCTTCGGCCAAGGGTCTTAAGGCGGTTGCCAACCTGAACATCGATAGCGGTTTCTTCACCATTAATGCCGCCGATGATGCCCTGCACTCCAATAACAACCTGGTGCTCAATACCGGCACGTTTAACATCACGACTGGCGACGATGGCATGCATGCCGATGCCAACCTGACTATTAACGGCGGCGATATTAACATCACGCAGTCCTATGAAGGCATTGAAAGCGCGATCATTACCATCAATTCCGGGAACATTCGGGTTGTCTCAAGCGATGATGGCATCAATGTTGCCAGCGGGGTAGATGGCTCTGGCGCAATGGGGCCGGGCGGTCGCCCCGGCGGGCAACAGGACACCTTCAACAGCAGCAGCGCCACCTTCCTGCACATTAACGGGGGTACCATTGCCGTCGATGCGCGCGGCGATGGCGTAGACGTCAACGGCGCAGCGGAAATGACAGACGGCATCCTGGTGGTCAACGGCCCAACTGAAAACGGGAATGGCGCGCTCGATTACGATGCCGGTTTCAACATGGCGGGTGGCTGGCTGGTAGCGGCTGGCAGCGCCGGTATGGCCCAAACACCCGGTTCTTATTCCGCACAAAACGCCCTGCTGGTCTACCTGAGCAGCGCCCAGCCCGCCGGAACGATTTTCCACATCCAAAACAGCGCAGGCGAAGAGATCCTGACCTTTGCGCCCAGTAAACAGTACCAGTCTGTGGCGTTTTCCTCCCCCAACCTGGTCACTGGCGAAACCTACACCATTGTGCTGGGCGGCAGTTCCACCGGAACCGTCACCGATGGCCTGTACCAGGGCGGCAGCTATACCGCCGGAACCCCGTACCAGAGCTTCACTGTCTCGGGTGTGGTCACGCAGGTCGGCACCGGCGGGCGCGGACCGGGCAGACCCTAAACCATACAACGCTGGTTCACAAAAAACGGATTTGCATTGGTTCTTAAAACCGGTGCAAATCCGTTCAATCTTTATTCTGCCTATACAAAAAATAAACCACTCGTTGGGCGAGGGCGGCTATCATACACTCAACAGGAGACACCCATGAACCGCAACTTACACACCCTCCCCGCCCTGCAAACCCAACCCCAGCCCTGGGTTGTTGCCCAGCCAACCGTAGAAAGCCTGGCTGAGAATTTTGCCCCCATCAGCCTGAAACAAATGGATGCAGTCGCATTGCTCAACCGGATCGACATCAAGTTTGTCCTGACCACCGGGCAACTGCTCACAGCCCTGGCGGCCATCCAACCCTATTACTGGATGCTCTCCATCGACGGCCAGCGCCTGAACCACTACCGCACCCTGTACTTCGACACCCCCGATTTCGCGCTGTATCATGCCCATGTCAATGAACGCGCCGAACGCTACAAGGTCCGCAGCCGCGAATATGTGGATACACACCTGGCCTTTTTGGAAGTCAAACACAAAACCCGTAAAGATCGCACCATCAAGGAACGCATCCGCACAACCGGGCAGGTGCTCCAAATGACTCCCGACGCAACCCACTGGCTGGAACAGGTTTCCCCGCTGGATGGGGATGTGCTGGAGCCCAAACTGTGGAACACCTTTACACGCCTGACCCTGGTCGGAAAACACTACACTGAACGCGTCACCCTCGACATCGACCTGTCTTTCTACACCGGGAGCAAAATCGCCCGCATGGATGGCCTGGCCATCGCCGAAGTCAAAATGGATGCCAGCCACGGCAACTCGCCTTTCCTCGAGCAAATGCGCAGCCAAAAGATTCGCCAGAATGGATTTAGCAAATATTCGGTGGGGGTTGCCATGCTTTACGACCAGGTCAAGAAAAATGCCTTAAAGGCCAAAATGCTCTGGCTTGGCAAACTAATGACCAGCGCCTGTGCCCTATAAACCGACTCGCCGCGCGAGCCATCCAACTGCTAAAAAAGGAATTCCCCATGAGTGAACTTGTCAACTTCATCCTAAGCTTCGGTTTCAACCTGCTGGTCGCCATCCTGGTGGTACGCTTCGTCTATTACCCATCGACCCACAACAAATCGCACGTCTTCACCTTCCTGGCCTTCAACACCGTCATCTACTTCGTCTTAAGCTTCATGACCAGCATCGAAATTGGTGTGGGGGTCGGGTTCGGCCTGTTCGCCATCTTCTCCATATTGCGCTACCGCACCGAAACCATGCCAATCCGCGAGATGACCTATCTGTTTGTCATCTCGGCCCTGCCCGTAATGAACTCTGCCGCCGCCAATGCCGATATCTGGCCGCAGCTGCTGGCCGCCAATGCCGCCGTCCTAACCCTGCTCTTCGTCCTCGAGCGCGAATGGGGCTTCAAATACGAGGCTTCGCGCACCATCGTCTACGAAAAAATCGAACTCATCACCCCCGAACGCCGCCCCGAACTGCTCGCTGACCTGGAAACCCGCACCGGGCTGAAAATCAAACGTGTCGCCATTGGCAAAACCGACTTCATGCGCGACACAGCCACCCTCAACATCTATTTCGATGACCCGCACCAGAGTGACTGGCTGCACCACCCCCAGGCCGACGATTAATTTGTCGGGGCGACCCGATGGGTGGCCCCGACAACGCTAAATAACTCTGTGAAATCCGCGCAATCTGTGGACAAAGATATAATCACCCTATGACTCGCAAAATCCTCGTCGTTGACGACACCCGCAACGTCCAGATCATGCTGACCGACTTTCTCAGCGGCCAGGACTTTGAAGTGCTGACCGCCTCCGATGGGCGCGAAGCCCTCGAGGTGGTTCAGCATGCCAGCCCCGATCTGATCCTGCTCGACATTATGATGCCCACCATGGACGGCTACCAGTTCATCAGCCAGTTACGCCGTGCTTCAGATATCCCGGTCATCATGATCACCGCCAAACAACAGGAAGCTGACATCATCAAGGGTTTCGACCTCGGCGCAGATGATTACATCACCAAACCTTTTCGCATGCGTGAGCTGTTGGTGCGGATGCGCGCCGTCCTGCGCCGTGCCGCCGTCAAAGAGGCCGAAACCCCGCGGCTCACCATCGGCGACCTGACCCTCGACCGGGGCAAACACGAGGTCCACCGGCAAACGCAACTCATCGAACTCACCCCGCTCGAATTCCAGATGCTCGAAATCCTGATGCAATCGGCCGGGCAGGTGGTCCGCCGCGCCGACCTGGCCATGCGCCTGATGGAAAACGGCTACACTGGCTCCGAAGCCACGCTCAAAATCCACATCCGCAACTTGCGCCTGAAACTCGACGACGACCTGAACCAGCCGCGTTACATTGAAACTGTCTTTGGGCTGGGCTACCGCTTCCTGGAGACCGCATGAAACGTTCGCTACAAAGCAAACTGATTCTCTCGTACCTGGCGGTGGCCCTGCTGACGGTACTGGTGGTATCCCTGCTCATCCGGCTGACCTCCGGCCAATCGCTAATGAACCTGGTCGCCGAACAACAGACCGCCCAGTTAAAGCAAACCGTACAAGACTATTACACCTCCAACGGCTCACTCGACGGCTTTTTCGACTACTATATCCAGTTCAATCGCAAAGACGCCCCGCCCCCCCTGCCAGACGACGGGAGCAAAAAACCTCCGCCCAGCCGCGACATGCGCGGGGTTATCGGGCTGGTAGACACCCATTACATCGCCATCCTGCCAACCCTTAACTACCAGGTCGGCGAGACGGTTCCGGCCGAGGCGCTCCAAAAAGGGGTCCCGGTTGAGGTCGATGGGGCCACCATCGCCTGGATTTTGCCCGATACCAGCTTCAAATTCAAACTTAGCGCCGAAGAAGAATTATTCCTCCAGCGCACCACCCTGGCGATTGGCCTGGCCGCCCTGGCCGGGGTGCTGGCGGCGGTTGCGATGGGCTTTTTCCTGGCCGGGGGGTTGCTCAAACCCATCCGACTGTTGACCACCGCCTCGCAAGACCTGGCGCGCGGCAAGCTCGAACAACAGGTCCCGGTCACTTCGCAAGATGAGCTTGGCCTGCTCACCGCCACCTTTAACCAGATGAGCGCCGACCTGGTCCATGCCGACCAGCAGCGCAAGCGTATGACTGCCGATATTACCCACGACCTGAGCACCCCGCTGCAAATCATCTCTGGCTATGTTGACATGCTCGAGGAAGGCGAAGTCACGCTCACCCCGCAGCGGCTCGAGATTATCAAAACAGAGATTGAGCACCTGCGCCGCCTGGTAGGTGACCTGACCACCCTTAGCCAGGTCGAGGCCGGTGGGCTTGAAATCCAGCTCCAGCCGGTTGCGCCCTCCGCGCTGCTGGAACGCGTCTTCTACGCTTACCAGCCCATTGCGGCCCGGAACGGGATTCAGTTGGAGCTTGAACTCCCTGCCACAACCCCCGAAATCCGGGTCGATGAAGGCCGGATGTTACAGGTTTTGAAAAACCTGCTCGAAAACGCCCTGCGCTATACCCCCAAGGGAGGCCGCATCCAACTCAGCGCCGCTGCTGCCGCGGAAAAGGTCACGCTTAGCGTTACCGATAGCGGCACCGGCATCGAAGCGGAAGACCTGCCCTACGTCTTCGACCGTTTTTATCGCGCCGATAAAGCTCGCGGGGCCAACTCTGGCAAAATGGGGCTGGGACTCGCCATCTGCAAAGCCCTGGTCAACGCCCAGGGCGGGAGCATCGTGGCCCAATCCGAAGGGAAAGGCCAGGGGACCAGCATGGTGATGGAATTCCCGGCAGACTGACCGATCTCCAAAATTTCCTGTCCGTAAGAAAACAAACCGCCCTCCGATATAAAAATCGGGGGGCGGTTTGTTTTCGAAGGGTTCTAGCCTGCCTGCTGCATCCGCTGGCGTGTTGCCAGGACAATTCGTAAAAAGTGCAGCACATGCGCCAGGGGGTGAATATGGCTGGCTTCACCGGCATAGATGGTGCGGATTTTGACCCATTCCAGGTCAAAATGCTCTTTCAGGCAAATCACCAGCATCTCCACCTCGAACTCAAAACCCTGCTCGCTGCTACCCAGCAGCTTTTGGATAAAGTTGCGGCTGAGCATACGGTAGCCGGATTGGTTATCGGCGATGGGTTGACCCATGGCCCAGCTAAACAACCAGCGCCCGGTAGTATTGGCCAGGCGGCGGCCAAACGGCATCTGGCGAAAGTTGCGCTGCCCGATAATCAGGTCGGCAGGACGGGCTGTATAGGCTTTCAGGAATTTGGCAATCTCAAGCGGGTCATGCTGTCCATCGCCATCGAGGGTAATCACCGCTTCACAGCCCAGGTTGAGGGCCTGCAGAAACCCGGCGCGCAGCGCAGCACCTTTACCCTGGTTGGGGATCTGGCGCAACACGTCTGCACCGGCGGCTTCAGCCAGCTGCGCTGTATCGTCAGTCGAACCATCATCCACTACCAGCACCGGCATAAAACGCCTCGCCAGGCTGACGACTTTCGCAATATGCTGGGCTTCGTTGTGAGCGGGAATGACCGCCATATATTTCATCACTTTAGACATGTTAATTCATCCTTTCCTTAAGAAATGCGGGGCTTGCGCCATTGTGTCAGCAAATAAACGCCCAAGGCCAGGACACACAGCGCAACCGAAAGACCGCTAAAAAGGCTCAGGCCCTGGCTAACCCATTCCCATTGAGCTGCAAACAAGTACCCCAGGCCACCGTAGAGCAGCACCCATAAAAATTGGCCGATGACATCCAGCAGTAAAAAGCGCACAAACGGGTATCGGCTTCCGGCAACCAGGTTGACAGCCGGGGCCAGCGGGGTCAGCCAAAAGCGAGTCAACATGATGGCCCAACCACCCTGGCGGTTGATGGTGGTTTGCGCCTGCTGCCAGGCATGATGCTGTCCAAAGCGGCGTTTCAGCCAGCCCTGGGCCAGGCGTCCCAGCAGGTATTCACTGTTGTCTGCCAGGGCCGCGCCTGCCAGGCAGGCCAACATGGCCAGCCGCCAGTCGAGCAACCCGCTGCGGCTAAAGGCCCCCGCCGCCACAATCACCATCGTGATCGGAAATGGGATTCCCAGAGAGCCGAGGTAGGAGATAAAAACAAGGGCCAGCGGGCCGTAAATCGCCAGACTGGTCAGGGTCCATTCGGTAAGAGTATCCATAGGCCCATCCTATCTGCTGCACGGGCAGGAGTGGTTTAAATCCCGTATAAGTTTCAGCCCTGGCTCGCGCCGATCCATTTTGCTATGCAAACGCCAATCCCAGGTGCTGAGGGGCACTGAGCAGGTAATTGGCCGCCCATTTCCCCAACACTTTGGCCGAATTCCACTCGGGACCCCGATAAACTTTGGTGGTCCCCATCCACAACGCGGCCAACAGGTCTTGCGCAGTGCTGCCTGGAAAGAGGGTGGCGCCCAGGCCAATCGCCTCGAGGATGTGTGCATCGCTGCTGCCAGTTTGGGCCACATCCAGGTGTTTTGCCCAGGCCCTGGCGACCCAATTACTCTTGCGATCGATGCTGGTAGCATTGTAGGTTTCAATACCCAGCAAAATTCGACGCAACTCCGGTTTGCGTGCCGCCCGAAAGATGGACCTGACGCCAAGACCTTTCATGCCCATGCCGCTTGCGCCAGGGTGCGGAGCAATGCAATAGCCGCCCTCGTCACCCACGCGCTGGATCGTTTCGATGAATGAAAGCCCGGCCGGGATGAGTTTGCGAATGGAAAGCGCCAACAAGTCGCCCTCGGCGGTGGTAATTTCGACGCCGGGGATGACCTGGATGCCGTATTTGGGGGCCAGTTGTTCAGCCAGCAGAGCACCGCGAATTTCGTCATGGTCAGTAATGGCAATCAGGTCCAGGCCAGCTTGCCGGGCGCGTTGTAAAACAGCCGGGACAGTGGCTGTACCGTCGTAGCTATAAATTGTATGGATATGAAGGTCTGCTATTCCCATTTTTTCTCCTTTTTAGGTACGCACCATCCTATCCCCTTCGCCCCGCGAGGTGGTTTAAATCTTGTATAGGTGGCCCCCTCAGGACCTATACCAGTTCTAAACCCCTTCCCGGCTGATTTTCCTATAATCACAGCGATTGAAGTCACTCATCCAAGGAGAAAACGCCATGCCTGTTTCTAAAAAAAACACCCTGCTGGGAGCCATTGCCACCCTGGCCTTGCTTCTCAGCGGGATTCTGTACCTTTTAGCCGACCGTTACCTGATTGAGCATGTTGAAATATCAAATGTAAGCACTGTCACCGCTTTAACCAGCACGCCTTTGCCGCAGGTCGTCTCGCTAGAAGAAAATATCAGCTTGCCCGCAACCCAGGCAAGCGTTGAAGCCGCCCCAACCGTTTTCGCAGACGACTGGAATTACCAAAGCGACACGGTTTCCATCCATATTGAACAGGTCTCCAGCGGCAGCGGGAACAATGCCTTAACCTACTATGTGGCAGACGTGGTTTTATCTGACGCCACGCTATTGAGCAGCGCCTTTGCCAAAAACAGCTTTGGCGAAAACATTATTGAATACACCTCTAAAATTGCCAGTGACAATAATGCCACCTTTGCAATTAATGGGGATTATTATGGATTCCGCAGCGATGGGATTGTGATTCGCAACGGGGTCATTTACCGTGACCTCCCGGCCCGCACCGGGCTGGCTTTTTATCGCGACGGCACGCTGAAAATTTATGACGAAACCCAGACCAGCGCCCAACAATTGCTGGATGCCGGCGTCTGGAACACGCTCTCGTTTGGCCCGGCACTGCTCGAAAACTCCATTATCCCGGCCAACCTGACCTCGGTGGAAGTCGATACCAATTTCGGCAACCACTCCATCCAGGGAAATCACCCGCGCACCGGGGTGGGAATCATCTCTGCCAATCATTTCGTCTTTATCGTGGTCGATGGTCGCAGCCCCGGCTACAGCACCGGCGTAACCCTGACCGAATTTGCGCAAATCTTCAAAGACCTGGGCTGCACCGAAGCCTATAATATCGACGGTGGCGGTTCGTCGACGATGTATTTTGGGGGCCGGGTGGTCAATAACCCGCTCGGGAAAAATAAAGAGCGCGGAACCAGCGATATCTTGCTGATCCGCTAAATTTGAAGATGGATGATGACAGGTTGTCTTAACCAAACAATGCGAGGTTTTCAGCCTCGCATTGTTTTTGTTGTCATAATTCAGTTAATTGACAAAACCCGTTGAAATTACCCCGTAAACCCGGCCGGGAGTTGTGCATAAACGCCGCGCAAATCTTCGGGCAAGTTTTTAGCCATGGTGAACATCATTCGATCGGTTAGGGATAATGGCGTATCGTTCTCTGTGGGGACAATCGGCGCCGCTACCACCACCTCAACACGCGCGCGCCGCGGGAAAGTCTTAAATAAATTTTGGATGCCGTTGATGGAAACCACAATCACCGGGCAATCCATCTCGATCGCCAGTTTTGCTGCACCGGGTTTGGCCAGGGCCAGGCCTCGACCTTTGGAACGCGTCCCCTCCGGGAACATGGCCACAATCTGGCCGCTGGCAAGGATCTTGCGGGCATGCTCCAGGGCCCACAAATCACGCTCGCCCCGATAAACGGGGAAGCCCCCCAACTGGCGAAAAAGCCAGTGTAACGGGGGAACCTGGAAGAGCTCTGCCTTCCCCATGTAAAAAATCATGCGCGGCAAAGCCAGTTGCAGCGGAAAAACGTCAAAGGTGACGAGGTGGTTGGCAGCCACTACCGCCGCCCCGCTGGCGGGTAAATGCTCCAGCCCGGTAACACGCATCTCCATAAACAGGGCAAACACCCGCCGGGCCAACCAGACGACCAGTTTGTGGATAAAGGTCTCGTAAAGGGGATAAAACAGGCGGGGACGAATGTCGTTTTCGGGGAGTTCGAGTCGGGTCATAAGGCGGTGAAATCCGGTTGTGCGAAAAAGTCGGAAATCGAAAATCAAAAATTGGATTATACTTGGCCGGATGTGAAAAAGAACGCAAACACAACCGCGGTGACTATGAGCAAGAAAACACCGTAAAAACCTAAAAGTTCTTATCAACCTTTCAAGGAGTTTCATATGGATACCACAATCGAAAGTATTTCCGCCCTGGAAATCCTCGACTCGCGCGGCAACCCCACCGTGGAAGTCGAAGTTGTCCTCGCTGACGGCTCATGGGGCCGCGCAGCGGTCCCGTCCGGCGCCTCCACTGGCGTTCACGAAGCGCTCGAACTGCGCGATGGCGACAAAAAACGCTACCTGGGCAAGGGCACACTCAAGGCCGTTGAAAATGTCAACGAAACCATCGCCGATGGCCTGTTCGGCTGGGATGCCACCGACCAAAAAGCCATCGATGCCGAACTGCTCGCCATTGACGGCACCCCCAACAAGTCGAAGCTGGGCGCCAACGCCATCCTGGGCGTTTCGCTGGCGGTTGCCAAGGCTGCGGCCAACTCGCTGTCCATGCCGCTTTACCGCTACCTGGGCGGCGTTTACGCCCATGTGCTGCCCGTGCCGATGATGAACATCCTCAACGGTGGCGCGCACACTGCCTGGCAGTCGACCGACATGCAGGAATTCATGGTGATGCCCTTTGGCGCGCCCACCTTCAGCGAAGGCCTGCGCTGGGGTGCTGAGATCTACCATGTGCTCAAGTCGGTGCTGAAAGAAAAAGGCTACGCCACCCTGGTCGGTGACGAAGGCGGCTATGCTCCCGCGCTGAAGTCGAATGCCGAAGCCCTGGAAGTGATCCTGGCGGCTGTTGAAAAGGCCGGTTTCAAGGCTGGTCGCGGCCTGGATGTGGCGATTGCCCTCGATCCTGCCGCTTCTGAACTGTACGACGAAGACACCAAGACCTATAACCTGCGCAAAGAAGGCCGCAAACTGACCGGTCCCGAAATGGTCGAATTCTGGGCCAAGTGGGTGAAGGATTACCCGATTGTTTCGATCGAAGATGGCCTTGCCCAAGACGATTGGGATAGCTGGAAGCTGGCCGTGCAGACTTACGGCGACAAGTGCCAGATCGTGGGCGACGACCTGCTCGTTACCAACCCCGAGCGTGTCCGCCGCGCCATCAAAGAAAACGCTGCCAACGCCCTGCTCGTCAAGGTCAACCAGATTGGTTCGCTAACCGAGACCATCGAGGCTGTCGAAGCCTGCCACCGCAACGGCTGGCGCGCTGTCACCTCGCACCGCTCGGGCGAAACCGAAGATGCCACCATCGCCGACCTGGCCGTGGCGCTCAACACTGGCCAAATTAAGACCGGCGCTCCGGCCCGCTCTGACCGTGTGGCCAAGTACAACCAATTGCTGCGCATCGAATCGGAACTGGGCGACACCGCCAAGTACGCCGGTTGGGAAGCCCTGCGCGTCAAGTAAAAACCCTGGCTCTACACAAACCGGAGTGGTGAATATTCACCACTCCGGTTTTATTTTCATGTAACCTAAATCAGTGGTCTGTAAATAATATGATAAAAGTCACAACTTTCAAAAAACATTGTTAGAAAACTTGACAAATACCCGCTTCATGTTATCATAAATGTTAGAAATTCAGCCATTTCAGGCACGGATGGACGGGCATGTCACAATTTAGCTGGGTCCCCTCCACACAAATTGTAAAAAACGTAAACAAACATGCCGTTCTGGATCTCATTCGTTTCACGCCAGGCGGTTTATCTCGTGCCGAACTAGCTCAACGAATGGATTTAAGTCGCGCAGCGATGACCGCCATCGTTAACGACCTGCTGGAGAGCAACGTTGTTCGTGAAACAGAATCACGCAACGGTCAAAACGGCCGCCCCCCAATTATTCTTGAAATCAACCCCTCGCGGGGCCACGTGGTTGGCATTGATATGGGTGCTTCGCACCTCTCTATCTTGCTGGCCGATTTTGCTGCCCAGGTAATCGACGAAGCGGAAGTCCCATTCACCATTGCCGATGGGCCAGAAGCCTGTCTCGCGCGGGCCAACACGCTGATTTCCGAACTTTTACAGAAGAACAATTTGGACATCGCCCAGATCAGTTCAATTGGGTTGGGCGTCCCTGGCCCGATTGCCAGTGAAGCCGGGATGGTTTTTGCGCCGCCCATCATGCCCGGCTGGGATGGGTTTCCCATCCAGGCCAACATCGAATCTCACTGGAACTTGCCCGTTTCATTGAATAACGACGCAGAGCTGGGCGCGCTTGGTGAATGGGCTTACGGCTCAGGCCGCGGAGAAAATTTCCTGGCTTATATCAAGGTTGGAACCGGGATTGGCTCCGGGTTGCTGCTCAACGGCCAAATCTATCGCGGAGCCACGGGTTCCGCCGGAGAGATCGGCCACCTGACCATTGAAGAAAATGGCCCCCTGTGCGACTGCGGCAACGCCGGTTGTCTCGAGGCCCTGGCTGGCGGCAAAGCGCTGGCACGCCAGGCGCGTGAAGCCATTCAAAAAGGCCAACGCACGCTGCTTTCTACCCTCGGGCCGATTGAAGCCATTACCGCCCGTGATGTGGCCTCTGCCGCCCGACGCGGCGACCTGGTTTCACAGCAGATTATTGCCCGGGCTGGAAGCTACCTCGGGATCGCGATCGCGGGCCTTGTCAACCTGTTCAACCCACGCGTAGTGGTGCTTGGCGGCGGGGTAGCCCAAATTGGCGACCTGCTGTTACAACCCATCCGCGATACAGTTGCGCGACGCAGCCTGCAAGCCTCGGCGCGCACAGTCAAAATTAATACGGCAGTCCTGCGGAGGCGTTCCTCCGGCATGGGCGCGATTGTACAGGCATTGTCCATTGCATTGCACCAAGTCACAGAGCGAAAGGAGGTGAGATAAACTCCCAAAGAGCTCGTGAGAGCCCGGACCTTGCTCCAAGCACCACCCCCTACTCTTGTTGGATAGAAGCTTCGAGCTTCCCAAACCACTTTTTTCACTCATCTAAAGGAGAAAGAGAAATGAAAAAGTCTTTGCTGACCCTGCTCAGCGTCCTGATGATCGCTTCGTTCCTGCTGGCCGCATGCGGCGGCGGGCAACCCGCGGCCTCCACCGCCAAGGGCGAAGTGACCTTCTGGCATGCCTATGGCACCGGCTCCGCCGAAGAAGCTGCCCTGGCCAAGATCCTCGAACAGGCCAAGACCGAACTGCCCAACGTTACCATCAACGTTCTCCAGGTGCCGTTCAACGACATCTACAACAAGTACCGCACCGATGTTGCTGCCGGTGGTGGCCCAGACATGTTCATCGCCCCCAACGATTCCCTCGGTGACGATGCCCGCGCCGGCCTGATCGCCGACATCACTGACCTCGCCAAAGACAAGCTCGGCGCTTATGCTCCCCTGTCTGTGGATGGCATGTCTGTGGATGGCAAGCTCTATGGTATCCCTGAATCCCTCAAGGCTGTTGCCTTCTGGTACAACAAGGATATGCTCCCCGAAGCCCCCAAGACCACTGACGAACTCAAAGCCCTGATGGAAGGCGGCACCCCGATCTCCCTGAGCTACGGCTGCTACCACCACTTCGGCTTCTTCGGCGCCTACGGCGGCAAGATCTTCGACTCCAACTGGAAAGTTGTTGCTGACCAGGGTGGCGTTGCGGATGCCATGGGCTACCTGAACGACCTGTATCAGATCTCCAAGACCAATGGCTGGCCGAAGAACGACAGCGATGGCCTGGCTCCCTTCAGCGAAGGCAAAGTTGCCGCCATCACCAACGGTAACTGGGCCATGGGCGATTACAAGAAAGCCCTCGGCGACAAGCTGGGCGTAGCCCCGCTGCCCTCCGGCCCCGGTGGCGCTTCCAACCCGATGCTCGGTGTGGATGGTTTCTACTTCAACCCGAACAGCACCAACAAAGAAGCTGCTCTCGAAGTTGCCCTGTACCTGACCGGCAAGGCCGCTCAGACCGCCATGATGAATGAAGCTGGCCACGTTCCCGCCCGCACCGATGTGGAAGTGACCGACCCGCTCATCAAGGGCCTGCTCGAAGCCTTCAAGACCGGCTACGTCCGCCCGCAGGTTCCCCAGCTCGGCCTGTACTGGTCCAACTTCTGCGGCACCGACGAAGTGTTCGAAAAGGGCACTGCCGCTGCTGATTGGGTCTCCACCGCGACCGCTAACGCCAACAAGTAATCTCTAGCACCATCACAGAAGCGAACAGGAGCAAACCCTGTTCGCTTCTGTCCTTATAACGAACCGCTCAGAAAGTGTTTGAAAAGGTTATTTTGCCAAGCGTCTGAGCATCAAATGGGTCATG
>CAZLSP010000050.1:0-30315 GCA_964562145.1 uncultured Anaerolinea sp. | reverse complement strand
TTCTGCTCCAGCCACGAGGAATAGTTGCCCTTCCACGGGATGCCGTAGCCGCGGTCGAGTTCCAAAATCCAGCCAGCAACGTTATCGAGGAAGTAGCGATCGTGGGTTACGGCGATGACCGTGCCTTTGTACTGTTGCAGGTGATGCTCCAGCCAGGCCACCGATTCCGCGTCGAGGTGGTTGGTGGGCTCGTCGAGCAGCAAAATGTCCGGTTCAGTCAGCAACAACCGGGTAAGCGCGACGCGCCTTTTCTCGCCGCCAGAACACACTTTGATGGGTGTATCGCCCGGGGGGCAGCGCAAGGCATCCATCGCCACTTCCAGGTGCGAATCGAGATTCCAGGCATCGACTTTGTCGAGCGCATCCTGCAATTTGGCCTGTTCGGTAATCAGCGCGTCAAAATCGGCATCGGGATCGGCAAACTTGGCGTTGACTTCGTCGAACTTGGCGAGCATATCCACAATTGGCTGGACAGCCTCGCGAATGACCTCGATGACGGTTTTTTCGGGGTCCAGTTCAGGCTCTTGCGGCAGGTAGCCGACCGTATAGCCTTTGCTCATGGCGATTTCACCAACATAATTCTGGTCAATACCGGCCATAATGCGCAGCAGTGTCGATTTGCCTGCGCCGTTCAGGCCCAGCACGCCGATTTTTGCGCCGTAATAAAAGCCGAGCGAAATATCGCGCAGCACTTGTTTGTTGGGGGGGTGGATGCGCCCGACGCGCATCATGGAATAGATAACTTGGGTATCAGAAGGCATGGTTTCTCGATCTTTGATTTCAGGTGGGGTATTTCCGATTGGATGGAGGTGATTTTACCGTATGTTATGCGTTTTTAATCAATCGGTAGCGCGGCTCGTTTTCCTGGTTACCAGTTTTAGACCCCACAGCCCCAAATACCCCACCAGCGCCCCGGCCATATTCGCCAGGATATCCAGCCAGGTATCGAAGCCGCTGCTGTCAAACTGGTAGCCCATCACATATTTTGAGACAAATTCATACAACTCCGAGAACACGCTAAAAAAGGAGGCGAACAACAGCAACAACACCAGGTTGCCAGCCAGCAGCGCCGCCTTATTGTCACGTAAATGTCGCAGGCTAATCATCCCATCGCCAGCGGGCACACACAGGTTCAACGCAAGGTACTCGTACACCAGCGCAATCGCAATCCCGCCGCCCAGGAAGTGCAAGATTTTATCGTTAAAAATCCAATACGGGATCAGCCTGAACGAAAAAATAACCAGGGCTGCGCCCAGCAGGTAGTGGTAAGTATGGCGTTGTTCACCCCATGGCGCAGGAGGCTGCACCTGGCGCAAAACTGGCAGCCTAAAAAGGGTCAGGGCCAACGGGGGCAGGGTTAGCGCATAGAGTATGAACAAGCCCCACGCCAGGTTGTAGATTGGTTCGTACCATGAAATATTCTCGAACAGGTAAGCGAGGGGATTGAACATGGCAGCTCCCGGGGCCTGGTTTTACATGCGCTCGCGCTGGAACTGCGTCTCGTACAACTGGCAGTACAACCCGCCCAGGGCCAGCAGCTCGTCATGCGTGCCACGCTCGACGATGCGGCCTTTATCCATCACCAGGATCAGGTCAGCCGCCAGGATGGTGCTTAAGCGATGGGCGATGACGATACTGGTGCGCCCGGCCATCACGTGTTTAAGCGCCTCCTGAATCAACGCTTCCGATTCGCTGTCGAGGTGACTGGTGGCTTCGTCCAGCACCAGGATGCGCGGGTTCTTTAGAATCACGCGCGCCAGGGCAATGCGCTGTTTCTCGCCGCCGCTCAGGCGGTAGCCACGCTCGCCCACCACGGTGTCATAGCCATCGGGCAGGCCCATCACAAAGTCGTGAATGTTGGCAGCCCGGGCCGCGGTTTCGATCTCAGCCTGGGTGGCATCTGGTTTGGCATACGTCAGGTTGGTGCGGATGGTGTCGTGGAACAGGTAGTTTTCCTGCGTCACCATGCCAATCGCCGCCGCCAGCGAGTCCAGGCTGACCTCGCGCAGGTCATGCCCATCGATGCGGATAACGCCACTGGAAGGGTCATACAGGCGCGGGATGAGATAGGTGGTGGTGGTTTTCCCGGCACCCGAAGGGCCGACTAACGCGATCAACTGGCCGGGCGCGGCGCGGAAGGAGATGCCGCTCAGGGCCACCTCGCGCGCCTGGGAGTTGGAATCCACCTCGCCGGGGGCTGCCTCGCCGTTTAATCCGCTTTTCTCTGCCTGCGGCTTTTTGCCATCCGCCCCGCCGCTGATGACCGTTTTCACGTTTTCGATGCTGCCGTAGCGTTTTACCTCGCTGAGCAGTTTACTTTCGTCTACCTGGTAGTTGAAACTGACCTGCTCGAATTCCAATTCTCCACGCACATCTTTTAAGACCAGGGCATCTTTTTTCTCGGCAATATCGAGCGGCAGGTCAATAACTTCAAAAACGCGCTCAAAACTGACCATGCTGGTGCTGAAATCGACCGGCGCGCTGGCCAGCCCTTGCAGCGCGCCATACAGTGTCCCCAGGTACGAGCCAAAAGCCACAATCGTTCCTACCGTAAACTGGCCCTGGATGACAAAATACCCTCCCAGGCCGTAAACCAGCGCCGTACCCACCGCGCTAACCAGCCCGATGATGACAAAAAAGGCCGAACCTACCAGGGCGCGTTCGATGCCCATATCCCGCACCTGCCCGGCGCGCTCGCGGAAACGATGTTCTTCTTCCAGCGTGCGTCCAAACAATTTGACCAGTAACGCCCCGCCAATGTTGAGCGTCTCGTTCATGTGCGCGTTCATCTGGGCATTGGAATCCATCGCGCGCCGGGCAATATCGCGCAGGCGTTCACCCAATTGCCGCGCCACCAGGATGAAGAGCGGCAGGATTAAGACACTGACCACCGTCAGTTGCCATTGCAGCGAGAGCATTACGCTCAAAATCACCACTGTCTGCACCAGGTTGGTGATGATGCCGGTAATGGTGTTGCTGATGGCGTTCTGCGCCCCAACCACGTCGTTGTTCAGGCGGCTCATCAACTCGCCGATGCGGGTGTTGGTGAAAAAACGCAGGCTCATGCGTTGGAGTTTGCCAAACAACGCCACCCGCAAGTCGTAAATGACTCCTTCGCCTACGGCGGCGTTCAAACGCCGCTGAATCACTCCTACGGTCCCGTTAAGGATTGGCAGCAACAGCAGGGCCAGCGCAAACATCACCAGCCCGTTCATATCTTTTTGGGGCAAGACGGTGTCAATCAGGTTACGGAAAATGAGCGGCGAAACCAGCCCCAGCCCGCTCCCCACCAGGATCGTGACCAGCATTACTGTCAGGTGTCCCCAGTACGGGCGGGCATAGGCCAGCACGCGCAACAAGAGCTCACGGGTTACTTTTTGGGGTTTTTCATCGCCCGAACGGACGTAATTGAACCAGCCACCACCATGCATGGGTTATCTCCGGTAAATCAGGGTATCGTACAGGCTTCTATTCTGCCCCCAACACTCCAATTTGGCAACCAGACGAGTGGGCAGGTTAATGAAAGTCCAACGAGGCAGCAGGTATAATGTTTTTACTCTCGCAACATCTTTATTTTGGAGGCCCATATGCGAAGCGGAACATGTCCCAAATGCAATTCAAGCAGTGTCTATTGCAAGGAATACGCCCTCGATGCAGTCACCCTCGACGGCAAGCGTGTTGCTTCCATCGATTACGTCTGCACCGACTGCGGTTATTGTGAAACCTACATCACCGACAAAGATGCGCTCGGGAAGATCCCCTTGCGCGCTGAAAAAATCGGTGATTGGAAAAAAGCCCGATAGTGTTTGCCGACCTTCCAGGAGAATCCCATGACCCATCCCGATGCGCCCACCTTGAGCAAAGCCTCAGCCGTCAGCCTGCGTGAAGTTACCCGCGACAACCTGCGCGAGGTTCTCAGCCTAAAAGTGGCCCCCGACCAGGAGAAATTTGTAGCCAATAACGCGGTTTCAATTGCCCAGGCGCACTTTTATCCTGAAACAGCCTGGTTTCGCGCCATTTATGCCGATGAAACCCCGGTTGGATTTATGATGCTTTCTGATGATGCCAGCAAACCTGAATATTTCTTGTGGCGGCTGATGCTCGATGCGCGCTACCAAAAGTTTGGGTTTGCCGCCCGCGCCATGCACCTGCTCTTCGACTACGTCCGCACCCGCCCCAACGCCAGGGAAATTTTCACCAGCTGCGTCCCGGGTGAGGGCAGCCCGCACGGCTTCTACGAAAAACTGGGTTTTGCCGACACCGGCGACCTGGACGATGGCGAAATCGTCATGCGTCGCGACCTGTAAAGAATAAAAAACGCCACGGTTTTGGCACCGTGGCGTTTTGATTGATCAGGCTTTTTCGACCGTGAATTGCTGTTTGCGGATGCTATAGGCATCGGCTTTAGCCAGTACCTTGCCCACAAACTGCTCCTGCACATCGAACAGGGTGTGCTGGTCTTCGATGTAAATTTTGCCAATTGTCGCGCCGGGGATGTCGGCATGATAGGCGATTGCGCCGACCACATCGCCGGGGCGAATGCCGTGCGCGCGACCCATATTCAGGCTCATGCGTACCATACCGTGCTCATGCGAACCTGGGCTGCGGAAGTGGGAGCCGCCTTCGCCGCGCCGAGGGGCCGCATGCGAAAAGGAGGGACGCTCTCCGCGCTGGGGGCGGTCGCTGCCAAACGAGCGTTCACGCCGTTCAGGGCGCATTCCGCCACGCATCCGGTCGCCCCGCATGGGGGCTTGCTGGAACTCGACCACTTCGCCCACCTGGGCAATCGGGCGCTGTTTGTCATCGGAGCGGGCAATCTTGAGCGCCACAGCGGCAATCTCAAGCGGGTCAATCCCCTGGGCCACAATCTTTTCAACAATCACGCGTTCTTGCTTGCAACGGCCACGCTGCAACCAAACCGTGATCTTGTTAATGATCTCTTCCTCGCGTTTGGCCTGGATCTCTTCGGCCGTAGGCACCGTGGCCTGGATGAGCTTGGTGCGTGCAAACCGTTCAATGTCGCGCAGGCGGCGGCGTTCGTAGGGGGTCACCAACGTAATGGCAATCCCGGTACGCCCGGCGCGGCCGGTGCGGCCAACGCGGTGAATGTAGTTGTCGGCGTCATCGGGGACATCGTAGTTGAAGACATGCGAAATGCCGTCAATATCGAGGCCGCGGGCAGCCACATCGGTGGCAACCAGCACCTTTACCTGCCCGGCGCGGAAGCGGTTCAGGGTGCGCTCGCGGGCTTCCTGGGACAGGTCGCCGTTAAGGGTTTCGGAAGAAAAGCCACGGGTAGCCAGTTCGTTGGCCAGTTCACCGGTCCCGGCGCGGGTGCGAACAAAGATCAGGGCCGAGGTGATTTCTTCCATTTCAAAAAGGCGGGTGAGGGCTGCGGTTTTCTCGTGTTCGTTCACCAGGTAGTAGCGCTGTTCAATGGCCGCAACTGTGGCCTGTTCGCGCTGGATGGTGACGGACTGCGGGTTGTTCATGTACTTGTCGGCCAGGCGGCGAATGGGAGCCGGAAGGGTGGCCGAGAAGAGTGCGGTCTGGCGTTCGGCGGGGGTGGCTGCCAATAGGGTTTCAATGTCTTCGATGAAGCCCATGCTGAGCATTTCGTCAGCTTCATCCAAAACTACGGTGCGAACTTCGCTCAGGTCGAGAATGCCACGATTCATCATGTCGATCAAGCGACCGGGCGTGCCCACAACCACATCCACGCCGCGGCGCAGTTGTGAAATTTGGCGGGCATAGGCGGCGCCACCATAGACGGCCACGACCTGCGCATTGCAGAACTGGCCGAAAGAAGTCATGGCGTCAGATACCTGGAGCGCCAACTCGCGGGTAGGGGCCATGACCAACGCCTGTGGGGCGCGTTTTCCAGATTGCAGGTTTTGTAAAATGGGGAGGGCAAAAGCGGCGGTTTTTCCAGTGCCGGTCTGGGCCTGGCCAATCACGTCTACGCCGGTTAACATAAGCGGGATCATGCCAGCCTGAATGGGAGTGGGCTCGACATAGCCAAGCGTAGAGACGGCCTGCACCAACTCGGGGCGCAGGTATTGCGAGAAAAATTCGGTTGTCATCAGAAATCCTTGTTTCAAATACTCGGCAAGTCGCAGTGTTGCGGACGACTTGTTCAACTGTCAACCTTGCCGGTCAACGGACTTTGTTCTGATGACTCCGCACTCACAAGCGGCCTTTCCAGGCCGGGTCCCAAGCGCGTAAACTTGCGTTTACGCAACAAAAATGCCCGTGCAGGTGCATCGGGCAATCATTCGGAAATCTCAAAACAATGTCCCAATCGATGCGCTCATTTCTGAGCGGCAAGAGAGTATACCACGCTTTTGGGAAAAAGCAATAAAAAATCCCCACCGCGAACGGCAGGGATTTTGGTTTACAGTCCTGGCAGATTAGCCAACGACAACGACGTTGCTGGCCTGGGGGCCTTTGGCGCCTTTTTCAACGGTGAATTCGACCTTCTGGCCTTCATTCAGGTTCTTGAAGCCTTCACCCTGAATAGCGGAGAAATGGACGAAAACATCCTCGCCGCCATCGCGGGAGATGAAGCCGTAGCCCTTGGTTCCGTTGAACCATTTGACCGTGCCGGTGATACGTTCAGACATGTGTTTGCTCCTTATAGCAAAAAACGAAAATCGGTTTGAGGCACCGCGTCTGTTCGTCGGACAGTCAAACAAAAAGGCCCACGGACTGAACCGTGAGCCGACATCGTTCTGATGCAACGCGAACTAACTGGTATCCTTCAAACAGGATAGTATCATGACTAGTGGTATGAGTCAATGACCAGTTTTTTGATTGCCGGGATTGCCATCCTTTTATGCCAATCAACCTTACCTATGTTATAACCGGCGGATGCTTGCCTATAGGAGTTGAACATGCCACGTCTGATTGTGTTGGGAATTCTCTCAGCGTTGTTTTTTAGCAGCACCTTTATTTTGAATCGTTCCATGAGCCTGGAGGGCGGACATTGGGCCTGGTCGGCCAGCCTGCGTTTTGGTTATATGCTGGTTTTCCTGGCGCTCATTTTGCTGGTTACCCAGGGGAAAAAGGCTCTTGCGGAGGTGTGGAGCGTCTTTAGGGCGTATTGGAAATTCTGGGTTGTGGCGGGCAGCATTGGGTTCGGGGTGTTTTACGCGCTCATCACACTCAGCGCACAATATGCTGCCGGTTGGATTGTGGCCACCACCTGGCAGACGACCATCCTGGCGACGCCGCTGGTGCTGGTCTTCTTTGGCCGCAAGGTGCCCACAAAAGGGCTTGTGTTCACTGGTGTTATCTTTGTTGGCATTGTTTTGGTTAATCTGGAGCATGCCGTCTCTACCAGTTTGCGGGGACTATTTTGGGGCGTCATGCCAGTCCTTGTTGCAGCAGTGGCCTACCCCCTTGGCAACCAGTTGGTTTGGGAGGTGCGAGTGGGAGAGAACAGGCACCTGCCACACATCCAGCACCCAATTATGGCGAATGGGTTTGCGCGTGTCCTGCTGATGACAATGGGGTCCATGCCGTTTTGGGTGGGATTGCTAGTTTTAAGTGCTCCGCCTGCGCCTTCAGCCGGGCAGTGGCTTAATACAGCGCTGGTAGCCCTTTTCTCGGGGGTTTTTGCTACCACCCTGTTTTTATATGCCCGCAACCTGTGCCAGAAACCCTACGAAATCGCAGCTGTCGATGCCACCCAATCAATGGAAGTCGTTTTCTCATTGCTGGGCGAGGTCATTTTCTTACAAGGCTTGTTGCCAGGGGCATTGGGCCTGGCGGGCGTGGCCCTGACTGTGTTGGGACTTTCGGCTTACATGGCAATGCAGCGCTAAGCATTACGGGCAGGCGGGTGTTCCTGCCTGCGGAACATAAATCACAATGCGGTCAGATTCAAAAGTCTCAGCCGGGCGGTAATTGCACAGGATTGGTTTGGCCGCGAAGCGCACCCAGGCATTGTTTTCTTCGCCCATCGCGTAGCGGCTGCCAAGCAGGTTGATTGCCAGCGGGTCCACCACAATCGCTGCAAAGCGTCGTGCGCGGATTTCGGCTTCGAAGCGGTCGAGGTAGGCCAGGTTCCCGGCCATTGCCATTTCCATCAACTCTTCCCGTTCATATTCAGGGATAAGGCTGACCCCCTGGAGCATACCCATTGAAATAAGATGGCGCTGGGTGATGAACAAAATTTCTCCCCCGCTGGCATCGACTTCATCGACCCGCTGCTGGAGCGCCGTTAAAGTGGCCTGGGCCTGGCCCTTATCGTAGTTTACCAGGCCGGTGGCGGCACGCTGCCCAAACCAGGCCGGGATAAGCACCAGAAGCGCTACCACTCCCCAGTGGAATGGCAGCGGCGGATGACTGCTTCCGGGCTCGGGAGCGGCTTTCCCAAAGAACAGGTAGCCGGTGACGATGATTAACGCCACCGCGTAAGCATCCATGTTGTGAAGGTCGCCGCCCCCGCCGATTTTCATGCTGACGACCACACCGCCCACAAACAGGATTGCCAGTCCTAGCCCCAACATCCTGGTGCGTAGTGGATGCAGCCCGCTGCGCGAAAAAGCCCAGCCCAGTACCAGCCACATAGGGATCGAGTAGAGCAGAATGCCGGGCAAAACTCCCAGGTCGTAGGTGGCGTTGGGCCACAGCCGATACCATAACAGCGAGGAACTCAGGCTGGTATAAAAATCACCGCTATTGGCAATGCCGGAGGCCAGGATGTAGGCGCGCATGGACAGAAAGGCTATGCCGCTCCCGGCCAGCACCCACACGGCCGGTTTGAGCAGGTAGCGCATGGATGTTTTTTGACCTACGGGGACTTCTAGCAAGTAGAGTGCGGCTGCCAACATGCCCGGCATAGGATACCAGTTAAGGCGGCTTAACCCTGCCCAAATAGAGGCCACAATCAACGCCAGCCAGGTGCGGCGCTCATCGCTGGCGCGATAGCCCCATAGCATGACAAAGACTGGCACAGCGAGATGCAGGTATAACGGCAGGTCGAATAAGGCCAGGAAGATCCATAGCCCGGTGAGCAGGCGCATGGGGCGTGAGGTCAGCTCCAGCCGCGATAAAAGCGCGGGAGCGATGCATCCAACCAGGAGAAAACGGAGACCTATTTGCCAGGCGCGATGAACCCACAAGGGCGCGTCGAACAGGTAAGGCGGGAGCAGTGAGAAGTGCAGGCTGGGGTGCAGGATGGGCCAGGGCAGGCGTTGCCCGAAGAGGGTCTCAGAAAGGAACAGGGCCGGGTAGTAGAAGCGGCTGGTTTCAGACCAACCCAGGGCAAACGGATAGTCGCTGATGCCGCCCAGGTAAGAGGCTACCAGGTGGGTCGCGGATTGTAAAAGCAGCAGGATGCCAAATGCCGCCGGCCAATTTAGCTTTTTCCACAAGATACGCAGCAGACCGGCGCTCCACAGGGCTAACAGCCAAAAAATTAGCAGGCGTACGGCTTCTTGCCGTCCAATGAGCCTGGCGACATAGGGTTGGGCCATCAAGAAGGGGTAGGTGAGCAGGAATCCGGCCAGTAGCGGTGCGGCCAGCCAACGCCAGTTTGTTTTAGGGTGGGGCAGCGGGTCGAACCGCTCAAACCAACCGGCCCAGGTTGGCGAATAGGTTAGCAGCACCCCGGCCAGACCGAAGATGACAGCCAGGCCCAATCCGCCGAGCATGGCCAGCCAGGTTTTGCTGGCCTGGATGGCTATACCCAGGTTTTGAGCGACACCCAGCATTTGCCAGGTGGACAGAATTGCCAGCAGGCCGGTGACGGCCAGGACACTACGCCAAAAAATAAGACGCGAGGGAAGAGTCAAGAGAAATTCCTTTGGACTGTGAGAAAAGACTTTTTAAGTTTACAATCAAAGGATACTTTTTTGCGAGGCCTTTGCATGAACATCGAACAGCATCAAAAAGAGATTGTTGAAAATCACGAACGTTGGGTCCGAAAGCCGTTGCTGCAAACCATATATCGCGGGTTTCACGAGGAAATTGCCCGGCATCTTTCAGCGTTGGATGCGCCGCTGGTGGTGGAGTTGGGCTCGGGGATCGGCAACATTAAGGATGTGATTCCGCATGCCCTGCGCACCGACCTGTTCCCGAATCCCTGGTTGGACCAGACCGAAAACGCTTATGCGCTCAGTTTCGGCAATGAAACAGTGAGTGATTTGATCTTGTTTGATGTCTTCCATCACCTGCGCTATCCGGGTACGGCCTTGCGCGAATTGGCGCGTGTGCTGCGCCCTGGTGGGCGGGTGCTGGTGTTTGACCCATTTATCAGCCTGCTTGGGATGCTGGTGTATGGGCCGCCGCATCATGAGCCAATTGGCTGGTGGCAGGAAATCGAATGGTTGGCGCCCAAAGGCTGGTCTCCGGCCCAAACGGATTATTACGCTGCCCAGGGCAATGCCACACGCATCTTTTTCGGGCGAATGGCTCCCGTTTTGCTCAAGGATTGGAAGCTGATCAATCGCTTTCGCTATGCGGCCCTGTCTTATGCAGCCAGCGGGGGATACTCTGGCCCGCAGCTTTACCCGGACCGTCTCTACCCGTTTATGCGTTCGGTAGACCGCGCCCTGGACCTGATTCCGGGAGCTTTTGCCACGCGCACGCTGGTGGTGCTCGAAAAGCCGGTCTAAGCGCGGGACGCTATTTACAATTCCCGATATCCATCAAAACTCGCATATCGGTCACTTTGCCATCTGCGCCGGATTCTTCAACCTGGTCGAGGAGCAGCACGCATGGATTGGCGAAGTGGTCTGCAAATTTGCGCCAGTAGGGCAGGTCAAGGTACACATAACGGTATCCGCCTGCGTTAAGGGCCAGCGGGTCGGGGTTTTCGGAAAGCGCAATCCATTTGGGGTAGGTCGGGGGGCCATAGTTGATCCCTGAAAGGCTGTGCATGCCCAGTACGGTTGTTCCGCGTGTGGGCGATGGATCAAAAACCCATGCGCCAGTTTGTAACCTTCCCCAGTGTTTAGCATAGATTTTGGCGTCGAGACTGCCCAGGTACTCGGCATAGACCGGGTTGGGCATGGCTGCGATTTGCAGGCTGAAGAGGGCGATTCCGCTTAGGGCGGAGGCCAGGCCCCAGCCAAAGAGCGAGTTGCGCAGTCCCTCGGCCCGATTTTGCGCCCATAGCCATAAGAGCGGCACGGCGTATAGTTTGAGTACCATTAAAAAGTGAGCGGTCATGCGCGAAAGCGCGGTTGGACCAGCGTTACCGGTATATTCGACAAAGATGGTCAGCAGGCTGGGAACCATCGAAAAGACCCAGGCTGCCTCCAGCCATTTTTCTTCACGTACCAGGTTCCAGCCGTATTTGAAAGTCCAGGGCAGGGCTAACACCACCAGGCCGGTTTCGGCCAGGATGACGAACCAATGCAGGGGATTGAAAAGTGACAGGGTGCCGACGTGCGCTGAAAGCACGGCCGGGAGGCGCAGGGCAAAAGAGACTTTGTATAGCGCCTGGCTTGCCTCTGCGCCGCTGAAGCGCCCTACCAGCCCGAGCAGCACACCCGTGAAGATGCCGCCCTGCAACAGGGCGATGATTCCTCCGCCGATGACGGCTGGAGCCCAATGCCACACTGAAGCGGGGAATTTGAAGCTGCGGTTAGCCAGCATCCACAGCAGGACGGCAAAAACCAGCCCGGCATAGACGAATGTAAAAGTCACTTCGTTGGCCAGCGCCAGGGCGGCCAGGAGAATGGCGATGATGGATTGCTGCACCCAGCCTCGCCCCTTACCAGCCAGCAGGAGCACCAGGAAGAGCAGCATAAAGGCGCTGGCGCCATACCCGGCATGGGCCATGCTTAACGAAGGGTCGAGGCCGCTGCCATAAGCAAACGGGAAGGGCAGCGGGCCCAGGCCCTGAATCTTCCAGTATTTATACAGGGCGGTGACCAGGTTGGGGCCGGTATCGGCCCCGGAGCCGATGAGTGTGACCGAGGAGGAAACGCGGTTGAGCAGGCTGGCCGGGAGCAGGAGCAGCATCCAGCGTGCGCCGCCGACAAAAAACAGGAAGAGTCCGGTATAGAAAGCGGCGAGACGGCTGCGGGTCAGGCGTTGCGCCAGCATTCCGCCCAGGAAGAGTGTCAGGGCCAGGGTCAGGCCGCGCGCCAGGTCCATGGCTGCCCACGGTCCGGCATCGGCCAGGCGGGTAAATTGCGCGGCCACCAGCAACAGGAAGTAGTGATAACTCCACAGCAGGCGTGGATCGTAGGCAAAATGCGGGGGCAGGTCGCCAAGGGCCATACTGGAGATTTGCGGCAGGTTTTGGTAATCGTCGAAGATGCCCAGTCCGCGCCCAATGAGCGTGAGGATGAAGGTGATGATGGCAAAAGCCAGCCATTGCCCCGGCTGGAAGACCTCACGCGTTACCAGGCTGCGCCACACAGGCCAGGCCAGCCCCAGGCCAATGCCAAGGGTTATGCCCCCGGCCAGCCAAAAAGCGATGGTGGTGGGCAAGAAGCGCCCGGTCAGGTTGGCGAGCAGGGCCGAAAGGGTCAGCCCAACCCCCAAACCGGCCAGCACGCGTTCATGAGCGGGGAGTTCGAAGCGCGAAAGAATCAGGTAGCCGCCAGCCATCCAAAGGGCCAGCAGGGCAAGCAGGGGGAGCGGGGAAAATTCCGAAAAAAGGTACATGCTACCGTTCCGGGAGGAGAGTGTCGATGGATTGCTGGTTTGATTTTAGCAGATTTATCGAGGTTCGTTTTCCCTTCCCGGCCGGGATCAAAAAAGCCCCGGTTTCGTTAGAAACCGGGGCTTGCGGGCTGAAAACTGTCTAGCCGAGCAGGTTGACCACCACGAAGGCGGCCAGCAAAACCAGCACAATCACTACGCCGACGGCGATGAAAAGCTGGGTGCGGTTTTGGCCCTTTTCCACGGCGACATTTTCGGGTCGCGGGAAGCGCGCCACAAAGCGTTGCGAAAGGCCCTGGATGATGGCAAAGGCCAGCAGGGCGGTTGAAATCTTGTCAATCGGTTCGACGATGAAGTTGGTGCTGAGTACGGCCGAAAGGATGTCGCGCCCGGTCTGGATGAGGAAGGCGGTGATGAACGACGAACCGCTGGCCGTGATGCCGCCGTACAGGTAGACGGCAATCGGTGTGCCGGAGACCACTGCGCCGAGGGCGATCAGGAAGCCGGTGATGACCACTTTCCACCAGTTTTTGAACAAGCCTGCATTGGCGCACAACCCAGCGATCAGGCCGATGACACCCGCGACCGGGAACCAGGGCAGGGCATTGGGGTCCACCGCCAGGCCCCAGATGATGTTGGAGAGCATGCCGGTCAGCAGGCCTGCGACCGGGCCGCACAGCGCACCGACCAGTACTGTGCCGATGCTATCCAGGTAGACCGGGATTTTGAGCAGGACAACAAATTGCCCAATCGCTACGTTGATAGCGATGGCGACCGGGATGAGCACCCAGGTCATAGTATTGAAGTCTTTTTTGAGCCAGTTCATTTTTATCTCCTCTGAAAAAAGGTTGCTGAGAATAACAGGCGGGCCTGTTAAGAAAACACCCTACGCGGCTTTATGACACGCTTTTGCACCAGTGTTCGATGCGCTCGATAAATAGTTCAATAAAAGCGCGTCCGCGCACCCCCAGTGCCACTTGCATGTTGGCTGGTTTGCCGGTCATTTTGTAAAAATCAGCGAAGGTTTTGCCCATCGACACCCCGCCCTGTACATCTACATCAACAAAGTGCTCTTCGTAATCGCACAACTGTGGGGCAAAAGTTAGGGCCAGGGCCAGCGGGTCGTTGATGACACACCCCTCGATCTTCTGGTATTCGCCGTGAAATTCCATATAAAAGCGCGTGGCATCGGCGATAAAACGCGTCACTGGCGAGTCGATTTTTAACAGGCGCTGCACATCGGCCGGGGTCAGAATGCACTGGTAGGTCACATCCAGCGGAACCAGCGTCAGCGGCACCCCGGAATGGAAGACAATGTGTGCCGCGTGTGGGTCTACGTAGACATTAAACTCGGCCAGCGGAGTGGTGTTGCCCTGGTGGCGGATGGCCGCACCCATGCAGACGATTTTTTTAATGGCCGGGATAATTTTAGGCTCTTTGCGCATCGCCATTGCCAGGTTGGTGAGCGGGCCAATCGCCACCACGGTGTATTCACCGGGGGCCGACAAGATTTTCTCGATCAGGAAATCGACTGCATGCTGCCAGACAGGTTGGATGACTGGCTTGGGCGGGCGGGCATAGCCGATACCGCTGTCGCCGTGTGTCTCGGGGGCCAGCAAGGAAGGTTGCACCAGCGGCAGCTCGCAGCCGCGTGCCACCGGGATGTGTGTGGCCCCGGCCAGTTCCAGGACTGCCAGCGCATTGTTAAGGCCCTGGTCTACTGAACAGTTGCCGTGCACAATGCTTAAACCCTCCAGGGAGAGCTCTGGCGAGGCCAGCGCCAGCAAAATAGCCAGCGAATCGTCAATTCCGGGGTCGGTGTCAATCAGGATGCGTTGGGTCATGGGGTCCTTATGCGTTTAAAAATTGCTTTACTTCATCGGCCGTGGGCAGCGAGGGCTGGGCGCCGAACCGGGTCACCGCCAGCGCGCCACAGGCATTGGCAAAATTCAGTGCGTCGGGGAAAACAATGCCGCGCGCCAGCGCCACGGCCAGCCCGCCAATAAAGGCATCCCCGGCGGCGGTGGTATCAACTACTTTTACAGCGTGGGCCTGGACATAATAGCCGCTATCGGCATCCACCCGGGCCAGTGCGCCTTTTTCACCCATCGTCACAATAACTTGTTTTGCGCCGCGCCCCACCAACGCCGCCACAGCCCGGTGGACATCCTCCAAACCGGTCACAGCCATGCCCGTCAACAGGCCCAACTCGTTTTCGTTGGGAACGATCAGGTCCACCTGGGCCAGCAACTCATCGGGCAGGGTGCGCGCCGGGGCCGGGTTCAAAATGACCGTCATCCCATGCTGTTTACCCCATCGGGCGGCATGCAGCACGGTTTCGAGCGGAATTTCCAGTTGCAGCAACAAGATCCTGGCCTGGGGTGCGGTTTCCACATCGGCAGGGGTAACCCACCCGTTGGCGCCGGGGGATAAAACGATACAGTTCTGGCCTTTTTCGTCGACAAGGATGACGGCGGTACCGGTGGCTGAATCTGTTTTCCGCACCGAACTTGTCTCCACCCCGGCCTGGCTGAGGGCCTCGAGCAGCATTTGTCCCAACTGGTCCTTGCCCACCCGCCCCAGCATCGCTACCGTTGCCCCCAGCCTGGCAGCGGCGACAGCCTGGTTCGCGCCCTTCCCGCCGGGGATGGTGGCCAGGTCGCTGCCCGCAATGGTTTCACCAGGGGCCGCAAAACGCGAAACGCGGACAACAAGGTCCGCGTTTAGAGAGCCGATAACAAGAATGTCTGTCATGTAAATATTCTAGCACAACCCATTTTCAAATTGGCACCAGCATTTCGGTGGTTTCCATCACTTCGGCTTGCAATTTGCCCGCCGAAAGTTCGCGCAGGTCGCGCTGGAATTCGTCCAGGGTCTCAACCGGGAAGCGCAGCGTCAGGGTTATATCGGCGGCAAACTCTTCGTCCAGGATGGCCCCGGCGTGGCGGGTGGTCATCAGGCGTACCCGCTCCAGCAGGTTGTAGGGAATTGCCAGCAAGGCTACCTGCACCGGAATGCGTCGCGCGCGTGGCACCGCCTGGGTTACCAGTTGTGTCGCTTCGGTGTAAGCCTTTACCAACCCACCGGTTCCAAGCAGGGTTCCGCCAAAATAGCGGGTGATCACCACTGCCACATCACCCAGGCCCGAGCCGCGCAGCACCGTCAGGGCCGGGCGGCCCGCTGTCCCTTGCGGCTCACCGTCATCTGAAAAATATTCGGTCACGTTGTTGCCCCCGCCGATGATGTAGGCCGGGACGTTGTGACTGGCGTCGGCAAAATCGGCGCGGATGCGTTTGATAAAGTTGCGCGCCTCGTCAGTGCTGGCTGCCGGGGCAAGCGTGGCAATAAATTGCGAGTTGACCACGGTCAACTCGCGACGGATTTCTTCGGCGGGCAGCAGGTACGCAGGCGTTTTTACCACTGGATTTGGACGGGGGTTCCGACTTCGGCCCAATCATACAACATACGCGACTCGTAAATGCCCAGCACGACGCAGCCATACGAAATTGGCGTGCCCAGGTATCCGGCCCACAGGCGCTGGCCGTTGGGCAAGATGGGCAGCGAGTGGATACCGTTTTCGAGGCTGCCAGCGTAGTAAATTCCCATCCAGTCAGGCATCCAGATGTTCCAGGTGGAACCATAGGCGTTGGGGATTTTGTCGAGCACGCTAAAGGTGCCCACACGCGTGGCGTTGTTCATGCCGGTTGAGGCCACAAAGCTGTAGATGAGGGTTTCGCCTTCGTAGGCGTATAAATGCTGCTCTGAGATATCCACCAGGATCCATTTTTCGCCATATGCGCCGGGCGGATTGTTGGCAACCACCACCGGGTCTTGCGCCGGAGCCGGGGTGTCGGTGGGCAGCGGCGTGGGGCTGGGTTCAGCAACTACCGCGACTTCGGTGGAACCGGGTTCGGTTGTGGCGGCTGCTTCGGCCGGTTGGGTGGGGTCTGCCTGTGAGGGTTCATCGCTTTGGGGGGCGGCCTCGGTGTTGAGCGGCGCAGCGGAGGCGGTTGGGTTGGGTGGGAGCGTGGGAAGCGTTGCCGGGGTCGGATCGGTTATGGCGGGCGGCAGTGCGGCGGCAGCGGGTTTGGCAACTATCACCGGGGCCCAACTGGCATGTCCCTGCGGCGCATCTCCCAGGGAGTTGATAAAGGCCAGCGCGGGGGTGGTATCCACAAAAACAAGCGTTGCGATCAATGCACAGGCCAGCAGGAGCAGGATGACCGAGGTGGGGTTTTTGAGCGAGACGCGTTTTATCGCAACCGGGCGGGTAACGCCAGGGGGCTGGGTGCGTGTCGGTTGGGTTTCGGCCGGGCCGGGTTGCGCCTGCTGTGGGCGGGTGGCCGCCAGGGTTTCGGGAAGGTGCGTTTTTTGGGTGGCTGCCAGCGGGGTGCGAGTCGTTTCGGCGTTTTGCAGGCGTTTTTGGGCCCAGGCCATGCCTTTTTGGGCGCGTTCGCTGTGGGGGTTGACGGCGAGGGCGCGCTGCAGGTAGTCGATACTGGCGCGCGGGCTGGCGACAGCGGCGAGCAGCAACCAGGGTTCCTCGCGGTTTGGTTCGAGCGCGGCGGCTTGTTCGGCCCAATGCCGCACGGCATGTTTATCGCCACGCTGCAGGGCTTTTTGGGCTTCGTAAATGGCTTGAGCCAGGGTGACAGGTGCGTTCATGATATTCCTACTTATTCTACATACTTTTAAGAAAAATGTGCCAATTTAGGTATGATTTCCATAAGAAAGACAGGGAAACAAGCGTTTTTGTTCCTGCCTGGGCGACGAAAAACCCCCGCCGGGGTATTTGGGCGGGGGGTTGGGTAGCGATAAAACAGGTTTTATTTACCGGTGATGATGCGTTCACCCTGGTAAAGGCGGATGGCGGCGTAGGTGACAACCACCGAAAGCGCCAGGGTTACGAGGGTGGATGTGAGGATGTTGGAAGTCAGGATGGGCTCGGCGCGCAAAAACTGGTTGATCAGGATCTGCTGGCCAAAGGTTGGGATGAGCATCGTCCACAAATCGGGTTTGACCGGCAGGAAGGCCAGGGCAATCCCGGGCAGCGAGGGAATCAACCCGACGAAGGGCAGGTAGGTCCCGGCTTCTTTGGTGGTGCGGGTGAAGGATGCAATCAGGGTCTGGATGGCGCAGGCCAGGAAGACAATCGGCAGGCAGACCAGGAAAACGGCGATCAGGGCGTTGATGTCCAGGCTGATTTGGATGCCCAGGTATTCTTCTACGGGCAGGATGTTGAAGATAGCGGCAAAACCCATGAGGGTGATGGCAAGGTTGGCAACGGCAAAGGGCATGGCGGCCAGCATTTTGCCAATCGCCACCCAACTGCGTGGCACCGGGTTGATGAGCAGTGGTTCCAGCGAGCCGCGTTCCCTTTCACCGGCGGTCGCATCGGTGATGACCGGCGAAGCGCCGTTGAAGATGGCGAAGATGATGAAGTACGGCAGCATGGAGACAAAGATTAACGCCTGGCTTTGCGGGGTGGCGGTGTCTACATCTTCCACGGTGATGGCCTGGGTAATTTCAGGGCTGATGCCGCGTAGGTTGAGCCGCAACAGGCCAATATAGGCGCCATAGCCTTCGAGTGCGTCGCGGATGCGAGTGATATCAACCATCGCTGATTGGCGTGAACTGTCGAAAACCAGCTGCACAGTGGCCGACTCGGCATTGGAGAATTCATCGGCGTAGCCAGGCGGGATGATGAGCACCACATTGACATCCCCGGCAATGACAGCGGCTTCAGGGTCGCTGGGGGCGGGTTGGATGATAATGTCGTTCTGTTCCAGGAAGGCTACCAGGTTGGGGGCGTTTTCGGCACCCTGCACCGGCAGCAGCAGCGACTCTTCCACCCGCTCGCGGACGGTGTTGCCGAGCAGCATGATCATTCCCCCCAGCAGGATTGGCCCAAAGATGGCCCAGAATAACCCGGTGACCCAGCTGCGATAATCGCGCAGGCTGTCCACCAGTTCTTTGACAACTATGACCCAGATTTTGTTCATCGTTCCAGTCCTTCTTCCGAGCCGATGGCGGCTACGAAGGCGTCTTCGAGGTTTTCTTTGCCGGTGTGTTTGCGCAGTTCATCGGGGCTGCCAGTGACCGAGACTTCGCCTTTGGCGATGATAACGATCTGGTCGCACAGAGCTGCCACTTCTTGCATGATGTGGCTGGTGAAAAGCACGCACTTGCCCTCGTCGCGCAGGCGCGAGATGAAGACGCGCATGGCGCGCGTGCTCATTACGTCGAGGCCGTTGGTGGGCTCATCGAGCAGCACATTGCGCGGGTCGTGGACCAGGGCGCGGGCAATGGCAACTTTTAGCTTTTCACCGGTCGAGAAGCCATCGGTTTGCCGGTCGGCGATGGATTGCATGTCGAGCATGACCAGCAGTTTTTCGATCTGTTTTTCGAGAGCCTCGCCGCCTAGTCCGTGCAGGCGGCCAAAATAACGGATGTTCTCGCGCGTGGTCAGGCGTTGGTACAGGCCGCGTGCATCGGCCAACACACCAATGCGACGCTGGACTTCGAGCGGGCTCTGGCTAATGTCAATGCCATCTACCTGGGCCGAGCCGCTTTCGGGTTTGAGCAGGGTGTAGAGCATGCGCAGCGTGGTGCTTTTTCCGGCTCCGTTAGGGCCCAAAAGGCCGGTAATCTGGCCGTCGGGGGCCAAGAAGGAGACATTTTGCACGGCTTTCACTGCGCCGAACGATTTGGATAATCCTTGAACATTGATCATGGTCTGTCTCGTTGTAAGTGTAGGAGGCTAAGGACGCGGGCCGCTAAAATCGACAAAGAAGGGCGGCGGCGCGATGGTTTCGACACAGGCGGTATCTAGCCCGGTGATAGAAGCGCTGTCAATGAAATCTTTCAAAAGCCGGGCGGTGCAGCGCGAGTTCAGGTTACCGTGGCCCATACCCTTAAAGACCAGGTGCAGTTCGTTGGTCAGGGATTCGGCTACTTCCTGCGCATGCCAGGGCGGGGTAATTGGGTCGGCCTCCCCTGAGAAGATTAAAATCGGCACATCTGACACAACTGGCGCGCGAAAATCGGGCGATACCTGGCCTTTGGGCCATGCTGCGCACACTTCGGCAAAATCCAGCGTCCGGTTTCCAAAGACGCTGCCTTGGCTGCGTTTCTCGGCTTCGGGCGCGCTAATCAGTGGCGCATCTTCGGTGCAGGTCACCGCGTAGAACATGCCATCGTACAACCCGGCGTTGAGCAACAGGGCCTGTGAGACCAGCGGGACATAGTTGCCCTGCGCCGCAGCCTGGATGGACAGCGGCAGCGTGGCGACAATGTGTGGTGAATACAGGCTGTTAAAGACCATACTGGTCACCAACTGGCGGGTCACTTCCAGGTCCATGGCTTTGCCAGTCAGCGGATGTGGGAGGGTGATGTTTTCGGGCGCGGTATCCAGCCGTTGCAGCAGGGCGTCAAAATCGGCTTGCAGGGTGGGGAAGGTCGTCGAGCAGGCCTCGTCTTTGGCACAGCGCGCAAAGAAGAGTTCCAGCGCATCCTGCCCGTCGGCACCGGCATCCATAAACATGACAAATCCGGGGTCTACCACGGCATCCAGCAGGATGGTGCGTACCCGCTGTGGGTACAGTCGCAGGTAAGTGAGCGCGGCGCGGGTGCCGTATGATGCGCCATAAAGGTTGATCGTTTCGTAGCCCAGGGCGGCGCGCACGGCATCCAGGTCGGCCATGGCAATTTCGGTGGTATAGAAACGCAGGTCCGCATCCAACTGCTCAGGGCACGCTATCAACAACGCTTGCAACTGCTCGTTGGTCAGGTCATTAAGCGCTTCATCTTCCGGGTCGAGGCAGCGCAGCGGGTTCGATTTCCCGGTTCCGCGCTGGTCTACCAGCACAATGTCGCGCTCCTGGTGGATGTTGTAGATGATGTTCAGCATTGCCGGGAAGGTTTCCAGCGCCGATTGACCGGGGCCACCCGCCAGCAGGAACAACGGGTCTGGGGCCGGTTTCCGATTAATGGCCGGAATCACCGCAATCTTGAGCGCAATCTGGCGACCCTGCGGGTTCGATGGGTCTTCGGGAACATCCAGCGTGCCGCATTGGGCATCGATCTGGTTGCTTTGGCCGGAGGTCAGGGTGCAATCTTCAAGGGTGAGCGCGGGTTGGGGGTCCGCGGTTGCGCCCTGGGGGGCACAGGCCGCTAATAGCAGGCTAATGAGCAGGAAAAGGTAGGTGGTTTTTCGCATCATAGGTTTTTTGTGAGCTGCATTCAAATCAAAAGTTGGTTTGCCAATTCTAGTGCAGAATGGCGGGGTTGGAAGAAAGGAAAAGGAAATTGGTCTGGGGCGCGGCACTCAATGAGTGTAGCGCTGCACCCACTCTGCTTCAGCGGCGGCGCCCCCGGCATCAAAGGCGCGGTGCGCCAATTGGATTGCTTTCAGGGCTTTTTCGCGGGCGGTGGCAGGTTGGCCTTCGGCAAACAAGACCGCGGCCTCGCTGCGCAGGATGGTGTGTTTTTCGGCCAGCGCCCCGCTGCTTTTTTGCAGGAATTGCCGGGCGGTGGCGGCGTCTGAAAGGTGCGCAGCTTGGAAAAAGGCATACTCGAGATAAAAGGCCTGTTTCAACCCCTCGGGCAATTGCTTTTCCAGGGCGAGGGCGCTTTCGATGGCATTACGCGCGGCTTCCATGTCACCCCGGTCGAAGTGATGATAATAAATCAGCAGCGCTGTGCTGGCCTCCAGGAGCGGCATGCCGCGGATGGCTCTCAGCCGCTCGATGAGCTCGGGGGAGTAGTCGCGTGGGCGCACACCCTTCATCGATTCGGCTTGCAGGATGACCAACAGCGCGCGCTGTTCCACCTCAGCGCCGCCGCGCAGGAGCGAGAGGATTTGTGCGCCATCGGTCATAAACCCGGAGGTCGTGGTTGGGAAGAGGGTCACAATACAAATTCCCAGCGAGGTCGCCCCAAATACCAGGCTAACGAAGCTCCAAAATGTGGAGTCCTGGTTCAAACCAAACACGCTTAGGCCCAGGATGGCTCCCAGTAGGCTGGCGGCCGGGCCTCCGGCTGTCATAACCAGCAGGTTTTTCCTTAAGTTATCTGTGCTTGCTGGCATGCAGGCCGCCAGCCCCCCTGCCAGCGCTAGGTTGGTGTTGAGCCCAACTTGAAGCCCTCTTTGGGTGGCGGTGATTTTGAGCGGCCCGGTAATCAGCAGGAAGGGACGCATCCCGGCCAGTTTGCCTGCCAGCAGATGACCCAGCTCGTGGGTCAACAACACCAGGTAAATGATGACCAGGGCCATAAGCAAGGCTTGCACCACGCCCAGGTTTTGGGCTGACGCATCATTTTTGTCGACCATGCGGCCCATCAGCGCACCGGCCCCGTAGCCAGCCAGGATCAGCAGGGCCATCACCCCGACTTGGACCAGGATTGCCTTCAACTTTTGGGTTGGTTTTTTCTCTTCCATTCTTTTCTATTCCTTGTGGCTGGCAAACGAGGTTGGGAAAAAGGCTACCGATAAGAAATATTCGCCCTGTTCGCCGTCCTCCATGGTTGTATTGGTAAATTCATTCACCAGGTCTGCGAGACGTTGGTAAAACCGGCTGGCCTGGGCCGTGGAGATGCGCCCGCCTCCGCGCCGGATGTGTAATGCTCGCGGGTGAGGGGTGAACTGTTGCAGGTCAATTACCCCGCTCTGCACGCTCTTGCGGATGGCTTTCCCGGTTTCTGTCAGGGCATAGTCAATCAAGATGTCCACTTTCGCGAGCGCTTCCTCACCCTGGCCGGTCAGTTCATCCCGGCTGATGATGAATTGCCGCGCCCTGGCAAAGTAAACCTTCTCGATGGTGCCTCCCACCGGGTGCGAATCGATGACCTGGATCAGGTTGTGTTGCTCCAGCTTATGGACATGATAGTACAGGCGCGTAACCGGCATATCCAATTGCCTGGCTAACTCCTGAATAGTGGCGGGTGCGCTGGCGAACAGGTTCAGGAGTTTCGCGCGCAGTGGGTCTCCGAGCATCTTCAGGGTTTCAAGGGAGATAATTTGTGAAGCTGGGATTTCAGGCGGATTAGTCATTTGATAACTCTGCTTTATTTTTGATATTAAAAATATTTTATTTATTTTAAATGACTTCGCCATCCTGTCAAGATGAGTCACGAATATCAATGTTTTGTTATACGTCCAGCTTTTGTTTTGGGTGTATTTTTAATCTTTGGTACAATCACGACCATGTTTATGAAAATTCTCAAAGCTGTGTTTAAAACCATCTGGTACCTGATGGTGGGCGGCGCAACGGTGGTTTTGCTTGCGCGCGCAATTACCGGGCTGGTCGGCTGGGCGCGTACCTACACGGAGACCGAGGTGCCTGCCCGCCGGGTGGCAATTGTCTTTGGCGCGGGCCTGACCCGCAGCGGAGGGGCCACGGCGGTCCTGCGTGATCGTATCCAGACTGCTGCCAACCTGTATTTTTCTGGGAAGGTCGAAAAGTTATTGATGAGCGGCGACAACAGCAGTATGGATTACAACGAACCGGCCGCCATGCGCGAATATGCCCTGACCCTGGGCGTCCCGGATGAGGACATTGTGCTCGACTTTGCCGGACGCCGCACCTATGACACCTGTTACCGCGCCCGTGAGATTTTTGCCGTTGAGCAGGCCATCCTGGTTACCCAGCCATTTCACCTGCCGCGTGCGCTTTACCTGTGCAACATGCTTGGCGTCGAGGGTGTTGGGGTGGCCGCCACCAACCTTACTTACCGGCGCTCTTCGCTGGTCTTTTGGAATGTTCGTGAACTGGTCGCTACCGTCACCGCTTTTGTAGATGTTCATATCACCCGGCCGCTGCCCATTTTGGGCAACCCCGAATCGATTTTTGTCGAAGGAAAAGCCCAATGACCCGTGATGAAGCCCTTGCCCTGGTGCGCGAGTATGTCAAAAATGAAGGCCTGGTGCGCCATATGCTTTCCGTAGAGGCCGCCATGCGCTTCTATGCCGAAAAATTCGGCGAGGATGTGGAACTGTGGGGCGTCACCGGCTTGCTGCACGACTTCGATTGGGAAGTTCACCCCACGGCTGAACAGCATCCCAGTGAGGGTGCGCCCCTCCTGCGCCAGCGTGGCGTGGATGAAATCATTGTGCGCGCCATTCTCAGCCATGGGGACCATACGGGCATCCCGCGCGTCACACGCATGGAAAAAGCCCTCAACGCCTGCGACGAGATCACTGGCCTGATCACGGCAGTGGCCCTGGTGCGGCCTTCCCGTTCACTCTATGATCTTGAACCGGCCTCGGTTAAGAAAAAATGGAAGGACAAAGCTTTTGCCGCAGGGACCGATCGCTCTGGTATGGAAAAAGCCGCCGAAGAATTTGGCGTGGACCTGTGGGGTGAGCATGTCGGCAATGTCATCTATGCCATGCGGCGAATTGCTCCTGAATTGGGGCTGGTGGGAAACTTGTGATCTAAAAACCGGTTATGGCAAACCATAACCGGTTTTTTGTCAGAAAATTCATCCAAAACCCAAAAAAACAACACTTGTTAACCGGCTGTAATTGGTAAAGTGTTCTGAAAAGGATGTTTTCCATTAAAATTACTGTGTAACATATCAGCACCCGTTTGGTGTTGCACCTTTAGGGAAAGGAGGAAAATCACAATGTTATTTGCCCTTAAAGAAAAGGGTCAGGGTATGGTCGAGTATGCGTTAATTCTTGTTTTGGTTGCTGTTGTCGTTATTGCTGCGCTCACCATCATGGGCCCCTTAATTCGCAACGTTTTCAGCACTATCAACCGCAGTCTATAATCATCTCTTCCAAAGTTGTAAAAAAATCCGGGAACTTGCCGGATTTTTTTATTTGCCTATGAAAAGGGGATTGAAATCTTTTTGGATGCGTGGATTGCAGTAAAATGGGAGCGCTCTCATTTTACAAACGGAGGTACTCATGACATCCAGTGACCATTTACTTAAACCGGCTACAGAAGAACATATCAACCACTTGCTGACCCAAATGACAGTCGAAGAGAAAATTGGTCAGTTGAACCAGTATTTCTCGCGCGGTAATTTTGACCCTGAAATGATCCGGGGCGGGAAAGCTGGTTCGGTCATAAATGCTTCGGGGGCGCTGGCTGGGCAGGGATTCTCCGGCTCAACAAACGCCGACCTTTGTAATAGCATCCAAAAACTGGCGCTCGAATCGCGTTTGAAAATCCCGCAGTTATTTGGGCGGGATGTCATCCACGGGTATCGAACCATTTTCCCAATTCCATTGGCCCAGGCCGCCGCCTGGAATACTGACCTGGCTGAACAGGCGGCGGCGGTGGCTGCAAGTGAAGCCACTTCAGCCGGGATCAAGTGGACTTTTGCGCCGATGCTCGATATCGCCCGCGACCCGCGCTGGGGCCGGATTGCCGAAGGTAACGGTGAGGACCCCACCCTGGGCAGCGACATCGCAGCTGCTGTGGTGCGTGGTTTCCAGGGTGCAGCGATGTCGGCCCCAGACCGGCTGGTGGCTTGCGCCAAACATTATGTCGGTTACGGTTCTGCCGAGGGCGGTCGTGACTACGATAGTGGCGAAATTTCGGAGCCAACCCTGCGAGATATATACCTGCCGCCATTCCGGGCAGCAGTCGATGCCGGGGTGGGGACGCTGATGTCGGCATTCCTCGATCTTAACGGGGTTCCCGCCACGGCCGACCGGCGTTTATTGACCGATGTACTGCGCGGAGAAATGGGCTTCAAAGGTTTTGTTGTTTCCGATTGGGAATCGATCCGGGAGTTGGTGATGCACGGCGTTGCCGAAGATGACGCCGCCGCGGCATTGTTGGGGCTTAAGGCCGGGGTCGATATGGACATGGTCTCACAAGTCTATCTCCAGACCCTTGGCGCCAGCCTGCAAGCAGGCAAAGTTACGCTGGCAGAAATCGAAGAATCGGTTCGGCGCATTTTGCGGATTAAGCACCTGGCCGGGCTTTTTGACAATCCCTTTACTGACCCAGGGCGCGCCTCCCGTGACCTGTTAACCGTTAAATCACGCCAACTCGCCCGAAAATTTGCCCGCGATTGTATGGTTTTGCTCAAAAACAAAGATGGACTCTTGCCTATCGGCCCAGCCCACCGCCGCATCCTGGTGACTGGGCCGTTGGTGCATGCTCGCCAGGAACTGTACGGCACCTGGACCCCAGATGGCAACCCTGCCGATGTCGAGATGCTCTCGGATGCCCTTAAAAGTGTGGCCCCGGCCGGGGTCGAACTGCGTTTTGCAGACCGCACCGACCAGGGGCTGGGGTACGCCCAGGCCTGTGATGCCGTCATCCTGATCCTGGGTGAACACCCGCGCCGCTCTGGCGAAAATGCCAACGTCTCCGACTTGGGCTTGCCACCCGGACAGGCTGAGATTGTGGATGCCTTTGCTGCGCTAGGGAAGCCGCTGGTGTTGGTGGTGCTGGCCGGGCGTTCGCTGGCGATGACCCGCCAGGTGCAGCAGGCTGATGCCGTGTTGTATGCCTGGCACCCCGGCATCGAGGGCGGGGCGGCTATTGGGGAGATCCTGTTCGGGCTGTACGCGCCATCAGGACGTTTACCTGTCACTTTCCCGCGTTCCACCGGCCAGGTTCCGGTGTACTACAATCATAAAAACTCTGGTCGCCCGCTGAGCCTGGGCGGGATGTTCCATACCCGGTATGTCGATTCGCTCACTGCGCCGTTGTTCCCTTTCGGGTTTGGCCTGACTTATACCGGGTTCAAGTATGAAAACCTGCAGTTGAGTAGTGAAGTCCTGCGTGGCAAGCTCGAGATCAGTGCCGAAATTACCAACATCGGGCAACGCGCTGGCAGTGAATTGGTCCAGTTATATGTCCGTGACCGGATGGGTTCACTAACGCGCCCGGTACGAGAACTAAAAGGTTACCAGCGCGTAGAACTGGTTCCAGGCGAGACTCGTCGGGTGAGCTTCACCCTGCGCGAAGAACAACTGGCCTTTACCCGCGCCGATGGCACACACGGCGTTGAGCCCGGAGACTTCAATCTCTGGGTTGCGGCAGATAGTACGAGCGGCTTGCAGGGTGCTTTTCGATTGTGAAAAAAGGCTCAGGGCTGTAAGTGTTTTGTAATTTCAGATGACTTGCATCCCTTTTGCAACCCGGTATAATTGGGTTCGTAAGTCTGGCAAGTTAATCTTTGAAGAAAGGAGAAAACTGACTATGATGTTTGCCCTCAAGGAAAAGGGCCAGGGTATGGTCGAATACGCTTTGATTCTCGTTTTGGTTGCTGTCGTTGTTATTGCTGCGTTGACCATCATGGGACCCTTAATCCGCAACGTCTTCAGCACCATCAACTCCAGCCTCTAATCTCACCTGAGAATTGGCCATCGCCCGGCAATCGCCGGGCGATTTTTTTATTTCCGACCAGTTTGAGCCTATAATGTGAATACATCCATGATAGGGGGATGATTTATTGGCGAATTTCCGCGTTTTACATTTGGAAGGATGAAAAATGAAACAAACCTGGTCCGTTTTACTGGTCGTATTTTTCCTGGCGGGTTGCTCTCGCCCGCTTCGGGAGGCCACCCCAACGACAGAAATTACACTTTCCCCAACCGAAACCCCAACCCTGGCGGCCTCGCCTACACCGTTACCCTCGCCTGAGTTTCAGGCAACCCCAACCGCAGAGGGTGTAAAAACAGACACCCTGTCACTGGAAATCACATCGGGCAAGGTGGCGCGTTATTACCGCCTGCATGTCCCGGCCGGGTACCAGCCAGGGGTAGCGTTGCCGCTGGTGTTTAACTTCCACGGGTTTGGATCTAACGCCACCGAGCAGGAGACCCTAAGTCGTATGTCTGACAAGGCTGACGAAGCTGGCTTTTTGGTCGTTTATCCTGACGGATTGGATGCGCAGTGGAATACCGGCCCGGGAGCAGCCGGAGAGCGGGATGTGCAATTTGTCCGCGACCTGATTGCCGTTGTTTCAAGCCAGTACAGTGTGGATGACAAACGCATCTTTGCTACCGGTTTTTCCAATGGCGGGGGCATGGCCAACCGCCTGGGTTGCGATATGGCCGAGGTCTTTGCTGCAATTGCGCCGGTTGCGGGTGGGTATAATTTTTGGGAGCAGTGCCAGCCGTCACGTCCGTTGCCGGTGCTGGCCTTTCATGGCCTGGATGACAACGTGATTGTGTATGAAGGCGGCCGGACCCGTTCGATGCTGCCGCCAATTATGGAGTGGGCGGCAGCGTGGGCGGCGCTGAATGGATGTGAGCTTGCCCCGCTGGAGACTGCCCCTGTGGAGGGCGTGACCCTCCAGGCATGGACAGGTTGCCGTGATCAGGCGGATGTGCTCCTGTACGCGCTTGCGGGGCACGGCCATTCCTGGCCTGGCTCCGATGTAATGCCGCGCAATATCACCTCGCAGGCCGTCAGGGCCAACGATGTAATGTGGGAATTTTTCCTGGCGCATCCGCTGCCGTAAACCGGAAACAGAGAAATCGCCCCGTGATTTTGATGTCACGGGGCGATTTCTCTATTTTTTTGGGGTGGTTTTGGTTTTTGGCGTTGCGGCAGGTTTGGCCGGGGTTTTTGCCTTGGTTGCCGGTTTGGAAGCTGGTTTTTTAGCCGCAGCCGGTTTCGCTGGCGTTTTTGCGGCGGGAGCCTTCCCCTTGGAGGCCGCCGGGGGCTTTTTCCCGCTTTCTGTTTTACGCGCCGGGATCAGTTCAAGCTGCGCCGATTTCTTCTTTTCGCTTTCGATTTTCTTTTCGCCATCGTTGATTTTGACAAAGCGGCTGACTTCCCATCCGGCAGTGATGGCAACCACACCATCACCCGGCTTGACTTCAACAACCGCGTCGCCGCGTGTGGTGGCGCGTTTTTTCAACCCGGCTTCGTCGAGACGGGTTTGTTTAGGGGCCGCTTTACGCAGGTGAATGGTTACAGTGGCATTGCCTTTCCCGGTTGCCAGGCCTGCCAGGGTGACCCCTAGCGGAACTTCCCAGGCAATAACCCCTTTGCCGTATCGTCCCTGGGTGGGGAATTCTTTAAGCGGGACACGCTTGGCTTTGCCATCGGAGCACAGGATAAAGACATCCGTTTCGTCATCCGTTTTTCCGTTGCGAGAATCCGTTTTGAGCACCTCTGCGCCAATGACCTGGTCGCCAATGCCCAGTTTGATACCGTTTACCCCGGCGGCTACCAGCCCCATCGGGCGGATGTCATCTTCGGGGAAGCGAATGCCAAAGCCGAGGGCGGTGACCAGCAGCAGTTCTCGTTTGCCATCGGTCAGGGCTACCCAACCCAGCGCATCTCCGTCGTTGACTTTGCACAGGTAAAAGGTTTGCGCCGATGGGCCAGGCAGTTCACTCACCAGCGATTTTTTGAGCATCCCGCCGCGGGTGACGGTCAGGATGCAGGTTTCTTCGGGCAGGGTGGAGCGCCTGGGCAGGGCAAAAGCTGCCACGGGGCGGTCATCCGTTTTGAGGGCGCAGGCTTTGTGGAAGGGCACGCCGTCGGCCAGCTTTTCGGCTTCGGGCAGGGTGTGGACGGCTACCGCCGCAGCCAGGCCCCGTTCCGAAACGAGATAAAGGGTATCGGTGGAGTTGGCTTTGACGAGCAGCCGCGGGGCGTCGTTGCCGCTGGGGCGCGGGGGCTTTTCGTCGTGGGTGCGAGAAAGCAGCCCGTCCGCATTCATCCCAACCCATACCACCTGGTCGGGCAACATCTGGCTGGTGGTGAGAACGTGTTTCTTTTCTTTGCCCTCTTTGAGACTGATGATGTGCGTGCGGCGTTTGTCGCCGTAGGCGGTTTTGACCTTGAGCAATTCGTCGGCCACCACGCCGCGCATTTTGGCGGGTGACTTGAGCAGGCTTTCGAGTTCTTTGATAAGTGCCTGGATTTCTTTGTATTCGGTTTCGATTTTTTTGCGTTCGAGTGCAGCCAGGCGGCGCAGTTGCATTTCGAGGATGGCGTTGGCCTGCAGGTCGCTCAGTTTGTAGCGTTTCATCAGGCGTTCGCGCGCGCTTTCAACATCCGGTGATTTCTTGATCAGGTCGATAATTTCATCGAGGTTCTTTAAGGCGACCAGGTAGCCCTCGAGGATGTGGGCGCGGGCGCGGGCTTTTTCCAGGTCGTATTCGGCCCGGCGCTTGATGACCGTTAAACGGTGTTCGACATATACTTTGAGCGCCTGTTTGAGCGTCAGCATGCGCGGCTCGCCATCGACCAGGGCCAGCAGGATGATGCTGAAGGTCGATTGCATGGGTGTGCGCTTGTACAGGCTGGTGAGCACTTTTTCGGGCTCGACGTTTTTGGTCAATTCCATCACAATGCGCATGCCTTGCCGGTCCGATTCGTCTCGCAGGTCGGAGAGCCCTTCGAGCTGGCCCTCGCGTGCCAGTTCGGCAATGCGCTCGATCAGGCTGGATTTGTTGACCATGTAGGGCAGTTCGGTGACGATGATACGGCTTTTGCCGCGCTCCATCTCTTCGATATGAACCCGGGCCTGGATGGTGACTTTGCCTTTGCCCGACCCGTAAGCGGCCTCAATGCCTTCCTCGCCTGCCTCCTGGATGATGACGCCGCCGGTGGGGAAGTCGGGTCCCTGGATAAATTCCATCAGGTGGTCAATGTCGATGTCGTCGATTTTTTCCCAGTTTTGCAGCATGTAGGTGAGCGCATCGACCACCTCACCCAGGTTGTGCGGCGGGATGGAGGTGGCCATACCGACGGCGATGCC
>CAZLSP010000049.1:0-31997 GCA_964562145.1 uncultured Anaerolinea sp. | reverse complement strand
AAGAACGTCTTCACCTACGAACAGGCCAACAACTTCTCGGTGGATGTTTCCAGCGCCGCCAAGGCTGGCAAGTACATGACCACCGCCAACAACGCCCTCGACAAAGTCACCAGCGCCCTCTCCGACCTCGGCTCGCTGATGTCTCGCCTGACCTTCAAGGAAGACACAATCTCCACCGCCCAGATCAACGTTGAAGCTGCTCACAACCGCATCATGAACGCCAACATGGCTGAAGAACAGACGAATGCCTCGAAGTTCTCCATCCTGCAGCAGACGGCGATTGCGATGCTGGCGCAGGCCAACCAGGCCCCGCAGAACCTGCTGAGCCTCTTCCGGTAAGATGAACGTCGAATTGGCAAGGCTGTTGTAAAAGGTTAGTTCCCGGGGGAGGCGCACCAGCGCCTCCCCCAACACGCTTTTTGTGCATGCCCGCAGGACCAGAAAGAAGGTAAAGCATGGCTACCAGTTCAATCAGTTCCATCGATGACTCGATCAAGAATCTGACGACCACCTACCAGACAGCGATCAAAGCGACCATTGATGCCGAAAGCGCCCCCCTCCGGCGCATCCAGAGTCAGAAGGACACCCTGGATGTGCGTCGTGGCGTTTATACCGACTTGAAAACCAACTTTGACGCCCTGCAAAGCGCGGTCCAGGCCATGATCAGCAGCCAGGCGACCTTCGGTCTGAAATTGACCTCCAAGGCGACAGTTGCTCCGGGGACAGCCGGGTCAACCGTCCTGACCCTGGGAACCGTCAACGAGAACGCGGCCGCCACCGATTACGACATTTCGGTGACCCGGCTGGCCAAAGCCCATAGCCGCGCTACGGCTGCCGTTTCTAGCCCCGATATTGCGCTCGGTAAAAGCGGCATCTTCTGGCTGGGTGGTGATGGCAGCGCCGCGTTGCAGACGGAAACATCCCCCGGTGTTTTTGGCGCATTTGTCGCCAGCACCTCAGTGACAGCCGCGGCTACAACCTCGGTTGCCAGCGGCCAGCGCGAGTTGGGCACTGGCACGTACAACGTCCAGGTGCGTGACCTGAACGGGGTGCGGCAGTTCCGGCTGGTGAACGCCGACGGGAATGCCGTCTCCATCCGTAAGGCGGATGGTTCCAGCGGTTATTCTGCTGAATGGCAGAATATGCCCGCCGGTGCGTTTGATACCGGGCGCGGCCAAACCCTGACCCTTAGCAGCAGCGGCGACCTGGGCAGCACCAGCTTTTATTACACCGCCAAAGGCACTTCCATCACTATCAGCCCTTCAGACACACAGCGCGGTATTGTCAACTCGATTAATGCCGCCATCCAGCCCGAAGGCCGTGATTTTAAGGCCTCGATTGTTGCCAACCAACTGGTTTTGACCGCCACCCAGACCGGGGAAAACCATGCCATGCTGTATACCGATGGGGCCGGGCTGGGCTTCGACTCGTTGCTGCAAAGTGCTCAGAATGCCCTGTTTACCGTCAATGGCATGAGCGTTTCACGCGCCAGCAATTCGAACCTGACAGATGTGGTTGAAGGCGTGACCCTCTCGCTGGCCGGGGATGCTGAAGGCAAAAGCGCCCGCTTGAGCGTGAGCAGCAATGCCGATAAAGCTGCCGGGTTGGTGAACACCCTGGTTAGCAAGTTTAATGCCACCATCACCCACCTGAAAGACAAGTTGTCTTCGACATCCAAGACCGAGAATGGCAAAACCACCTATACACGCGGTGCGTTAAGTGGTGAGACGACCTTGAGCAGTTTCCGTACCGATATGTTGTATCGGATGGGCCGCAGCTATACCAACAGCGGCAATTTCAAACGCCTCGAGGACCTGGGCTTGAGCTTTGATAAAGACATGAAGCTGACCCTGGATAGCACTAAATTCAGCGATGCCCTCAAAAACAGCCCCGGCGATGTCACTGCCTTGCTGGATACCAGCATGGGTGAGATTAATACCGTGCTGTCGCGTTATACCGGTTCCTCCGGCGTGATCACGCGCACCCTGACCTCACTCGAAAGCCAGAGCAAGGATTATGACCAGCGCATTGCCAAGTACAACGCTTCGCTGGAAACCCGCAAGCAAGCTTTATACAACCAGTACCTGGAATATCAGACCCAACTGGTGAACCTGGGCAATACCGCCACCATCTTTGGCATTAACCTGGGCTCCGTGCTCGACAAATCCAGTTGATGAGGCATTGGTCTGAGCCAGGCAGGAAGGAGCGTGAACGATGAGTGAAAACTCGATCACTCCCATTAGCAGCATTAAGCCACCCGAGACGGGTGCGTCTTTCAGGGTGGCGACACCCTCGCAGCCAGATTTTGAAACCGTAACCGGGGTCGCGGCCCCGGCCCAGTCGGTCTCGCCCAAAGCGCGGGAGAACGAACCAGTGCGGGTGGCCAGTGCTTCGAGCGGCCCCAACGTGTCGATCCATTTCCAGATCGATGAGAAGACCCGCGATGTGACCGTGTTTGTGGTCGATCGCCAGTCGAAACAAGTGCTGCGCACCATCCCGGCCAGCGAACTGCAAAAATTGCAGGCTGGCGATTTGCTTAAGTTGACCGCCTGAAGAATTTATGCGGAATTAACGGCGTGGTGCTCAAGTTCGGGTACAGACTGCCGAAACTGATACCATAGAAGAATGAGCAGAAATTCACTCAGGAGCTAAAAAATGTATCAGACCACTTACCACAAACAATACCGGCAGCAAGATGTGATGAGCGCGAGCCCCCTGCGCCTGGTCATTATGACCTACGATCTGGCAATTCGCTCCTGTGAGCAGCAGGATTTTGGCAAGGCCATTAAGACCATTAGCGCCCTGCGCGATGCCCTTGACCTGGATTACCCTGAAGTAGCCTCGGGTTTGTTCCGCCTTTACCAGTGGTGCCTCGACTGTATTCGCAAAGGCGATTACGCCTCGGCCATCACCACCCTATCTGAGCTGCGCGGCGCCTGGGCTGCCACCGAGCAAACAATTGTAGCCCGCCAGAGTGCCATTAGCACCGCCCCGGCCTATACCTCGCTGGGAAACATCCTGACGTAGTGTAAAAACCTTCCCCGTAGAATGCAAAAAGCGCCTTTCCGTAAGGAAATTGGCGCTTTGCTATTTAAATTCACATCTTTTTTATTTTAACTTCACGATGCTTTTACTGTGCCTTTTGGCTGGTTTTGATACTATCAGACCAACAAGGAGCATCTTATGAGCTTTTGGCAATCACTTCGTATTGGTTCATCGGGTCTGACAGCGCAACGCTTGCGCCTTGACTTAATCTCAAACAATATTGCCAATGCACAGACCACTCGCACCGAAAAGGGTGGCGCTTACCAGCGCCAGGATGCCATTTTTATGCCCGAGGGCACCAACCCGGCCCTGCCCGAACCGGTAGCTCTGCGCCGGGGTGGTTTGAGCACTTTACAGGGCGGTGTTAAGGTGGCTGAGATTACCACCGATACCGAGACCGGCCCGCGCGTGTATGACCCGACCCATCCTGATGCGGATGCCGACGGATATGTGACCTACCCGAATGTGGATATTGTGGTCGAGATGACCAACATGCTCTCGGCTACGCGTTCATACGAAGCCAACCTGGCTTCGGTTGAAGCGGTCAAACGCATGGCGTTGAAAGCCCTGGAAATCGGGAGATAGCCATGCCGATCCAATCGATTAATCCCAACCCAATCCGGCCGATTGCTGAGATTGGCTCGACCCAGAAGCCCTCGGCCAGCAGCAGCACCCGGCAAGTGGCCCAGACTTTCGATGAGATGCTCTCAACGCTCAATAAATCACAACAGAATTCAGATGCGTTGGTGGAGAAGCTCTCACGCGGGGAAGATGTTGACCTGCATGCGGTCATGATCGGGATGGAAGAAAACAACGTCAATTTCAACGTGGCGCTCGGAATTCGTGACCGCCTGGTTGAAGCCTATCGTGAAGTGATGAGAATGCAAGTCTAATCTTTCAGGGATGCCAATCTTATGCTTACCACCCTTCAACAGCAATTCTTGTCTTTTTGGAAAAATCTTAGCCTCGGCCGCCAGATCACGATTGGCGCTTTGGTGCTTTCGGCCCTGATCTTGACTCCCGTTTTGGTGAGCTGGGCCAACACCCCGAGTTATGTGGTGGCCTATACCGGCCTGAGCGAGGCCGACGCAGCCCAAATCGTCCAGCGCATGGATGAAAACAACATCCCCTATCAGTTGAAGGACAGCGGGACGATTATGGTTCCCAGTGAACAGGTCTACACCACCCGCCTGTTGATGGCGCGTGAAGGCCTGCCGCAAGATAGCACCGTGGGTTATGAACTGTTTAGTGGCAGCGCCATGCTGGGGATGACTGAATTCTCGCAAAAAGTAAATTACCAGCGCGCGATCGAGGGTGAATTGCAGCGCACCATTGGCAGCCTCGAAGCGGTAAAAGCGGTTCGTGTGCACCTGGTAACCCCCGAAAAAACCCTGTTGTCTTCGGACCAGGCTATGAGCACCGCCTCCGTCACCATCCAGGTTAACCCCGGCAAAAGTTTAGACCCGGCCCAGGTGCGAGCGATTACCCATCTGGTTGCCAGCAGTGTGGAAGGGCTCAAGCCTGAGAATGTGGTGGTGGTGGATAGTGATGGCAATATGCTGGCAGATGGCACAGGCGACGCCAGTGAAATGGGAATGTCGCAAAAAGATGACCAGCGCGCCGCAGAAATTGCTTACTCGGATGAAGTGGAGCAGCGCGTCCAGGCCATCCTGGACAAAATCCTCGGCCCCAACCGCGCGATAGTGCAGGCGGTGGTGGAGATGGATTGGACCCAGCGCGAGGTCACTTCCAATATGTATGAACCCACCCAGGTGGCGATTCGCAGCTCCCAGGTGATTAACGAAACCTCCAGTAGCGGTGGGACGACGGGTGGGGTGCCGGGGGCGGTATCTAACCTGCCGACTCCGGTGGCAACCACCACGGGTTCGGGAGCTTCGGCCTACCAGCGCAGTGAAGAAACCTTGAATTATGAAATCAGCCAGATCCAGTCGCATGAAATTGCTGCCCCTGGCAAGGTTACGCGCCTTTCGGTGTCGGTGATGGTGGATAGTGTTACCGATACTGCCCAAATGGAGATCATCAAATCGGCGGTGCAGGTGGCGGCCGGGATTGATACCACCCGGGGCGACCAGATTGTGGTCGAGTCGTTTGCCTTCGACCGCACGGCGCTCGAAGCCCTGGCGGCAGACCTGGCTGCGCAACAACAGCAAGAACTGTATATGCAGATTGCGATGGCGGTGGGCGCGGCGCTGGTAGTTTTGGCCCTGCTCTTCATCATCCTGCGCATGATTAACAACGTTCGCAACGCCTCGAAGGAATCGTGGAAGACGGTGCTTCGCCCGGTGGGTGAGATGGCCGCCCTGCAAGAAGCCTACGCCGGGCCTGCCTTCCAGCAGCCGGTAGGGTCGATGGCGCCCGCTTTGACGGCGGCGACCGCCCCCGGTGGCAGCCAGCCACAACCGGCCTCAGCTCCCAAGCCAGAGAACAACGAAGATGTCGTTGTGCAGCTAACCTCCCGTGTGCATAGCCATGCGGCCACCGAAGATGAACAGCGGGCACGCATTATCTCCCGCCTGACCGAAGAGAACCCTGCCACTGTGGCTGAAATTATCCAAATCTGGTTGAACGAGGGCAAGAAATAATGGCTTCCGGGATCGATAAAGCTGCCGCGTTATTGCTTGGGCTGGGCGTCGACCTTTCCTCGCGGGTTTTGCAATACCTGACCGAGGGTGAGATCGAGCAGGTGCTCCTGGTGCTTGGAAAGGCCGGTACGGTCTCTTCTGAAGTGCGCCACGAAGCCTTGCAAGAAGCCTGCGATCTGAGCATGTCAGATACAGCCGAGATGCGTGGCGGCATTGAGTACAGCCGCCAGCTCCTGGCGCGCGCAGTCGGTCCCCGGCGCGGGACGGAGATCCTGGAACGTATTTCGGTTCACCAGCAGTTGTCGTCTTTTGAAATGCTCAAAAATGCCAATGCTGCCGAAGTGGCCGCCTTGTTGCAGGATGAAATGCCCCAGACGATTGCGCTGGTGCTCTCTTACCTGGAAGCAAAAGTGGCCGCCGATATCCTGACCAGCATGTCGAAAGAGAACCAGATTGAAGTGACCCTGCGCCTGGCGGCGATGGACCGTGTTTCCCCGCAGGTGGTGCAGCAGGTGGAAAAGAGCCTGAAAAGCAAGCTCTCCAGCGTTATCAACGAGGCCGATTTCCGGGCCACCGGCGGCGTGGCGTTCCTGGTCAAAATGCTCAACCAGGTCGACCGTGGGGCGCAAAAATCGATTTTTGAAGCGCTCGAAACCACCAACCCTAAGCTGGTGGAAGAAATCCGCGCCAACATGTTTACTTTTGATGACCTGATTAAGCTCGATGACCGCACCATGCAGCGCGTTTTGCGCGATGTCAACAAAAATGACCTGTCGCTGGCGCTCAAGGGCGCTCCCGAGCGTTTGCGTGAGAAGGTTTTTGGCAATCTCTCGGAGCGGGCGCGCGAGAATTTGAAGGAAGAGATTGAGATTTTGGGGCCGCAGTTGGCTAAAAATGTTTACACCGCGCAGCGCAAGATTGTCGATACCTGCCGTACGCTCGAAGAATCGGGCGAAATTGTGATTGCCGGTAGTGGCGGAGATGAATATGAAGTCATCGCCTAGCCTCCTGACGCCCTCCCAGCGTCAATCGATCTCTACCTGGGTCCCATCCGACCTGGGCGCGGGTGACAACCTGCTTGAGACCGATTTCCAGATTGAGCAGATCCAGGCCCTGTTCCGCGGCGAGACACAGCCCGCAGCCCGCAAAGAGTCGGGCTCCCGCTCGGCTTTATTTGCGGCGGATGGCGCGCACACCTTCAATGCCTGGCAGCCTGGCGAAGTGAGTGGCAAGACCCCGGTAGTGCGCAAGCCAGATTGGGTTTTCATCGAATCAGTGCAGGCCTCGCTGGAAGAAGAGACACAGGCGGCCTCGGTGGAATCCGAGCCACAAGCAGCCCGCGAAACGCCCCGGGTTGACCTGGCCAAAGTTGAAGCCGAAGCGGCGCTCATCCTGGAACGGGCGCGCCAGCAGGCTGAAGAGATGATTGTGTCCGCCCAGGTTGAAGCCGATGAGATCCTGGCGCAAGTGCAGGAAGAGATTGATGAGCAGAAGAAAGACGGCTATCGCCAGGGTTGGGAAGAAGCGCGGCGGGAAGTTGAAGATGCGATGAAGGCGACGCGTGTCATGGTTGAAGAAGTGCGTGTTTGGAAGTCGGATTTGTTTGCGCAGGGTGAACAGATTTTGGTCTCGATGTTGAAAGAGATTGCCCAAAAGATGTTTGGAGAAGGCGTAGACCTGGATACGAATGCCCTGCAATTGAACCTGAATCGCATCATGGAAAGCGCCCAGGGCCTCGGCGATTTGAACATTTTCATCAACCCCCGCGATGCGCGTGTGCTTGACCCGTCGTGGAGTGAATACCAGATGTTGATTACCGGTGAGCAGGTAAAGATTATCCCCTCTGGCAAGATTACCCGTGGCGGCTGTTATGTCAAAGGCAATATGGGCACCGTCGATGGGCGCGTTGAAACCCAATTGAATGCCATTTTGAAGACTTTTGATGAAGCCGGTGAATAGGAACCCTGATGGAAACTCGCACTCCTGACCTTGCCCGTTTTCGCACTGCACTTTCGCAGGTGAACCCGCTGTCTGTTTCTGGCCGGGTGGTGCAGGTTGTGGGCCTGACGGTGGAAATGATGGGCCTGAATTGCCAGATTGGCGAGATTTGTGAGATTCAGACCAGCAACCGGACGGCCCTGATGGCCGAGGTCATTGGGTTTCGCAACAATCATATGCTGTTGATGCCGCTTGGCAACATGGATGGTATCCAGCCAGATAGTACGGTGCGCTCGGTTTCGCACGCTTTCAAGGCTCCGGTGGGCAAGTCGCTCATTGGGCGGGTTTTGAACGGCCTGGGCGAACCGATTGATGGCAAGGGGCCGCTTGAAGTGGCCGAATGGGCCTCGACCAACCAGACCCCGCCGCATCCCTTGCAGCGTTCGGCCATCGAAGAGCCGCTGGTGACCGGGGTGCGTGTGCTCGATGGGTTGTTAACCTGTGGCAAAGGCCAGCGCATGGGCATCTTTGCGGGCAGCGGCGTGGGTAAAAGTACCCTGCTGGGTTCAATTGCGCGCAATTCTGAAAGCGATATTTCGGTCATCGCCCTGATTGGCGAACGCGGACGCGAAGTGCGCGAGTTCCTGGAACGCGACCTCGGGCCCGAAGGCCTGGCGCGCTCGGTCATTGTTGTCTCCACCTCCGACCAGCCTGCGCTGGTGCGCCTGAAGGCGGCCCTGGTGGCCATGACCATCGCTGAATACTTCCGCGATTGCGGCATGGATGTGATGTTCATGATGGATTCGGTCACCCGCTATGCGATGGCCCAGCGCGAGATCGGTCTTTCCATTGGCGAGCCGCCTGCCAGCAAGGGGTACACCCCGTCTGTATTTGCCATTTTGCCGCGCTTGTTAGAGCGTGCCGGGCGCGGGGAACGCGGTTCAATCACCGGTTTTTTCACTGTCCTGGTGGAAGGCGATGACTTCAATGAACCGATCTGTGACGCGGTGCGCGGCATCCTCGATGGGCATGTCATTCTCAGCCGCGCCCTGGCGGCCCGCAATCACTACCCGGCCATCGATGTGCTTAACAGCGTTAGCCGCGTTATGCCTGCCATCACCACCCGTGAGCATTTGCAGGCTGCCGCTTTTGCCCGCAAAAACCTGGCTGTCTATGAGAAAGTTCGGGACCTGGTCAACATCGGCGCTTACGTCAAGGGTTCTGACCCCGAAGCCGATACCGCCCTGCAAGTTTTGCCAGACCTGACCGGCTTCTTGCAGCAATCCCGTTCGGATGTAACTTCTTTTGAAGATACCCTGAAGCATTTAGCCCACATCTCCGAGTCTGCTATTCAATAATGAGTGTCACGAGGTATTCGTATGGCCCCTAAATTCTCACTGCAAAATGTTCTCGACTTGCGGCACGGAAAAGTGGAACTGCTCGAAATTGAGCTGGGCAAACTGCTGGCAGTTCAGCAAGAAACCCAAACCCTGCTCACCTCGCTCCAGGCTTTTCATGCGGACCTTTTGGAGCAGTTGAGCGCGGCCCAATCGGGAGAGATTGACCTGTTCAAGATCAACCTGCTCCGGCTGAATGTTTTACAGGTCAATAAACATATCGAAAGTGTGGCGCTCGAACTGGCTCGCCAGAACCAGGAAATCAAAGATAAACGCTCGGCATTGGTTGAAGCCCGGCAATCGGAGGAAACGCTGGAGATTCTCAAGCGTAAGCGTCATGAAGTGTACCTGGCCGAACAGGTCCAGATCGAGGCGCGCGCCCAGGATGACATCTACATCTCTCAGGCTTTCCGCAACCAGCGCCAGCGTGGAGCATAAACCTTATGGATAACTCATTCTTTACCGGCCAGGTTCAATCGGTCATGCAGAAATTGATGTTTGACCTGATCGAGCGACTGCTCACCAAACTGGAAGACGGCGTTCAGGGCCAGGCAACTAATAACACAGCCCAGGGGCTGACGGGTAACGCCAGTGGCCAGGCCGTCAGCGGAGATTTTGCCAGCCTGATTAACCAGGCCTCGCAAAAATACGGGGTCAATCCCGAATTGGTGCAGGCTGTGATCAAAGCCGAATCAAATTTCAATCCCAGTGCGGTCTCCTCCGCCGGGGCGTTGGGCCTGATGCAGTTGATGCCCGGCACGGCCGCCGGTCTGGGGGTTTCGAACCCGCTCGACCCGGCCCAAAACATCGAAGGCGGCGTCAAATTCCTCAGCCAGTTGCTGAATCGCTATAACGGCAATGTCCGTCTGGCGGTGGCGGCCTACAACGCCGGGCCTGGCGCGGTCGACCGGTATAACGGCATCCCGCCTTACCAGGAAACCCAGACCTACGTCACGCGTGTGTTGGGTTATTACAACTCCACCAGCCAATGGCAGGGATAACCATGAGCGATTCCCTCTTTTCAGATAACGCTTTGCGCACCTCCAAAGCTGCTTTGGATGGGTTGAGCCTGCGCCAACAGGCCATCAGCCGCAACCTGGCCAATGTTGACACCCCCGGCTACCAGGCCGTAACCGTCAATTTCAAAGACACACTCAAGCGCATGGTCGATAAAGGTGATTTGCTGCCGATGAAACTGACCAGCGACGGCCACCAGTCTACCGCCGCGCAAGAGATTGGTTTCAACCTGTCCCGCCGGGCGGGTGGCAGCTTCCGCGCCGACCTGAACAACGTGGATGTAGATGTTGAAATGACCGACATGTCCGAAGCTGGCATCCAATACCAGGCCGTTTCACAGGCCGTCTCTAAAAAACTACTCCTGCTTAAAACACTGGCGAAATAATCATGGTCACTCCACTCCAGTTGGCCCCCAAGATCGTCCCAACGGAAGAACTGTTGGCGAAATCGACCACGCGCGATTTCGAAGCCGTCTCCGGTTCTGTTTCGTTTGGCGAAATCTTAAAGGCCAAAGAGAAGGAGTTGCAAAAGTCCCTCGAACTCAACCTGGCAACGGTTGCGGCCGCCCTGGCGGCTATGCAAGCCCCGCCCCCGGCCACACCCAATACCCCTGAAAATGGGGAAACCGTCCGCAAGGAAGCTCGTTCCGTTCTGAAGGCGACCGCCCCGCTCCCGGCCTCGGCCCAACCTGCAGCGCCGACCTCCCCCACTGTAAACGCGTCTGCGTTGAGTGAAACGGACCTGGCCTCAGCGGCTGCGGCTGAAAGCGTTCCTGTTTCATCCAAGCCGGTCTCACCTCCCGTTGAAACACCTCGGCCGGTGAAAAGCCTGGCACAGCCTGCCAGTTCATCTGCCCCGGCAGCGGATTTGCCCGTTTTTGGGCCGGTGGTGGCTGAAGCCGGGCCTGAACCTGCCCTCGAAGCACCAGTTGCTGAAGCCCGCACCCGTATGGCTGCGCGCCAACCGGCAACCCGTTCGGCCAGGTCACAGGCGGCAGCGGTGTTACCCGTCGATGCCCCGGCCCTTGAAACCCGACCGCAAACAATGCGCGCGGCCTCTGTGAACGCTGCGGAGAATCATCCCACCTCAACAGCAGGCCGCCAGCCACAGGCCGCAGGGACGACCTCCCGCGTGCCCCAATTGCCCCCGGCCGCCGTAATGGTCGATCAGCCCACTGCTCAACCCCAGCCGGTTGCAAAGGCCCCTGCATCTGCGCACCCGGTGGTATCCCAACCGGTTGAAACGCCTGTGCGCCCGGCCCGTGTCGCCGCTGCCAGCCCGGTTGTCCAGCCCCCGGCGCAAGATGTGCCCGAGGACGGGCATCTCCAGCAGCCAGGCCTCTCCGCCAGCCAACCCCTGCCGAAAAATGAGCCTGCGCCAGCCCGCGCCAGCACCACCGAACCTCGCACGCCTGTGAAAGCCGTTGCCGCCCAACCCGCCCCGGCCGCCGTTGTGACCGAACCGCCGGACGCGCAACCCCAGGCCCCCGCGCCTGTGAGCTATGCGCCTGACCCACGGTCGGTTGCCAGACCCCAACCGGCAGAGACTGTTCCGGTAGACATGCTCGAGCCGCGTGCTCCAGCGGAAGCCCATAAGAATGAAAAGCCGGTTCCAACCCTGGTATCTGCTCCCGTTGAGAAGCGCCAGCCTGCGCCGAAACTGGCTTCCGCGCAGGAAACTTCCCCGCTTCCTGCCGGGCATCAGCCAGCCCCTGCGGCGCCTGACGAAAAATTAGCATTATCACAGGACGCAGCGCGCCCATCTGCTCGCGAGCAGGTGACCCGCTCGGTAGAAGCCCAGCCCCGAGAACCCATCGCAAAACAGGCCAATCGTCCCGCTCCTGTGCAAGAACCTGCTACAGCCTTGCAGGTGGAACGCCAGCCACAGGCCGCCGTCGTTCAGCCGTCCACAAAGGCCACCCCACAACCCGTTGTGGCCCGGCCTGAAGCGCAGCCGGTTTTGGATGCCGCGCCTTTACCGGTCATGCCTCGTTCGCTTGAGCGCCAACCTGAAGACACCTCCGTCGTTTTACCGGCAGTCCCTGATGCGCCTGCCATGAAACCGGCGCCCAGGCCGGAGGCTCCCGCCGCCCCCCGACCCGTAAACGTGGATGCGGCTCTCCAACAAGATGAAGCCCCGCTTCTGGCGGCTGAGCCTGTACAACCCAACCCGGTTGAAAAACCGGCGCACCGCCCGCTTGAATCGCTCTCGCATGAAGCCTCGCAGGTTTCTGTGCACGAACACAATCCGCCAGACTTGCGCCAGACAGCGCAGCGGACCTTCCCTGTGGCTGAGACGGGTCAACCTGTCGCAGTTCGCCCGCAACCCGAAGCGATGGTGATGAAAACCGAGATCCCCCAGACGGCCAGCCAGCCTCGCGCAACAGTACAGGGTGAAACCCCTCGCCCTAATGTGGAGACGCCGTTGCCCAATCCCAAACCCGTTGACCAGGCCGCCGAACCGGCCCCGGTTGACGCTGCAAAAACCACGCTGCGGGCAAATGTCCTGCCAAAAGATGCGCCATCCCCGGAGACCTACCCGGCCTTTGAGCAGCCACGCACCCGTACAACCACGCCGATGGCGGCAAAAACGGAACATCAGGCTGCCCGCCCTGCGCCGGTGATTGAAAGCGCCCCGCCGCCCGTCTTCACCCGGCCTGTAGCGGCTGCCTCGTCCCCGGTGATGGAGGTGGTGCCCGGCAAGCCAGTTGCCGCCCGGCCGACTCAAAAAACCGCTCTTGAAACAGTTCCATCTTTCCCTGATGCTGAACCCAGGCCGGTTGCGCAGCCCTCGCCTTTGCCTGTCCCTGCGCGCAGTGCTGAATTCCATGTGCTTGACGCACCGCTGCCAGACCAGCCGCCCATAGCCGCTCTCCCGGCCGAGACCCAGGTTGCAGAACCCGTGATGCTGGTGCCGGATTTGGACGAACAATCTGCTCGCCCGGCCGTAAGCGACACCGTCTCCCCCAAAAAGCCTGCCGCGCCCCGGCCAGCACCCCAACCGGTTGAGAATCCGCCGCGCACGTTGGATGTGACCCATAACACTCCGACCCTGGCCGGTGAGCCCCCGGTGGCGGTTTCGCAGCCAGTGATTGCTGAAACGCCCGCCTGGCCGGTTGAACGGCGGGCAGCCCGGGAAGCTGCGTCAGGGGCTGGAATGGCCCAGGCGGCCGAATTGCGACCAGGCGTGGTCGATTGGCCCCAGCCTGCCCCCGTTACCTTCGCGGAAGAAGCTCCCCGCCCGGTAGTGACGCCATCGGCCGAGGGGACGGTGACCCCGCCTGAGGGCCAGCCTGTCGCGGCCCGGCCGTTGGTCATGCCCCAGGCTCAACCGCAAGCAGTTCCAGCGGAATCCAACCCGCATCCCGTGGTAGAAGCGCCCGCCCAGCCGGTAGAAAGCCCCAAGGCGTTCCCGGCCGACATCCGCACTGTGGACGTGGCCCATCCGCCAGCAGTTATGGGACAGGAGCATGCGTCCGCTGGGATGACACCCGTTACCGGTTCGTTTGCGCCGGTGGATAAATTGCAGGGCCCGCGCCCCTTAAGTGCCCCGGTAGAAAAAGAGCTTGCGCAGCCCGAACGCCCCAACCTTGCTCGTGAAAAGCGCGCGCCTGTCGAAACCCCGTCGCCAGATGTGCTCCCGACGCCTGAACGCCTGGCAGTTGCCGAAGCCAGTGCGCCCAAGGTTGCCGAAAGGGGCCCTGTGGCTTTGCCGGGTGTGCACGCCGCCGAATTGGTGGAACAGGTTGTAAAGCACCTGCATTCACGGCTGGAGGGCGGGCCGACCTCGATGCATTTGCAGTTGCATCCTGCCGAGCTGGGCGCCATTGATGTGCAGGTAACCAGCACCGCCCAGGGTGTTAGCGTGAGTTTTGTGACCGAGCAGGCCAGCACCGGCCGTTTGCTTGAAACGCAGGCCAACCAGCTGCGTCAGACGCTGACGGAATCGGGTGTGCAGTTGGCGGGCCTGAACATTAACCAGCACGGACAACCCGGACAACAAGGAGGTTTCTTCCAACAAAATTCACAGTTTGCCGCCCCGCCCCGGCGCGATGTGCCGCAGCCTGAACCCGTGGTGCCAGAAAAGACACACGTTGAGCAGGCGGCCGGACCCATCACCGGCATCGATTACCTGATTTGATGTTCGAAAAATTTTTGAAAGGAGAAAAGCATGCAAGTGAACAGTGTTAGCGGCGTCAATGCCACAACTGCCAACCCTGCGGCCAGCGCGGCCAGTTCCACGACCGCCAAAGGGCTCGATGCGTCGCAATTTATGCAGTTGTTGATGGCGCAATTGACCCACCAGGACCCGTTGGAGCCGATGAACAATGCTGAAATGTTGTCGCAGTTTTCCCAGCTCAACTCGCTTCAGGAATTGCGGGATATCCGGGTGGCTATGGACCAGGTGTCCGTTTCAAACCAGACCACTTATCTGGCCAGCCTGATCGGCAAAACGGTCAAGGCCAACCGCCCCGATGGCAAAATCCTCGAAGGAGTGGTGGAAGGTGTCTTTACCGAAAAAGACAAGCCCCAGCTGCTCATCGGTTCGGAAAAAGTCGATTTGAGTGATGTTCTTGAAATCAAGGGAGATGTCAAATGACTGACCCATTTTACGTTCAGACCGGACGGATAAATGGAGTTGGCCAGGAGCCTGTCAAACCGGCCAGCACAGCCAGCAAACCTGTGCAGGGGCCAAGCTTCTCCGAAACACTCGAGCAAGTACAGGGCGTTCGATTTTCCAGCCATGCCCAAAAGCGTTTGCAGAGCCGCGAAATCCATCTTGACAGCGAAAATGTAAGCCGCCTGTCCGATGCGATTGACAAGGCCGAAAAACGCGGCGGAAAATCTTCGCTGGTCATGGTAGATGATATGGCTTTCATTGTAAACGTCCAAAACCGAACAGTGGTCACAGCCCTGGATACGAACCAGCGCGGCGAGGGCGTTTTCACCCAAATTGACAGTGTGGTGTTTGCCGATCCGGCCAACAGCCGCCCCAAATCATCGATCAACGTCAAAGGATAACCTTTTCAACCCTCTCAATTCAACAGGCTGGCCCTCTTGGAGGAAGCCTGAAAAACTAACCTTCTAGGAGAAAATAAAATGATCCGCTCTATGTTCACCGCTATCAGCTCCCTGAGCCTGCACCAGAAGTATTTGGATGTTGTTTCCAATAACCTCGCCAATGCCAACACCACCGGTTACAAATCCAGCCGCGTCTTGTTCCAGGACCAGTTTGCGCAGATGATGACCCCCGGTTCTGCCCCCTCGGCGACCCAGGGCGGCACCAACCCCACCCAGATTGGCCTCGGCGTTGGCCTGGGCTACGTCTCCTCGCACTTTGCCCAGGGCACGCTCCAGAATACCGGCCGCAATATGGACCTGGGCGTTCAGGGCGATGGTTTCTTCATCTACGGTCAAGACGCAGGCCGCCGCTACTCGCGCGAAGGCTCGTTGAGCCTCGATGCCGATGGTTACCTGGTCAACACTGCCAGCGGGCTGCGCGCCCAGGGTTGGCTGGTGGGCGCTACGGGGATTGACTCCAACCTGCCGGTGGATGACATCCAGATTGACAGCACCCGCACCCTGGCTCGTGCCACTTCCACGGTCAATATCGGCGGTAACCTGAACGCTGCCACCGCCACCAACGGCACAGTGCGCGTTTCGATGGGTGTGTACGACTCTTTGGGCGCGTTGCAGACCGGTACTTTGCAGTTCACCCGCACGGCGGCCAACCCGTTGGTCTGGGACTGGGCGATTGTGGACCCGGCCACCGGCCTGCCCAATGCGGCGACCGGTGTTGGCGCTGGCACCATCACGTTCAACTCCAGCGGCCAGGTGGATACGACTGTCAACCCCAACCCGGTTGTAACCACCCCGGTCCAGATCCCCGGCTCGGCTGGCTCTGCCAACGGTGGCCAGATTGCCCTGACCCTTGATTTCTCTGGCCTGACCATGCTCACCGCCGCCAACAGCTCTGCGGTGACCAGCCAGGATGGCCTGTCCTCTGGCACGGTGTCCGATATCTACATTTCGCCCAAAGATGGCGCGGTTTCGCTGGTGTACTCCAACGGCCTGGTCGAACAGGTTGGGCAGCTGGGGCTGGCGCGTTTCACCAATCCCACCGGTTTGCTGCGCAGCGAAGGCACGACCTTCATGACGGGGCTCAACTCTGGCGAGCCTGAGATTGGTGTGGCGGGCAGCGGCGGGCGCGGTACCATCGCCTCCGGGTATCTCGAAGCCTCCAACGTCGATATGGCGCAGGAATTCACCAACATGATCCTGGCCCAGCGTGGTTTCCAGGCTTCCTCGCGCGTTATCACCACTTCCGATGAGATCCTGCAGGAACTGGTCAATCTGAAGCGCTAAATCGTAATTCGGTTGGGGGGCCTGTAAAAAGGCTCCCCAACATTTAAAAGAGCCGCACCACAAGGGTGCGGCTCTTTTAAATGCTATTTTGCGGGTTGAGTTTATTGGGGTTTCTTTTTGGTGGCCCGGTAAACAAAAGCCAATACTTCGGCCACTACGCGGTACAGTTCCGGGGGAATTTCGTCGCCCAGGTTAACCGTCGCCAGGGCGGCTGTCAGGGCCGGGTCTTCGTAAACAGGGATGTTGTGTTTTTTGGCCTCGGCCAGAATTTGTTCTGCAATCTTGCGGCGACCGCTGGCCACCACTCGCGGTGCGCCGCCCTGACCCTGTTCGTACTGCAAGGCAGTTGCCATCAACGGACGGGGGCCGTTTGCCGGTTGGCGTGGGATACGAAAACGCTTGATTCCCACCTAAACCTCGATATCTATGGCGCGCAGGATGGGCCCCTCTGCTATTGATAGCAGGCGGCCCGGCATAGATGGTTTTCCTTGCTCGATGCGGGTGCCTTGGGGTGTAAAACCCAAGGCCTGGAGAGCCTGTTCGAAGGAGGGCAGCTCCTGCCTCGCGTTTTCGCACCAGAGAGCGTCGGCGGCGGTCAGGGTGGTGCGAATCTGCTGCCCGGTGACATCGATTGCGATCTCGACCACTTCTCCCGGGGTGACCTCCACCTGAAGGAGCAAGCGGGTCAGGTCCGGGTCGCTCTGTTCCGTCCCGGCGCCGGGTTTGCGCAAGACACGCAGGCGGGCCTGTGAATACTCTTCCTCGGTTTTGGGGTGGACGGTTTGGAGCATCAGACTGACCTCGGCCCAGTTTTCGCGCCCGGGTGCAGGGTCCGGTTTGGCATTCAGGAATTGGTTTTGGCGCAAATCTTCCACAAATTCATGGATTGCGTGTGATAAGTCGGTTTTCCCGGCTTGTTCGAGCGAGTCCCGTAAGCGTAGCAGCACGCCCAGGTTTGCTTCTGGTAGGGAGCTGGGTTCCAGCAGCAGATTTTCAATGGAACGCCCCAGCAGGGAGATGGCTGTCTTGAGTTGTTCGGCCGTCCTGGCCGGGTTTCCGTCGCTGTTAACGACCAGCCCGTTGAGCGTTTGCAAACCCTGGCGCAGCGCCGCTAACACCTCGGGGGGCAAATCCTGGCCTGCGGCCTGGCTGAGTTGGGCAATCAAACCTGCCAGGGCCTGCCCGGCCGGGGCTGGCTGGCGCGCGGCCAGTTTCAGGGTTTCGGCTGTCACGGGCAGCCCGGCCGCTTTGAGTGCGGCCGCCAGGTCCGATTCAGCGCTGCCCCAGGAACCATCTTCGGGCATGGCTCCCAGTAACTCGTTAAGCAGGCCCGGGCTAATGGGCAGGTTTTGTTTCAGCACCGAACGGGCCATCATCAGGTGATTGGCCGTTACGGGCAGGTTGTTTTGTTCCAGCAGGCGTAGGGCCAGTTCGGGGCCGGCAGCGGTGGCAGGTGGTTGGGCCGGGTCATTGCGCAAAAGTTTGAGCGTAATGGCTTCATCATTCAGTTTGGTGACAATAAATTGGGCGGTTTGGCGTGGGAAAAGCGCGGCAGCCTGGTCTGACGAGGTCAGTTGGGCCACAATGGGTTGCCCATCGATAGACAAGACAACGGCGGTTCCGGTGACAGTTAGCACTTGGGCCGTGATGCGCTGGAATAACCGTAAACCCGGCTCGGGTGTTTCTGGAGCACGGGTTGGGGTAATGGGGGTAAGGCCAGAAATATTCATGGGCTCGCCGGTTCCTGAGATTCGTCACGGGTTTGCGCCTGGCGAAAGGAAAACGCTCCCCGGCGGGGCAAGGTTCGGCAGGCTATTTTTTCAGGTGATACAACTCATCAGACAGGATGCGCAAATCGCGAATAATTTCGGTCTGGCGTTGGGTCAGGTATTGCAAAATTACCATGCGCGACAAATCTTTGTAGAAAAGTTTGATGCCCACGCGATAGCGGTTAAACGCAAAATCGGGATGGACCGCCACGACCTTGCCCTGGGCGGTGATCACGACTTTGCCACCTTGCCCGCCGGGTACATTGGTACGGAAGAAGGATTTGGTGTCGCGGCTTTCGATGAGTGGCTTGGACGGCATCTTTTTGATTTTTTGCGAGACCGAATCGGGCAAGGCCAGGGTCATGGTGATTTCATTCCCCGGTTGGAACAGGCGGGCCGGGAAAAGATGAGTCTCAAAGTGAACGCACGCGCCACCGGCAGAGATATCGGCCAGTTGGGCCAGGATTTCGGAGGAGGAACCCCTAAACTGGATGACGACCACCATCGGCTCTTCAGGCTCTACCCGAAACTGGCTGCGGTTGCCGATGCTGCTTTTGGTGGTTTCCAAATTAACCAGGGTGGCATTTTCTTTTCCCAGGTTCAGGCTCATCACCTGTGAGCGGATAATAAAAGGCAACTCTTCGGTTTGCAGGTAGGTTTCGCGCTGGTAATACAAACAGGCCAGTTGATAGCGATTGCTGTGTACAAGAATTCCATCTTCGCCGACGGCCTGGATGTTGGCGCCATAAGAGATGGGCAATCCTTTGTAGATGTTCAGCAGTTTGACTTCGGTGCGGTTCTGGGCGATTTGTTGCAGCAGTGGCAATAGATTTAACATGGGTGTTGGGGCCATTCTCGCGGTATGATTTTGGATGTTTAAGTGTATTAAACGCTCGTGCCTAAAGTCAGGGCCGTTGGGTCGAGGCGGACTTTGTTCTTGCGGATTTCATAGTGCAGGTGGGGTCCTGTAGAATTACCGGTATTGCCCGAAAGACCGATTGTGGTTCCGGCGGTAACGGTATCCCCTACCGATACCGGGATGCTGGAAAGGTGCGCGTAGTAAGTGCTGTATTCGCCGTTTTCGACGATTACCAGGTTGCCGTAGCCCTGGTCGTTCCATCCGGCATAGGTGATGCGGCCGTCCATTGTGGCCTGTACGGGCGTGCCGACCGGGATGCCAAAGTCTAGCGCGTTATGGCCGGTGCGGGAGCCCTGGGTCAAGACACCCCCTTCGATGGGCCGCCCGGACGGTGTGGGTTTGGGCCCCTGGGAGGTGAAGGCGCTGCCGGTGCTGATTCCGCTGAGGGCGGCTGCCAGGCTGCCAGTGGAATCGGGGCCTTGTTCCACCTGTTGCTCCACCAGGCGCTCCAGCAGGAGCAGCATGAGCGGCGCCATCAGGTCACTCATCCCCATGCTGCCCATACCCATGCCAGAAGATTGGCTGGTGGACGACAGGCTGTTCATCGCCATCATGGTGGAGAAGATTTCTTTAAACGATGAAACCAGCTCGGAGCTGGATGCCGCTGTGCTTTTGGCGGGTGAGGTGACCGTTGTTGGATTGTAGGCAGAAGTAATAGGGCTATAATTTTTGATCATAATGCATCCATTTTATTTGGGATGCCGGTTGCTGTCTGTAAACGGCGCATAAAATCGACATGATTTGTAGCTAAAGGCTTTTATCTCTTCTTTACGTAATATTCAGAAAGGCTTTATACGACAACCTTCTTTTATCCACTATACTAAGCATTAAGAAGAATAAACGTTGCAAGGTGCTGCTGAAAAGCGTACCTGGGTGATACCAGATGTCCTATAAGACCGACCCATGCCAGGGTATCAAGCCATAGTCGGGAAATGGACAGACGCTGGTGACCTGTTTTTCTGGAGTTTTATGCCCCGGTGATTGGCCGGGATCGAATACACTGGCGTTTTCACGGGTGAATCGATGCAAACAGAGTTGAAGGTCAGAAAAATTTTAGGCCGAACTTACCTGAATGAAAATCGGCTGGCCGAGGCCCTGGATGTCTTCAGCAAGATCCTGGTCGACTATCCAGACGATCTTGAAACGTTGCTCATTTTGGGGAACTTTTACCTGGCCAGCGGGGATGGGAAGACTGCCAAAAGCATCTATTTGCGCGCCCAAAAGCTGGACCCAACCAATAAAAACCTTGAGCGCCAGATTGAAATGGCAGACGAGTTGCAGGGAGAAGGCCTGGACGAACCGACCCCCACCGAGTTACCGGCGGTGGCGCGCTTGCTCCAGCGCCTGACCGGGAAGGCGCGCCCGGTGAGTGAAAACGACATTTTGCGTGCGGCGACCCTGCTTGAGAAGATTGTCAACAGTGACAGCCCGGCTGAATTGGTGGCCCTGCATCTGGATGAAATTGACGAGCTCCTGCCGGCCTTAATCGAGTTGAATATCCGCCAGGCTTATGCCGATGGTCGCCCCGAACTGGCCGAGGCCTTGCGCGGCCTGCAACTTAATATCGATTACCAGATCGCCGATAAGCCTGAAGAAAATGCTCCAAAGGAAGAAAAAGGGCTCGCGGCACCACGGTTTGAAGGTTCTGTGCTGGTGTTGCTCCCAGACCCGGAGCACAAATCGGGGCGCATGGCGCTGTTGAAACCAACCCTGGAAGCCCTGGGCTGCCGGGTGAGCGAAAAAGGCGAATACCAGCCCGAACGTGATGGCAAGCCCGATGTGGTGATTGCCAGCAACCCGCATGTCAGCCCGTTTTTGTCCGAGAGTCTGGCTGCCCTGTCAGCGGTGGGTGTCCCGGTGATTGTAGATTTGGACACCGATTTTGAGAAACAACCCGTTTCGCATCCTGAATACAACAATATCGGTCTGGGAACGCAGGCGCGCAGCAATGCCTACAGCACGGCGCTTTCACAGGCGCAGATGATTACCGCCCCATCCGAAGTGCAGGCGGCTTCGCTTAAAGACGTTTATGAGCATGTGTGTTTTATTCCTGATGGCTGGTCGCGCAAAAACATGTTATGGGAGAAAGATTCGCCGCAGCGCAATACTGTCAATATTGGCTGGGTGGGTTCGCTGGGTCAATTGGAAGACCTGGTTTTTGTGCGTCGTTATATTATTCGCATCATTCGTGAATTTGCCAATACGCGAATTGTGATTATTGGCAACCCGCAAGCCTATCGGCTTTTTGCAGGCCTGCCTGAAAATCGTCGCCTGTACCTGCCGGTAGTTGCTCCCGAAGAATTTCCTTACCTTTTGAGCCAGGTCGATGTATTGTTGGTGCCGTTGCGCAACCAACCCTTTAACCTGACCCTGCCCGATACAGTCCTGATGGAAGCAGGGGCCAAAGGTGTCCCGTGGATTGCCTCCCCTATTCCGGCTTTTCGGCGTTGGATGGCCGGGGGCATGCTGGCTGAATCGCTGGATGAGTGGCACCTGAACCTGCGCCACCTGGTGATGGACGAAGATTTGCGTCGCAGCCTGGGTAAAGCCGGCCGGTATGCTTCTCGCACGCGAGAGATGAATCATTTGGGCAAATTATGGTTGGAAGTCATCCGCCAGGTGGCCCGCAAAACTGAAAAAGCGATCGTATCTTAATCTTTTTGGAGTCTTGGGTGATCATTACTTATATTTACTCAAATTGTCTCGAAGACCAGGGCCGCATTCAGTTAAGATGCCGGAATTTTGCGGATGCCATCAATCGGACGGGGGTACACAGCGCCAACTTGCTCGACCTGGACTCCTTCGTTCGTCACTTGCCCGAAGCCCAGGCGATGTGCATCCAATCTGACTTGCTGGTCATTTATCGTTACCTGTATGGCCCGGTCTTGAACGCTGTCCAATATTGGAAGGCGCGTGACAAAAAGGTCATCGTCGATTTCGACCAGGCGATTAATTTTATGAGCCCCGATATGCCCGGTTATTCGTTTTGGGTGGAAGGCCAGCCTATGGCCGAATGCCGCGAGGGGCGGCCCTGTATCGAAAGCCGTATTGACCCGACCCCCTTGGAGCAATTCAAGTGGGGGTTGGGGATTGTCGATGCCGCCACGGTAGCCTCGTCGCGGCTGGCAGATGATTGGAGCCAGTTTACGCCGGTCTATGAGATCCCCGACTTTCTCAACACCTACCAGTACCCGGCCCTCAACCATGTGCGTGACGATGAAGTTTGGGTTGGCCTGGGCAATTGCTGCCGCCCGGCCAGTTTTGAAAACAGTGGGTTGCGCCAGGCAATGGAAAATATCTGCCGTGAGCGCCCGCAGGTTCGGCTGGTGCTGTGCGATTCGCATGAACAACAGGCTGGCAAGCTCGATATCCCTGCCACCCAACTGGTGACCTATACCCAATCTTCCTTTGAAGAATGGGCTACCATCCTGCTAAAACTGGATATTGGCCTGGTCCCCCTGGCAGGTGATTATGACCAGCGCATGGGGCCGATTAACTTGTTGGAATACATGATCTCGAAAATCCCCTGGATCGCGAGCGAACAACAGGCTTTTCGCCCCTTGTGGTCTTATGGCAAATGGGTCCAAAATTCAACCGAGGCCTGGCAGAGCGCCGTTCTGGCAATGGTCGATCAAGTTGGCGTTTATCAAAAAAAGGCGGCCGGAGAACCATTCTTATTTGCTTTGAGTCAAGATATCAGCCAAAATGTTGATAAAATACTTAAGGTATATAACGCCATCGTTAGACAGACGCAAAGAACAGGTGCAGGATGAAAGATCCAACCTCTAAATTGAATGCTGAAGGCTGGGAGATTACCCCGCCCCCGCCACACAAAGTTAAACTCCCCGCTATGTTAGAAATTCCGGGGAAAGATTTTTTGATGGGTACCAGCGAAGATAATATTAAGTTGTTACAGTTGAAGGAATCAGACTGGGCCTATGACTGGTCAGATAACGACCTGTTTGCTGCGGAACAGCCCCAGCACACCGTCCGGATTCCGGCTTTTGAAATTGCCCAGTACCCGGTGACCAACGAAGATTATCACACCTTTATCTGGGATTCCGGTCACCGCATTCCCCGCAACTGGACCGGTTATACCTTTCGCGACGATACCGAGACTCACCCGGTCGTTGGAATTTCAAAGCTGGATGCTGAAGCTTATATCCGGTGGTTTAACCAAAAAACCGGGATGAATTACCGCCTGCCGACCGAGGCTGAATGGGAACATGCCTCGCGCGGTGAGGATGGGCGTATTTATCCGTGGGGCAACTTTTTTGACCCGTGGCGCTGCAACACGGCCGAAAGTGTCAAAAAAGCGACCACCCCGGTTGGGGCTTACTCGCCGAGCGGTGACAGCGTTTATGGTGTGGCGGATATGGTCGGGAACGTTTGGGAATGGACCCAATCGCTGTTCCTGCCCTATCCCTATCACCCCGGCGCCAATCGCGAAGAACTAAAACCCCACGGACGCTATGTTGTGCGTGGTGGGGCCTGGTATTACTCACGTAAGTTGGCGCGTTGCGCGGCGCGTGAAGGCGTTTTGGCCGATCATCTGTCTCCCTCCATCGGGTTCCGCCTGGCGCGTTCGTTGGGGTAGGGCTTATTCACTGGGCTCGACATCTGGCAAGATAACGATGAATTTTGTTCCCTTGCCAGGCGTTGTTTCAAAATGGATTGCGCCGTGATGCTCTTTGATGACCTGTTGACTGACCGATAAGCCCAGCCCGGTGCCTTTTCCGACCTCTTTGGTGGTGAAGAAAGGCTCAAAGATTCGCTCCTGGTGCTCGGGCAGGATGCCTTTCCCGTTATCGGCAAAAACAATCCGGAACTCGTTCTTTTCGTGACAAGTTGAAATGGATATCACGCCCTTGGGGGATTCAATCGCCCCGAGGGCGTTCATGATTAAATTGATCCAAACCCCCTTAATCTGATTCTTGTGGGCATGAATAGTGGGAATGTCTTTATCCAGGTTTAGTTTGATGGTGACCGAGCGCAGTTTGATCTCGTAATTCACCATTGAAATAGCATCCTGGATGGTTTCGTTGAGCGAAAACTCCTCAAACTCCTCGCGTTTTTCGCGGCGGGCGCTATCTAACAGGTTGCCGACGATTTTAGCGGCCCGCACCCCGGCGGTTTCAATCAACTTAAGCGACTCCATTGTATCTTTGTCGGCGTGCGCCAGGTCGCGGATTAATAGCTGGGCGTTGGCGATGATGGCAGCCAGCGGGTTGTTGATTTCGTGCGCGACATTGGCTGCCAACTGTCCAATAGAGGCCAGCTTTTCAGATTGAATCAGGTTCGTTTCTAGAATCCATTTTTCGGTAATGTCTTCGTCAAAAACGATGGCGCGATGGATCAGGTTGGGTTCTTCACGGATCGGGATGGTGGTGATCTCCCAATGCACAAAAGACTCCTTGGGCCCCCACTCGCGCAGATTGCGCACGGCTGGAACCCCGTCAAAGGCTTCGGAGACGCGGCACAGGGCACAGGGTGTCGAATTCCCAAACAGCTTTTCGTAGCATTTACCGCCCACCAACTCGTGCGGCGCTTTGCCAACCCGCTCGCTGCGGCGGCTATTAATGGCCATGATGGTGTACGAGCGGTCTACGATGTAGACACAGGTTGGCAGGTTGTCAAAGAAGGTGCGCAACGTATTGCGCGAGTTTAAAATCTCCCACTGGCTGGCTTCCAGGTCGGCTTTGCTGATAATGAGCTGGCGGTTGTGTTCAACCGCAAAGATGGCATTGGCCAGCCCCTTAACCATCAGTTGCAGGAATTTGTTGCGCCGCTCATTTTGAAAGTCGAAGGTGGGGTTGGCGAACACAATAACCCCCAGCAGGTTGTCGGTGACACTAACCGGAGCCAGGATTACGCTTTTGAGCGGGGCGGTGAATTCCCCATAGATCACCGGGTCCAATTCGACAAACGGGAGCGGCCCTTCCTCCAGGTAAACAATCTTGTCACTCAGGGAACTGCACACTTTGCTGTCTTTAATCAAAAAGGAGCTTTCCATCGCCCACGAAGTTGGGTCGCCAAGCAGCTTTTTGTTAGCCAGGTCGGTGTTTTCAAAGTCGAACAGGATTAAAAGCGCTTCAGCGGCTTCGAGATAGGCTGCAATATTGCTGACCGCATTCAACTGAATTTTGTTCTGGTCGCTATGCGTGTTTTGCTCCTGAATGAGCGCTTCCAGGAATTGGATCTCAAGATCGTTGTAAGAAGTGTCTTGCATAGCGTTTTTCTCCCAGTCGTCCTGGGTGCCTTTGGAGAAAAATCATCTTCACCAGCCTGCATCTGTGCTGGTGAAGATGAAGGTTAATGAGTGGCGTTTTGGCCCACTATTCGTCTACCTGGATGGAGTATCCATATCCTTGAATGGTCTTAATAAATACCGGGTTTTTGGGGTCTTCTTCAATCGCTTCGCGCAAGTTTTTGACGTGAACCCGCACCAGGTCGGCGCTACCGGTTTCGCCGGGGTAGTCCCAAACCTCCTCCAGCAACAAGGATGGAGAGAAAATCTTGTTGGGGTGGGTCATCATATGGTACAGCAACGAATACTGTACCGGGGTTACACGGAATTTGCCTTTGCTGGGGCTGGTGAAAATGTAGGTGCGTGTATCGAGCGTATACTCCCCGATGCGGATGATGTGCTCGTCATCTTCTTGGCTCACCGGGCGGGTTTTCATATTGGCACTGGCGGCAATGTCTGGTTTAGACGGGGGGCTTTTCTTGCTGGTGGCTACCGGTTTGGTGCGGCGCAGGATGGCCTTAATTCTCAACAGCAATTCGTCGATATTGAAGGGCTTTCCCAGGTAATCATCGGCGCCGACACTTAACCCGATGATGGTGTCTTCAGCTTTAATCTTGGCTGTCAGGAAAAGGATCGGGACTTCCTTCAAGAGCGGGTCTTCGCGCATCTCTTTGCAGACGGTGTACCCGTCCATGCCAGGCATGATGACATCTAAAATGACCAGGTCGGGGATCTTGCGACGGGCAGCCTTTAAACCGGCCACTCCGGTATTTGCCATTTGCACCCGATATTCATTTCCCCGCAGGCATCTTTCGATGGTCTTGGCTACAATTTCATCGTCTTCAATGATCAAGATGTTCGATGTGCGCATAAACCTCTATCTCCTTTGGAGTTAAACTCTTGCAAAGGTTTTGCCAAATGAGGTAAAGCGAAAATCTGAAACAAAAAAGCGAACGAAGAAAACTTTTACACAAATAAGGATGAATATATTGTATGGGCATTTCGTGAAACTGTATTTACGATACCACAGAACTTTCGTGATTTATACAAATTCCGGAACCCTTTTACGAAATTGAAATGTGCTTGTAGCCTTATTGACGCGGCAGGCTGATGCGAAAAGTGCTTCCCAGGCCCTTGCCAGGGCTTTCAGCATGCGCCTGCCCACCATGCGCCTCGAGAATCGCCTTGACAATAGCCAACCCCAGCCCTGTGCCGCCGGTTTCGCGGCTGCGGGATTTGTCGGCCCGATAAAAACGGTCGAATACGGCCGGAAGTTGCCCGGGCTCGAGCCCTTCGCCGGTATCTTGAACTGTGAGCGTGACCTCGCCGGGACCGGCCTCGCCGTTTAAGATAATTTTTCCGCCCCCAGGGGTGTGCCGCAGGGCATTGGAGAGCAGGTTGAATAACACTTGCCGGATGCGAAATGGGTCAACCGTCACTTCGGGCAGCGGGGGCACCTCATCCACCAGGGTCACATCTTTTTCAACGGCCAGTGGCTCCAGCGCCTGAATGGTCTCGGAAACGAGGGTGTTCAGGTCGGTGGAGAGTTTTTCCAGCGGCAATTGGCCTGATTCTGCCAGGGAGAGTTCGCGCAAATCGTTGACGAGGCGGATCAGGTGGCGGGTTTGTCCATACAGGTTGGCAACTTCCGCTTCGTCCAGCGGAACAACCCGGTCCAACGCAGCGCGCAAATTCCCTTCCAAAACTGTGAGCGGTGTGCGTAGTTCGTGCGAAACATCGGCCATCAGGTTGGTGCGCAAGGTTTCGGCGTGTTGCAGGTCGGCGGCCATTTTGTTGAAAGTTTCGGCCAGGTCGCGGATTTCCTGGCTGCCGCGCACCGGCACGCGCACATCCAGCTCACCTTTGCCCAGGCGGTGGGCAGCCCTGGCAATGCGTGTGATGGGCGCGCTGGTGACCTGGCCGATGACCACGCCGCCTGCCGTGCCAACCAGGATGGAGAAGAGCATAAAGTTAAGCAGGCGACGCTGAATTTCGGCCGGTGGGGCATCGGGCGGGCCATCCAGGTCGGGTTTTTGCCCGGCTTGCTCCAGGGTGATGTTTAGGAATTGCAGGAAAAACATCAGGAACAGCACGCCGCTGATCATCAGGCTGAGACGCACCCACAGACGGTTCATTTTTGTTCTCCAGTTAGCCGGTAGCCAACCCCGTACACGGTTTGGATGTAGGTGGGGTTGTCGGGGTCGGGTTCAATTTTGCGGCGCAAGTTGCGAATGTGGGTGTCGAGGGCGCGCCCCAATCCCTCGTAGGCATAGCCGACAGCTTTTTCGAGCAGGTCGTCACGGGTGAGGGTGTAGCCAGGGTTAGAGAGCAGGGCTTCGAGCAGGTTGAACTCGGTGCGGGTCAGTTCCACTGGCGCAGGGCCCACCATCAGGGTGTGCTGGTCCAAATCCAGCCGCAGGCTGCCGCAGGTTAGCACGTGGGGCGCTGCGCTGGGAGATTGGTCGAGGCGCACCCGCCGCAGGAGCGATTTGACGCGCGCCACGACTTCGCGTGCGTTGAAGGGTTTGGTGATGTAGTCATCGGCGCCCAACTCGAGCCCAACGATTTTGTCGCTGTCTTCGACGCGCGCCGTGAGCATAATGATGGGGGTAGCGGCCAGGCCGGGGTCGTTGCGAACCAGGTTGGTGACCTCGTAGCCGTCACGGCGGGGCATCATCAGGTCTAGCAGCACCAGGTCGGGGCGTTCGCGGCGCAAGGTGTGGAGCGCCATCTCGCCATCGTAAGCCGGAAATACCTGGTAGCCAGATTGCTCCAGGTAGGCGGTAAGAACTTTTACAATCGATTTGTCGTCGTCAACAATCAGGATACGAGCGGGCATGGGTGAAATTACCTTTGTGCCATGAAATACAGCCTGCCGGGCAGGTCTGGTTGTATCTTAGCATACCATTCTCAAGAGAATCTCAAGAACAACCGGGAAACCTGTAGAAAAAGCACAGGCGCTCTTGAGATTTCCTTCAGAAGTGTTTGTGATAATGGACACAACGCAATCAAATACTTTTGAAGGAGATGAAATATGAAAAACATTGTGACCAAATTTTTTGCCCTGATCCTGGTGGCGCTGGTGTTGTTGACGACGGCAGGTTGCGGGGGGATGTCTGTGATGCCGGGCAGTTCTGCAAGTTTCGCCTCGGTCGAACCGACCCATAAAGACCTGGCCTATGCCACCCTTTCCTCGGCCCAGAAGCTGGATTTGTATCTCCCGACGACTGGTTCGGGCCCTTTCCCACTGGTGATTATGGTGCACGGCGGCGGGTTCATGTTCGGTGATAAAGCCGATGGCGGTGGCCTGACCGGTGTCGATCAATTGCTCGCGGCGGGTTATGCTGTGGCCAGTATCAATTACCGGTTAAGCGGCGAAGCCCAGTATCCGGCCCAGATTTTCGATGCCAAGGCGGCAGTGCGTTTCTTGCGTGCCAATGCGGCGAAATATAACCTGGATGCGGAGAAATTCGGCGCCTGGGGCGCTTCAGCGGGCGGCAATCTTGTTTCCCTGCTCGGCACCACCTGTGGTGTGGCTGAACTGGAGGGGGCAGAGTTGGGAAATGCCGACCAGTCGAGCTGTGTCCAGGCGGTGGTGGATTGGTTCGGGCCGATCGATTTCTTGAAAATGCAGGCACAACTGACAGAAACAGGCTGTTCTGCGAGCACCGACGATGCCAGCTCCCCCGAATCGAAACTGATTGGCGCCGCTATTCAGACTGTGCCAGACAAAGTGGCCCTGACCAACCCGATGAACTACATCACCTCGGATGACGCACCCTTCTTCATCGAAAACGGTACTGCCGACTGTAATATTCCACCGGTACAGAACAAGAACCTGGCCGAAGCCCTGAGCGCAGTCATCGGCGCGGACAAAGTGACCTATGTTTCGCTCGAAGGCGCCGGGCATGGCGGCAGCCAGTTTGAGACGGCTGAAAACCTGGCCCAGGTGATCGAATTCCTCGATAAATACTTGAAATAAACAAAAAAACGCCCCCGGTTTGGGGGCGTTTCTGATTCGGCTGGTTATGGTTGGGCTACCGATGCCGCAACCAGGCTAGAACTTGCCATTTGGGTCTCGTTTTTGGTCTCGTTGACATATTCCCAAAACTTGGTTTGAGCGCGGGTGAGCGGTTGTCGCCGATTGCGGGCCAGGTAGATGTTGCGGGTGAGTGCCATGCCTTCGACGGCCACCTCTACAATCCGGCCGAGGGCGATGCCACGGGCGGCTGCCAGGCGTGAGATGAAGGCGATCCCCAATCCTTCCTCCACTGCCATCTCGATGGCTTCGGCATTGCCCAGCACCATGGCAACATTCAACATATCGGGCGAGATGTCGTGTTTTTGCAGCCCATCCATCAGCACTTCGCGTGTCCCGGCCAGCTCTTCACGCAAGATCATTGGCTCATCGAGCAGGTCATCGGGATAAATTTTGCGGTATTGCGCCCAGGGATGGTCTGCCGGGGCTATCAGGATGACATCATCCCTGAAGAAATCCTGGTATTCCAGGTCATAGTTTTCGACCTGTTTGCTGGAAACCCCCAACGATACATCCCCGGCCATGAGTTTGTTGATGACCGAGTCGCGACTGGTGACGAGGACATTAATGCGAACTTGCGGATATTGCCGCCTGAAGCGCGCAATCATCCCTGGCAGCAGGTATTTTCCCGAAGCGGTCGAGCAACCAATTGAAATCTCGCCGATTACTTCGCCTTGCAGCGAAAGCATGGTTTGTTCTACGCGTTGGGCGGAGGTGAGTAACTCACGCGCCATCGAAACCAGCACCTGGCCCGGCTCGTTCAGTTGGGCGGTGCGTCCCTGGCGAATGAAGAGCTGTGCCCCCAGTTGGCGCTCGAGCCCCTGGATGATCTGGCTCACAGCGGGCTGCGAAAGGTGCAACTGACGGCCTGCCTCACTAAAACTGCCGTGTTCGGCGACTGCCAGGAAAACTTTTAGCGCATCGAGATTAAGCATAGATATCCTTATATGCAAAGAAACAAATATTTCCTCCTTTAATGTACTATGGCTTTCTCATAATATAAAAGTGACAAATGTAATCAATAAAATATAAACTGCCCGCGAACACAGGTTCGCGGGCAGTGACAGGCTGTGATACTTTCGATTACTTTTCGAGCGGCAGGCTTTCAGCGTTCCAGCCGTTGATGCCCTTGGCCAGGCTGTTGACGTTGGTGTAGCCCATCATGCGCAGGGCCATCATCGCCATTGCGCCGCGGTGACCAGATTGGCAGACTGTGATGATTGCAGCGCCCTTATCGGCGGGCAGTTTGGTCATGTCGGCCAACAGTTCAGTCACCGGGATGTTGACGGAGGTCTTGATGTAGCCGCTGGCGAATTCTTCGGCGGTGCGCAGGTCGATGACGACGGGCGGGGTGGCCGAGTCGACGGCGGTCTGGACATCAGCAGCTTTCAGGCTGTAGAAGCCATCCGGCAGGGTCGAGAGGAAGGCATCCAGGTCGCGCAGGCGGATCGGGTCGACGGTGGGGGCAGTGCCAGCGACAGCTTCGGCGGGCATGGAGCCTTTTTCGACCGCGAATTCAGCCTTGGTCCAGCCACCCAGGCCACCGGCCAGGTTGCGAACATCGGTGTAACCGAGCATGCGCAGCGAGGCCATAATCATGGCGCCACGATGGCCCGAGCCGCAGTAGATCACAATCGGCTGGTCCTGGGCGGGGAGTTTGTCCAGGTTCTTGAGCACATTGCGGACGGGGATGTTGACGGCCCCGACGATGTAACCATTCTGTTCCAGTTCACCGGGTTCGCGCACATCCAGCAGGAAGGGCGCCGCGCCGGCATCGATCTGGCCTTTGAGCACGTCAGCTTTGACGGTGTAGTAGTCAGCGGGCAGGGTGCTGAGGAACTCAGTCCAGACTGCAGTCCAATCGACAACGCCTTCCACCGCAAAACCGGCGGCTTTCCAGGCGCTGAAACCGCCACCCATGTTGAGGACATTGGTGTAGCCCAGCAGGCGCAGGCCTTCGATGGCGATGGAGCCGCGCAGGCCAGAGCCGCAGTACAGGATGATGGCGGCATCTTTGGCGGGCAGTTTATCCAGGCTGGTGAACAGTTCGCCAACGGGGATGTTGATGGAGTCTTTGATGTAGCCGCCCTTTTCGCGTTCGTCAGGGTTGCGCAGGTCGATCAGGGTGGGCGGGGTGGCGCTGGCAATCAGTTCGTTGACCTTGTCAACCTTGGTGCCCAGGAAACCATCGGGCAGGGTCGACATGCTCTCGTCGAGGGCCTTGAAAAGCATCTCGTCGGCGATGATGGGGGTGCTGATGGAGGCTGCAGCTTCGGGCAGGGAGCCAGTTTCAACCGGGAGTTCAGCCTTTTTCCAGGCAGCCAGGCCGCCGCTCATGTTGTAGACGTTGGTGTAACCGAGGACGCGCAACACGCCCAACAGCATACCGCCACGCTGGCCAGAACCGCAGTAGACGATGATTTTGGCATCGAGCGCGGGGAGTTTATCCAGGTTCTTCAACACATCGCGAACGGGAATGTTGACCGCACCCTTAATGTAGCCGTCTTTTTCCAGTTCGGCCACGTCACGCACATCCAGCAGGAAGGGCGGGGTGGCTTCGGCCATCGCGGCGCTAACGTCAGCGGGCTTGATCCCGGCGTAACCCTGGGGCAGCGCGCCGATCATCTGGGCGTAAAGCACCGCAAAATCGGGGGCTGG
>CAZLSP010000048.1:0-32718 GCA_964562145.1 uncultured Anaerolinea sp. | reverse complement strand
GAAAAGAAAATGGGCATTAAATAACCCCCATAGTCCGCGGGGATTTTGTATACTAATTTATCAAACCACTATCGGTTCTTACAAGGAGTAAACTTATGGGTACAGCGCGTACGCAAGGGGAAATTTGGGGAGCAAGAGCGCAAGACTGGGCCGAAGCCCAGGAAGGCGTCGCCATCCCCCTCTTTGAGGCTGTTTTACAAGAAACCGCCGTAACCACCAACACAACTGTTTTAGATATTGGTTGTGGGTCGGGCATTTTTTGCGAAATGGCGGCAAAACTAGGGGCGCGCGTTAGCGGCCTGGATGCATCTGAACCTTTATTGGCAATCGCGCGCAAGCGGGTGCGCGAGGGGGATTTTCGGAGCGGTGAAATGGAAGAACTGCCCTATCCCGACCAGGCATTTGATGTGGTAACAGGCTTTAGCTCGTTCCAGTTTGCGGCCAACCCCATCCAGGCGCTCCGCGAGGCAAGCCGGGTCTCAAAGACTGGGACCGTCGTGATGGCTGTTTTTGGCAAGCCAGATGAAAATGAGTCTACCGCCTACATCAGCGCTATGGGAGCCTTATTACCCCCGCCCCCGCCGAATGCTCCCGGACCCTTTGCGCTCTCAGCCGACGGCGCCCTCGAAGCGCTCGCCACCCAAGCGGGATTACACCCTACCCGCGTAAAAACTGTCGATTGCCCGTGGGATTATCCAGACGAAAAAACCGCCCTGCGGGGCCTGTTATCCTCGGGGCCAGCCATACGAGCCATTCAAAATAAGGGCGAGTCCACGGTACGTGACACGATACTGCAAGTCATTGCGCCCTTCAAAACAAGCACTGGCGGTTATCACCTTACCAACAATTACCGCTACCTGATTGCAACCGCCCGATAGGCAGTGACTTGGGAAAATGGCAACTCTCTATTTGATGGTTGGATTACCATGCGCTGGCAAAACCAGCCGGGCAAAAGAATTGGAAGACAAACTCGGCGCCCTAAGGCTGACACCGGATGAATGGCATGTCGGCTTATTTGGTCACGACATTGACGATCCAGAGCATGATAAACGGCACGGAATCATCGAAGAGCGATTGTGGGAAATTGCGTTTCGCGCATTATCGCTCGGGACAAATGTCATTCTCGATTTTGGTTTTTGGTCAAAAGAGGAGAGAGAATTTTTCAGGTCACAAGCCAAAAAGATCGGCGCGCGAAGCGAAATCATCTTTATGGACGTAGGCACAGAAGAATTGATGAAAAGAGTCAGGATCAGGAATGAAAACCTGACCGACTCCATTCACTACATTCCAGAAGATATGATGATTTCCTGGATTGAACTTTTCCAAAAACCCGATAGCGATGAGTTACGCCCGAGAGAATGCGATTAAGGCCTTCCCCCATCCCCATTTCCACCGCTCGCAAAAGAATAGGTTTCCAGCACATCCATCACCCGCGCTAACAGCAGTTCGCGCGGGTGGTTTTTTAGCGCCCCACTGCGGACTTTTTCATATTGCTCAGGCAAGTACTGGCTCAACAGCGCCAACGGCAGGGGCTTCTCGCCCAGGTTGTGCATCAGGCGCTCAAAGGCTTGCTGGGTTTCGGGTGTATTCCAGTAATAGCGGATGCGGTCGCTGAAGCTGAACGAGCGCGCGAATTTCTGGGTTTGCGCATCGCCGCCGTAGTGTTTTTTCCAGTGTACCGGGTTGGTCAACATCGCCACTTCCAGGGTTTCGCGGATGCAGCTGGGCGTTTCGCACAGGGTGGCTTCGATTTCAGCCAGGGCAAAGACTGCTTCGCGGAAGGCAAAGGTCAGCCAGGGGCCAACTTTCAGGATGGCAAAATGATCCTCGACCAGGGCGCGCAGCGCGGCGCGAGTCTGGTAGTCGGTGGAATGGGCTTCGTAGGCCAGGCCGGGGACGCTTTCGATAAACTCTTTCAGGCCTGCGGCGGCTTGCCGGTCGTAAGCATGCACGGTTTCATCGCCAAATTCAACGCCCGGCTGGACAACCAGGGCCATGACTCGCTCCCAGGCCGAATCCAGCCCGAGGGCCAGGAAAGCCTGGCGGGTCAGTTCAATTGTCCGGGCGGCGTCAGCCGGGTTGGTGACGGTCAGGTGCGTTTCGCCAGCCTTGGCGCCCCCGGCGGGCGGGACTTCGCTGCCAATCACGTAGCGCAAAGTAGGGGCAAACCTTGTGTCTGCCCTTTCCGCGATTTGGGCCAGTTCGGCAGCGCGTTGGGCAACCAGTTCAACCGGCAAATCGCGGTCATCGGCGCAGGGCATCGAGCAATCCAAGTGGATTTTGGTAAACCCGGCCTGCACATAGTCGCGCACCAGGGTTTTGGCCTTCCCCATCGCAACCTGCGCGGGTTCGTCTGCCCAGACCAGCGGCCCGAGGTGGTCGCCGCCCAAAATCAGGTTTTTGCGCGGGAAGCCCACCCGCCCGGCGATCTCGCCCACATAACGGACAAAATCCGCCGGGGTCAGGCCGGTGTAGCCGCCAAACTGGTTGACCTGGTTGCAGGTGGCCTCGATCAGCACCGGGGTGTTGCGCGCCAGGCCATGCCGCAGGGCCGCCTCGAGCACAAACGGGTGCGCCGAGCAAACCGAGGTCACGCCGCGCGGCGGACCGAACTTTTGGGCAGAGAGAATGTAATCAAGATAATTCACACAAGACCTCGTCGAGCGTGGCCTGGGCTGCCGTGCCACCCGCCGCCCGCGTGGAAAGCGCGCCACAAATCGCCGCTACACGCAGCGACTTTTCCAGCGGCCAACCTTGCAAATAGCCGTAAATGAACCCGGCATCGAAGCTGTCGCCCGCGCCAACGGTATCGACCACTTTTACGGGAATTGAAGCGGCCCTGACCTTTTGGCCTTGACTGACCCCCAGCGCACCCTGCGCCCCAAGTTTGACCGCCAGCGTCTCGACCCGCACCGCCAGCTTTGTCGCCGCTAAATCGGCAGTTTCCTCCCTGGTGAGGGAGCAGGCTTCGGCTTCGTTGGGCAGGAAAACGTTCGTGACGGATAAAAGCTGATCGAAGCCGCGCCACTGCTCGGAAGGATCGTAGTTGGTGTCGAGGGAGGTGCTCAGGCCGAGGGAACGGGCGCGCTCAAAGAGCCGGGGCAGGCCCGGTCGCAGGGCATCCTGCAAAAAATAGGAGGCGACGTGCAGGTGGCGGGCCTGACGGAGCAAACTATCAGGGACATCCTCGGCCGCTAAAGCGGGAATCAGGCCGGGGTGAGTCAGGATCGCGCGGTCAACGCCCCGGTTCAGGATCACGCTCAGGCCGGTCGATCCGCCTGGGACCTGAATCACGTTCCCAATCTCCACCCCGCGCTTTGACATTTCAGCGAGCATAAAGCGGCCAAAAACATCGTCGCCGCACTTGCCGATGAAGGCGACTTTTAGCCCCAGGCGCGCCGCGCCGCAGGCAAAAATGGCCGAGGAGGAGCCGATAACAAGATCGGCGGAATCGACCAGCTTTTCGACCTGGCCAAAGGCGGGCGCGACATCGCCCGAAAGGATCAGGTCGGGGTTGATTTCACCGGCGACGAGCAGATCAAAGGCAGGCATAGGGGCTAGTAGGTTTTGTACCAGTCGAAGGGGGCTTCGGCGGTGTAAAAGTCGGTGTAGGGTCTGGCAAGGGCCTGGCAGAGAGCATTCAGGCGGGTGAGACGCTCGCGGGCGGTGCTGCGCAGAAAATCGAGACGCGGCTGGCCGTCGAGTTGCACTGCTTCCTGCCAGACAGCGCGGCCCACAGCAATGCCGGAGGCCCCGGCCTGGCAGGCGGCGATAATCTGGCGCTGGTAGGTTTCGAAGGTGACGGCGGCGGAGAGCAAAATCCAGGGCGTGACGGAGGCAGCGCTGACTTCGGCGCAAGCGGCGGCCAAACGAGTCTCGTCGAGGTCGTCGGTGGCGAGCGGCACCTCGGCTTTGAGCACATCCACGCCGGGAATGGGGGTCAGGCGGCGGGCGGTTTCGACCACTACGTAGCGTTTTTCGTCGCTGGTCAGTTTGGCTTCGGTCAGCGAATAGGACAACGGTTCGAGCATCAGGCCAAGATCGTGTTGGATGCATTCGGCGGCAATCTGGGCGGTGAAAGCCTCGGCTTCGGCGGCAGTCGGCGAATCGGGGTGGTAATAGACGAGCAACTTGATCATGCTCGCGCCCATGCGTTTGGCTTTTTCCACGCTCCAGCCGGGGATAACCTGTCCGCGCCGGGCGGTGGCTTCGCCGCCGTACCCGGTCGACTCAACCGCGACGACAAAGGCCCTGTCACCGGGCAACTTGCCAGCGGCGATGGCCTGGGCGGCGGAAACTTCCGGGTCGAGCAAAACGGAAGTAGCGTAGGGAGCCAGTTCGGCGGTTACATCCAGCTTGAAACGGCTGAGTTCGGCATCGGCCACAAAAGCCGGGTTGGCTTTGCGCAAGTTCTGGCGATGGTCGAGGGCCAGACAGGTGAAAGTTCCGCGTGGCGAGGCGCAGGCTTGCAGACCGCGCAGTTTTCCAATCGAGATGGATTTCATAGCGTTGTTCCGTTAAACATGGTGGGTTTTGAATTGCGGCAGGTAATCTTTGTGCTGCGCAAAGAGTTCGTTGGTCATCTGGCGGATTTCGGCCAGCGATAACACCGAAGCGGTCAGCGGGTCGTGGCAGATGGCGCGATAAACCAGGGTCGGGTCGCCGAGCAGGGAGGCCTGGATGGCAAGCTCCTCGATACCGCTCGAAAGGCCGGTCATCAGGGCGCATTCTGCGGGTAACGCGCCAACATACATGGGGTGGAAACCAGCCCGGTCGACCAGTACCGGCACTTCGACACAGGCATTTTGGGGCAGGTTACTCACCAGGTTGGTATTCTGAACGTTACCGTTGAATTTGAACGGCTCGCCGCCCTTAAGGGCATTGATAATGTAGGCGGCGTATTCATGGCCGCGCTCCAGGTCACCGGACTCAAGCGGGCGCGCCAACCAGTCCTTGACCTGATCCTGCCAGGTGGCTTCGTTGTGCTGGTATTCCTTCAGAATATATGCATACTCGCCAGGGTTCCAGTTGGTGCCGTGGGTGCAGTATTTTTCGATCAGGTCGGGGCGTTTGCGGAACCACCAGTTGTATTCCGAGTTGTGGCCGCTCGATTCGGTGACGTATTTGCCCAGCGCCAGGTACATTTCATTACGCACCGGTTCGGCGTTGTAGATTTCGGCGCGTTCGGTGATGGCCTTGTGGATAAGGGGGTAGGCATCCTGGCCCTTCCATTTGTAGTCGAGATACCAGGCCATGTGGTTGATGCCGGCGCAGGTGTAATCGATGTCCTCGTAGCGTGCGCCAATCCACTCGGCCAGCATCATGGCCGTGCCCTGCACCGAATGGCACAACCCGGTCGTCGAGATAAAAGTCTGTTTCTGGATCGAGGAAACCAGCATCGCCATTGGATTGGTGTAATTGAGCAGGACGGCATTCGGACAGACTTTTTCCATGTCGCGGACGATGTCCATCATTGGATTGATGGTACGCAGGAAGCGGAAAATGCCGCTTGGTCCGCGCGTATCGCCAACGTTGATATCGATGCCGTATTTTTTAGGGATTTCGATGTCGTGCCGCCAGACATCTGTTGAACCAGCCAGGATGGTGGTCAGGACAACATCCGCATCGCGCAGCGCTTCGACCCGGTCGAGGGTCGCCGTGACTTTGGCGGGACGCTGCCCGGCAGCGATCAGTTTTTCCACGCCTTTCTTGGCCCATTCGAGACGTCCGGGGTGGATATCCATCAGCGCCAGGGTGGCATCTTGCAGCAGCGGGAAGGTCAGGATGTCGCGGACAAGTTCGCCGGTGAAGCCGAGGCTGCCAGCGCCGATAAAAGCTATTTTGGTCATAGGAACTCCTTGAGGTCAAAGGTTGAGCGGATACGGGAACGGATGATCAAGCGGACAAGCGGATGTGGGAGCAGATGGTTGAGCAGATAAACGGATGCGGGAACGGATCATCAAGCGGATAAGCGGAGGTGGGAGCGGATGATCAAGCGGATAAGTAGATGCGGGAGCGGATGGTTGAGCGGATAAGCGGATGCGGGAACGGATTATCAAGCGGAAAAGCGGAGGGGGAACGGATGGTTGAGCGGACAAGCGGATGTGGGAGCAGATGGTTGAGCGGATAAGCGGAGGTGGGAGCGGATTATCAAGCGGATAAGTAGATGCGGGAGCGGATGGTTGAGCGGTAGACGGAACGCGGTTACCAGGGTAGGCCGAGCAGGTTGATTTCGCCCTCCGGCCAGGATTGGCGGGTCAGGGGCAGGATCATGACGCAAGTTTCCAGGCTGCGCAGTTTTTCATCCTGGATAAAAATCAATTTCCGGGCGACGGTCTGCCAGCCGCAGCGCGCATAAACTGGCTGGGTTTCATCTGCGCAGACCAGCAAGCCAAAGGGAACCCGCAGCGTTTTGTGCATAAAGGTTTCGGAGGCGCGCAACACCTGGGATGCAAATCCGCGCCGCAGCCAGTTGGGGTGGGTCGCCACACCGCCAACGCCCGCTACCCAAACCCGTGTTGCGCCAACGGCGATTTCGCGTTTATTCAGGCAAAGCTGGCTAACTAATTCACTTTCCTGAAAGCCAAGCGCCATCCAATCTGGCGAACCCCATTCGATGGAGGCGAACTCCGGGTCGTCCGCCTGTTCACCCGCAAAAGCGAGGTGGTCAAGCGCGTCGATGGCATGCTCGAGTTCGGGGGAAACCTGGTTAACCGGCAGGAAGCGGATTTCAAGGGTGGTCATGGCAGGGTAAAGGTTTGTTTTGGGCTGGTGAAAATGGTGTTCCAATCCTTATCCACCAGTTGGGCGACAAAATCGAGGGCCTGGGGGCTGCCCAAATCGGCCAACAGCACGCTCCAGCGGGCGGTTGGCATGTCGTTCAGGAAAACGATTTCGTTTTCGAGCGGAGTCCAGTTCCAATCGGAGCCGGAACCGGCGTAGGCGTTAAGGGTGTCATTCTCTAGAAGGAATTCTGCACCCAAACTGCCCACCGAAAAACCAGTCGCCGGGTTCTGGTCAATATCGAGAAAAACCTGGAAGCCGTTGTAGCGTTCCGGCGCGCCTGTGAAGGCGAATTGCAGGTTCAGGTATTCTGTAGCGCTTTCGGCATGGGGATTAGAAATCGGCTCGGGCGCAACAGTCGGCGCGAGAGTGGAAGTCGGCAGCGGGCTGTCGTGGCCGCCGACCATTTCCAGCACGGTCAGGAAATCGGTTTTCTCAACGCTGCCGCCAGCGGACTTGCTGACCTTGACCTGCCCCAGGAGGTTGTAGCCGGTAGCTTCATCCCAGGTGTTTTCGTTGGCAAAGTGAATGGCGTAGAACGGATTGTCTTGCAGGCTTTCGGCCGGGTCTGGAAGCCAGAGCGCCAGGTTGTAAGCCCCTTCGGCCATCTTTGAAGGCAGGCGCAATTGGGCAGAGAAAGATGAAGCGCCGGGCTGGAAGGAGCGCGCTTCAAGCGGGTCGAGGGCGGTCAAAAAGATAGATTTATCCTGTTGCAAAACGACAAAGATCGGGCGCGGATTGACCGGGGCCGAAAAGCCGGTGTTTTCCAACTCCACTCTCAAGTTGAGCACGCCACCGGGGCGCACCTGCTCATTGAAATCGGCGCGGGTCAGGCTTAGTCGGTAGCCCAGGCGGTTAATCACCTCATCCATGCAGCCGCCTTCTTCCCAACTGCGCAAAATGCCTTTGTGATAGGCCTCGTTGATGGCCGAGAAATGGAGCAATTCCATCTCGCGGATGGCCGAATTGCACTGAGAACGCGGCGGGAAAGGCGCACAGGATTCGCCGCTCATCGGGGTCAGGCTGGTCAACTCGGCCAGGTAAGCCTGGTCGCGCACGATGGTATTTTCGCCATCGCGCTCATAAGTGCCGACATCGGTAGCGCTGGACAGGAAGCAATCGTTGTGGTGGGCAACAAAAGCCTGGGCGGCTGCTTGCGGTTCAGGGTACAGTTCAATGATATTGGCCGGGTAACGCACCTGGACATAGCGCCCGGGGAGGGCGGCCAGCAGCGCATTCAGGATGTCGCGCTTGTCGGTAAGATTATCCAACCCGTTGGTGGATGTGTGCCATTCGCCCCAGGCACCGATAAAACCGGCCTCGACCCAGGCAATGACATCGCTGTGCTGCTGGAAAAGCGGGGCCAGCTGCTCGATGTGGCGCAGAATTTGGGCTTTACTGGCATCCGGTTCGCTATCAGGAAACGGTCCCTGGTTATAAGCCACGCGCAAAATGGCCTTGAGACCTGCCTCGCGGATGTCTTTGAAGTTGACATCCAGACCTTCCAACACTGCCTGCGGAATGTCGCTCTCGCGGTACTCGTCCAGCCGGATATTGAGATGCACCAATGTGTTCCCGGTAATACGCACCGGGCTGAAACCGGCTTTGCCGGGCAATTCGTAGGGGGTAAAAAATCCGCGCTCAGGGTTGAGAATTGGCTCGTCAGTGGCCAAATAGGTATGGGAAACCACTTCCGGTTCGGGGGCTGAGGCCGCCGGGGTACAGGAGGTCAGGAAAATAAGAAGAAGAATAAAAGAAAAGGGGGGTTTCATCAGGGCTGGACTCCCGTAAGTGGAATTTCATCCTACTTAAAAGCGCTCTGGGTGGCCTGGTCTACAATCCAGCGTTGGAGGAAAATGTAGACGAAGAAAATCGGCAAAAGGGTCAGGATGGAGGCCGCCAGGACCAGCCCCTGGTTGGAGACGTGCTGGGTCTGGAACCAGACCAGGAGCAGCGGGATGGTGCGTTTTTCGGGCGAAGTAAGAACGATGAGCGGCCAGAGGTAATCGTTCCAGGTAGACATAAAGGTGAAAATGCCCAGGGAGGCCAGCGGCGGTCCCATTTGCGGCAGGATGATTTTGGCGTAGATTCCAAATTCGGAGGCGCCGTCAATGCGCGCAGCATCCATCAACTCGGAGGGCATGGCCTCGATGAATTGCTTCATCATAAAAATGCCATAGGCATCCACCATGGCAGGGATAATCAGGGCCCAGAGTGAGTCGATCAGGCCAAGTTTGACCACCAGCAGGTAGTTTGGAATCATGACCACCTGGAAGGGAATCATGATTTGAATCAGGATGACACCAAAAGCAAGGTTTTTCCCTTTGAATTGGTACTTGGCGAAGATGTAGCCCGCGTAAGAACTGGTAAACAGACTGATGCCAACCCGCATGAGTGAGACAAAAACGCTATTAAACAGGTTTTGCTCCAGCGGAATGCGTTCATCGGTCAGGATGGAGATGTAGTGTTTAAGGGTGGGAGCCTGCGGGAAGAAATCTGGCGGGGTCTTGCGCAGTTCGGCCTCGGTTTTGAGTGAAGAGACCATGATGTAGAAAAATGGAAGCAGTGTCGCCACCAGCCCAAGCATCAAAACCGCATATGCGCCAGACTTACCGAGCAGCCAGAAAGGGGAACGCCGTTTTTGAGTCTCCATTTCAATACTCCCATTCGGTGCGCAAGATACGGAACTGGAAAACTGTCAGAACCAGGATGATGATAAAAAGGATCATTGACATGGCCGCCGAGAGGCCCAGGTTGTTGGCAAAACGAAATGCATTTTCATAAATACTCAGCAGCATGGTTTGGGTCTGGTTCTGCGGACCACCACGCGTCAATAATTGGAAGATGACAAAGACTTGCAGTGAGGAGATCACCGTCAATACAGACGCCAACAAGATCGTACGGCTGAGGAGAGGGACCACAATCAGCCAGAATTCCTGCCAGGAGTTGGCGCCATCTACGCGGGCTGCTTCGCGCAGCGTCTTGGGGATCGATTGCAGCGCCGCGACAAAAATCACCAGGTTGTAACCAAAATCTTGCCAGACGTGGGCTACCACCACACAAATCATGGCCAGCGGCACACCAAAGTAAACGGTGCTGGGGTCTTGCAGCCAGGATTTGGGAGGCACCATGCCCACGAGCTTAAACATCTGGCTAAGTAACCCCCACCCCGGCGCATACATATAGGACCAGATAATCACCAGGGCAATCGAAGATGAAATGGTCGGGAGAAAATAAATTGCACGAAAAAGGGTCTTAAATTTTTCGTTGATGCTCTCCAGCAAAACCGCCAGCGGGAGAGTAATGGCAAGGTTAAGCGGTAAGACCAGGGCTGTAAACAGAAACGTGTTCCTGACCGCCAGGCGGAAAACTTCGGCAGGCTTGCCAGAACCGGTGAACAACTCAATATAATTATTGATCCCGACAAAGGGGTTTTGCCCGCCCAGGCCCAGGAACCAGGTGCCCTGGCGAATGGGAGTGTAGCTAAAAAAACCAAGCACAAAAGCCCACAAGATTGGGAATAGCGAAAAAACACCCATATAAAGCAAGATGGGCAGCAAGCTGGCATACGCAAATCGTCGCTGCCCGGCCATCAGCTTGCCGCGCTCCGAGGTTATCTCTTTCTTGAATAAATTTAAAGTCGCCATAGATGCTCCCGTGGGAATGGGTGGCAGATGCCGGGGTTGAGAGGGGCGGCCCGTTTCGCCAGGAGGAACGCTTTCCTGAACTTGGGCGGGCCGCCCCGTAGGTCACAGCTTACGCCGCACAGGCCTGGCTACTGGCTATCCACCATGGCATTGGCCGCGTCGTGAATGCTTTGAGCCGCTTCGGCAGCGGTCTGGTTGCCTTGGATCGCTGCCAGGATAGTCGGGTAGATAATCTCATACGAAAGCTGATCCGAATCGGTCAGGTTGCCCTGGTATTGACCGGCATCCAAAATCGGTAGCACTGCAGCCACAAAAGGAGCCGCTTCGACCAGTTTCGGGTCAGCAGCAACCGCCTTCATGGCCGGAATCGTGCCCGAAGTGGTGTTGAAATTGAAGACATTGGCCTGGTCTGCCCCCAGGAAAGCGGCCAGCTTCCAGGCAATTTCGGGCTGCTGGGTGCTCTTGCCCACCACATAGCCCCAACCACCCACCGAGGCAAACTTGTGCTGGCTGCCCATCAGCGGAGGCAGGGTGACATAGTCAAACTTCAGGTCAGGATAGGCCAACTTGGCATCACCGGCATACCATGATCCCAAAATACCGATGGCGTTATGCCCCTGGGCAAAAGATTCGCCCACCCACTCGCTCTCAGCGTTGAAAATGATCGGGTCCACCACTTTATCGGTCTGGGCCATATCAATCAGTTTTTGGATGGTTGCCACGGCTTCGGGCGAATTGAAATTAAAGTGCTTGCCATCTTCGGCAAAGTAATTCCCACCTTGCTCGAGGATACCGGCCAAGAAATACGTAAATAGCTGGTCGCTGTTGGTGTAATGCAGGCCCGCAACAGTCATCACCCCATCACTGCCCAAGACGGTCATCTTCTTGGCATCCGCAACCATCGCGTCCCAATTATCCCATTTGGGCGGGTAAGCCACACCGGCCGTTTCAAATAAAGCCGGGTTTACATACGCGCCGCCATATTCGATATTGTATTCAGCCGGGAACCCGTACAATTTCCCGTCGCAAGTCTGCCCGCCCAAAGGAGCCGCATAAAAAAGCTCCTGGGCTTTTTCGAGCGTCATCACATCGGCCGGGACTTCCAACAGCTGCCCGCCCGAGGCATAACGACAGGTATAACCGCCCGGAATAAGAATCACATCGGCTGTGTTGCCTGCCGGGAGCGAGGTCTGGATGGTCTGGATGAACACATCCCACGGGAAGGTCTCGTACTTGATGGTCACATTCGGGTTTTGCTTCATAAACTCATCAAACATTGCCTGGTTGGCAGCGTTGAAAGCCGGCGCCTGGTGGCCCCAAACGCGCAATTCAACCTTTTCATTTGCCGGGGCTTCAGTCGCCGGGGCTGCCCCGCCGCCGCAAGCTGCCAGCACCAGGCTGAGCAAAACAAAAACGAATAGCAGTTTCTTCATCTTTCCTTCTCCTTTTTGGTTTCGTGGCGCGAGGCAGTCACCTCACGTGAACTTTGAAAGGCAGGAGCAGCTCCCACCCTACAAATCGAGTTTCACCACAGCCGTCAAGTTATTCGGACGATCCGGGTTCAATCCTTTTGCCATGGAACGATAAAAAGCCATCAACTGCAATATGGGCAGATGGAGGACATTTTGCACACTTTCAGGGACTCCTGACCTGAAAGCGACAAGCGCCCCTGACTCAGCCAGCGACAGGATCTTGCCACCCATCGCCTGCATCTCATTTAAAACAGCCTGTTCGTGGCCCGAATTTTTCTCCGATAAAAGCCCCACCACCACAGCGCTACCCGTGGGCGTCACCATGCTCATTGGCCCATGACGGAATTCCAGGAAGTGGAACGGTTCGCTGTGCGTCAGGGTCATCTCTTTCATTTTTAGGTTAACTTCACAAGCCAGGCCATAGCGCCCGCCGCTGCCCAAGAAATAAAACCGGTCAAAGCCCAAATTCTCGCCAAATTCGCGCGCCAGTGATGTATACCCACCCAGCAGCTTGCTGCCCGCATCTGGAAGTTTCGCCATTGCCCCGCGCAGCGCCTCATCCCTGGCCGCCACCATTGTCATGGCTGTTGCCGCAACATACATCGAAGCAAACGAACGTGTCTGCGCCACGCTTTGCTCCTGGCCTTTCTCAATCACCAGGGGTACATCGGCCAAACCGGCCAACGGCTGGTCGGCATAGTTGGTAATGGCTACCACCGGGCCGCGTTTTTGCGCCCTAAATTGTTCCACTGCGCGCACCGTCTCGGTGGTCGAACCCGAGCGGCTGACCGCCACCAACAGTGTTTTTCCACCGCTCAACGCGGTCGGGCCATTGAGCAACAATTCACCGCCCGGCACCGCCCGCGCCAACCTGCCCGTCCGCTCCTGGAAGAGCGCAGCCGCAGCCAGCGAGAGATAATACGTCGAGCCGCAGCCAGTAAAAAGCACCTGGTCATAATCAGCGGCAAAAACAGCATCCAGCTCACCTTTGCGCTTCTCAACCACCTCCAACGCATCGGCCCAGGCTTCGGGCTGAGAAAGGATTTCGTGGCGGGTAAATTCTCCACATTCGGCCATTATGATGTCTCCTTGTACCCGGCATTGATGAAGATGACAGGGCAATCAGTAGGTTTCAGGTTTTTCCTGCGCAGCAAATTAACAGGATCTTGGGCTAACCCATCATCAAAGAAAAACGATGTTGTAACTGCGAGAGATGGATTTCTAAAATCGAATCGACCGGCAGGTTGGGTTTGCTCACCACATCGGCGGTAATATCATCCAGCATGCGGCCCAACTGCTGCTCATAACGAGACCAGAGCTGGATTGCTTTATGCGCCCGGCCGGTCTCGAAAGTCTCCTTGAGTACCGGGACAAGCTGCGCAAGCTCACAGTTCAACCCATCCAGGGCATCATGCCGCACCGGGAACTGCTCCAGCGACTGGCAAAAACGGCTCTGCGCCGAGCGACTGACCAGGAAACCGGTCAATTCCAGCGCCAGGCGCTCACGCTCCGGGTACTGGCGGGTAGTCTGCCAGATCACCAGGTTATCGCCGCTCACAAACGGCACCCCCGGCAAGGGGTGAATCCCGGTCACTTCCACGCGTTGCGGGGTTTCCCGAAGCATCTCCATGGGATAACCGCAATCTGCAATCACCACCGAGCTTTCGCCGGTGCGAAAGCGCGTTAAGGTCTCTTCGTAGCTCAGATCATGATCGCCCGGCGACATCAGCCGATACAACTCAAAGAAAGCCTGCAGCCCTTCGCGCGTGCGCGGGTCATTGAGCATCGCCTGCCGGCCATCATCGCTGATGTAATTCCCGCCCGCGCCCCATACCCAACTGGCCGCAATATGCACCCTGTCAAGAAAAGGTTTCCCCGAAGGCAGCGTAATCGGGGAAGAAAAACCGCTGGCGCGCAGCTTGCGAACCGTCTCAAGCAGCGATTGAGGGGTCTCAAAAGCCTGTTGTTCATCAATTCGAGCCGTTTTAAGGTGATCACGGCGGTACAGCACTACAAAAGTAAAAGACGACCACGGAATCGACCAAATACGCGGGTCGCCTTGCAGGCTGGCGCTCTGCCAGGCCGGACCCGTAAACGCCTGCGAGCCCCCCAGCGTTTCCACTTCCCGAGGCAAAAACTCGCGCAGCGCATTCATGGTCACCAGCGAGCTAACCCAGGTTGAACCAACATGCGAAATATCGGGGCCCTTACCCTGCAACGCATACGTCAACAACTTGGGCCAGGCGCCTTCCCAACTCATGTGAACCAGCTCCAGTTTAACGTTGCGAATTTGCTCAAACTCATTCAAGAGCTGCCGCAATTCATCCGTCAAATCTCCAATGACTGAAAAAGACAATTTTTCCGGCATATTATTGCTCCATCACTGTGATCAACAACGCGCCCGTAAAATGGGCCTCGATTTGCGGATTCGCGCCTGACACCCGTGCGATTTCCCGTTCAGCGACATAATCCCACACCCGGTAAGTCTTCGACTCTTCCAACCCGCGCAGCTGGATCGGTCCCGAAAAACTTTGTTCCAACCCTGGGGTATAAAAAGCGTAGTACAGCAATTCGCCCTTGCGAATCACATGCGCTTCGGGCGTCTCAAAACCCAGGTCATACAGGTTGAGATATTCGCCTTCGGCGGGGCGATGCTGGTTATAAAGACCAAACCACCTGCGCCATTCGGCTTTCTTTTCATCGGGCAAGTTCCACACTTCCTTCAGTCGCGCCCGCACCGCATCGTCATCCGGCCAGATAAATTTGGTCGCCGGGATGCCTCCCGCGCCGATTTCAGACGCAAAGTCGCTACCGGCATCGGATAGCTCAACGTGGTCGGCAAAGACCGCAGCGCGCGGTCCCATAAGCGCTTTGTAAAACTTAATCCGCTGGCGAATTTGGTGGCTGGAGGTCGGGTCGGCGGTGACGGTCTGGTCCGTAAACGGGATCAGGCTAAACGTCAGCGGTGTGCCACAGGGGCAAATCTGGGTTACCGAATTGGGGCGCAACTGGCGGGTCAGGTCAAAAATCTGTCGGTAAGCATCCGCCAGGGCCTCGGTAGATTGCTGAGGGTAGGCATGATGGTGCGCCGGGTTGTAACAAGCCGGCATTGTGTAAATGTTGTCGAGTTTATGGCCGTCAAAACCCCAATCGGCAATAAAGCGCCGGGTAAGCTCGGCGGTATACTGGCGAACTTCCGGCAAGGCCGGGCAAAGCATCGCCAGGTGGCGGTTATTGCGTGCGACCGAGCCATCGGCGTGGAGAACGACCCATTCGGGGTGTTCCCGGAGTACCTGGCTGGTGCCATAACGGTGACTCTCCCATTGACCATGTCCATCCTCGGCGCACAGCGGGTACCACCAGATTTGCGAAAACGCACCGGCTGCATGGATTTCAGCATTCATGCGGCGCATATCCTCCGCACCGTTTGGGAAGGTTTCCCGGCGCGGGTTCCAATCGGCGTAGGCATCAAACCAGCGGTCGTCAAGGGTCAGCCAGCGAATCCCCAACTCGGGCAGCACCGGCAAGACACCCGTCATTTCATCCGGGCTGATATCAAATTCATAGCCCCATGAGCACCAGGCGGGTTCGTAATTGGCCGGAACCGGCTGGGGGGCTTTGACTCCCTGTTCGGCGAGTAGGTTACGGTACAGCGCCAATGGCGCAAAAAAGTCGCCGGTGTGGGTGGAGATGACCGTCTTGAGCCCGCTAAAATGCTCCCCTGGCTGGAGCGTCACCGCCTGACGCAGTTGCAAGGCGGCCCGAACCTTTTCCTGACGGGTTTTCACCGGCATGTACCAGTCCTTGGGGGTCGGCTCGATATGCATCAGGGCAATACCCTGGGCCTGGCTCCAAAAATAGACCACTGGAATGCCGCCCCCCTCGCCATTTTGCAAGTGGCCGAGGTAGTTATCCCGCCCAAAATGGCGCGGGAGTTCGAAAGCAAAATCCTGGCCCCAATGGACTGCCGCGGCTTGCATGGTCCACAGCGGCTGGTCAGAAAAGTGCGGGGCGAGGTCGAGGCGCGGGGCGTCGAATCGATTGAAGCGGAGCGGGAGGCTGCCGGTGTTGGTGATGGTTATTTTGACGGCAGTCGCATTCGGGGCGAGTGTCTCCAGGGCCAGGTCGAGGCGGAAGGTGACGCCCGAGGGCAAGACGTAAGTCCCGGCCGCCGACGAATTTCCCATTTCCACCTGCTTTAAGTGACCTTTGAGCAGGTTTTGGCGGCCAAGGTACAACCCAACCTGCGCAGTGGCCAGGTCGGCGATGTGGAGGCGCTGTTGGGCGTCGAAGGTTATCATAGCGTCGGCATTCCAAAAAGCTGCGCAGCGTTGTTGTAATAGACCTTTTTGAGTACGTCATCGGGCAGGTAAAGACCGCAAACATGCCAGCGACCCTGGCCAGGGATTTCGCCCACGTTGTAGTTGAAATATTCGTCATCGGTTTCGAGAAAACGGTAGGCCAGGCGATAGGCGTCGAGGTCAGGACTCAGGTCAGAACCAAACAGGATACGGTCCTGGTATTGGAGGAAGAATTTTCGCGCAGTGTAAGGCTGCCGGCCAAGTTCGCCCAGCCGGGCAGAGATGTCGATCAGGTAGTTGGGGCAGTCGTCGAGCATCTGGCCGACCCAGGCCAGGTTTTCACCATAACAGCCAACATGCGCGCCAATAAAGGTGGTGCCAGGGTGGCGAAGAACAAGGTTTTTGAAACCATTCAGGATTTCGATGAAAGGCGGGAAAGGCGGGCTGGTAAAGGCCCAATCGGGATGCTCCCCAATCTCTTCCCAACGCTCGTTTGTCTCATCGATGGGGTCAAAAAAAGCTACCGGGTCGGCAACATGCGCCAGGACCGGCAGCCCCAGTTCGCCAGCCGCCTGCCAGATTGGGTCGAGGCGCGGGTCATCGACTTTGGCAAGCTCGCCGTGCTGGTCACAAACATGCAGGCCAAAGGGCTTCCAAATCTTGAGCCCTTCAGCGCCGCGCTCCTTTTGGGCCCTTAAACACCCGGCAGCCCACTCGGGGAATTTGTTACCCAATTCGGGCCATTTACCCCAATCGACGCCACCGAAGATGCGGAATCGGTCGGGAGCAGGCGCTTTGAAGTGGTCGAGGTGTGCAGCCAGGGTCTCTTCGCCCCAGCCGCCATCCAGGTCAACGTACATCGCAACACCCGCCTCATCGAGCTGGTCAAGCAATTCGGAAAGCGGTTTCGAATCCCACCCGCCCCCGAAAGGCTCCCCTAAGTGATTATGCGCATCAATTACAGGGAATTTGGGCCGGGCCACCAGAGTGGTTTTTGTCACGAGCTTGGATTGGGGTCGAAAGTTTTGAAGAAGCATACGGCTCCGAAGAGGTCAGGATTGATAAACAGAAATGCCGGACTGCCGCAGCGCAGCGAGAAAATCGGCCGGGGTTTCACGATCTGTAACCAGGGTGTGAATGCTGGTGAGCGGGGCCAGGAAGGCAGTGGCAAAAGCGTTGACTTTGCTATGATCGGCAACCACTATCACCTCGCGCCCGGCCCGCAAAATAGCGCGATCCGTCATTGTCTCAGGCAGGTAGTCGTTGGTTAGACCGTTTTCGATGCTGATGGCGTGAACGCCAATGATGACCTTATCGGCGCGAACTTCGGCCAGGGCCTGCTCGGTGATGTGACCGATAAACGAAAGCTCGCTCGGACGAAGCATGCCCCCCAGGGCCACCAGGGTGATCCCTGGCAAACCAGAAAGGACATTCATCACCGGCAACGAATTGGTAATCACCGTCAGGTTCTGATGCGAACGGAGGTTGCGGGCTACTTCTAAAACGGTTGTGCCAGAGCCAAGAAAAATTGTCTCGCCATTACGCACCAGCGCCGCAGCCGCCTGGCCGATACGCTGTTTTTCAAAAAATTGTTCCTGCTCACGTTGCAGAATCGGCAATTCGGGCGGCGCTTGTTTAATCGGCAACGCCCCGCCGTGAACGCGCTGGATTTTGCCCTGCTCGGCCAGCGTTTCCAGGTCGCGCCGGGCTGTCGCCTCGCTGACTTTGAACTGCTCGACAATTTCAGCCACACTTAAACGACCCTGGCGAGCAAGCAGGCTGATAATGCTAATTTGACGTTCTTCAGAAGAGATGTATTCGCTCATATACGCTCATTTCCAATCATATTCAATCAATATTTTAGCGCGTTTCTGTTCGATGTCAAGAGACAAAAGAACACCGCCTGTACTCTTACAGGCGGTGTTCTTGGACCGGGTAGCAAATGCCGTCACCAGGGCTTGTTCAAGACCGGGAGTGGCTCAATCGCACCGCGCAGCCTGCCAACCAGGATGGGAACCTTTCCACCCGCTGACCAGGGTTTCCATTTTATCGACGGTCGCCTGCCAGGCTGATTCGGGGTCGCGAGCGCCGAGGGCAATTTCTTGCAACATCGAGTCGACCAGGCCCGGCTGGCCGAACACTTCCCAGGCCCAGGGCGGGACCTGCCCCGAGCGTTGGAACTGCCCGTCGCGCAGCGAGCCCATATTCATGGCCGGGTGGTTGGTATAGGCCGACCACTCGTAGAAGGAGCGAATCCAGTCGCTGTGGGCGCGGGAGTAGGCTGAAGCGTCGTCCAGGGCCCTGGCGCGGACCGACTCGAGGGGCGGAATCATATGCCCGGGCAGGGTGCTATCGTAGCGCAAGAGCCTGTCTCCGCTGACCAGCCATTGCAAGAAGGCCTTGGCCTCAGGCTTGTTTTTGGTGCCGTTGGCGATGGCAAAACGGCTCCAGACTCCCAGCGTGACCTGCTGGTCGCCAAAGGGCGGAAAGATGACGGTCACATTCCTGGCGAGTGCCGGGTCGCTCTCGTGGAGTTGGACGCCCAGCCGCCCGCCATAAATAGCCATCGCTACGCGGCCGTTCAAGAACGAGTCGATTTGCTCGCGGTAGCCCCAGGTAGTGTGGCCGGGCGGGGCATATTGGGCCAGCGCCGCCCAGCGTTTGACCGCCTCGAGGGCGGCTGGTTCGCCAAAAGCGACGTTGCCATCACAGGTGAAATAGTCGCCGCCGTTTTGCCAGAGAAAAATGGAAAAGTAATTGACGGTGGCAATATTCTGCCCGGCCGGGAGGGCCAGCCCATAGGTGTCGCCGCGCGTCAGGGTTTTGGCAGCGGCCAGGAGTTGGTCGTAGTTTTGGGGAATGGGCAGCCCGGCCTGCTGGAGCAAATCGGTGCGTAGCCACAGCCCGTACACGCTGACGGCATACGGCACGGCGTAGATGTGTTCATTTTGCCTGAACAGGCTGCCCGCAACGAAATCCTGCTCCCCGATGGCGGTGACCACATCATCGAGTGGGAGCAGGTAACCCGCATCGACCCACTGCGGCATGAGCGTGGGCTCAATTTCAAAGATGCCCAAATCGGCCCCGGAGGCGAGGGCGGTGAGCAGGCGGCTGCCGCGTGAAGCCGGGGAGGCCAGGACGATATCAACTTCGATGCCGGGGTTGAGTTGCTGGTATTCGAGAATCAGTTGCTGCAAAACCGCCAGTTGACCAGGGTCGCTTTCGGTGGTGAAAAACGGAATCACTTTGGGCGAGGCAGCGGTTTCGGTAACGGGAGCCGGAGTCGGCGGGGCGAGTTCCGCAGTGGGAACGGCGGGGGCGCAGGAAATGCCCGTCGAGAGAATCAAAATGACCGGCAGGATGAGGTGCATCCATTGGGTCATTCTGAAAAAACGCGTCCGGGGCTTCATGCGTTGATTGTATCCGAGTTTCGTAAGGGCGCAGCAATGCTGCACCCTTACGTTTTACGCGGTTTGGCGTGAGAATGTGCGCCGGAAAAAGGCGCCGATTTTGCCCCAATAGGGGTTGGTGATGGAGATGGCAGCCAGTATGAGCAGGATGAGCGCGATAGGGCGGGTGAAAAAGATGCCCAGCGAGCCATCGGAGATGATCAGCGACTGGCGCAGGGCCTGTTCCATCAGGTCGCCGAGTACCATCGCCAGGATGATGGGCGCGGCGGGAATGTCGAGCCGCCGCAGGATGTAGCCGAGGATGCCGAAACCGACCATCAGGATCAGGTCCTGGACGCTGTTGTTGACGGTGTAGACGCCGAGGAACGAGAACAGGATGATGAACAGCACCAGCAGGTAGAGAGGAATATCGAGGATTTTGACCCACATGCCAACCAGCGGCAGGTTGAGGACGAGCAGCATAACGTTACCGATGTACATGCTGGCAATCAGACCCCAGACGAAATCGGGCTGCTGTTGGAACAGGAGCGGGCCGGGCTGGAGGCCGAGCATGAGCAATGCGCCAAGCATGATGGCGGTGGTGCCCGAACCCGGGATGCCGAGGCAGAGCAGGTGAATCATCGCGCCACCGGCGGCGGCATTGTTGGCGGCCTCGGGACCGGCAACGCCTTCGATGGCGCCGGTGCCCAATTCATGTTTGTATTTACCGGCGCTTTTTTCGAGACCATAGGAGACAAAGGAGGCCACGGCTGCGCCCGCACCGGCCAGCCCGCCGACAAAAAAGCCGGAGAGCGTGCCGCGAATAAAAGCCGGGATGGCGCGTTTCCAGTCTTCCTTGGTGAGCCACAGGCCGCCTTTGATGGAAAGGCGTTCCATGACCGCCTGGCGCATATCGGCCAGGTTGGCGAGCACTTCGGAGAGGGCGAACAGGCCGATGGCGACCACCAGGAATTCGAGGCCGTCGAGTAGTTCCAGGTTGCCAAAGGTGTAGCGCGAGACGCCGCTTTGCAGGTCGATGCCAATGGTGGAGATGGCCAGGCCGATAGTGGTGGCGAGCAAGGCCTTGACCAGCGAGCGCCCAGCCAGGCTGGTGACCACGGTCAGGCCGGTCAGCATCAGGGCGAAAAATTCGGGCGGGCCAAAGTTGAGGGCGAACATGGCAATCGCCGGGCCGAGAATCATCAGCATCAGGGTGGCAAAGGTGCCAGCGATAAACGAACCAATCGCCGCGGCAGCCAGGGCCGGGCCGGCGCGGCCCTTTTTGGCCATTTCGAAGCCGTCGAAACAGGTCACCACGCTGGATGATTCGCCGGGAGCGTTGACCAGAATCGAGGTGGTCGAGCCGCCGTACATCGCGCCGTAGTAAATCCCGGCCATGAGGATGATGGCCGAATTGGGCGGCAGGCCAAAGGTGATGGGAATCAGCAGGGCGATGCCGGTCATCGGGCCGATGCCGGGCAGCACACCGATGATGGTGCCGAGGAAAACGCCCACAAAGGCCAGCAGCAGGTTGAAAGGCGTTACGGCTACGCTAAAACCGAGAACGATGTTATTCCAAATCTCCATGCCGCCTCGCTTTACCGAAAAATGAACGCCAGGATGCCCGCGGGCAGGTTGACCCGCAAGACAAAGCGGAACAGGAAAAAGATGCCAAAACTGGCCAGCAGGGCAATCACCAGGTCACGCTTCCAGTGTTTGCGTTCCAAGACAAAAATACCGGCGCTGAACATCAGCAAGGTGGCAAGCGGATAGCCCAGCAATTCGAAGGTCAGGCCGTAGCCCAGCATCAGGGCGAGCATGATGCCGATGGTTTTGTAATCGACGTAAGTGCCCAGTTTTTCATCCGCGCCGATAATGGCGGCGCGTTCCTCATCCTCTTTGGCGGGCTGGGGGCGGAACTGCTGACCGACATAGAGCAGCGCAAAAAACAACATCAGCACCCCGATGGCCTTTGGGAAGGCTTCCGGGCCAAGTTGCTGGCGCAGCGGCGGCTCCTTGATAAAAAATGCGCCCACGAGGTAGGCAATGGCGAGGGCAGTAAACGCCAGACTAGCGATTTTTTCAGCCTTCATGGCAGGCTCCTGGAAAAAATAATAGAGACCCTAAAGGTTTGCTTTGAAAGAGTGCGTCGCACCATGTTAAACGGGATGGCTTCAAGCTTGAATCAATTCCCGTTTAACAAGACTTGTCGAAAAGTCTGGTGCGACGCACTGTCTGTGCGGCAATTTACTTGGCAAAGCCGAGTTCAGTCAGCATGGCCTTGTAACTTTCGGTCTCCTGACCGAGGAAGGTGGTGAAGTCCTCGCTGCTGGCGTAGGCGTCACGCCAGTTGAGTTTCTCCAATTGGGCCTTCCAGGTGGGCGATTCGACCATCTTTTTGAGGGTCGCTTCCCAATAGGCCTTGGCTTCAGCCGACATATCCGCCGGGCCAAAGACACCGCGCCAGATTTCGTAAACAACATCGTAGCCCGATTCTTTGACAGTCGGGACATCCTTGAGCAGGTCGCTTGGCAGCCGCTCGGGGGCGGTAATCGCCAGGGCGCGGATGGTACCGGCCTCGAGTTGGGCTACCGATTCGCCGATGCCGGTCGAGAGGAAGCCGACATTGCCGCCCAACAGGGCCGTGGTGGCTTCGCCGCCGCCCGCAAAAGCGATGTAATCCAACTGCTTGGGATCAATCCCGGCGGCTTTGGCAATCTTGGCAAAGGCGATGTGGTCCATGCTGCCCGGCGAGGAGACGCCCGCATACTTGACCGATTTCGGGTCGGCGCGCAGGGCATTGAGCAAGTCCTCGAGCGTCTGGTATGGGGAATCGGCCTTGACGACGATAATCTGGTAATCGGTAATCAATTTGGCAAGCGGGGTTAAATCCTTGTAGGACTTGCCTTCGAAGGTGCCATTGATGTCATTGATAATCAACGGGGGCGAGTAAACCACCAGGGTGTAATCGGTGCCTTTTTGGGCCGCCATGAAAGCCAGGCCCACGCCGCCACCGCCACCGGGTTTGTTGGTGACTGAAAGCGGCTGCGAGACCAGTTTTTCCGTCTCCAGGCTGAGTTGGATGGTGCGCGCCAGGGTATCCCAACCGCCGCCGGGGTTGGCCGGGGCGATGATTTCAACTGGCTGGGCAGGGTACTGGCTGGCTGCCCCGCCACAGGCACTGAGCACCAGCGAAAACAGAACCACAACGAATAGCAGAACACGTTTCATGGGTTTCTCACTCCTTTGAAATTTGATTGGATTTCGCAATCCAGTAAGCCCACTGTAGCAAATCGCCCCCTGGCAACCTAGCACCGAATGGAGGGTTTTTCTCCCTCCGTTTGGCAGTTATTCCAGCCCTTCCCACTTCTCCAGGCGCGTCAGGCGCTGGCGTTCATCCCAATCGAGCATGGCCGAAAGCAGCAGTTCGCTTGAACGGGTTTTTTGCAGCACCGCCAGGGCGCTTTGCACCGCCCGGGCCGCAATCCGCACTGCCAGGCTGGGGTGGATAACCATTTTGTAGCCCATCCGTGCCAGTTCGTCATGCCCCAGCAGCGGCGTGGTCGTGCCTTCGGTCATGTTATAGACCAGCGGCGCATGGATTTTTTGCGGCAAGGCGCTGACTTCATCCAGGGTATCCGGCGCTTCGACCAGCACCAAATCGGCCCCGGCTTCGGCGAACAGGTTCCCGCGCCGCACCGCCTCGTCGAAACCATGCGTGGCGAGGCAATCGGTGCGGGCGATGACCAGCATTTCGCGCCGGGCCTGTACCGCCGCACGGATTTTCTTGAGCATCGCCTCGACCGGGACGACTTCCTTGCCGCTGAAATGCCCGCAAATCTTGGGCGTAACCTGGTCCTCGACCTGGAAGGCGGCCACGCCCGCTGCTTCGTAGACTTCCACCGCCCGCACAACGTTGCGCACCGTCCCGTAGCCGGTATCGGCATCGGCGATGACGGGAATCTCGACCGCAGCCACAATCCGGCGAATGGCGTCGGCCATTTCGGTCAGGGTCACCAGACCCAGGTCAGGCATGGCGAACTGGGCGTTGGCAATCCCGGCTCCACTGGCGTAAACCGCCCCAAAGCCGGCATCCTCCACCAGGCGCGCGGTCAGCGCATCCGCCGCGCCGGGAACGGGGATCAGGCCCGGTTGGGCCAGCAAGGTTTTCAGGTCAGGAACTGTCATCAAAACTAGGATACATCCCCGCTTGCAATAAAAAAACTGCCATGTGGAGGGTTTTTCCCCATCCGGATGGCAGTTTTTTATATAGCAAACAAGGATTGATGTTCGCTTCACCATTTACCGTTTGTTATCCGTTTTTCACTTCACCAGCCCCATCCGAATCGCCTTGACGGCCGCCTGGGTCCGGTCGGCGGTGCCGAGTTTGTGCATCACGGTCTGGGCATAACCCTTGACGGTCCCGGCACTCAAGCCAAGCACGTCACCGATGGCCTGGTTGGTCAGGCCCTCGACCATCAACTTCAGGATGTCCATCTCGCGCGCCGTTAGCGGCTCAACCAGTTCGGCCGGTTTTTCCTTCACGCCTTCCGTTTCTTCCAGCGAACGGAGCACATCCTGCAAAAACTGGCTATCCACCAGCGAAGCGCCATCAGCCACCGAGTAAATCGCCGCCAGCAGTTCCTCGCGTGAAATATCCTTGAGCACAAAACCCGCCGCCCCTGCCGAAAGCGACCGCAGCAGGTAGGAAGTGGAGCGATAGGTCGTCACCATGATGACGCGCGTGGAGGCTTTCTCCGCCCGCAGCGCTTCCAGCGCCTGGATGCCATCCACCCCCGGCATGCGGATGTCCATCAGCACCACTTGCGGCTGGAGCCTGCGCACCACGTCCAAAGCCGCCTGCCCGTCGGCCGCCTCGCCCACCACCGTCACCCGCGAAGCCGCCAGCATACTGCGCAGCCCGGCGCGCACCATGGGGTGGTCATCGGCAATGACCAGCGTAATCTCACTTTGCATCATCCTCGCTCCTTGCGGCCAGCGCCGCGCTCGGGAATTCCACTTCCACTAACGTACCTTCACCCACTTTACTATGGATGCGGCAGGCGCCGCCCAACATCTCGGCCCGTTCCCGCATCGATACCAGCCCGAGGTGACTTAACTCGCCCTCGAATTCTGCCGCATCGAACCCCCGCCCCCAATCCTGCACCCGCAACAACAGGCTTTGGTCAACGGCGGAGAGTTCCACCCGCACCCGTTGGGTTTGCGCGTGCTTACTGACATTGGCCAGCGCCTCCTGCGCAATGCGAAAAATCGCGCGCTGCACCGGCGGGGCAATTTCAAGTCCTTTGGTGGCGATGACGATTTCAGACTGCCAGTGATGCGCCTCGCAAGTTTCGCTGACGTAACGGCGCAGGCCTTCCTCCAGACCAAAATCATCCACGACGGTCGGGCGCAGTTCGGCAATCACCTTGCGGGCCTCATCGATGGATTGTTTGACGAGCGAGCGGCTGACATCCAGTTCCTGTTGGGCGGGCGGTTCCAATTTGGGGCCGGTCAGGGCGTTCAGGGCATTGAGGTGCATGTTGGCCGAAATCACCAGCTGGGTCAGGCCGTCGTGCAAATCTAGACCAATCAGGCGGCGCTCCTCATCCTGGATTTGCGTCATCCGTCCCAGCAGGGCGCGCAGGCGTTCCTCGCGGCTGGCCAGGCCCGCCATCATGTTATTGAACGACTCGGCCAGCCGGGACAGTTCATCGCTGCCGTTGAGGGTCACCGGCACACGCAAGTTGCCGCCCGCCACCCGCTCCGCGCCACGTAACAAGGCCTCCACGCTGACGCTCATCTGCCGCGAGAGCCGGTAAACCAGCCAACCAGCCGCCAGCGTGATCAGCAATGGCACGCCCACACTGCCAATCACCGCCGCGCGCACCGCTTCTTGAACGGTCTGCTGCGCCTGGTTGAGCAGCTCTGCCTCATGCGGCTGGATTTTGCCAACAATAACCTCTTGCCCGGCGTTAAACACCACTGCAATGAAGTTGGCAAATTGCGACTGCTGTAAATCGCGCGCGCCAATCAGTTGCGAGCCGAGTTTCTGCAAATCGGCGGCGGTCGTTTCGATTTGCGCCAGCCAGTCGCGCTCCTGGGCAGTTTCGAGCAGGCTGCCAAACTGGGTCATATTTTGCCGCAGCGAGACCACCGCTTCGGTAAACTGTCCGCGCTTGGTCTCATCGGGCGAGGCAACATAGGATGTGACCGAGGTCAGCATGGCGCGCGCGGCTTCGTACATGCCGGTTACCGCAGACTGATAAGCCTGGTCGCTAGGGCGGGCCGGTTTAACGGAATTAAGCAACAGGTCGGTGAATTTTGCCTGGGTATCGAGAAAAGTTTGCAAATCGGCATTCTGCCGGTCGCGCAGGCCGATCAACTGATTCCCGATCGATTCAGCCTGCAAACGCGACTGGTCGAGCTGTGCCGCCCAATCGCGCGAGGTCTGGTCGTCGGCCAGGGTGCGATAATGCTCAATATCGGAGGCAAAGAAGGTGATTTTGGAGATGAACTGGTCGGCAAAGCCGCGCTCACCCTCGAACTGGTATCGATACAGGGCCGCTTCAGCATCCCGCAGGTGGGCATCCATCTGCGAGGCGGTCAACTGCCGCTCCCGCACCCGCTCAATCACCCCCAGCGCGCTCGAAACCGCCTGCGCCAGGTAAACCAGCGCAAAGATATTCAGCAATACGGCGGCCACAAACAAGAACGCCAGCGCCAGTAAACGGCTGCGAATGGACATGAAAATAATATACCATCTTTTGCTTTATAAGATTCCCCGGATAGCCACCCATAAAACCCGGCCCGCGCCAGAATATCAAAGCTGCTCTTCAAACCAATCGACAACCACCCAGGCGACTATTCGCCTGGGCGCAATCGCAATTTTGTATTCCCTGTGATAAACCACGAGCCTGGCCTCGTGAACTTGCTTATAAAACTGGCATGCATATTCCAGGCATTTATTCGCAGTTACCAAAGGATTTCGCCACAATTTCTCCATATTTTTCTCTTGACGCGTGCACAAGCGCGCACATATAATACGTGAACAATCACGCAAATTTAAACATAACGTGAAAATCTTTAATCACAGAAAGATGGATATGCCCGACACATCCACATGCGGGCAAGACCCCGGCGTATTAGTCCCCATCATCGACCGTAACAAATGCGAAGGCAAGGCAGATTGCGTACCCGCCTGCCCCTACTCCATTTTCAGAGTGGGCACACTTCCCGCAGACCTAAGAACAGGACTGACTTTTATTGGCAAACTCAAATGAATCCGATACCACAAAGGAATTTCCATGCAAAACCCCAACAAAAAATTCAGCCAGACCCAATTCAAACTATTTCTCGACCTGCTTGTCTTTGCCCTTTTTGTTGCGATTAACATTCCCGGTGCAACCGGCATTACCGGGCATGAATGGTTCAGTTTTATCTTTGCGCTGCCTTTCCTGATCCACCTCACACTGAACTGGAAGTGGGTCATCAGTGTTTTCTCGCGCCTCTTTCAAAAACTTCCCGGTGAAACGCGCTTCAACCAGGTCTGGGATTCGATTCTTTTTCTCTTAATGGTATTTGTCTCGTTCTCAGGCGTAATGCTCTCCGAATCAGTGCTGCCCGCGCTGGGAATCCGGCTCACCATTGACCCATTTTGGCGCTCCCTGCACACAAGCATGGCAAATTTGCTGTTACTTATGTTTGGTGTTCATCTCATGATGCATTGGAAATGGATCGTCTCCAACTTCAATCGGTACATTTTGCAGAAGGCATAGCATGAACTTCCTGAAAGAATATATCCTCCCCGCTCTCATTATCTTGGCTGTCGCCATAGCACTCACTTTTGGGTTTCAATTCCTCCCACAGGCCTCATGGGCAGAAGGGATACGCATAAGCGCAGCCTCGACCCCGCCCGAAGTCGGCCCTGCTCCTGCCAGTCTTGTTGAATTCCTAATCGCGCTGGCCACTTCCACGGTCCGGCTGGCGGTTTTGGTGGGCATTCCATTTGCCATTACTTCGGCTATTCTTAAACGTAAAAAGTCGTAAAAGACAAACTCGCTCTTGTCACGGGCGTGGATGTCTTGGTCAATAGGGTAACTGACAAGAGTTTAGCCACTCATCTCCGTAACGATGCGCGCAAACAGGCATTTATCAATCACAGGGACACATCACCCCAAACACGGGAAAGCAAGGTAGAACGTAGCACCCTGGCCTACCTGGCCTTCGGCCCAAACCCTGCCGCCATGCCTTTCAACAATGCGGCGCACGTTTGCAAGGCCAATGCCGGTGCCTTCAAATTCATCGGCGCGATGCAAACGCTGAAAAACGCCGAAGAGCTTATCGGCATACTTCATATTAAATCCAACCCCGTTATCACGAACGAAGATTATTTTCTCAGCCTCAGGGCCAGGTTCCCACCCAATCTCAATTTTGGCTGGAGTTCGTGATTTTGTAAATTTCAAGGCATTCCCAATTAAGTTCTCAAACACCAAACGCAACATGGCTCGATCTGCAATTACCTCGGGCAGCGGAACCACTTGCCACTCTATCTCCCTGCCGATTGTTTCAATTTCAAATTCTTTGATCACCCCTTGAACCAATACATCAAGATCAACTTGCGACTGTGACATTTCGCTGCGACTCATCCGCGAGAACGTAAGCAAATCATCGATCATGGTTTTCATGTGTTCGGTTGCGTCCACAATGACATCCATATAATGTTTACTTTGCTCGTCCACCACCATTTCTGTGGACTGCATGAGCATTTTCACAAAACCGCTGATATGCCGCAACGGTGTGCGCAGGTCATGAGAAACGGAATAAGAAAAAGCTTCCAATTCCTGGTTTGCCTGTTGCAGTTGCATGGTGCGTTCAGTAACGCGCTTCTCCAATTCCCGATTAAGCTTACGAATTTCTTCTTCGGCCCGTTTACGTTCAGTGACATCGAGTATGGAAACCAATACCCTTTCCCACGAGGTCTCATAACCTGAAGGAATGCTGACCTGTAAAACCACAAAGCGAGATTCTCCATCCAGCGTTCCGTAAACCATCTCGCTGGCAAATTGCCGCCCATCTGTGAGAAAAGTGATCAGCTCCTCACGGAACGCCTGGAGTGATTCATCTGCCAGGGTTGGAGAAAGCACAGCAAGAAGTTCAGCCTTGTCGTGAATCCCCAAGAGCAACAAGGTGGCCTGGTTGACATCCAAAATCTTTACCAGCCCGGCACAATATCGCACAGCTTCAAGATTATTTTCAAGATACGCCCTGAAATCGAAGATCCCGGTCGTGCGCAAATGGTCAAAGTATTGTTTGACCTGCGAAAAGTCTTCTTCCCATAGCGAAATCGGCGAGTCATTGAACAGGCTATGGTAGCGCTGCTCGCTGCGCCGAAGTTCCTGGTTCGCAATCTCTAACTGCGCTGTGCGTTCACGTACCCGCTGTTCCAACTCAACATTGGCCTGGTGAACCCGATTTTCAGCCAGGCGACGTTCGGTGATATCTACATCTGCGCCAACAATCCCAATAACCTGGCCATCGACTTTTACCGGAGCAGCGACCTTTTGATAATATCTTTTCTCATCACCCACGCCCAACTCATATTCTTCGTGGAAAAGTTCCCCAAGCAACACTTTTTGGTCCTGCTCCGCTTGTCGCGCAACCATGTCTGGAGGTAAGCCCAAATCGGCCAGACGCTTGCCAACCAACGAGCCATATCTTTTCAGGCTGGCAACGTTCTGCATGGTGTAGCAGAGGGTCTGATCCATAGCCCAGAAATCAAAAGGCAGGTTATCGATCAAGGTATGCAAGCGCGCTTCGCTTTCGCGGAATTCCTGGCTTTTTGCTTCCAATTGAGCCGTTCGCTGCGCTACCTGGAGCTTCAACTGTTGGTTATATTGCTCAATGCTCCTCACCCGCCAGCGATACCCACTAACAACCAGAAGGAGGAGCAAGCAAACAACCAGGCTTCTAAACCACCAGGTGCCCCACCAGGGTGGCGTGATGGTGATAAGCAGGACTGCCCCTTCTTCATTCCAGATATCGTCTCCGTTCGAACCTTGCACACGAAAAACATAATCTCCCGGCCCCAGGTTGGTGTACGTAGCCAGGCGGTGCGTGCTAGCGGCATCGATCCAGCCTTTATCAAACCCTTCCAGCCTGTAGCGATATCGATTCCGGTTCGGAGCAGCGTAGCTGAGGGCTGCAAAAGCAATCGAAAATACATCCTGGTCGTAACTGAGCGTAATTTGTTGGGTATCCCAGATGGTTTGTTTCAGGACCGAATCTTTTCCAACTTCGACCGATTGATTGAATAGCTGGAAATCTGTCAGGACAACCGAAGGCAAATAGGGGTCTTTGACAACTTCTTCGGGATAAAAAGCATTCAGGCCATTGATCCCACCGAAAAACATCTCGCCGCTTTTGCTTTTGGAAAAAGCATTTTGGTTAAACTCATTACTTTGCAGGCCATCGTAAATATCATAGTTCTTGAATACCTCGCTGCGAGGATCAAATTTCGACACCCCTCGATTGGTAGAGACCCATAAGTTATCGGATTCATCTGCCAGGATGGCATAAATAACGTCATTGGGCAATCCATCCTGAATAGTGTAGTGGCTAAAAGTTTCAGACTGGCGGTCAAACTTATCCAACCCGCTGTCCGTTCCTATCCAAAGGGCCCCACTGCGGTCTTCATAAACCACATATGTTAAATCGCTGCCCAGACTCTGGGGGTTGGCCGGGTCATGCCGAAACGTCACTACCTGCTCTGTTCGAGGATCAAAGCAGGTTACCCCTTCGTACCAACTGGTCAACCACAAAAAACCGAATTTATCCTTATAAATTCCCCTGACATTACCGGGAAATTTGGAACGCACCGGGTGACCCGGGATGGGCATATAGCTGTAAAAAATCCCGGTCCGGCGCACGAAGCGGTTGAGCCCGCCCCCATCCGTACCAATCCATAGGGTTCCGTCTTCGTCTTCGCCAATCGAAAGAATGACATCGCTCCCAATACTGAGCGGATCGCCGGGGTGGTGAAGATAACGCTGGAATTTCTCTGTTTCCCGATCAAAGGTATGCAGCCCGCCCCCGTAGGTTCCAACCCACAGTATCCCGGTATGATCTTCGTAGATGACACTCACCGACCAACTCGGATTTAAGGCCTGGGGATTATTCGCATCCGGTTCGTAACGCGTAACCCGGTTTTTAGATCGGTCAAAGCGATTAAGAACCCCGTCGTCTCCACCCACCCACAAAATCCCATCGTGGTCTTCGTAAACAGAGTAGATATAACTGGTGCTCAAGCTGTTAGCATCGCCAGGTAAATTCCTGTAATGCTTGAAGCGTACCGCCGCCCGATTGAGTTTATTGAGACCCGCGCCATTGGTTCCAAACCAAAGCACACCCCCGCGATCTTCATAAATGATATTCACATTATCATCCGACAAGGCATACGGATCGGTAGGGTCTTTGTGGTAATGGATGAATTGTTCAGTTTGCGGGTCAAACAGATTCAGCCCCCGGCCGGTTGCCACCCAATAAGCGCCTGTTTTGTCCTCATAGATCTGGTTGCAATTATTATCACTGATACTGGTTGGGTTATCCGGGTCGTGCTGAAAGTGTATAAATTTTCCGCTGGGCCGATCCAGTAAATTCAGCCCGCCTTCATTGGTGCAAACCCATAAATTTCCAGCCCGGTCTTCGAAGGTATTTCGAACTTCACCAGCGCTAAGGCTCGTCGGGTCGGCTGGATCATGCAAAAAATAGGTAAATTGACCGGTTGCCGGGTCAAAACGAGCCAACCCCTCTATATAGTTACTCAGCCAAAACATCCCGGCTCGATCTTGCATAATGGTTTGGTATCGCTTCAGGGCCAGGCCAGGCGGCGTATTCACAGAAAATTGATAATGGAGAAAGGTTTCATTTTCCGGTTCAAAGCGGGTTAACCAACCATCATCCATGTACAACCATAAGTTCCCGGCCCTATCCTGTCCAATCCCCCAAACCGTATCATTTTTAAGACTGTTGGGGTTCCCGCTTTCATGCCGGTAGCGTGTAAAGGTATCTGTACTTGGGTTATATTTGTTCAACCCGCCCCCGGCAGTACCCACCCAAATATACCCGGATGGGTCTTCTGCCAGCGCCCATATTTGGTTACCGCCCAGGCTGGTAAGGTCGCCGGGGTCACTGCGATACACCACAAAATTGTAACCATCGTAACGATTGAGACCGTCTTGGGTCCCAAACCACATAAATCCACGACTATCTTGAAGAATTGAAACGACCGCAGTTTGGGACAACCCATCTTCAAGGGATAAATGAGTGAACTTGAAATCTGACGCCTGAATTAATTCGCCACCGGCGCGAGTTGACGCTGAATGCGAATTCACAGCTGCTGCCGTTCCGTGTTCTGCTTGAGCTTGTTTGGAGAGTGACTGGGGGCTTAAAAATAAAACAATAAAGACCATTAGGAAATTGATTTCTTTTAAGAAGCTATTTGCAAAACCAATTTTTGGAAATACCATCGACGACTCCTTGACTAATCTGGGACAGCAAAGCGCAGGCTACACAGCGCAGGTTATTCTCCCTCTGTTTTAATAATGTCACTGTACAAGCGTAGGATTGCACTCTCTATCAGTATACAGCGTACAAAGTCATCATTGTAACTCTATTGTATAGACTACACTCATCGATGTACAACAAAACCTGTACAATTCCTCCCTCTTGACAGGACTAGAGTTTAGCGAAATATTATTTCGATATATTAGGCAAGAAAATAACCGTGCATCTCGAACATGCCGTTCAACGCCAATACCCCGCGCTAAGGCTGCAACCGATTATTTTGGCGCTACAGCAGAATCTTTTCCCGGTTTGCTGAGTTGTACTTTCTCCCGCTCCTGATCCCAAAGCTTCGCAAAGCGCTCAAAGACATCCGAAATGATCCCCAATTCGTTCTCGGAATAACTGGAAATTAAATCCTCTTGCGCCTTTCTCGCCGATTCAAACCAGGACGCGACCCTTTCGGCGCTTGATTTTGCCGGGGTAATCAACGTGCCGCGGCGATCATCTGGATTCGGGCCTCGTTCAATTAAGCCCGCTTTTTCAAGCCGGTCCAGCATGGCGG
>CAZLSP010000047.1:0-33198 GCA_964562145.1 uncultured Anaerolinea sp. | reverse complement strand
TGCCAAACCCGGCGCTATCGTTCCAATCGACCACAGCGCTGCCGGAGTAGATCACGCCGTTTTCATCGGGGTAAAGCGCAATGGGCAGGTGCTGCCAGTTCACCAGGTCGCGGCTAACGGCATGGCCCCAATGCATTGGGCCCCACACATCACTGTGTGGATGGTATTGATAGAAGAGATGGTATTCGCCGCCGAAATACACCAGGCCATTGGGGTCGTTCATCCACATGGAGGGCGGTGTAAAGTGAAAATCGGGGCGATAAGGGTCAGACATTCCCAAAGTTTGATCCAAAACATGAATGTGGTTCGATGCGTTTCAGAAATTCCGTATCACCTGGCTATCCATGCGCAGCCGAAAAGTCCAGCGTTTATGCTTGCGGGAAGACTGTCAGGCGGAGTAGCGTAGCCCCATAGGGGATTAGCTTAATCTCTTCGACATCCTCTTTCAGCTTCGACGCGAGCGTCTTCGGGTTGGGTAAATTCGGAGTGAAGTGAAAATCACCTTCTATCGTGCGCCAGCCGCGGCAGAATTTTTCGCCTTCTGCCCAATGACCAAATTGCTTAATTTTACGGACATGGACAACGCGCCAGCCGCGCACCCTTTTTGCAGGCACATGCACTTGAAACGCAGGGTTGGTCGCATCGAATGGGTCCACGCAATTGGGGTTCCATTCCACTTTCAGGGTTTGCAGTTTGTTTTCATCAACTTGCAGGGCGTAATTCCAGACCCCATCGGGATACAAGTTCCACGCGGGGAAATCTTCCTTAACGACGATCGGGCGCGGCACATAGGTTTCACGCAGGGTTTCAATGCGCTGGCGGGTAGTGGAATTTTCTGTTTCAACTTCTGCGCGGACCGGGATTGGGAAAGACAGGGTCAAGGGACCATAGACCAGGCTAATCCCGCCGCCAGGCCATTTTTCCATCTTCAACTCAAAGGGTAATTCCAGGCGAACCGTATCCCCGGGCTGCCAAACCCGTTCCAGGCGGAAGAAAGTACCCGGCTGTAATGCTGTCGTGATGGGTTGCCTATTGACAATCAGCCTCGCTTGCCGACTCCATTCGGGGATGCGCAGGATGAACGGGAAACGCACTTCGGCTTCGGGCTGAATTGAAAAATCAATCTCTTGTTGGAACGGATAACGGGTTTCTGCCGTAATGGTAACCGGCACCTGCTCCACAACGGTCCGTAACTCAGACGGGCCATAAAGCACCGCCATAATGCCACCGTCTTCGGCGCGCATCCACATGCGTGAGACGAAATTGGGCATGGCGCGATGCACATTCCCCGGGCAACACTGTACTTCATGATCAGGGCGGTAACTCATCCAATTTAGCCCATGCATAAAGGGGTTATGGTTTGAGTTGCTGGCCGCCACTACCTGATTTGGCGCAGAAAAATATTGCAACGCGCGAAAATCCTTGGTGATGGAACCGGGCAGGGCGTTATAGATGATGCGCTCAATTTGGTCGGCGTAATGGGGATCGCCTGCGGCTTGCAATAAATAGGTCAGTGCCCAGGTATGATCTGTAATGTCGCAGGTTTCATGCATGTCACGCGCGGTCTTTCCATGGATATGCTCAGAAGATGAATGCAACCCATCCGCAAGGCGTGCCTGCTGTTCCAATTTGTCATAACCGTGAACCACTGCATCAAGATAGTACCGGTTTCCCGTGGCGCTATACAGCAAGGCAGCTAATTTGGCTTCCTCGTTGAAAGTTACGCCATGTTCAGATTGCGGTTTCCCTGAAAGCAGGGTTCCAAGTGCGCAATCATGGGCATGATATTGTTCATTGAAGCGTTTGTAGAGGTCTTCTGCTTTTTCGAGCATATCCGCTTCGCCGGTCTCACGGTAAAGATGGAGCAAAATCTCCACACCGGTCACATCCCGGTCCCAGCCCATGGGGTGCGGGGTAGAACGGTAATGCCGAAGCAACGCATCGAGATAGCGTTTTTCGCCACTGATCTCATATTGGGCCAGCACCGCGCGAAAAAATACCGCATGGGGCCAGCGATCCTTCTCGCGCATACTATCTGGACCAATAAAACCATCTTCAGCGGCGTGCGAGACCGCAAAATCAACTTCTTCCAGGGCCTGCTGATACAGCTCCAGATCGCCACACAGGTATCCGCACTTTAATGCGCCCTCAATCCAATAAGCGGTCTGCTCGTAGGGCCACCAGGCTTCATAGGAACCTTTGGTGTTGTCAGCTTGCGTCCCCCAAAACTTGTAACCGTATGGGTACCCGGATACGGCAACGTTGCCCGTCAACCCGCTGGACTGACGCTCCAGAAAGTTTTTCAGCCAACCTGCCGGGCGGATAGAACGCAACGCAAAAAAATGATGGTTCGACATGGATACCCTGTTTTTAGAAATGAGAGTTGCCCTGGGGTAGCTTTGATATGAAAGTGGACTGGTTGCCCAGTCCACTTATCCGTTCGGAAAGTTTATCCTTTGACCGAGCCTGCCAGCAACCCGCGCACGATGAAGCGTTGCAAGCTAAAAAACACTATGAGCGGAATAACGAGAGAGATAAAAGAACCGGCTGCAACATCACGCCAGCCCTCGCCATATTGGCCCAGCAGGCGCAACAAACGATAGGTCATAACGGCCTTCTGCTCGCCCACGAAGATGAAAGCAATCAGGTAATCGTTCCAAACCCACAGGAACTGGAAGATTGCAAAGGAAGCAATCGCCGGGGTAGACATCGGCAAAACCAGCTTCCAGAAAATCTGGTAAAAACTGGCACCATCTACCTTGGCGGCTTCGATCAGCTCATGGGGCAGGGTCATCATGTAGTTGCGCAGGGTGTAAATTGCCAAGGGCAGCGCAAAAGCACTATGAACCACCCAGGCACTGACAAAAGTTCCAGTAAGGCGAATATCGAGTGCTTTTTGAATCCAGACCATACCCCGTAAGACCGGGATGAGCGAGGATTGAAGCGGGATCACCATTAAGGCAACCAGGGTGGCAAAAAACAACTCTTTGCCACGGAATTTCAGGAATGTAAACGCATAAGCGGCGTTAGCAGCGATCATCAACGGAAGAACGGTCGCTGGAACAGTTACGGCAATTGTGTTGATGAGTGAATCCAGCATGCCGCCTTCCAACGAGGATTGGTACGCATCGAGAGTCCAATCCTGTCCAAGCGGGTTGAAAACCGCCTCCCACCACGGGGACACTTCCGCAACGGAACTTGGGCGGAGCGATGTAACCAGCAGGCCAACCGTCGGAATGGACCAAATCGTAACCAGGATCACCATGCTGATGGTGCTTCCTAATTTCATCCTTCTTATTAGGTGTAAAAATTTTTCCATGTTCATCGCAGCGTCTCCTGATGTTGCACTGTACGGATTTGCAAATACATAAGCGGGCCGATTAACAGGACCAATACCGTGACCACAGCCGAGGCGGGGCCGATATTGGAATTTTCGAAGAATTGCTTGTACCATTCAAACGCCAACACGCTGGTCGTGAAATTCCCACGTGTCATGGCAAGCACAATATCAAAGATCTTCATCACCAGGATTAAGATCGTCACAAACACAGACATGACGGTGCCCCACACTTGCGGAAGGATCACGCCGACGAAGATTTGCCAGGCATTGGCCCCATCCAGCTGGGCGGCTTCCAGGGTTTCCTGGGGCACATTCTTGATAGCCGCCGAGATGACGACCATGGCGTATCCTACCTGCAGCCAGACCAACACAGCCATCAATAAAAATGAATTCAAGCGACCCTGATCCATGGTCAGCCAGGGCTGCGCTTCAAAGCCCATAGAGATGAACAGCGCATTCAAAAGACCAATCTCAGGGCGTCCCGGCGGCACATAGGCATAAAAATAAGCCCAAATGGTCGAGGCCGCCACAAAACTAATCGCCATGGGCATAAAAATCAAAGACTTAAAAATTCTCTCGCGGGTCGGGCCAACCTGGTTAGAAAGAGTCGCCGCGGCGGTACCAATCGCCACAGTGATGGCAGGAACCACCAGCACCCACAAGAAGTTATTCAGCAGGATGCCTAAAAATCGTTCATCCGTGAAAAGGTCAATGTAATTCTGAAAACCGACCCACTCTTTAACGTTGTCGCTTTTGAAGGACCAAACCACAGTTTGGAATAATGGGGCGATAAGAACAAGGATCACCAGCACCGCTGCGGGCGTCAGGAAGGCCGCCCAACTGGATTTACGATAGATTTTTTCCGGGAGCAGGGAAACTAGGAAGTCGAGCAGCCAGTAAAGCCCGTAACTGACGACAATTCCGATGACGATAGAAACCAGACCGTAGATGATATCGCCCATGTCTTATTCTCCATTATTCTGAGATTGAGCATAGTAACGGCATGTCGAAAAGAGTGTGGCATCGACCCCAAGGAATTTAGAGCCGATGCCACTATTTTACCTACTACCTAGAGATTACGGGTACTTGCTGTCAATGCGAGCGGCAGCTTCAGCCCAGGTGATGCGACCGGCAACGTAGTCGGTACCGGCAGCCCAGAACTCGGCATTCACTTCAGCGGGCATCTGGTCGGAGCCATCGAAACCGAAGACTGCAGCGGCGGCCATGGCTTCACCGATCTTCTTGTTCAGAGCATTCGGGTACAGGTTGGCATCAAAGGTCTTGTGCGGGGAAATGGCGCCTGCGGAGACCATGTACTTCAGAACCTGGTCGCTGGCGATGAAGGCCGCAACCTTGGCTACATCCTGGTCAACATGACCCTGGAACACACCGAAGAGGTCACCACCACCAATCACGCCCGCCTGAGCGCCATCCGGGGTCGGAAGAGCAAAGGCATCAATGTTGGTGTAGTTGCCAGCGGCAGCTTCGGCCTGGATGTTTTCGGGCATGAAACCGACGATGAAGGAACCCTGGCGCATCATGAAGCACTGGCCTTCGGCCTTGCCATTGGCAAACAGGGGAGCAGTGTTACCAAAGGAGTCGGTCGCCATGGTCAAACCGCCACCGTTCACCTGGCCTTCGGCGAGAAGGCGCTTGGAAACGTATTCAGCAGCCTGGCTAATTTCGGGGGAGGCGAAATCGAGTTCGCCGGAGATCCACTTGTTGTAGGCTTCGGGGCCATGGAACATGAGAACATACTGTTCCATCCAGTCGGTGAAGGCCCAACCGGTGGCGCCACCCGATTCGATACCCGCGCACCAGGGATAGCCAGTGCCGTCAGCCTTGATTTTTTCTTCGAGGGCAACGAGTTCGGCTTCGGAGGTGGGCACAGCATAGCCAGCCGCTTCAAAGGCAGCGGGGTTGTAGAACACCAGGGATTTCATGTTGGCAGAAACGGGGAGGCCATAGAGCTTGCCATCCACAACAGCCAGCTGATCCCAACCGGGAACCAGGGTGGACTTGGGGCCGCTGATATCGAACACTTCTTCGAGCGGGACAAGGTTGTCAACCGCAAGATCCTTCAAACCACCGGGCTGAGGCCACAGGGCGATGTCAGGTTCCTGTCCCGATTCAATCTTGACTTTGATGTCGGTGTCGAAGCTGGCGAGGGAGGTAAAGGTGATCTTAATCCCATTGGCTTCGCCGAACTCGGTCAAAACCTGCTGGAAGTTGGCCGCATCGGCCTCACCATAGCCACCCAAAATGGTGACTTCGCCATCACCTTCGGGCAGGCCAGCGGGGGCTTCGGTGGCGGCAGGAGCTTCGGCAGCCGGGGCTTCGGTAGCAGCGGGAGCTTCAGCGGCGGGGGCCTCAGCAGCCGGGGCTTCGGTGGCGGGAGCGCCACAGGCAGCCAGGAGCATTGCGGCCATAACAACGAGCGTAATCACTTGCCAAACTGTCTTTTTCATTTCTTCTTCTCCTTGGATAGATTTGGGTGAAATTTGCAAAAGGGTTGGCGTGCCAATGAAAAACGAATAAGTCACCTCCAAACGAGTCGATGGATTATGATGATGGCGAGTAACAGAAAGAGATTTCCTGAAAGCACTTTCATGAGTTATTTTAGCACTTTCATTTTTGCGAGTCAAGAGGGAATTTTAGGGTTGGGGGACGAATCAGACCGTGGGCAGGTCTATTACCAGGCCTTCATAGGGTCGCAGGTCAATGGAAGCGAGCGGGCACACACCCGAACGGTCGAGGTGGGTCGAAAGCGCTACCTGCCCCTGCCCTGCCATGGGGATCTGCGCGGTGAGCGGGTCGCCGCTAAAGTTGAGCACCACCAGCTTGCGCTCGGCGCCGCTTTCGCGCAGGTAAATATAGAACTGCTCCGAATTCGTCTCAAGCGGCTGGTAGCTGCCCGCCTGCAAGGCCTGACTGGAACGGCGCAGCCACAACAAACGGCGATACAGGCTAAGGGTGGAGTGTTCGTCTGCACTTTGGCGGGCAACATTACGGGTGGCGTAATCTTCGGCTACCGGCAGCCAGGGTTCAGCGGTCGAGAATCCAGCAGAGGGGGCTGCACTCCACTGCATGGGGGTGCGCGCCACATCGCGGGTGCGCTCAACGCCCAGGTTTTTCCCCTGCGGGTCCACCACCCGTTCAGCCGGAATGGGTGTATTGGGCATTCCCAACTCATCACCATAGTAAAGCGTGGGGGTGCCGCGCAGGGTAAGCAGCATCATGGCAGCCAGGCGCGCCTGGGCTTCACCGCCAAACCGCGAGGCCAGGCGCGCCTGGTCGTGATTGCCCAGCACATAGTTGGGCCAGGCAAAGGCGGGCAAACAGGCTTCCATCTCATCTACCGAGGCGCGCATGGCGCGCGCCTGCCAGGGCTGGAACATGAGGCGGAAGTTGAAAGGCAGGTGCAGACCATCGCCTTTCTCGCCATAATATTTCACCCAGCGCTGCAGGTCGCCCCACAACTCGCCAATCCCCACCCGCTCGCCAAATTCGTCGAGCACGGCGCGGATGCGGCGAATGTAAGGATGCACGGCATCTTGATCCAGGTTATATTGATGAATCTGACGGCTGGCCAGGTCGTTGGCGGGCAGGTTGGGGTCGGCTGCAGGGTTAAGCGGGTTATCACGCAGTTCTTCATCTTTGATAATCATCCCAACAACATCCATGCGAAACCCATATACGCCGCGTTTAAGCCAAAAGCGCAGGGTTTCGTACATGGCTTGCTCGGTTTCGGGGTTGCGCCAGTTCAGGTCTGGTTGGCCAGGGACAAATTGGTGCAGGTAATACTGACCGGTTTTTTCATCGTACTTCCAGGCCGGGCCGCCAAAGAAACTGCCCCAGTTGTTGGGGAGCGAACCATCGGGTTTGGCATCACGCCAGATGTACCAGTCACGCTTGGGGTTATCGCGGCTGGAGCGCGATTCAAGGAACCAGCGGTGCTGGTCGGAGGTATGGTTGGGAACCCAATCGATAATGACCTTCATGCCGCGTTTATGGGCCTCGGCCACCAGCCGGTCGAAGGTAGCCAGGTCACCAAACATCGGGTCAATATCGCAATAATCAGCCACATCGTAGCCAAAATCCGCCATCGGTGAGGGATAAATGGGGCTGAGCCAGATGGCATCTACCCCCAGCGAATTGGGCGTGCCGTCATTGAGATAATCCAGTCGGTCAATAACACCTTGCAGGTCGCCAATGCCATCGCCATTGCTATCCATAAAACTGCGCGGATAGATTTGATAGACGACACCGGTTTGCCACCAATGTTTTTGGTTCATGGGGTTCCCTTTCTATGAAAGACGCTTAATACGCAAAACTTTGCTTTGCAGGTTTTTCAGGGGCACTTTCAGCCCGGCTTCCATCCAAGATGCACCCGAGCGCGGCTCGCCACATTCTTCCACGCTGTACAACGCTTGCGGGTCAAGCCCGCGCAGGTACAACATGGGGAGGTTATATTTCTCGGGAATGTGAACACGAAACACAAACAGGACGCCTTCGGCTTTGTCTTTGCTGAGATATTGCACCGCCGAATAGCCTTTTTTCTGCGGCGAAAGCAGGCGGAATTGGTCGCCAAGCTGTACCACCGGGCGAATTTCTTTATACTGGCGGATGCAGGCCGCCGCCAACTCCCGCTCAGACTCATCCCACTCAAGCAGGTTGCCTCCCACCCCCAGCGATCCGCACATGCTGACATGGAAACGGAACTCGAGCGGCACAAAGCCCTCGTTCCAATCGGTTACCCAGGCTTCCATGGTGATGGCAGGCAAAAACTGCGAATACCCTTCCTGGATATTGAGCCGCGAGGCAGCCTCGGTATTGTCGCTGACCCACACCTGGTCTGCCAGGCGTAAAATGCCAAAATCGGCGCGGCCGCCGCCACTGGAACAGCTCTGCCAGATGACATTGGGATGCCGCTGTCGCAACGTGCCCCAGACGTGATACAGCCCTTGCACATATCGCACCCACAGCTCGCGCGGGTCGCCGGGGGCATCCGGCCAGCCGGGTTCGCTGGCGGCGCGGTTCATATCCCACTTAATAAAAGTAATCTTATTCTCGGTCAGCAACCGATCTAAAACGCCAATGATGTACTCCTGCACATCGCTGCGAGCCATGTTCAAGATTAACTGGTTGCGGCTTTCGGTGCGAGCGCGAGTGGGGAAGTGAATCACCCAATCGGGGTGGGCGCGATACAGGTCACTATCCGGGTTGACCATTTCAGGCTCAACCCACAGGCCAAAATCCATGCCCAGGTCGTTGACTTTTTGGATGAGATGACCCAGGCCCTGCGGGAATTTGACCTCGTCGGGCCACCAATCGCCCAGCCCGGCGTTATCCCAGTTGCGGCCGTGAAACCAGCCATCATCCATGACGAACAACTCAATGCCCATTTTGGCAGCAATTTCGGCCAGCGCCGATTGCGAGGTTTCATCCACAGCGAACAGGGTTGCTTCCCACGAGTTGTACAGCACTTTGTGCGGAACCTGCCCATGCGGCAGGACCTGGTCGCGGACATAATCGTGGAACAGGCGACTGGCCGCGCCAAACCCGCCACGCGTGTAGCCCGAAATAGCCGCCGGGGTCACCAGCGGCTGGCCGGGCTGCAACTGCCAGCCAAAATCCCAATCGTTAAGGCCAATGCTGACACGGGTGGAGGCAAATTCGGTCACTTCGGCATTAACGCAGAAGTTGCCGCTCCAGGCCAGGGTGCCAAACCAAACGTCCCCGGCGTCTTCGCTGGCGGCACGGTCGATGGCGAACCAGGGTGTGGAGCGGTGGCTGGGGATTATGCGGCGGCTGTCGTAGTTCTTAAGACCCTGGGTCAACGCTTCTCGCTGCAGGTTGAATTCGTTGTTATGACGGCCATAGTGATGGGTAATGAAGTAATTATCGCCGGGGGGCAGGGTCCATTTGGCAGAAAAAACCCGCTCAACCTGGATCGGTTGGGAGCCCAGGTTCTCGAGCGTGACCCAGCGTTCGATCAGGTCATAAGCTTCATGGACGCGATAGTGCAGGGTCACTTGCAAAGGGTAGTAAACATCTTTTAAACGGATGGCAAGCTCGGGCGCGGCGGCGTCGATAACGGAAAAATCGACATAGCCCAGGACCACGTCCCGCACTGCATCCGCAAATGTGACTTTGAGACACGGGTCGATATATTTTGTGCCTGCGTAGCCGGGGAATTCTTCGGGGACGAAGTGATTAAAGCCATCGGTGGAAGCAAACCCGGACGGGTCGGCTGGGGCCGGGTAGTCGTTGAGACGCGGCAGGCGCACGCCCCAGTAGTGATGGGTTAACAGCCCGGCCGAGTTAAGGCCAAAGGCATAAGCGGTGTGGCGGGTTTCAAGAACCCAACCCGTGGGAGATGAGTGGATTGGCATGCGAGGTCCTTGCGAAATTCAGTTTTTGGGTTCAGGTGGTTTGCCGCTCGATGAATTTTAGCGGCAGGTTGATGTGCTGGAGCGGACGCGATGGGTCGTGGATGCGCGCCATGAGGGTTTCAACCGCCAGCCGCCCCGATTCGTCGAGGTGCTGGTGGATAGTGGTCAAGTCGGCGTATTCAGCAAAGTCGATATTGTCAAACCCGACGACGGCCAGTTGATCGGGGACTTTGACGCCCATTTCGCGGGCAACTTTGAGGGCGCTAAGCGCCTGGACATCGGCGGCGGCGAAAATGGCGCTGGGCGGTTGGGGCAGGCTCAACAGTTGACGCGTGGCCTGCATGGCATATTCGGTGGTGTCTTCAAACTGGCGGATATATTCGGCAGGGATGGAAACACCGGCTTCTTGCAGGGTGTGCAGGAAACCCTTCAGGCGCATCCCGGCCGGGTGGATTTCGAAATCGTGCGGTTCTTTGTCGCCGATAAAGCCTATGCGGCGATGCCCCTTTTGGAGCAGGTGCGCCGCAGCCAGTTGGCCGCCGTGAAAGTCGTTAATCTCAATGCAGTTCAGGTCAGGATGGGTGTATTCGATGAGCACGGTTTCGACATTGTGCTCGATCAGGCGTTGGACTTCGGCCTCGTGAATGGGCAGCGACATGACAATCAGGCCATCCAGGTTGCCGGTGAAAGGGATGGAAGAGAAATACCCCGCCAAGCGGTCAGACGAATCGACCGTGTAGATGACCAACTCATAGTTATACACCGCCAGGGCCGAAGCCACACCCCGCAGGCGCTGGACAAAGGACGGCGCGGTAAAGAAAGGGGTGATTACACCAATGCGGTTGGTCTTGCTCAAAGCACGCGCGCGCGCTTCGGCCTTGGGGACGAACCCAAGCGCATCGATGGCGGTCAGGACTTTGATGCGAGTATCTGCGTTGACTTTATCGGGCGCGTTAAGCACCCGCGAAATGGTCGAGATACTGACCCCTGAAAGTTCAGCAACATCATAAATGGTGGGAATTTTTTTGTTATTCGACATTGAGCACCCATGAAAGAAGTTATGAAAGCACTTTCTTAGTGTAGCACATTTAACCGTTGATTGGGGCAGAGATTAGAAAATTATCGCAAGGATGGCAAATTCTTAGCAAGTTGATAGCCAGGCAACAGGACAAACCTGGCGGGAGCTTGTAACATCAAACCATCTTTTATTGAGGAGATTACGCGATGGAACAAACGCTATCCCAACCCGCCCCCAACCCGATGCGCGCCGTATTAAGTGTGCGCGACTTTATGCTGTTATGGATCGGCCAAGCCGCATCGATGCTTGGCGACCAATTTCACGGAATCGCTGCCGCCTGGCTGGTGCTGAAATTAAGCGGTGACCCACTGGCGCTTGGAACAGTCCTGGCGCTGGGCGGCATCCCGCGCGCTATCTTTACACTGGTTGGCGGGGCAGTCAGCGACCGTTTTTCCCCGCGACAAGTCATGCTGTTGACCGATCTCATCCGCCTGCTGATTGCCGGTTGTATGGCGGCGCAAATCTTCACCAATACTCTCGAGCTTTGGATGATCTATGCCTATACGCTGGTTGGTGGAGTCGTGAGCGGTGTCTTTGGCCCGGCGTCCATGTCAATCATCCCGCACATTTTACCGGAAAAAGACCTCCAGGCTGGCAATTCGCTCACCCAGGGCAGCACGCAGTTGATTGGGTTTATAGGACCGGCACTGGCCGGGGCCCTGATCGCCGCTTTTCCCAATGAACAAATGGGCGTTGGTGCAGCGATCGCCTTCGACACCCTGACTTTTATCGTTTCCCTGTTGACCCTGTGGCTCATGCGCACCGGCGGCCGGGCGCCAGAGACTTCCGCAGCCCGCCCATCTGAGAGCATGCTACACTCCATCCGGGCAGGCATCCGCTATATCGCCCAAGATCCCATCTTGCGGCTGGTCTTTATCATCATCGCCATCGCCAATCTTTCGATTGGCGGGCCCATCATCGTGGGCGTGCCCTTCCTGGCCGATGTGCGCTTTCCCGAAGGTGCGGCTGCCTACGGGTTGATCCTCTCGGGGTATGCAGGCGGCAACCTGCTGGGGGTGCTGCTCTCAGGGATGATGCCCAAACCAGGGAAAAAGCTTTTGCAAGTGCTGCTGGTTGCCCTGTTTGGCATCTTTGGGCTGGGAATCGGCGCGCTGGCCTGGATCTCGACCACATGGTTGGCTACGCTGGACCTGCTGGTGATGGGCATCCTGAATGGATATATCTCCATCCTGTTCATCACCGGCTTGCAGCGCAACACCCCGCGTGAAATGCTCGGGCGGCTCATGAGTATGCTGCTGTTTGCCAACATGGCGCTCATCCCGCTTTCACAGACTGTCGCTGGCGCCATGCTGCGCTGGAACACCCCGGCCTTGTTTGTGAGCGCGGCAACCCTGCTGATTGGACTGACGCTGTACCTGGCCTTGCCCGGCAAGAGCCGCACCCTGAGCAGCAGCCTGATCGAATCGTGAACACCAGGCATCAAACAAATTGCCGGGGCGAATGGGTTTCCATTCGCCCCGGCAACGATTCACAAAAACGGTTAAAACTCCAGGCGCAAAACCACCTTGGGACCCAGCCCCAGGCGCGAACCATGCCCCAGTTCGCGCGGCTGGTTCGGAGCCAGCGGCGCACCATCCACACTGGAGCCATTGGTGCTTTGCAAGTCGGTCACAAAAAACTGGCCGCTGGCTGCATCGAAAGAAATTTCGGCGTGACGGCGCGAGACATCGCTTTCGCCCAACAACCCCGGCAGGTCGCGCCCCAAAAGGAAAGGCAGCGAAACCAGGTCGATACGCGTGCCCACCCGCTCGGCCTGGGCCGCCTTTTCCACCACCAGGAAAGCCACCTGCGAACCACCCGGAACATAACGCACGCGTTCCGCTTCCACCCGCACGGCCGGGCGCACCTCCGCACGGGCAGATTGCGCTGCAACCGGGTCGGTGCGGGCACCATCGCCGGGCTTTTTGGTGCTAAACAGCAAAGTTAGCTTGTTCTGTCCGAGCACAATCTTGTCGCCATTGCGCAATTCGCGCCGCCCATTAACCGGCACTTCTTTATTGTTCACCAAAACCGGATTGTTCTCAGACAGCGCCTCAATAAAATGCCGGCCGTCACTAAAAGTGACCTGCGCGTGCTTGCGCGAAATCGTCATTCCCTCTGGTAGCGACTGCACGTTGACCGCCAACGACAGGTTATGGTCGGCCTCGTTGGTTGGGCGTCCAATCACCGCTGGTTGCCATAGCAACTCAAACACCTTGCCGGTTAATTCCTCGCGCAGGTAAGCCACCTGCTCTGGGGTGAACATTTTACGAATCATCTGGTGAACATAGCCAAACACCAGTTCATCTTGCGGCTGGATATCTAGCTGGAGCATTGTCTGCGCCGGGTTAAACGGTCGGTCAACCCCCTTCAGGTACACGGCATACTTTTCCGGCGAGTCGGCGGCAATATCGTTAAACTCGCGCAAAATCTCCTCCACCAGGGCGCTGACCGTCAGCGTCCGGCGCAGGCGCGCGCGCTGGCCGACATTCTCAAACACATCAATCTTTACATCGATATATTCGTCCATGGCGCTATTCCTTCAACAAACCCATCGAACGCGCATTATCGACAATATCGGCATCCGAAAACAGGGCAATCATGGCTTCGGGCAGGCCTGCCGCCACCAGCTTCTGCTTCAGTTCCGGGATATTGTATTTGGAAAGGTCCGGGCCTTTGGCCGAAGCCACCGGGATGGAGAATCCACCCGAAACAACAGCCGCGGGCGCTGGGGCCGACTTTTCGCCACTGGCAACGGGGTCGCCGTCAGTGGGCTTGCTGCGCCACTGCACCTTTTGCCCCGGGAAACGCTGCCGAATGCGCTTAACCCAGGTATCCAACGACCCTTCCACATCATCTTCATTGGCATAGGGCGTCGCCAATTGCAGCATGCTGGTAATCCCCGAGCGAATCAGGAAGGCGCGCCCCATCGGCAGCTCGGCATCTGCCAGGCTGCGCGGGAACTTGCCATTCAGGCGGTTAACCGCATCGGCGCTTTTAAGGGCAATGCCAAAACTGGGCGCAGTAAAGACCTTGCGCAGGTCATCCGAAGCGCTGGTAATCGCCAGCGACCCGGCCACCGCCATATAAACTCCCGATGTCTGGTACTTGCGGATCAAAGCCGCCATTCCTTCAAAGAAGGCCATCTTTTTGCGGCTGGCTTCCTCGGTAAAGGCATCATAGTTATCGATAAAAATCATAATCTTGCGCCGTTTGGGTTTGGTATCGAACTCGGCGCATTCAGCCTTCATGGCCTCGAAGAAAGCATCCAGCTGGTCAATCTCTTCGATGGTCTGAACCACATGCGGCAGGTCGGCCAGCGAGGTATCACTGGCCTTCCACAACTTGCGCGAGAAATCGACCAGCACCATCATGACTTCATCGGGCGAGTAGTTGTACGCCACCGAAAGCAGCATGGTGCGCAACGTGGTGGTCTTCCCCGAGAAGGGTTGGCCGAGCACAATCATGTGCGGACCCTGGCGCTCAATGTCGATCAGGGCCGGAGCCAGGGAGCGGTCATCGATACCCATCACCGCATTCAGGCGGCGCACTTCGGGCAGGGCGGCCTGCTGAATCAGGTTTTCCAGCGAATAGCGCAGCGGCAAGGTTTCAACTGTGGAGGGTTTCTCGCCTTTCCACTGGTTGCCCCACAGTTCGGCCATGCGCATGCACATCTTGTTAATCTTGCCCATGCCGCCCAAATCACCTTCTTCGGGCGTAAAACTCAGCGCCGTTTGGAACTCGAGCGGCATATTGCCCACACGCACATAGCCGCGCCCAGGGACCGCGCTCAGGTCAGCCGGGACACCGCGCCCAACGATATCGCCATATTCCGACGGGTCGGAGAGTTTGAGCGTGAAGCGTTCGGTGATCAGGTTATACAACTTGCCCGTCAGGGCATTGGGCAGGTCAGCAGAGATCAGGAAATGCACGCCATAAGCGCGGGCTTCACGCACCAGCGAAATCAGCGGCGACATCAACCCTTCGTAATATTCCTTAAACTCGGCAAAGTTATCGATCACCACCAGCACCGCCGGGAGCGGTTTTTGGGGATGTGAAAGGTTGTAAGAATCGAGGCTGTTGACCTTGGCCTCGCTAAACAAGACCTGGCGGTAATCGATAATGTCGTTGACCTTGCGCAAGGCGCGCAAAACACGCTCTTCTTCTTCCGAGGTGACCACCGCGCCAACGTGCGGCAGGTCACGCAAAATGGTCATGGCGCGCCCGCCAAAGTCGAGAATGTAGATATGCAATTCGTCCGGTGAATGCGTTAGCACCAGGCTGGTGATAATGGTGCGCAAAAAGGTGGTCTTTCCGCGCCCGGAGGAGCCAAAGATAACGGCATGGCCGTTGGTAAAATCCACTTTCAGCGGCCGCTGGCTAGCCTGGTAGGGGTTGTCGACAATCCCAATCAGCGGGCGCATGGCCGATTTTCCCCAGGCTGCGCCCGGCCAGCGAAAATCATCATCCCAAAAAGTGGTGGCGTATTCGTTGAGCGCAAAACCGCTTACTTTTTCAGAATCGGTGGCGCGCAGCAGTTCGATATCGGCGTCGCCCATGTAGGCAGTATCGAGCGGGGTCTGCAAACTGAGCACATTGGAGCCGCTCTGGTTGGGCAGGAACTCGGGCCACGGCCGCCACTGCGGTTTGGATTCCTGTGTGGCTAGATTAGCCATCATTTCAACGATGACATCGTACAGCTTGGGCGGCTCGGTCGATTTCTGCCCGGCGGTCTTGCGCGGGCGATCGAGCCAGATAACGTTGGGGACGACGTTCTCCTCTTGCGGACCTTTGTAATCGCCGCCAGTGTAAGCGGTCTGGATCATTTCGATGTTTTCATTGCCAATTTGCAGGTAACCACGCCCAGGAATGCCCGGCGGCAGGAAGGCGGCATCGGCGCGGCGCAGCACCTCGCGGCTGTCATCGGGGGTTTCCACCCGCAGGCAGATGCGGAATTTGATGTTGGCGCGCATCTGGTCGGTGACACCCACCGGGCGCTGCGCGGCAAGGATTAACGTCACGCCCAGCGCGCGCCCAAGGCGAGTGATACTTTCTAACTGGGCCTTGTACTCCGCATTCCCCGAAATCATTTCGGCAAATTCATCGATAATGATGAACATGTGCGGGTAGGGTGGGCGCTCCGGTTCCAGGTTGAGACCCTTGCGGCGGTAATGGACAATATCCTTGGAGTTGGTGTAGGTGTTGAGCTTCTGGCGACGGTCCAGTTCAGAGATGATCGAGGCAAAAACACGCGCCGTACCCGATTGGTCGAGGTTGGTGACAATATCTACCTTGTGTGGCAGGCGTTTGAAGGGTTCGAAGGCCGAGCCGCCTTTATAGTCTACCAGCACAAAGTTCAGAACATCCGGGTTGAAGTTGAGCGCCAGGCCAATGATGAGCGTCATCAGCAGTTCCGACTTGCCCGAACCGGTGGAACCGGCAATAATGCCGTGCACACCGTCTGCTTTGGCCGAGAAAGTCAGTACACGCGGCTCGTTGCCAGAGAGCAAACCCACCGCAGTAAACAACCAGTCGGCCGTTTTGGGGTCCATGCTGCGCCGCCAGTTTTCGCGGGCATACTCCTGCAACTGGTCGATGGTGTGCAGGTTGAGCATCTCCATCAGTGTAACTGTCGCCGCCAGGCTGGAACCATAGCCACGGCGGATATCAACCGGCTCGAGATTGCGTGAAAATTCGCGTGCTTTCTCCTGCATCGAGATGAGTTTGGTCTTGCCAACATACCGAACCGAGTTAAAACCCGTTTCGGCATAGCGAAAAACCGCCGAATCTTCATCGTCGGGGTCCTCATCGACCTCGATGATGGCAGAAACCCGGCTGGGGACTTTGGCCCGCTCGGGAACCAGGAAAATGATCCCCGCCCCGAGCAACTGCCCATCCATCAAAATGGTCGAGATGGCGGCCTCGCCCTCCAGGTCGCGCAGGCATGACCAGGCCGGGGCCGGGGTGCGCACATCGACCACAACCAGCAAGAAAGGCAACTTGACATCCGCGCCGCTTTCCTTGTCTTGCAAACGCATGCGGCGGCGCTCCAGAATGGTGCGAATGTTCTTCCAAAACAGGCGCATACGGTCGGCTTCGTTCTCGCCCGGTTTTTCATCGTCTTCAAACAGGAGTGTTTCGGTCTTATCGGCTTCTTTGCAATGCGGCAAAGCATACGCCCAGCGCCAATACTGGCGCGCGCCGCTGGTCCCGGCCACATAAAGCATCGTATCTTGCGGCGAATGAAAAGCGGCATAATCAACCAGCATGGTGCGCAGGTAGGCATGCACCTTCTCAGCCGATTTGCCGGTGATGCCAATTGAGTGGCGAACCGTGATGCCTTTGGCTTCCTGGCTTTCGGTTTCTTCCCCCTCATCTACATCCTGTTTCTTGGCATCGGCTTTTTTCTTCTGTGTGTCGTCGGAGGGCAAGATCATCGGGATGGTGACCGGCACATCGAAGAGAAGTTTCGAGTCTTCGGCCAGGCGGGTGGCCTCGCGCATCAGCGGGTTTTCGGGCTTCTCGTTCTCCGAAATCTTGTACATTACGGTTGACATGCGTGTGCTGATGCCCAGGCGCAGGTACAAAAAGTCGTGGTCGTTGGGGCGGCGCTCCCACAGGCGTGTGCCCGAGCGGATTGATTGCTCACGGGCTTCCTCGGGGCGGTGCAGGTCGGCCGAAATTCCCAGGGTGGTTTCGGGGTCAGGGTAATTATAGAAATAATAAATGCGTTGCTGCTCGTGCTCGCTTTCCATTTTGCGGCGCAGCTCACTGATGCGGCGCTTGTAGGCAGCCTCCGCCGACTCACGCTTTTTCTTTTCCTGGGCGTTGGTATACAGGGCCAGGGTCACGGTCGCCACCACCGAAAGCGCCATCGGAATCATCATCAGCAGGTTGCGACCCTGCCCAAACAGCGAGGTCAGGATATAGCCGAAGATCATCACCATCGGCAAAAAAGCCTGCTGGAGTAACTGGCCCACATTCGCCTCGTTGTCGGGCGGGTTGGGAATATTGAACATCCCCGAGGGTAGTTGCGGCTCGATGCGGGGCGGGCGGTCGATGTAAATTTTGTCTGCCATAAGGTACGTCTCCCCGGGAGTGGTTAAACAGATGACAAGGCCAGCATGAGTAACAAGGAAATGGCCAGCAAAGACCCGATGACGATAAAAATCATCCGCCAGTTGACGGTGGTGGGTTTGCGTTCGGCCGGGATGGGTGGGAAGTTAGGCTGCAGGGTGCGGGCAAAAGTCAGCACATCGGGAAAGCGCTGTTCCACCCGGCCGCTGATGGCTTTTTCGGCAATCGCCGGGATATTTTTCAGGTCGATGCGGCCGGTTGGTTTAGCGGCGCCTTCTAAAATGCTGCGCGCCACGGCATCGTCTTTTTTCAGGTGATATTCATGGGCCGGACGTCCCGCCAGCATCTCGTACAACAACATTCCCATCCCGTAAACATCTGTCGCCGGGCCAATTCCGGCTTTGAGTTCACCCGTGACTTCAGGAGCGGTGTAGGCGGGCAGGTTGTAGTTCGGGTTCCAAATCTCCAGCAGGTTTTGCCCGGCCGTGCCCACGCCCAGGTCCAGGAGCATGGCGCGCGGAATTCCGCGTTTGTCGTAGCGCACCAAGACCACATCGGGGTTCAGGCACAGGTGCAGGCGACCGGCGCGGTGCAGGTAGTAGACCACATCTGAAATGCTCAAAATAATCCAACCGGCATGCTGGTACCAGGGTTGTGGGTTTTTGAGCAGCAGGTTGCGCAAGATGGTGCCATCGGCATAACGAAACACTTCGTAATATTTGACACGCCCGTTGATGACCGTCCAGCCATACGGGTGATGTTCCACCCGTCCCTGCGGGTGCGCCGGAAGCAAAACCGGCAGCAGGGGGTGCTGCCCGGCGCGGGCCAATTGCAAAAAAGCGCGCGCTTCAGAGCGCAGCTTTTCTTCACAGCCCACATTAGCCACCTTGAGCAAGATTTCTTCTTCCTCGCGGCGGGCATGATAAACAATCGCAGAACGGGTCACCACAATTGGCTGGATAATTTCGATGGGGCCAAACCATTCCCCGTTATCAAATATTTCGGTGGCGTTCTCGGCGGGGCAGTATTTTTCCTGACACCACAGGTTGAAATCTTGTGAAATGACGTTGCAATGCTGACAAATTCGCTTCATAGACCCTCGCACCAGAAAGCGGGCCGTGCCAAAACGAGAATCCGCGCCTGTCGAGCGTTCGCTCGCAGCAAGCGCGGATTCTCATCAAATTCCTAAAAACCCCATGGCTGTGCTAACAGAACCGCCTGGAGCCCGAAAAATCGCCGTCGCGGTAAGCGCGAATAGCGCTCTGGATGTCACCGGAAAGCTCGTGCATTTTCTGGGCAGCGCGCTGCACATTCGGCTTGATGCGGTCCACAAAAGCCGCAGCCGCAGCGGTAGCGCCAAGAGAGAGCCAGGCACTGGCCTTGAGCACAATACTCAGCGCCTCGAGGGTCTTGCCAACCGCATCGAGCACATCACCAAAGGTCTCAAAATCCTTGCCCATCTTTTCCACTCTGGGAATATCCATATAGACTTCTTCAGCCATTTTTGCCTCTCATTCCGTTTAGTAAATCTGTCCGAAAACGTCCATCAGGGTTTGCGCCTGTGAAGTCGCCTGCTTCACCGCTTGCTGCATGCGGTCTTGCGATTTCTTGATGGCATCGACAAAGCTCAGGTTGAAACCCATGATATTAACCAGCATCGGGATCACTTCACTGGTCATTTCCTGAACAAAGCGCACCGAGCCATCGCCCTTCCAGATGCCGCCCATCACTTCATTCACCAGCGCGCGCAGCGGAGAAGTGACCACGTCTTGAATAATGTTGATCTGCTGGAGTACCTGGTTGATGACATTGTTGACCAGGTCTTCGACCCATTTAAAAAGTCCAAACATTCTCCACCTCCTAGAAGTTGTTACCGGCGGCGCTATCGGCCTGCTGCATATCGGCCATCGCCTGTTTAATATCGTTGGAGACTTCGGCAAACTTGGCGCTCAGTTTGGTCACTTTGGCATAGAACATCGAAAGCGCCTGGACATACACTTCGCCGGGCTCGCCCACCATGGCACCGTTCGCCATCTGCCCGCCAATCTTTTGCGCCACCATGGCCGTTTGGGTCAGGCGCTCAGCCACCAGTTGGCAGTGACGAGACATATCTTCCAAAGCAGGATAATTAACACGAATCTGGTCTGACATTTTGACCTCCCTTTAGGCGCCGATATTGGCGAAGAAACCCTTGGTATCTTCGTCGGCCTGATGGATGGTGTTGACGATTTGTTGGGCAACATTTTGAGCCACACCCAGGGCATAAGCCATCTTGCCCATCGCAGGCAACAGTTCCCCTTCCATTTCGTTGAAGAACTGGTCAGCGCCCTGGCCAACCCACTGGTTACCGTGCAAGGCTTCCACCTTAGACTTGGTCTGGCTCAACAAGGTCTTAATTTCGTCTTCTTCGCTTTGCAGACTCTTGATGATGGCCTGCATTTCATCATAGTTAATCTGAGTAGTTCCAGCCATTTTTTATCCTTTCACCTCGTTCTGGATGATCAAACTGCTGGCCTATGACACACACTCCGGCCAACCGCCAGCCTTGCGCCCGGAGCTCTTTTTGGATAAGTCAATATGCTAAAACTTGCGCCTCCTCCCGTGTTGGTCTTTGCAAAATTACTGTAGCATCTTTAAAAACCGGAGTCAATAAGTCCTATTCATCCGGGGCCACCCCATTGGTACTACTCATCACCCTTGGCTTTTTTCAGCGCCTTGGCCGCCGCAGCCGCAGCCGCGCTGCCAGCCACACCGGCGATCCCGGCCGCCGCGCCACTCCCGCCGCCGGTTTCGGGTTCAGCCGGGCCAGAACCTCCGCCCGGGCCTGCGGCTGGCGCATTCCCGCCCCCGCCCGAACCGCCGCCTGATGTAAAGACGTGGTCTGGCAGGTCTTGCAGGGTTTGCGGCCCACCTGCCGAACTGGATTGGGAACCTTCACCCACCAGGCCGACTCCCATTTGCTTGAGATCACCCTGCAGCCCCTGGCCGCTGCCGCCACCCCCTCCTCCACCGCCACCGCCGCCCGTCGATTGGGGCTCGGTCTCAGCCGGGGCTTCTTGCTCAGCTGCTTCTGGCTCGCGGGCAAATTCCACGCCGACTGAAGGCACGTTAGAACCACCGCCGCTGGCGGGCGACTGCGGTGTATTGGCCGGGTCGCCGCCAGAACCGCCCACGGCACCAGCCTGCTCGAATTTCCCGGCCCCAAAATCGGCCGGGAGGCCGCCCACGCCAGGCAAACCGCCCCCGGCGCCGCCGCCCGCCCCCAGCGCCGCCTCGAACCCGCTGGCGCCAAAATCATCCCCTTTGAACTGACCGGCATTTTCCTCGTCTGCAGCATGGATGGTTTTGGTAATCTGACTCAACACGTCCTGCGAGATGAACAGCGCCTGCGACAAACGCAGCAGCGCAGGCAGCAGGTCGTGCTCCATCTCGTCAAAAAATTTATCGGCAGCGTCCCCAATCCATTCACTGCGCAATTCTTGCACACGCTGGCGGGTGGTGCTAAGTAACTGGGTAATGTCTTCCCCCTCATCGTGGAAGTTTTTGATGATGGAGTTAAGTTCGTCGTAATTGAGTTGAACAATCCCGGCCATAGGAAGACTCACTTTCAGACAATCTCAAAACGGATCGATACGTTGGGGCCCAGTTGAAGGACTGCGCCGTGAATGAGCGGCATGGGCTGCGCGGGCGTCAGGCGCTGACCATTCAGGCGCGTACCGTTGCTGCTGCCCAGGTCGGTAACCGAATACGCGGTGCGGGCCGCATCAAAGCGAATTTCGGCATGGCGGCGCGAAACATTTGGCTCGCGAATGACCCAGTTGCCTTCGGTGCGCCCAAGCACAAAAGGAAATTGGTCGAGCATAATCTTGGGCGCATCTGTCACCCCGGCAGGAGCCTGGAGGATGACCAGCGCCGCACGCGGCAAGGCTGCCGCAGAAGAAAGCAAGGTGGCATTTTGCCCCGTTTCAGCCATCAGGGTGGCCGCTGGGACCATGGTCGCATCGGCCGGGGGAGGTGGGGGCGGCACAGGGCGCGGGGCAACCGATGCGGGGGGAACAGCGGGCGGGCGCGAAACCTGGGGCGCTGAAACCGGCGCGGGCGGGGCCGCCGGGCGGGAACGAGCGAGAAGCGGCTCTTCATCCGCCACCGGGATCACCGGCCCGCTGGCTTTACCTCCCTCTTTTAGCTTTTCACCCATCCGGCCCTGTAAAACCGGGGTGCCGGTAAGCGATTTTTCGCGCGCCGAGGAGTACATCATGAACCCAACCACACCCAGGATGATAGCCACCACCAGGAACAGGATGACCGGGGCGGCAATCAGGGCCGCGCCAATCAACTGGAACAGGTTTGGGTTGATCGCCTTGTACACCAGGCCAGGATACTGCGCAGTTGAATAAAGCTGCTGCTCTTTGCCCAGCACACGCACAATAACTGTGTACTTTCCATCGGGTATTTTGGACTGGCTGAGCGGGATGCGCAGGGTACTCCCGTTCAGGTCGGCAACCGAGCTGGTGAAATCGGAACCCTGCACTTTGGTATTGGTGTTTTCATCTACCAGCCAGCCATCAAAACCGCCAATGAGCTGCGAGTTTGTAGTTTTGACCGTCAACATCAGGTCGTTATTCTGCTGGGCCACCGACTGGATCTCAAGCGCGGGCAGGTTGGCGGTGGGGTCATAAGTAAAAACGTGCGACAGGTTGGTGGTCTTGTTGCCATCAGAATCTGTCGCCCAGGCAAAGCGAGACTGGTCCTGTTTACTAACAGCCGTCATGCGCAATTCATATTCGCGGCCCACCACCATCTGTTCGGTAGGAATATTGAAAACATTGTTCTGGCCCGGCCCTTCAAACAGGAATTCCGCCACTTTAGAGCCGCCTTTAACATCCCAAACCTCCACTTTTACATACTCAACTAGGTCAAAGGAGGTCATCGAAAGCTGGATGTCGTACGACTGGTTCTCGGGGACAAACTGCAGCCCGGCCATCTGCGCCTTAACGGGGCTGGGTGGGCCAGGGTAGTCGGTCGCCGATTCAACCGTAAAGGTTGTGCTAATTTGCTCATCATTTTTCAGGTTAAGCGCCAGCAGCACCTGGTTATTGCCCTTGCGCGGATAAATATCAACCTGGATCATCCACTGTGACTTGAGCACATTCATCACACTCTGGAAGGCAGCCCCCAAGTCGTCGAGCTTGGCAATGGCCGAAAACGCGCCCGTGCTGGAAGACAACCCTTTTAATTCGACTTCATTAAGATTGGAGGCCTTATACGCCAATCCGACGGTATTGACCGGGATATGGGTCTTTTGGGCAAATTCGGAAACTTCGAGGAAGGTATGGTCGCTGCATGGCTGGCCGCTGGCATTTTCATCGCGCCCATCGGTAAACAGGATGATGGCGCGCCGCCCCACAGGCGCTTTTTGCAGCGATTCGACCGCGCTGTAGGTGGCATCATACATGCAAGTGCCACGATTAGAAACGCGATACTGGTCAATGGCAAAACTGACTGCGGCAATATTCTGGGTAAAATCCTGCAGCAGCTTAATCTCTTCATCAAACTGTACTACAGAGAAAAAAGCATTATCGGGCGTGTTGTTAAGGGCTTCTTTGGCCGTACGTTTCAAGTCTTCGGCTGCGCCGCTCATACTGCCGCTGGCATCCAGAATCAAGACAATGTAAATGGGCACATCTGGTTTCTGAATCGGCGCTTCTACCTGGTAATTCAAGTTGGGGAGGGTCACCTGCGCCGTTTGGGCCAGGGTCTCCAGCACTGGCAGGCTGGTTTTGGGATCATAAATGTTGAAATACACCTTCATGGTCATGGCGTCAGGGGTTTCAAGCGTCGACACCTGACTCACCAAAACATCCAGCCCCGTTTGGGCGCTGGCCGAAATGACCCCCGCAAAAGACATCCACAAAACCAGGAATCCAAGGAGAATGCGCTGTAAACCTTTGGCCACGTTTTCCTCCCACACACAACAACAGCATTAAGTGATTGCCGCAAACTTATTTTCAATCATACCTAATTCAGACAATCTTTGTATGATTATAATGATTTCAAAATATTTTTCTATCCCCCGAATGGGAGTCTTTTAAACCAAACGGCCTTTCCAGGTGGAAAAGCCATTTTACCGATCGACTTACTTCGCAAGCATTTTTTGGATCAGCCTGGCAAGGTCCTTCAAAGATACGGGCTTGCTCATATACTCATTGGCCCCGGCTGCCAGGCAACGCTCACGGTCCCCAGGCATTGCCAGGGCGGTTAGAGCAATGATGGGTATGGAAGCAAAACGAGCATTGGCGCGTAAACGGCCAATTGCCTCCAGGCCATCCATTTCGGGCATCTGGATGTCCATCAAAATTAAGTCCGGGAGAATCTCATTCACTCGCGCCAAAACCTCGTGCCCGGTACGCGCCACCAGGATGGTGTACCCGATACCATGCAAATAATCATCCATCGCCATGATGTTGATTTCATTATCCTCAGCCAGCAAGATGGTTGGCCGGTTCTTTTCCTCACCCACCGCGTCAGAACGCGCTTCTGCACTGGCGGGCAGGTGCTCAAAGCCTGAATGCGGAAGATTCGGTTCCCCAACCGGGAGCGAAACGACAAAGCAACTCCCACACCCAATCTCGCTCTCTGCGCGAACACTACCACCCTGAATCTCTGCCAGCCGTTTAACCAGCGCCAGCCCCAGCCCGGTGCCCTCATAGTTACGCGTCAGGCTGCTATCCACCTGGGTAAAGGGATGAAACAAACGTTGCAGGTTTTCGGGACTAATGCCAATGCCGGTATCGATAACCGAAAACTCAACCTGCATTTTTTCGACATTGGTGACAGCGCGCAGGCTTACGCGGCCATTTTCAGGGGTAAATTTGACAGCATTCCCCAGCAAATTAACCAAAATCTGCTTCATGCGGCGCGGGTCGGCGTAAACATAACGAGTCTCTTCAGAAATATACAAATCCAGCGCAATCGACTTCTTAATGGCCGGCTCGCGCACAAACACCAGGCTAGACTGGCATATATCCGAAATCGCCAGCGACTCGGGATGGATATCAAACATGCCAGCCTCAATCTTGGAGAGGTCGAGGATGTCGTTGATCAACCCGAGCAAGTGCCGCCCACTGGTTTCAATGGCCTTGACCGAAAGCATCTGGCGTTCGTTGAGCGGCCCGCGAATCTGGTCGAGCAAGGCTTCAGACATGCCCAAAATGCCATTGAGCGGGGTGCGCAACTCATGGCTCATATTCGCCAGGAATTCATCTTTGGCGCGGTTGGCGCGAGCCAGCTCTATATTCATCATCGTCAAAGCTGCTGTCCGCTCTTTCACACGCTCTTCCAGTTCAATGGCGTAATTTTGCAAAGTTTCTTCGGCCTGGCGGCGCTCGGTAATATCCTGGGCATAACCCATCAGGGCCAGCGGGGCTCCGTCTGCATCGCAGATCAAACGTCCCTCCGCCCAAACCGTGCGCTGTGAGCCATCGGGCAAGATAATGCGATACGAAAGGGGTTTTGTTTCTCCCTTTTCAACAACGCTCGTATTCGCGTTTCGAACCGCATCTATGTCATCGGGATGAATGCGCGTGTTGATAATGCGATCCAGGTCGCCGTCAAACCCGGCCCGATCAATCCCAAAAAGGCGATACATTTCTTCAGACCAGGTCACCTTGAGGGTGCGCAAATCCCAACGCCAGCTGCCAATCTGCGCCACCGACTCAGCGATCGCCAGCATTTGCTGGGCCTCGCGCAAATCCATTTCCATTTGAATCCGCCCGGTGATATCGGTGCAGATTGCCCCGAGGGCATAAACCTGGCCGGTAGCATCGCGCAAGGGGAATTTTTCCGAGCTATAGGTATGCACGCCATCTTCGCGGCTGGTTAATTCTTCAAAGCGCATCGGCTGTCCGGTTGCCAGCACCAGCCGATCATTTTCAGTGTAGAAATCCGCTCCTGCCTGGGGGAACAAGTCTTGAACCGTATGGCCCAAAATCTGCTCACGCGGCAGGTTAATCATCGCTTCGGTATCTTTATTTACCTCAATAAAACGGCCAGCCAGGTCCTTAATCCAGACCACACTTTCGGTATTGTCAAAGAAGGAGCGCAAACGTTCTTCGCTCTCGCGCAAGGCTTTTAAGGCCTGGTTGCGCTCGGTAATATCGACCGACATCAACAAAGCCAGCGCCTCGCCATTGGCATCGATTAATTCGGCTGAAATGAACATATCCCGAATGCCGCCATTTTTCTGCCGATACTGGGCATCCTGGTTAGCCAAAGAACCGGTCTCGCGCAGGGTTTTAATCCAGCTGGCGCGTTTACTGGCATCGACCAGCAGGTGCAACTCGTCATCCGAATGGCCGATAATTTCTTCACGCGAATAGCCTACAATCGACAGGAAAGCAGCGTTGGCATCTACCGATTTACCATCACTCAGGCGAATAATATTGATCCCGATCGGGCTAAAGCGAAAAATCCTGGAGAAATGTTCTTCAGCCCGTCTTTGATCCGCATCTGCTTTGATGGCATCCAGCGCAAACGAAATATCCAGGCCAATTTCATCGAGCAGCCGGATTTCATCTTCTTCAAACAAGCTGCCATCACCCCCATAAATGACCAGCGCCCCGCTCACCTTTCCGGCAACCCGAAAAGGCACCACCGCTACCGAACGATATCCACGCTGGTGAGCCTTTTCTTGCCACTCGGGTATCCTAAAACCACCAAAATCATCCAGGGTGACAACCCGGTTTTCACGCAAACCAGTAATCAGCGGGGTTCGGGCCAGTTTTTCATCCTTGATATTGATCAAAATCCCGTCAAGATAACCGGCGGCATCATGCCCATATGAAGCACAGGGAACGATATCTCCCGAGGCGGCATCGAGCAGCCCCACCCAGGCCATGCGATACTCTCCAAACTGGATGGCGATCTGGCAAATCTGCTCAAACAGGACTTGCTGTGTTTTTACGCGCACAATCGCCTGGTTAATCTGGCTCAGGGTGGCATACAACCGGCTGAGATGCCGAATCTTTATTTCTGCCTGGCGTTGAGAAGTGATGTCACGCAAAATAGCCAGCGTAAAAAGCTCACCGCGCTGCCAGTACGTAGAAACGTGCACATCCATTTTGAATTGGGTGCCATCGCGGCGCAATGCCCACACCTCGTAGGCATTCGGCGCAGACCCATCTATAGCGCGACGCCTGATATTCTCAAGCACCATCTCGCGGCTCTCGGGGGCAATCAGGTTAATAATCGGCACATCGGCCAACTGTTCATTGCTATCGTAGCCAAACATAGCCAGGTATGCCGGGTTAACAAGGACATGTTCCCCGGCTTTTGAAACCCCCAATGCATCACGCGACGACTCGAAAATAGACCGCAATTGCCGTTCACTGGTTTGCAGGCTGGCTGTGTAACGACGGATTAGCAAATACAACAACACCCCCGTCACGAGCACATAGCCCCAACCCTTGTACAGGCTGATACGGGTAAAAACCTCGGGGCTCGCAGACAACGCCAAGGCTACCCGGTCCGAAAACAAAATCCACAGGCTTCCGACCAGCAAATACACGCCGACAATTTGAATTGCCCCCACAGTGTAGACGTCGGTCCTGAGGATGGATGAACGTACTGGCATAAAGAACCTCCGCTCAACGAACCCGGACGACAAAACTATAAAATTGATTATAACGACAACCACCCGCGAAATGACAAAAAATCACGATTTGGTAATACATCAAAATTATTAGGTCGGCAGCACTCCTCTATCAAATGTATCTTTTCAACCCGAGATTCATCCAAACAAAAGCAAGTTTTATCCCTTAAGAAGAATTGGAACCCGCCCGATGACTCCTGAAACCTTTTTTGAAACCCTTCGCCAAAATCCCCGCCCGGTAGTGGTGGATTTCTGGGCCCCGTGGTGCGGTCCGTGCAAAATGGTCAAACCCATCCTCGAAAAACTCGCCGTCGAATACGATGGGCGCGTGGACCTGTGGCAAATTAACGCCGACGAAAACCCCGACCTGCTTAAGGCTCTGGGGATTTATGGCATTCCAACCCTGATTGTTTTCCAAAACGAGAAAGAGACGATGCGGCACGTGGGCGCAAAACCGGCCAGTGTCTTGAATGAAATGTTTGCCAGCCTCGCCAGCGGCAAGACGCCCGCCCCGGCCGGACTGGCAAACGGCGAGCGCCTGTTCCGCATGGGGGCCGGGTTGGCGGTGGCCGGGCTGGGCGTTGCCACCCAATCACACTGGATCGTCTTTGTTGTCAGCGGCATCTTGCTCTTTAGCGCTGTTTACGACCGCTGCCCCATTTGGAAAGCCGTCACCACTCAATTCAAGAAAATCACTGGCGGGGCCTAAATCACAAAAACTCTTATCTGGCGCTTAAGTTTTGTTCAGGTTGAGCTAATCTCGCTGGCTATAATAAGAATTACATTCTCCGAAACAAACCGCCAAAGGTCTGGGCCGACCTAAGGCGGTTTGGGGTTTTAAAAGGCAAAATGGTCCTTAAATAAACAAGACAGCTTAGGCTGTCTTGTTTATTTTTTTACGGCATGGCATTTATGGCACGCTGCCGAAGATTGGTCCTGTGGATCCTGGGTGCAAGCGCTACCCAAAACCGGGCGAAAGTTGAAAACCTGCCCGGTGGCTTTACCCACCATTTCATAACTGCCATCAGGCAAAACGCGAATATTCCATAACGGCTCCCCTTGCTCGGTTACCAGGATGGTGTCCCCGAGTTTCAACTCGACCACCGGGTTAAGAAACGCCAGGCGAAAAGCGAGGTCGTTCTCGTCGGTCAGGGTTTTCGTCAAGGGTGGTTCGGTGGGCGTACCATGACAGGTCTTGCAACGCACATATTGAATCTCTTTTTTGTTGCTATGCAGGTCGCCGTCGCCCATGGCTTCAGCACGGGTATGGCAATCCACACAGTCTAGCGTGTATTCGCAACGCGTAAACGTGGCAATCGGCTGGTAATAATCATGCAACCGGTCGGCGGGGGTGTCGTCGCGTTCAACGAACTCCATTTTGCGCAGGTCATAATTGCCACGGTTGTGGCAGGTATTGCACTGGCTATAAGGGATGGCCGTAGAAAGATTGTGAACCGGCGCAGGTGTGCCAGACCACAGCCCGGCCGGGGCAAAAGAATGGCAGGAGGCGCAACCGGTATAACGGTCAAACACCTGCCCGGCGCGAGGCACAGCATTCAGATGGCAAGTCAGGCAGTTTTGGGCAAACAGGCCAACAGCGGGGTTCTCATCTTTCGATGGGTCAAAAGCCTCCAGCGCAGGCAGGCCGCTATCGGTGGTGATCTCTTCATCCCGTACCGCCGCAATCCCCAGCCGGGCAGTCAGGTCTGGCTGCATGCCAAAAGAAAAGCGAATATTCGCAATCGCCCCGGCATAAGTGGATTGGATGCTGGTCTGCACCCTTTGGATGTGATCTCGCCCTTCGGCCGAGGAGCCGCTGTGACAATCTGCGCCGCCGCACGATTGCTCTACTACCGTTAAATCGGATGGATTCGCACCCCCGCGCAGGGTGCTGTGCGCCAATTCGGCTTCCAGGGCCAGGCGCTCGCCGCCATGACAGCGGACACACCCAAACACCTGCACCGGATGCGAGGCGCTGATCTCTGGCAAGTCGCTGTGGCAGGTGAGACAGTATTCAGTTTGCCCGCTTAAGGTTGGGGTCAGGGCCACGGGTTCGGGAGCCTGAACAGACAACCACCAGGCCAGCCCCAGCACCAGCAGCAAGAATCCTGACGCAATCAACATTAGGAGGTAAAACGTAGCGGGTCGGTTAGCGGGCATTGGCAAGAAAGGTCAACACAAGGATGCCCAGGGCAATCAGCGCGAGTACCCACTGGGCCAGGCGGTTAGAGGCGGGGAACCAGCGCCCGATTTCGGAGTCGGATGGCAAGGGGAACATATACGGGATCAGGGCCAGCACGGCCAGCACCAATAACGGAACCAGCACGCCCCACAAGAAGGGGTCGCCCCAATTGAGCATTTGCTGCACCCACAGGAAAAACCACGGAGCGGTAACGGATTCGGAACCGGACAAACGGATGTCACGAATGGGCGCAGAAATGGGGGCCGGGGCCAGGGCCGAGAGCAAGATTAGCGCCGCGGCGGTGAATATCATCGCCAGGATTTCGCGGCCCACCAGTTCAAAGCGAGAGATGCGCCCGCTTTCGGGACGCAGGTCGGGGGGCGGGACGGCGATGCCTCCATCACGGCGGACGCGAAAGGCATGCCAAGCCACCAAAATTGCAGCGGGCAGCATCAATCCAAAAATATGCCAGGCATAAAAACGGATCAGGGTGGCCTGGCCCGGTTCCGCGCCGCCGACAATCAGGTTGTAAAGGGCATCCCCCAGGAGCGGAACTGTTTTAAGCAGGTTGGTGCCAACCACCAGGGCCCACTGGATACCCGTATCCCAGCGCAGGATGTAACCCGTGAAGTCGAGCAGGATGGCAAGCACGAACAGGGCCAGCCCCAGCAGGTAGTTGAAGCGACGCGGCGGGGCATATGCGCCGGTAAACACAATGCGGAGCAGGTGAACAGCGGAGACAATCAATAATAGTTGCGCTGCCCAAAAGTGCAGGTTGCGCACCAATCCGCCGAAGGGCACCAGGAAGGCAATCGTCTGCACCGACAGAGCGGCCTGGTCGGGTGTGGGGATGTAGTAGAACATTTCCAGCACGCCGGTGACGATCAGCACTAACACCAGGAAGATGGCTGTGCCGCCGGCTCCCAAGGTATAACGCCAGCGCGACTGGGCGGCCGGGATGGTGGGCGGGTGCAGGTGGTGGAAGAAGTTGGGGCGCATGGGGCAACGAATTGGTTAACGGATTATGACGCGGAAAAACGGATGCCTTCGGATTATAAAAGAAAAAAGGCCGTTGACGATAGACCGGGGACGAAGGTCTATGGTCAACGGCCTGGACGGGGGTGCGTCGCACCAAACGGGTGGATGATGTCCCTTGCGGAGGCAAATACCGCGGGTAGAGAAATTCCATCAAAAAAGGTGCGACGCACTCCGAAATTGGCGATTAGTCACCGGCTGCGGGGGCGTGTTTCTCATGCTGGAACAGCGGCAGGTATTTGGCGGCCAGCCCAAAAGCCAGGATACCCGCGGCAAAAATTGCAACCGAAACGGACATTTCAACCAGGCTGGGGGCATAACCGGTGTCGTTTAGGCGGCTGATGCCAAACCAGCTCACATTGAAGCGGTTCAAGATCATGCCTGCCAGGACAATCAACGCCCCGGCCAACAATCCGTTGGGGCTGCGGCGCACCCTGGGGTTGGAGAATAGCACGATTGGGGTAACACAGCCAATCAGGATTTCGGCCCAAAACAGGATGCTCATCAGGCCGCTTGAGAAGAGCAAGCCCAACTCACCGGCAAAGGCCAGGTCGGCCAGTTTGAGCGCCAGGTACAGGCCCGCGGTGTAGGGAATTGCGCGCGCCAATTTTTCAAGCAGGTGGGTTTCAAGACCGCGTTTGAAATAACGGGCGCTGAGCGACGACTCGAAAATGATCATGCTCAGGCCTATTGAAAGCGCCGAAGTGAAGAACATCACCGGCAAAATCGGCGTCCACCATAGCGGGTGCAGCTTGGTCGGCTGGATCAGCAGCAGCGAGCCCAGCGATGACTGGTGCAGGGTTGAGAGCACCACTCCCAAGATTACAAACGGCATGATGAACTTATGGATGAAATGAGCCGGTTTCTCCCATTTCAGGCCTTCAAATACCACCGGAGCAAACTCGATGGCAAGCACCGTCAGGTAAGACATGACGCAAATGCCGATTTCGAGCAGCACCGAGGTATGGTTCCAGTAAATCATCATATACCAGATGCGTTCCGGGTGGCCCAGGTCAACCAGCAGGGCGATCGCCACCATCAGGTAGCCGAGGAAAGCCGTCAACACGGAAGGGCGCAGCAGGGGCTGGAGTTCTTTGATTTGCAGGATGTAGACCAGCCCGGCCATGATAAAACCGCCGCTGCTGATGGCAACACCGGTAAACAGGTCAAAGCTGATCCAAAAACCCCACGGATAGGTATCGTTCAGGTTGCTAATTGGGCCAATGCCAAGCGCAAAACGGGTCATCGAAACGACAAAACCAATCGTCATCAGGGCCAGCAAAATCCAGGCAATCGGCGGCAGGCGCAGGGCGGGGTGAAGGTTAATACGTAGTTTCATTTCGTCGCCTCCGTTTTGGGCTGGGCCGCTTCTTTTTTCTTGTTCATCGCATTGACACCTACGGCTACGCCGGTCAGCACCGTTCCCCAGGCCAGCGCAAACGGAATGGTGCCTTCCATAACGGCTTCGCTGACTTCGTTGATGGGTGTCTCGGGCATTTCAGGCAAACCCAGGTCTTTGAAGGGCACATGCGACAGGATGAGATAGGAGGTGCCGCCGTTTTCGAACTCACCATAAACATGGTCGATATAACGCCCGGGATGGGCTTCAATACGGGCGTGCGCCTCGGCAATCAGGTCGGCGCGCTCGCCAAAAACCAGCGCATTGGTCGGGCAGGTATGAACACAGGCCGGAACTTGTCCCACTTCCAACCGCTGGGTACACATCGTACACTTGCGGATAAAAGCGCCTTCGAGCAGGTTCTTGTTCCAGTCAAAGTGCGGAACCTGGAAGGGGCAGGCGTTCATGCAGTAGCGACAGCCGATACATTTATCGGCTTCGTAAACGACCGGGCCATCTTCGCGTTTGTGCCAGGCGCCCACCGGGCAGGCCGAAGCGCAATCGGGCTCGAGACAATGCATGCAGTGATAAGGCATCGAGGCCCGTTTCAGGTCGGGATATTCACCCATGACGCCCGCACCGGTTAACCAGATGTACGATTCACCCATTTCAACCTGGTTCTCAACACTACAGGCAATCATACAGGCACGGCAATCGATGCAGCGCGTGGCGTCAAAGAGATAAGCGTGTTGTTTGATGGTCATTTTGTTATGCCTTCCTGACCGTGACAAAGGTCTGGCTGAGCGCCTGGCTACCGCTAACCGGGTCTGTGTAGGTCACATGCAAATCCGAGTCACTGGCGCCGAGGGCGTAAGCGGTCGTGAGCGCCATGGAGAGGTGTCCAAAGCCGGGGGTCATGTAAACACAGTCGGGGCGGATGGCCTGGGTCATTTCAAGGTGGACTTTCACTTTGCCCACTTCGCTGGTCACTTCCACCAGGTCGTGGTCAGCCAGGCCGTTTTCGGCGGCAGTTTTGGCGTTCATCCACAGGCGCGGCTCGTCATCGTATTTTTTCAAGAGCAGGTTGTTCTGCGTACCAAACT
>CAZLSP010000046.1:0-33326 GCA_964562145.1 uncultured Anaerolinea sp. | reverse complement strand
GGGTGATTCATTCGAAGACTACGAACTGGCCCTCGAAGTCCTGGCGGGCAAACGCAGCACCTACAAAGTTCAAAAGCGTTACCTGCATAAAAACGGTTCAATGGTGTGGGGAAACCTGACCGTCTCGCTCATCACAAACGACCTGGGTGAACCCAAGTATTTTATTGGTGTCGTTGAAGATATCAGCGAGCAAAAACTCGCCGAGGAAAAGTTGCAGCGCCGTGTACTCGAGCTGGAGGCCCTGCACGACATCGGCATTGCCCTCAACAGCAGCCTCGACCCACATATGATTGGGAGCAAAATTATCGAGGTGCTCGAGCAGCGTCTCGACTGGCATCACGCGGCCGTTTACCTACGCCGCGAAAACAGCGACATCGTCGACCAGTTGGCCTTTAGCCAGGTGGAAAATGGAGATCCGGATGCCTCCGTGCGCGCCAGCACCCTCATCAACAGCGTGTACCGGGGCATGAGCGGCTGGGTGATCAAAAACGGGCAGGCGCTGCGCGTCAGCCCGGTAGAAAAAGACCCACGGTACATTCGCGTTTATCCGGGAATGAAATCGGGGTTGTATGTCCCGCTGCTCATCAATGACCATTGCATTGGCTGCATCAGCGTAGAAAGCTACGAAGCCGACGCCTTTTCAGAGCAGGACGAGCGCCTGCTGCTAACCCTTTCGTCCCAGGCCGCCGCCGCGCTGGAAAACGCGCGTCTGTACCAGCAGAAGAATACCTCCTCCCGCCGCCGCGATGTGCTCTATCGCGCCAGCCAGGACATTGCCCTGGCCACCCAAAACATCGAGGACCTGTATGCAGCCATTCACCAGGCCGCCATCGAACTCATTCCCGCCGATGTGTTTATCATCAACCTGATCGACGACAGCCGCCAGGAAGTGCGCGGGGTTTACCTGGTCGAAAGCGGCTGCCGCCTGCCCGAAACCCGCTTCCCGGTTGTCAAAAGCCTGACCGGCCTGGTTTTCAACACCGGGCGTTCCGTTCGGATTGGGGATTTTAACCAACAGCCCAATTTCGCAAATGCGCCACTGGCCGATGCCAAAATCACGGCGCGTTCCATCCTGGCTGTCCCGCTGCGTTTTGCCAGCGAAACAATCGGCGCAATTTCAATCCAAAGCTACCTGCCCGAAGCTTACAACCAGGATGACCAGGATTTATTGGAGATGCTGGCCTCGTACGCCAGCGCCGCCCTTCGCAATGCCCAACTGTTTGAACAAACCGGGCTGCGCCTGCAAGAACTCTCGACCATTTCCAAAGTCTCCAATGCCATTCGCGGGACTGAAAAACGGTCCGAAATTATTGCGGTGGTCCTAAAACAAATTACCGGTCTGCTCCATGCCGAACATGCCTGCCTGGTGTCACTGGATACCCAAACAGGTGAACACCTTGTCGAGCTGGGCCTGGGCGACTGGGCCGCTGCCACCGGGCAACGCATCCCGCGAGGCAAAGGCATCGTTAGCCAAATTGCCAGCAACCGACAAACTTTCATTGCGGCCGACATGCGCAACGAAGAAAACCTGTATTTCAAAAACCTGTTCCAGCGCATCCGGTCGGCAGTCGGCATGCCGCTGTTGGTCCGTGATGAATACATCGCTTCGTTATGGGTTGGGCGCGAAGAAAGCAACGGCAGGCTATTCAGCTCAATGGAGATTTCGCTGCTGACCTCGGTCGCCAATATCACGGCCAATGCCCTGCACCGGGTAGATTTGCACCAACAGGCCCTGACCCACTCGGCGCAGATGGTCACCATCAATGAGTTAGGGCGCACGCTGGCAACCACCAACGACCTGGGCAGTATGTACCAGCATCTGTCACTCTCGATGGAACGGCTGCTGCCCGATATCAGCGGCATTTACATCTCTGAGATCAACAAAAAGCATAAAAAATTCCGCTGCGCCAGCGCCTACCAGGACGGGGAATTTATTGAACCGGCAGCCCTGCAAGATTGCATTCACACCCATCAGGATGAAGACTACCTGGAACAAGTCGGGCGAACCGGGAAACCCGGCCTACCCGATGGGGAGGCTTCATCTGCGCTGTACATTCCCATGATTACCCGTGACGAAGTCATTGGCGTTGTCAAAGTCCAACGCACGGCACAGGCTCTCTTCGTCGAAGAAGACATCAGTGTGCTCAGCCTGGCTGCCAACACAGCCGCCATTGAAATCCAAAACGCCAGCCTGCTGGATGATTCGCAGCGCCGGGCGGCCCAGCTGGTGCAGATTAACGAAATGGGCCGCACCCTGGCCGATAATTCCAGCCAGCAAGAAATTTTCTCGCGGCTGGCGCATATCGGCCTGGGACTGGTGCCGGGCAGCGCTTCCATTTTCATCTCACTCTACGATGATGTCACCCGCAAAATCCAGGCCGCCTTCAGCATCCACGATGGCGAAGTGATGGATGTAAGCGCTTACCCGCAAATCGACCTGTTACCCCCCGGCAAAGGCACCCAGAGCGAATGCATTCACACCGGCAAACCCATTATCTTCAACGACCTGCAAAAATTCTTCCGTGATAACCAAATCCAGGTGACCTACGCCGGAACCGATGGTCCAGTCACCCAATCGAGCCTGTGTGTGCCGATGGCTGCGCACGGAAAGACCATTGGGGTGGTTCAGCTACAGAGCTATGACCTGGGCTATTACACCCTGGATGATGCCGAATTGCTCGGCCTGGTCGCCAACACCGCCGCGGTAACGATTGAGAACCTGCGCCTGTATGACGAGGTGGTGGGTCATGCCCAACGTTTAGCCCAGCTCAACAATTTTGGGAGCGAACTGGCCGCCAGCCTGAACCTGCCCACCATCTACTCCACCACCCATAACCACATCCACAAATTCTTTCACTGCCAGCATTTTTGCATCAGCCTGCTCGACAGCGAACCGAACACGCTCAAAGCGGTTTATTTTGTGCAAAATGGCGTCGAAGCCCCGGTTGAACAATTCTCGCTCACCAACCCGGCCAAAGACCAAGAAAACCGCCTTAAAGCGATGCAAGCCGGTCGCCCGCAGATCAGCGCCGCCCCCAATGACGATCCCGACGAAACCCGCCCTTCACTGCTCTATGCTCCCATCCTGGTAGAAGGCCGGCCCATTGGCCTGCTGGAGTTAAAGACCGAAGCGAGCATCGTTTACCATAAAGATGCCATCGAATTCATGATCACCATCACCAACCAGGTGGGGCTGGCTATTCAAAATGCGCAGATGTTTGCCCAGATCGAACAACAACTCGAGCGCCTGTCTTCCCTACGCACCATCGATGCCGCCATCAGCTCGAACACCAACCTGAACACCACCCTGTCCATTATCCTCGACCAGGTGCGCAGCCAGGTAGGGGTCGATGCCGCCGACATCCTGCTCATCAACCCGCAAACCATGCTATTTGAATTTGCCGAAGGGCGTGGGTTCCGGTCGAAGGAAATCGAAAAGACCATCTCGTTCCTGGGGCGTAGCGATGTAAGCCGGGCCATCCTGGAGAACCGCACCATCTTTGTCCAGAACATCACCGAATCGCCCAACTTCACCCGCAAAAACCTGGCCAGTATGGAGCAGTTCATCTCACATTGTGTTTGCCCGCTAACGAGCAAAGGCAAAACCCTGGGCGTGCTGGAGGTCTTCAATCGCTCACCCCTGCAAAACAGGCACGAGTGGATCACCTTTATGGAGATGCTCGCCAACGAAGCCGCCATCGCCATCGACAATATCCACATGTTCCAGGAATTGCAGCATTCCAACATGGAGTTGATGATGGCCTACGATGCCACCATCGAAGGCTGGGCGCAGGCGCTGGACTTGCGCGACTCTGAAACCGAAGGTCACAGCCGCCGGGTGGTGGAATTGGCGATGAAATTGGCCCGCGCCATGGACTTGCATGGCGAAGAACTGGTTCACCTGCGCCGCGGCGGTATCTTACATGATATTGGCAAAATGGGTGTGCCCGATAGCATCTTGCGCAAAGACGGCCCCCTGACAGCCGAGGAATGGGTCATCATGCGCCAGCATCCGGTGCTGGCGCACACCCTGCTTTCACGGGTGCCCTACCTGCGCCAGGCTCTGGATATTCCCTACAGCCACCACGAGAAGTGGGATGGCAGCGGCTACCCACGCGGGCTTAAGGGAGAACAAATCCCGTTGGGGGCGCGCATCTTTGCCCTGGCTGATGTGTATGATGCCCTCAGCAACGACCGCCCCTATCGCAAAGCACTCCCCAAGCAAGAAGCGCTTCAATACATCCGCGAACAACGCGGGCAACACTTCGACCCTGCGCTGACAGATGTCTTTTTACAGATGCTGGAAAACGAATAAAAAAGGGCGGGACTGAGTCCCGCCCTTTTTGCTACACCTCGCCAGGGAGCAAACGCTCACAGAGAATACGCGCCTCGGCCACCAGGTCAACGGCTACGGGGAGATTGAATTCCTCGTTCACCCGCAGGGTCAGGTAAACACCAATCTGGCGCAGGTCGGCCGGGGTGTCGGGATCATCCATCCAATCTTTCAACAGCTCATAAGCATTTTGATTGTAAACAGTCTCGCCCTTGCGGCGCAGGTGTTCACGCAGGGCAATCCCGGCCGCGCGGCGCGCACAAACACGCGCCTGGCCCTCGTTGCGGCGCGCGCGAGCCTCGGCCGCGCGTTCGAATTCTTTTAGCAAATCTGTTTTCCAGTTCGGGTCCATACATTTCTCCGTGGCGATTATACCCGCCGTGGCTGGGATATAATTGGCCAACACGGGAAATCAACAAGGAGACCCAATGAAAAACCTGACCCTGAAGATTTTTACCTTTCTCATCGCCACCGGCCTGCTCCTGGCCGCCTGCGGACCAGTGACCCCGGTAGCCCCGGCCCCAATTCCAACCACCGCAGCCAAGAGCACGCCTGAACCCGCCGCCACCGAGATGGCTCCCGCCCTGCCAGGCGAACAACCCTACAAAGTGACCGGCTCTTTTACCGTTAGCAACGATTTTGTGATTGCCGTTTACGCCGTGGAACATGCCGTGATGCTGACCGATATGCACGGTTTTGTACTGCGCGACCAGGAATGGGAATTGCCGGTGCGCTCACAGGTGCTCGGTTTTATGCAAGTCGACCTGGCCAAACCAGGCGGCTCATACGAACTGTACCTGCCCGCCCAACCACAAGGCGAGCTTAACGATGTCGACAACGACGGCCAGGGCGACCCCGGTGTGCAAATTTTCGCCACCGTTTATTCGCCCAACATCTACGGCGGCCCCTTCTCCGATGGCGACGACCGCTCACGCGGCTGGCCCAATTACCTGGCCTCGGTCAAAACCAACCCTGAGAACAACGACGAAGTCGTGGGCGGCAAGCTGGTCATTTGGTCGCCCGATTCCGAGCAGCAGTTCCCAAGCGGGTTTGGGGCCGATGGATTGCTCTTCACCGCCGATGACCCTGTGGCCCCGGTTGCTGCCGGGTACACCTTTGTAGACCTCGATACCAGCCCCTTCACCTTCATCCGTGAAACCGAAGCCGACCTGCCGCTGTATGAACCACCCGACAGCGCCATCAAAGACTATTCGGCCTTGTCTTACACGGCCGCCTTCGACCAAATGTTCGAGTTCGTCAGCACCAACTACGCCTTCAACGGCATCGCCGGGAAACAACCCGACTGGGAAAAGCTGTATGCCGAACTGAAACCGCGCGTTGAACAGGCCGAAAAAGACAAAGATGTGGCGGCCTTCTACTTTGTCATTAAAGATTTCACCAAAGCCTTCAAAGACGGCCATGTGGGCATGGGCGGCGGCGCTGGCGACCAGGCCTATAGCGACGCCTTCCAAAAAGCCACCGCTGGCGGCTACGGCTTCGCCATCCGCGAGCTAGATGACGGCCGCGTGCTGGCTACCTACCTGACCGCTGGCGGCCCCGCCGAAGCGGCCGGGATGAAGCTGGGCGCAGAAATCACCGAATTCAACGGCGAACCCGTCCGCGACGCCATCGGCAAAGTTGTCCCCTGGACCCTGCCGCACTCCTCCGACTCAGACCTGCGCTACCAGCAGCAGCGCTACCTGCTGCGCGCCGAACTGGACACCGAAGCCAGCATCACCTTTGCCAACCCCGGCGAGCAACCCCAGACCGTAACGCTCAAAGCTGCCAACGAACGCGCTTCCTTCAGCCGCACCTCGCGCTATTTCAACGTCAAAACCGATTACCTCCAGCCGGTCGATTTCTCCATTCTCGAACGCGACAATGCCCAAATTGGGTACATCCGCATCAACGCCAACTATGACGACCTGAACCTGCTCCTGCGCCTGTTCGAGCGCGCCCTGCAACAGTTCCAGCAACGCCAGGTGGCAGGGGTGATCATCGATATGCGCTACAACAGCGGCGGCGCCCCGCTTGGGCTGGCCGGTTTCCTGACCGACAAAGTCATTCCTACCGGGCAAGACGAATACTACAGCGAAAAAACCGGCAAATTCGAAGCCGATGGCCTGCCGGGTGAGATTATCCCCAACCAGAACCAGTACCAGTTCGACAAGCTGGCCTTGCTGGTAGCGCCCACCTGCGCCAGCGCCTGTGAATACGATTCGTATGGCTTTAGCCAGGTGCCCGGCATGACCGTGGTCGGGTTCGAACCGACCGGCGGCATCTTCGCTGAAGTTTCACGCGGCCAAATCCAGATGCCCGAAGGCATCTCGGTCCAGGTTCCCACCGGGCGCACCCTGATGCCCGATGGCACCCCCTTCCTGGAAGGTGTCGGCGTCGTCCCAACCCTGCGCGTACCCGTCGATGAAACCACCATCTATCGTGAAGATGACGTGGTGCTCGACTACGGCATCCGCGCCATCCTGCAGCCGCTCGGCGCCGGGATTACGCCCGCTGCCCCGCCCACCGTGGGCGATGCCAATGCGCTGCAAACCGCCATCGATAAACGCGCCAAACAACTCGAAGAACTGGCCCGCGAACAATACACCGCCGAAGACCTGGCAACCATGGATACGACCTTCCCCTACACCATCGCGCTCGCCAAGTCACAAGACTTGTTCTGGGCCTGGGGTTGGTGCGCCAAAGATCAGGCAACCCTCGAAGCCAACCTGAAAGACATCCTGGTGACCTTCAAAATCGAAGAAACCGAGATACCCATTGAGCAGTTCCAGGTCTTCCCGTATGAAAACGGCGGCCAGCAATGCGTGGCTTACCTGGCCGTGCTAACCAACTGGCAGGGAGGCGAAAACCAGGTCAGCACCACAGTCACCTTCAGCAAACCCATCAACGATGGTAACGCTGAATACCCCGCCGGAACCCAGGCTTTCGTTTACACCATCTACGTCAAACCGTAGTGGATTCTGTCTTTCCGCGTCGCACCACGCTCACAGGCATGGTGCGACGCACCCATTTTGGGAGCAAACCATGTACACACTCGCTGTCCGACGTGATTTTATTGCCCGCCATTACCTGATTGGCGGAGACTGGGGCCCGGAGAACTTCCCCAACTCACACCACTACATCCTCGAACTACAACTCACCGGCGAAACGCTCGACCAGCATGGTTACATGGTCGATATTGTCGATGTCGAGCATCACCTTAATGCAGTGGTGAGCTACTATAAAGAAAAAATGCTCAACGACCTGCCCGAATTCGCCGGGCTGAACCCCTCCATTGAGCATTTTGCGCGCATCCTGTGCGTTACACTCAACGAACGCATCCATGCCGCCAACGTGACCGGCATTAAAGTGCAGTTGTGGGAAAACGATATTGCCTGGGTCTCGTACCAACTCCAGCGCTAACCAGCCATGAAAATTGGCCTGCTCATCTACGGCTCGCTCGACACACTCAGCGGCGGCTACCTGTACGACCGCAAACTGGTCGAATTCCTGCGCGCACACGGCGACACAGTGCAAATCATCTCATTGCCGTGGCGTAATTACGCTGCCCACCTGGGCGACAACATCCACTTTCGCCTGCCGCCCGGCCTCGACCTGCTCATCCAGGATGAATTGAACCACCCCTCGTTGCTGGCTGCCAACCGCCCGCCGCACCCTTACCCCATCATCAGCCTCGTCCATCACCTGCGCTGCTCCGAGCACAGGCCCGCCTGGCAAAACACCCTGTACCAAATGGTGGAAAAACGCTACCTGCGCTCGGTGGATGGCTTTATCTTCAATTCCGCGACAACCCGTGGCGTGGTGACCGGGCTGGTTGGTGACTCCAGGCCATCGGTGTTGGCCTACCCCCCCACTGATCGCTTCGGGAGCGGACTCCCCGCAACCTTTGTCGCCGCGCGAGCCGCCGAACCCGGCCCCCTCAAGATTATCTTTCTGGGGAATGTCATTGCCCGCAAAGGGCTGCACACCCTGCTCGACGCCCTTCACCAAACCCATTCCGCCATGACCCTCGACGTAGTCGGTTCACTCAACAGCGACCCCGCCTACGCTCGCGCTATGCAAACCAGGGCCGCCAGCCTTAAGGCACAAGTCAACTTTCACGGCGCCTTAGACAATGCCCCACTGACCGAGAAACTGAAAGCGGCACACCTGCTGGTCGTGCCATCTTCGTATGAAGGTTTTGGGATTGTTTACCTGGAGGGCATGGCCTTTGGGCTACCCGCGGTTGGTACCACCGCCGGGGCAGCCTCCGAAATCATCGCGGAGGGCGAAACCGGTTTCCTGGTGCCCCCCGAAGATGCCGGGACACTGGCGGCGCGGCTGGAAGCACTCGCCAAAGATCGCACCGCCCTGGCGCGCATGGCATCCAACGCCCTTGAGCGTTACCGCCAACAGCCCACCTGGGAGCAAACCGCCGGGGAAATACGCGCATTTTTGCTCAAACAGGTGTAAAAATCAAAAGCAGGAAGTGCACTTGCGTCACTTCCTGCTTTTGATTTTCTTTTTGCCCTGGAACACTTTGCGTAAATGTTCCCAAACCTGCCTGACCCGTTCCACCCTTTCGGGTTCTACCGGACGCGGAGCATAACGAGCATCGACAAAGGCCGCAGTCAGGGTATCGATATCGGGTTCGGCTTCAGGGAGGGCGCGGTCGAGGCTGGTGGCAAATTCGGATGGGGTTTGCGACAGGCTACGGGGCAGACCGGTCTCGCCGCTGCGGCGCAGGAATGCCTGGTAAAAGAAAAAGACTCGCTGGCGTGGGTCCAGCCGGCGCAGGTTTAAAAATCCGCCTTCAAAGACATCCAGCGCCCCGGCCCGGCGCGCGCGCCAGCGTTGGGTTCCCGCCTGAGCCACACGAACCAACCCGGCTTTTACGCCACCCAACAGGCTGCGCAGCCAATCCCACGCCCGCGCGAAGAACGTCCATCCGGGCAGCTTGCGCAGGCCATCGATCAGCCCCTGGTGCTGGCGCAGGTACTGCCACAGCGAAAACCCGACCACCCCCAGGAAAATCACCCAGAAAATGGCCGATTTTAGCGCTTCCAGCCAGTTCACGTCGTTGCCCGCGACAACCAGGGCCGGGATTTCAGGCGGTGAGATAATCTCAGAGGGTGTCTCCACCGGCGACGCGCGTCCGAAAAGCAGGAACGGCAGGCTGATGAGAAACACCAGGACGGTTAATAAAAACTGGGCAAAATAAAAAAGGCCATAGCCAACCAGGTCTAACAGGTAGCCGAGGGTAGCCAGCAAACCCAGGCTGTAGCTGGTGGGCAGCAGGCTGGCGAAAGCCGCCAGCAAAGCCAGGAAAACCACACTGTAGAAAGCCCAGCGCCCGGCCATCTGGCGGTTCACCGGAACGCGCTGCAAGCTCCAGCGCGCATGCAGGTTTAAGAACTGGCTCTGGCTTAAGAGAGCGATTGCCAGCATAAAATACATCAGGGTGCTGGCCCCGCCGCCCTGCAGCGAAGCGATCTCTGTAAAAACAACACGGGTTTGCTCACCAAAGAAAGCGCGCAAATCAAAACGAACCATGGCGGTCAGCACAATGAGCAAGGTGCCCACCGAAAAAATCAGGCTGATCATCCGCTCACGAACCGGTTGTTGTTCTACCTGGGTTGCGGGTATTTCTTCGCGCAGCAGGGTGGCATCGAGACCCATTTCATCGAGCATGGCAGCGAAATTGCCACTTACAACCCAAACAACCACCACAACCAGCAATGAAAAAAAGAACTCGGTGACGAACACGTAACCAAAAAAATTCTGTGCTAAAAGGGACAGGTCCGCCAAAAAAACGCTCACACCCCGCGAAAGACCGATAATCAATCGCAGGGCCAGCAAAATCACCACCCACTGCGAAAGTGTAGCCATCAACCACTCGCGTGTAAACAAGGAAATCCGGCTATAAGAACGATACGTGTAAAGACGCTCGAGGGCCGCCAGGAAAACCACCAGGCCCAGGTACCAGGGAGGCGACGCAGGAGTTATGCGCATCACCAGATTAACGATGGTGAGCGCCGCACAGGCCATCATCCCTGCTACAAGCAGGTAACTGACCAGTCGCGAGGCATTTTCGCCAAAGCGTGCGTCAAGAGAGAAGCGATCGGCAGGGTTAGCCATTTACGTTCTCCACACGTCTAATCCGCGCTCGTTGGGGATAGATACAACCGGAATACCGTAAAACCAGGCCCGGCGAATGATATCCTGCTCATACGGAACCGGCCCGGCCAGCACCAGCAACGTATTCTGGCCCGCGGTGCGCGCCTGGTACAACTCTGCCAACAAATCATCGCCCACCTGGCCGGTAATCACAATCAGCGTTGAACCCCACGAAAGCTGGTAGCGTTCGCGCTGCAAAATAGCCGGTAACGCCGAGTCTTTGATCAAATCGACCCGCGCCAGCGACTCGAGCATACGCATCAAATGCGCGCGACCTTTGCGCGGCGGGAAAAATTGCGAACGGCCATCCGCCATCAGCGGGTCTTTCCCGTTAATATTCATTCCAACCGTCTGGCCTTTAGAGGCCACCCAGGCCGCCACCGATGCCGCAATCACCACAGCCAGTTCCGTCGAATCGATGCGGGTGCGGTAATGGTAATCATCGGCATTCAGGTTCAGGAAAATCAAGGTTTCAAGCGCAATCGACGGTTCAAAGAGTTTGACCTGCATTTGCCCGGTCGCGGCTGTCGATTTCCAGTCCACCCGGCGCAACGAATCACCGCTTACATACTCACGCTTGCCCATCACCCGGGTTGGGTCTTCAAAAATCGGCTGGGTATGGCGCAGCGTTCCGTTGGGAGAGCGGGAAGGGATTTTGATGGAAGAAAGCGGCACAATTTGGGGATAAACGGTCAGATACTCGGGCGCAGATTCGTGCCGGAGCGGTTCGCTCAGGCCGAGGATATCTCCCGTTGCCACCGAAAGCGGCCCAAGCGGGTAGTATCCCCGTTTGCGCGCTTCCAGCGTGTACTGGTAATGTTGCTCGGCGCGCGGCCCCAGCCCGGTAACCTGTTCAAAAACCGGCGAACTGCTTAACCCAACCGGAAGCGCCTCGCGCAGGCTAGCCCACGGCACCGGCAGCCAGCCCCGGTTACGCAGGCTAATCTCCACCGAAACCTTGTCACCCAAGAAAGCCCGCCCGGTAAATTTGCGCGTAAACTCCATCTGCCCCAACCCACGCCGACTCCACCAGGTTGCCAGCGCAAACGCACCGACAAACAGATAGACCAGCGTTAACGCAAAATCATCGCGCGTTGAAGCCGCCAGGATCACCAGCAAAATTAGCATCGGTACATAAGCGCGCATACCAGCGAACTACTTCTCCACTTTTCCCAAATCGAGCGGTGTCGACTGTAAAATATCAGCCAGGATCAAGGCCGCCCCGCGCCCGCGCAATTCGGCTTCTGGGCGCACAATCAGGCGATGCGCCAGCGTCACCGGCGCAAGGTACTTAACATCATCGGGCAACACATGGTCGCGCCCGCGCACAGCGGCCAACGCCTGAGCCGCCTTAAACAGCGCCAGGCTCCCGCGCGGACTGACACCCATCGCCAGGTCCGGGTGATTGCGAGTCGCCGCCGCCAGGTCCACAATATAACGCTGCAAAGTCTCATCGACATGCACATCCCAGACCTGTTTTTGCAACTTGAGAAGGTCCTGCCCATCCACCACCTTTGCCAGGTGCGTAATAGGATGCTCACGCCACAGGTTGACCAGGATCTGGCGTTCCTCCTGCGGGGTCGGATACCCCAGCGAAAGACGCATCAAGAAACGATCCAACTGTGCTTCAGGCAACGGGAAAGTCCCCTCATACTCAATCGGGTTTTGCGTCGCCAATACCAAAAAGGGCCGCGGCAGCTCGCGTGTGATACCATCCACCGTTACCTGCTGCTCCTGCATCGCCTCCAGCAACGCCGACTGGGTGCGTGGTGTCGCGCGGTTAATTTCGTCGGCCAGCAAGATATTGACAAAAATCGGCCCCTGGCGAAACTCAAACACACCGTCTTTCTGGTTAAAAATCGATACTCCGGTAATATCATTTGGCATCAGATCAGGCGTACACTGCACGCGCTTAAAACCAATTCCCAGGCTGGCCGCCACCGAACGCGCCAGCATCGTTTTGCCAGAACCGGGCACATCTTCCAGCAACACATGCCCCTCGCATAACAGCGAGACCAGAATCAGCTCAATAGCCGAGCGTTTGCCAATGATGACCTTCTCAACATTATCCAGCACCTGGCTGGCAAAATCCTGAACCTCGCGCATCGAATTTCTCCTTAAGAAGAAAGCATAGATGTCAATTCGGTTAATCTTACCATCTATCTACAGACTCCAAAATAAAAAAGGCCTATAATCCGCGCCATGGAACTCTCCTTTCCCCGCTATTTACTCTCCAAACAAACCGTCGATGACCGCGCCCTCAACCGCAGCGTCCTCGAAGCCCTAAAAAGCGTCCTCGCCACAACCCCATCCATCACCATCATCGAAGTCGGCGCAGGGATTGGCACCATGCTGGCCCGCTTGCTGCGCTGGGGCATCTTGCCCGCCACCGTCCAATACACCATTCTCGATGAAATGCCCGAAAACATCACCTTCGCCCGCACCTGGTTGCCCCAATGGGCCTGCGATAACGGCTGGGCAGTGGAACAACTCCCCGAAGACGCCATCCGTTTAACCCACCCGGCCCAGCCTGGCCCGGCCTCCGTCACCATCCGCTTTACCTGCGCCGACATCTTCGACTACATCCGTTTTTCCGCTTCAAAATCCGTTCCCGCCTCCGCAGACCTGCTCATCGCCAACGCCTTCCTCGACCTGCTGCCCATGCCCGCCAGCCTGCCCAAACTCTTCTCGCTGCTCAAGCCAGGCGGCCTGGCCTGGTTCACCATCAACTTCGACGGCGTCACCACCCTCGAGCCGCCCATCCGTTTTTCCGCGCCCGAATCCGATACCGACTCCGCTTCCATCGACACCCTCATCGAATGCCTGTACCACCAGAGCATGGATTCACGCCCAACCGGCGGCGACAGCCAGTCGGGGCGGCACCTGTTCAGGTACCTGAAACAGGCCGGGGCCGGGCTGATCTCAGCCGGGGCATCCGACTGGGTGGTATACCCGCTCCAGGGCCAGTATCCCGCCGACGAAGCCTACTTCCTGCACTTTATCTTGTATTTCTTCGAACAATCCCTGGCCAACCACCCGCAACTTGACCCACAAACCTTTGCCGCCTGGCTGGCCGCCCGTCGCGCCCAGGTAGACCGCGCCGAACTGGTCTACATTGCCCACCAAATGGATTTTCTCGTCACCGCCCCCGACGACCCCAAAAACAACGTGCTATAATAACAATAACGGGCTGACCGCCCATCCTTCCCTGGGGATGCCAGGCTTCGACGGGAGAGGCTGGTCCCGGAATGCGAGCCGAGAGGCGCCGACCTCGATAACTCAGCGCAAAAAATCAAGTGCCAACCGCACTTCCTACGCCGCTATGCCCCTCGCTGCCTAATCCGCAGTAGAGAGTAAACGGCCCGTCTCATAGAGAGACGGCGTCTGCCGCTCCCGCCCTCTGCCCGGTGAGCGAGTGGGCGTCACAATGACAGAGTGCCGCGCCGCCATGTCACTAACGGCGCGAAAGAGGGCCTTCGGGTCTGAGTGAATGGCCGCAGGGCTGTTTTGCCTGTTGAGCTCCCTGCGGCGACACTGTCAACCGGCTACGCTCGTAGATTTTCGGTGGTCGAATCTTTCGGACGCGGGTTCGATTCCCGCCATCTCCACACAGAACACGCCTTTGGGCGTGTTTTTGTTTTCGGCGCACGCCCCCATTGAGGGGATGTCATCCGATTCCCGCCATCTCCACACAGAACACGCCTTTGGGCGTGTTTTTGTTTTCGGCGCACGCCCCCATTGAGGGGATGTCATCCGATTCCCGCCATCTCCACACAGAACACGCCTTTGGGCGTGTTTTTGTTTTCGGCGCACGCCCCCATTGAGGGGATGTCATCCGATTCCCGCCATCTCCACACAGAACACGCCTTTGGGCGTGTTTTTGTTTTCGGCGCACGCCCCCATTGAGGGGATGTCATCCGATTCCAGCCATCTCTAGCCTGGCTTTTGGAACATAGTCAACACCCGACAGCGTATAGAAATAAGACCTTTAGGCTAATTAAATTCACCTTGTTTTACCGATTGCATATGCTAAAATGTTGGCAAGAGTGAAAAGCTCGCCTAAACTTTTTGTTCGTCAAATCCAGGAGGAGAGAATGAAAGTCCTACGCCCGCTATTTATCATCATGGCCCTTATGTTGATCGTTGGCATGGCCTGTTCGTTTGGCAGTGGTACCGACCAACCCGCTGAGGCCCCTACCCAGGCGCAACAGGAACCCGCGACCGAAGCGCCCACCGATGAACCGGCCCCCGCTGAACCGACCGCCACCGAAGCCCCCGCCGAACCGACCGCCACCGAAGCCCCCACCGCCCTTGACTTCTACAAAGAAGAGTTTGAAGGCGACTTAAGCAACTACTCTTACTTCGAATTCAACGGCAAAGACGACGATGCCGAACCCAAGAACGAAGACGGTTTCCTGGTCTTCGACCTGCAGAAGGAAAACCTGTGGGTATACGTCACTTACGATGCGTTTTCGTATGAGAACGTCCGCGTTGACCTGAAGGCTGACAACCGTGGCAAGAACAACAACAACGTTTCGCTCATCTGCCGCTACAGCGACGAAGGCTGGTATGAGTTCAATATCGCCAACAATGGCCTGTACTCCATCCTGGCGTATGTCGAACAGGATCGCCGCTATTACACCATCTACAATGGCGGCTCGACCCTCATCAAGCAGGGCAAAGATGAGAACGAATACACCTTTATCTGCAAAGATGACGAACTGACCGGCGGTATCAACGGCGTCGAAGTCAAAACCATCAAAGACACCAAGTACAAACTGCGCGATGGCAAAGTTGGCTTCAGCGTTTCATCCTTCGACGTACTCCCCATCCTTGTCAACGTCGACTACTTCCAGATTAGCGAACCCTAAAATTCGCTCCCTCTCGTTGGTTCAACCTTCCCGGCGCTCCACTGGCCGGGAAGGTTTATTTTTCCTGCCAAAGACCCGCTTGCATTTTTTCTACGTGTTGTTAACGCTTTTCTATTATTCATCGGTTATCCTTCTGCACAGTTAACCCGGAAAAGAAATATCTCATTAGAGGAGTCAAAACTATGGGAAAAATCATTGGAATTGACCTTGGCACCACCAACAGTGTCATCTCGGTGATCGAAGGCGGTCAGCCCACCGTCATCAGCACCGCAGAAGGCGGGCGTTTGTGCCCTTCGGTGGTAGCCTTTAATAAAAACGGAGAACGTCTGGTGGGGCAGACGGCCAAACGGCAATCGGTCATCAACTCAGAAAATACGATCTATTCGATTAAGCGCTTTATTGGCCGCCGCTTCGAAGAGACTGAAGCCGAACGCAAAATGGTCCCCTACCAGGTGGTCGAAGGCCCAACCGACGACGTGCGTGTCAAAGTTCCGGTCACCAACCGCGAATACAGCCCGCAAGAAATCAGCGCCATGGTGCTGGCTAAACTCAAAGCCGATGCCGAAGCTTACCTCGGCGAAACCGTTACCGAAGCGGTCATCACCGTTCCGGCCTATTTCAACGACAGCCAGCGCCAGGCCACCAAAGACGCTGGCCGCATTGCCGGTCTGGATGTAAAACGCATCATCAACGAGCCGACTGCCTCGGCGCTGGCCTATGGTCTCGATAAAAAGGCCAACGAAACCATCCTGGTTTTCGACCTGGGCGGCGGCACCTTCGATGTTTCCGTGCTCGAAGTGGGCGACGGCGTTATCGAGGTCAAAGCTACCAACGGCGACACGCACCTGGGCGGTGACGACTGGGATCAGCGCGTAGCGACCTGGGCCGCCGATGAATTCAAGAAACAGGAAGGCATTGACCTGCGCAATGACCGCCAGGCCTTACAGCGCCTGCGCGAAGCCGCCGAAAAGGCCAAGATCGAACTCTCCAGCATGATGGAGACCGAAATCAACCTGCCTTACATCACAGCCGATGCCACTGGCCCCAAACACCTGGTGCTCAAGCTCACCCGCGCCAAATTTGAGCAAATGACCGAAGACCTGCTCAATCGCTGCATTCGCCCATTTGAAAATGCGCTCAAAGATGCTGGCCTGCGCGCCAGCGAACTCAACGAAGTTGTCCTGGTTGGCGGTTCCACCCGCATGCCCATGGTGAGCGACCTGGTTCGCAAACTGACCGGCAAAGAACCCAACAAGTCGGTCAACCCCGATGAAGTGGTTGCCGTGGGCGCAGCCATCCAGGGCGGCGTACTGGGCGGCGAAGTGCGCGACATCCTGCTGCTCGACGTGACCCCGCTCTCGCTGGGTGTTGAAACCCTGGGCGGCGTCATGACCGTCATGATCGAACGCAACACCACCATCCCGGTTAAAAAGACCGAAACTTACTCCACCGCAGCCGACAGCCAGACCGCCGTCGATATCCACATCCTGCAGGGCGAACGCCCTATGGCTGGTGATAACATGTCGCTGGGTCGCTTCCGTCTCGATGGCATCCCCCCGGCGCCGCGCGGCATGCCGCAAATCGAAGTCACCTTCGACATAGACGCCAACGGCATCCTGCACGTCACCGCCCGCGACAAGGCCAGCGGCAAGGAACAGAAAATCACCGTTACGGCTTCGACCAACCTGAACAAGGGCGACATCGACCGCATGGTGAAAGAATCGCAGGCCCACGAAGCCGAAGACAAGAAGCGCCGCGAGTTGATCGAAGCCCGCAACAAGGGCGACAACCTGGTCTACCAGACCGAAAAAGCCCTCAAAGACCTGGGCGAAAAAGTTCCGTCGGCCGAACGCGGCGAAATCGAATCCAAGGTCAACGACCTGAAATCGGCCCTGGGCACCGATAACCTCGAACGCATCCAGAAATCCAGCCAGGACCTGGAGCAATCCTTCTACAAACTGAGTGAAAAACTCTACGGCCAGGGCCAGCCCCAACCGCAGCCCGGTGGCCCATCCACCCCGCCCGCTGGCGATGATGTGGTGGACGGCGAAGTTAAAGACGCCTGATCCATTTGACCCATGAGTAGGGGCGCAGCAATGCTGCGCCCCTACTGCGTTATAATGCGCTCATGCCTAAAAACAAGATAACCCGTATCCTGCTTTCCCTTATCGGTATATTGCTCCTGGCAGTAGTCGTTTACAACATTCCTTTTGTCAACCAGAGACTTTCGGGGCGGCTCGACACCTTGCGCACCCGCATTGTATATTTCTTCCGGCCGCCGGATGAAGCGGTATTCGTCCCGGCTGCGGACTCGAACAACACCGCCACCCTGCCCCCGCCCCAGGTGCGCACCCCCACCCGTATCCCGGCTACCGCCACACCGGCCCCTACCAAAGCCGGGCCGACTCCCACTCCCACCCTTACAACCACCCCGCTACCCAAAGTTGTCACCCTGCCGGGTGTAAAGTACGTCGACCAGCACAACCGCTGGAACTACTGCGGCCCCGCCAACCTGGCCATGGCGCTCAAATTCTGGGGCTGGACCGGGCAACCTGGCCAAACCAAAGACGTGCGCGACCAAATCGCTGAGATTATTAAACCCGGCGAAAATGACCCTAAAAAAACCTTCATCGACCGTGGTAAAACTGACAAAAACGTGATGCTCTACGAGATGGAGAATTTCGTAAACGATGAAACCGAATTCCGCGCACTCTCGCGCTACGGCGGCGACATGGAACTGCTCAAACGCCTGCTGGCAGCCGGTTTCCCAATCATGATCGAAAAAGGCTATTACGAGCGCGACTATACCGGCAAAGTTTCGTGGCTGGGGCATTACCTGTTTGTCACCGGCTACGATGAAGGCCAAAAAGGTTTCATCGTCCAGGATGCCTACCTGAAACCCGGCAAAAACCTGGTCAGCAAATATGAAACCTTCCAGGAAGGCTGGCGCAGCTTCAATTACTTGTTCATGGTCGTTTACCCGGCTAACCGTAAGCAGGAAGTGATTCAACTGCTCGGCGACTGGTACGACCTGGATTGGTCGCGCCGCCACGCCCTCGAAATCGCCGAAGCAGAAACTAAAACCCTAACCGGTATGGATGGCTTTTTTGCCTGGTTTAACAAAGGCACCAGCGCCGTCGAAATTGCCAAGGGCCTGATGGGCTCCTCGGCCAGCGAAGCCGATAATTTCTTCCGCCAGGGCGCACAGGCCTACGACAAAGCCTTTCAGGAATATTCCAAACTGGGCACCGACGACAAACAACGCCCCTACCGCATCATGTGGTACCAGACCGGCCCATATTGGGCCTATTTCTACACCGGCCGCTACCAGGATGTGGTTAACCTGGCAGACACCACCTTTGCCACCATCGACAAACCGACCCTGGAAGAAAGCCTGTACTGGCGCGGGCAGGCCTATTACGCGCTGGGCAACTCGACCCTGGCCATCAAAGATATGCGCGAAGCCGTGCGCCTTAACTATTTATTTGCTGCCGCCAACCAAAAACTGAGCGAATGGGGTGTTGCCCCCTAAACCCATGAAACTGCTACACTTTGCCGATGCCCACATTGATATGGCCAATTATGGCCGCCACGACCCGCAAAGCGGCCTGCCGCTGCGGGTGCTCGACTTTCTCAAGTCGCTGGATGTCATCGTCGAAACGGCCACCACCCAAAAGGTTGACCTGGTTATTTTTGCCGGGGATGCCTACAAAGACCGTACCCCCGCGCCCACCTTCCAGCGCGAATGGGGCAAACGCATCGTGCGCCTGTCCCAGGCCGGTATCCCGACCATTTTGTTGGTTGGCAATCACGACCTGTCCCCCTCGATCGGCCGGGCGCACGCCATTCAAGAATTTGACACGCTGCAAGTGCCGTATGTGCATGTCATCTCAAAACCTTGCCTGCTGACCCCGCAAGAACTGGGCATTCCGGCGCAGGTCATTGGCCTGCCATGGATCTCACGCTCCGGGCTGATGGCAGCCACTGAAACCGACTCAACCGAAGTCTACACAGAGATCGAAAGCCGCCTGACCGAGTTGGTCAGCCAATTTATCGAGCGCGCCGACCCGGCGCTGCCGCTGATCTTGACGGCGCACGCCTCGGTACAGGGCGCGATTTTTGGCGCAGAGCGCATGGTGATGCTGGGTTCTGACCTGGTGCTGCCCGGCTCGCTGGTTAAAGATCCCCGCCTGGATTATGTGGCGCTCGGGCACATCCACAAGCCACAAAACCTCAACGGCCCCGGCCCCGACCGCACAGATAAAACTGCTTACGCCCACCCGCCGGTCATTTACCCCGGTTCAATCGAACGGGTCGATTTTGGCGAGGCGCACGATGACAAATTCTTCATCGTTGCCGATGTACAAAAATCTAAAACCACGGTGAACTGGCATAAACTGACCGGCACACGCCCATTTTTAGAGGCCTGGGCCCGGCTCGAAAACTCAGAAAACGTAACCGAGCAGTTAAAAGCTGCCCTGCCCGACCCGGCGCGGATGCAAGATGCAGTGGTCAAGCTGACCATTGAGTACCCGCGTGACTTTGAAAAACTCATCCACGAGGCCGAACTGCGCGACTATGCCGCCGGGGCTTTTGAGTTTCACCTCGTCAAGCGTCCGCAGATCGAGGCCCGCATCCGCTTACCCGGCGACCAAACCATTGCCAGCCTGACCCCGCTGGAACTGCTTGGGAAATTTTGGGAGCAAAGTCATCTCGACCCGGCCGATGCCGAGGTGCTGCAAAAGCTAGCAGCACAGGTTATTAACGAGCAACCTTTAGATTAGCTTCCTGTCCGTTTAACGGCGAAACCGGCCCCGGCCGATGGGAATCTCATTGCAACCCGCCACTCGCCCGATACCTTCCTCCTATTCATCTGTTACGGTACTGCCATGCTGCCAACTTCAAAATCCCTTATGCTTGGGGAGAATATGCGCTGGATTTATATCTCCCCCCACTTTGACGATGCCGTGTTATCTTGCGGCGGCCTGATATGGGAACAAACCCATAGCGGCATTCCGGTTGAAATTTGGACGGTTATGGCGGGCGACCCGCCCCCCGGCCCGGTTTCGAACCTGATTACTCGCATTCACACCGTTTGGAAAACAGGCACTCCCCAAGAAACGGTGACTTTGCGCCGCATTGAAGACCAAAACGCCGCCCGGCGCGTAGGCGCGACTGTGCAGCACCTGAATTCGGTGGATGCCATCTATCGTCGCACCAATACGGGCTCATTGATGTACACGCGCGATGTTTTCGACCCCATTCATGCGCGCGATGCACAGATTGTAGAAGAGGTTGCCCTACAGATCCAGCAACGGTTGACCCAATATGATACGGTGGTATGCCCAATGGCAATTGGCAGCCACGTAGATCACGTTATCACACGCCAGGCGGTGGAATCGTTGGGCCGCCCGCTGTGGTATTACTCCGATATCCCTTACCTGCTCAACCACCCCGAGGAGCTGGCCCCGGCTACCTTGAAGATGACCGGGAAACCGTTCTTCATCTCGGCCCAGGGTTTGGCCGCCTGGCAGGAGGGAATTGCTGCCCACGCATCCCAAATTTCTTCGCTTTTCGCCGATGTGCGTGATATGCGCCAGAAAATTAAGGAGTATGTGCGGCAGGGCAGCGGTCTCACGTTGTGGGAGCGCGAGACGGGCGCTTGATTTTGGCCTGAATTAATGATATATTAGTCGCACTAACGGACGGGAATCGGTTCGTTTAACCAGTTGCATCTCATTAGAGATGCAACATATCTTATAGACAGGGTTGATAGCACATGCCTGCCACATATTTGACCAAAGACGGCTTCCAGAAGCTTCAAGAGGAGCTCGAATACCTGCGCACCGCCAAACGCCAGGAAGTTGCTGAGCGCCTGCATGAAGCCATGGAAGGCGGCGAACTCATAGAGAATGCTGAATACGAGGCCGCTAAAAACGAGCAGGCCTTTGTTGAAGGCCGCATTCAGGAGTTGGAAATTATCCTGGCAGCGGCGCACATCATCGATGATTCAACAGCACACATGGATCCAACCCTGGTTCAGGTTGGCGATACCGTGGTCATTCAAGAAGAAGATGGCGAACCGGAAGAATATACCATCGTGGGTGCGGCAGAAGCCAACCCGCGCGAAGGCAAGATTTCAAACGAATCGCCGCTTGGGAAGGCTTTACTCAACCACCATCCTGGCGATGTGGTGACTGTGGACGCGCCCGGCGGCTCGTTCAAAGTCACGGTTTTGAAGACCACCTAGGAGACTGGGGCAGTCAATTGAAGCCCCGCGCAGGCCCCGCGAAAGCCGGGAGCCTTGGCGCGGGGCTTTTTTATTACCCGACCCCCACCCTGCACCCGCCTTCCCGGCCGACCGGCGAAGCTAGGCCAGCGGGGGTAACAAGGAAATCATATGGCAGAATATACTCATCTCGAAAAAATCCGTTTGCAAAAAATAGAAGAGCTTCGCGCCGAGGGGATTGAACCCTACCCCACCCGCGCCGAGCGCACACATACCAGCGCGCAGGCTGTTTCGGCGCTCGAGGCGGCAGAGGCTGCCAGCACCCCGGCGGCCGAGGTGCGCGCCACCCTGGCCGGGCGCATCCGCGCCACACGCCCCATGGGCAAGCTGACCTTTGCGCACATCGAAGATGGTGACGGCAAGATCCAGCTTTTTATCCGCGTCAATGAACTGGGCCAGGAAAAAGTCGATTTCTTCAATAAGATGTTCGATATCGGCGATTTTGTGCAGGCTGCCGGGACCATGATGCGCACCAAAACCAGCGAGGCCACCCTGCTGGTTCACGACTACAAACTGCTGGCCAAATCGGTTTCGCCGCTGCCGGCAGCCAAGGACGAAACCCTCGAAGATGGAACGGTGGTGCGCCATGCTGCCCTCGAGGACCCCGAACTACGCGCCCGCCAACGCTATGCCGACCTGGCGGTCAACCCGCATATCCGTGAGACCTTCCGCAAACGGGCGGCCATCATCAAGGCCCTGCGCGGCTTTCTCGACAACAACGGCTTCCTGGAAGTGGAAACGCCCATCTTGCAGCCGCTTTATGGCGGCGCGGCGGCGCGTCCTTTCATCACCCATCACAACGAACTGGAGCAGGACATGTACCTGCGCATTTCGTTCGAGCTGTATCTTAAGCGCCTGCTGGTTGGCAACCTGGAACGTGTCTACGAAATTGGCCGCGACTTCCGCAATGAGGGTGTATCCTTCAAACACAACCCTGAGTTCACCCAGCTTGAGTTTTATTGCGCCTATGCCGATTATCTCAAAGTGATGGAATTGACCGAAAACATGATCGCCTACGTATGCGATACTGTCTTTGGCACACGCAAATTTAGCTTCGAAAAAGAACCCGGCAAGGTCTACGAGCTCGACTTTTCCACCCCGTGGCGGCGGGTAGAGATGCGCCAGGGCATCCTCGACACCAGCGGGATTGACATTGCCGAACACCCTACCGCCGAATCGCTTTTCAAGGCAATTGTGACCCAGCACCCCAACAAAAAACCCGACCCGCATGTAACTCGCGGCAAGCTGATCGATTTTCTGCTGGGAGAATTCCTCGAACCGGCCATGATCCAGCCGACCTTCTTGTACGACTACCCGCGCGACATCTCGCCGCTTGCCAAACCCAAGCCTGGCGACCCGCTGACAGTGGAACGCTTCGAGGGCTATGTGGCCGGGTTCGAGCTGTGCAATGCCTTCACCGAGCTGAACGACCCGCTCGATCAGGAACAGCGCTTCATCGATATGCAAAGCGATTACACCGATGAAGAAGAAGAAAAGAACCCGCTCGATGAAGACTACCTGCGAGCCATGCGGTACGGAATGCCGCCCAACGGCGGTTTCGGCATGGGCGTCGATCGCCTGACCATGCTGCTGACCAACAATCGCAGTATCCGTGAAGTGCTGTTGTTCCCGGCGCTGCGCAAAGAAGAATAAAACGGACTGTGCCTTCTTTTTTCTTTCCTCTTTCATCTACCCAAGATGGAAGAGGAAAGACTTTTTAATACCCTGTCAGTACCAACGGCCCATCATCTTCCTCCTTGAATTTCGCCCAAAACAGTCTAAAATACTCATATCAAGTGTAGGAGGAGAGGAAAAGAATGTCCCAGACGTTTAATTGTCCCAATTGCGGCGCGCCGTTAGATTACCAGGGAAGCGACCCAATCATCCGTTGTCCTTATTGCAGTAGCTCTGTTATTGTTCCCGAAAACCTGCGCGCAAAACCATCTTTTTCCAACAAACCCAGCAACTTCACCCTCAGCGGAATGGGGGATATGGGGGGGCTGGTTAACCAGGCCCGGCGCATCAAAGAAGTGAAAGACCTGGCCGAAGCAGGCGAGATGGACCGTGCAGTGGCCTTGTACCGCCAAATCACCGGGGCCGATGAATTTGCGGCCCGCCAATCGGTAGGGGCGCTGGCTTCGGGCCAACCCATCACTTTTACCGGTATGCCAGCCGTCAGCGTGGTCAGCACCCCGGTCATCCAGGTGGATCGCAAAACATCCAACAGTATTGGCCGCGCCGTTGGGTGTTTTGTCACCGTCCTGACCCTGACCATCCTGGCCGGGGTGCTTATCCCCATCCTGGGCAGCCTGGGCATCTTTGCCGCCATCTTTGGCGGGCTGCAAAGCTCCGGCATCGAGATCCCGATAGACATCCCAGGCGTCGAGATTCCCGGCGTGGTCACCAACGGCTTCGCCACCCAGGAACTTTCCTTTGGCGGCGAAGGAACCGGCCCGGGGCTCTTTGGCGATGTGCGCGCCATTGGCGTTAACCCGTCCAACGGGAACATCTACGCCGCCAATTATGACGATGGCCGGGTACAGGTCTTCGATGCCGAGGGCAAGTTCATCACCCAGTGGATCATCCCCGAAGAGCTGACAAACCCCTATTTTGGCGACCTGGCCGTCGGGCGCGATGGCACCGTCTATATCCCCGTTTTTGGGAGAATTCTGCGCTTTGACGAAAAAGGCAACCCGCTGGGGGATATTGAGGTCGATGACCGCATCGATAATCTCGATATCGCTCCCGATGGCACGCTGGTCGCCATTGCCAATGGCGAAGACCTGTTGTGGATCAGCCCTGAAGGCGAAGTGCTCCAGAGCATCATCGCCCCTGTCTCTGGCATCACCAACGACCCAGAACTGGACACCCTGGTTGCGGTAGACGGCCTGGGCAATGTCTATCTGCTGGGCACGTTCAACAATGCCGTATTTGTCTACGACTCAAAAGGCAAGTACATCAACCGCTTTGGCTCCGACGGGGATGAACCCGGCCAATTCCGCGCCCCGCTGGCGATTGAAGTTGATGGCAAAGGCCGCGTCTTCATCAGTGACATTAAAGGCGTCCAGGTCTTTGGCAGCGATGGACGCTACATCGATGTCTTCAAAGTTCAGTATGTTGCCTATGGCCTGGCTTTTGACGACCAGGGCAAGCTATATGTGACCACCAACCAGAAAAAAATCGAGAAATATAGCATAAAGGAATAGCCATGTCTCAAATCTCCTGCCCCAATTGCGGCGCAACCATCGATACCAGCGACCGCACCTGCCCCTACTGCTCCACCCCCGTTCAGGCTCCCAGCGAGGCTTTGCCGCCCACTGTGCGCATCGACCGCGACCTGTTTAGCGGCAACATGAACATCAATGCCGCCGACTCTGAGAGCTTTCGCGAAGTGCGCGAACTGGTGGCCCAGGGCAACAAAATTGAAGCCATTAAGGTCTACCGTGAGATTACCGGTGTCGGGCTAAAAGAAGCCAAAGACGCTGTCGAAGCGCTCGAAGCCGGGCAACCGGTCATCGTTCCAGCTGACGCCACCATCGTCAGCGGCGCTGGCATGACCGTTGCCGCCCTGCGCAACTTCCAGAGTAGCGCCGAGGCCATGGACGCTGTCAAAAAAGAAATTCGCAACGGCAACAAGCTCAAAGCCATCCAGCTTCATCGTGAATATTTCGGCACCAGCCTGGCCGACTCGAAAACCGCTGTCGAACAGATGGAAACCGACATGAACCTGCAAGCTGCCCCGCCTGATACCGAACCGCCCGCCTTTGCCCGGCCCGACGAACCCGCCATCAGCGCGAACCCCTTCGACGAGCCCCAAAAACCATCGAATACCCGCAAATGGGTGATTGGGTGCAGCATTGCCGCAGTGCTTTTCCTGTGCCTGTGCGTCTGCCTGCCGATTGTCCTTTTTATCTTCAGCGGTCAGCCACAATAAAAGAACAAACCAGAAGCGGGCTGGATTGAAATCCGGCCCGCTTTTTGATTCCGTTAAACGATGGAGAATTACCCGGCGGCTTTATCCATCAAAGCCAGGATTTCGAGCGGCTCTCCTCGGGCGGGGTCCCGCACAAGCGAAAGGGCCTCCACCTGGCATTTTTCCACGCACACCCCGCAACCCATACACTTTTCTGCGTTCACCTGACTGTACATCGCCCCCAGCGAAAGCGCCCCAAACTGGCAGTGATCGACACAATCGGCGCAGCCCATGCACAGGTCTTCATCCACATGCGCTACATAGCCCGAGGAAGCCAGCATGGGCGTCCCGTTTTGGTGAGCATGGATGGCCCCACAGCAACAAGCACAGCAATTACAAATGGCGTAAAAACGGCCCAGCATGGCATCTTTGAAAAAAGCATGATGCACATGCCCGCGCTGGTCTTCCGCTTCAAGGATTGCGACCGCATCTTGCTGGGTAATCCAGCGCGCCTGGCCAGGGTTATGATCCATCACAAAGCTGGCAAACGGCTCACCCACCACCAGGCAGACATCGATGGGCAGGCAAGGGTTAGGCTTGGCCGAACGGCACGGGCAATTAAGTGCCACAATATGGTCGGGATTTTTCAGGATGATGGAGCGTGCCCGCTTATAGGGGATGACTTGCTCAAGGTCGGGGACGTTAATCTCTTCGTTGACCAACACCAGCTGCCGGGCGGCCTCCAGCGGCAAGGCCTTGCCATGATAAGTATCGGCCATGCTGACGTCATGCTGCGGGTCCTGAACACGGTTTCTCTTCAGCTGTCGATCAAACCAGCCCGCCAGCGGCGCAAGTTTCTTTGCCAGCGGATGCTGCCCGGTGCCAATCGCAATGTACAGGTACGTCCAGCGCCCATAGATGTACCCATGCAGCATATCAAAAAACGAATAATCGGGCAGTTTACGCCCTTCGGCAAAGAACTCGCGAGTGGAACGTTTGAATATACCCATAGACCGGCTCCGATTGCAATAAGAATGATTAGAGAGTAGCCGAAAGCTACGCCAGCCACAAGAGATGAACATCCCTGTCTGCGGTGATGTTTGGCATTTTTATTTCGATTACGGATTAAGCAGGCTGTTTTTCCCCGGCCTGCAAGCAGAAAATGGCTTTATACGGACAGGTTGGTTTCATTCTCGACCCGGCGCATGACAAACAAGATGAACGCCGAAATCAAAATCAGCAGCAGCGAAATTGCCAGGGCGGTGCCCAGGTTGACTTCAAACCCCTGGAAGATTGCCAGCGGCATGGTCTGGGTCACCCCCTGTAAGTTACCGGCAAAAATCACCGTCGCCCCAAACTCGCCAAATGCACGCGACCAGCTCAGGATCATCCCATTGAGCATGGCGCGGCTGGCCAACGGCAGCATAATATGCCAGAACAGGATCGGTTCGGTTGCGCCGTCGGTGTAAGCCGCTTCGATCAATTCCGGGCGAATGTTGGCAAACCCCAGGCGCGTGGCGCGAATATACAGGGGCGCTGAAACAAAAACCTGGGCAAAAACCACAGCGGCCGTGGTGAAAGGCAGGCGCAGCCCCAACTGGTCGAGCGAAGCCCCCAGCCACCCGTTCCGGCCAAAGGTCAGCAACAACCCAATCCCCGCAATGAGGGGCGGCAGGACGATTGGCAAATCGATGAACAACTCGATCCAGGCTTTATGTTTAAAAGACCAGCGCGCCAGGGTATACGCCAACGGTGTGCCCAGGATCAGCGTCACCAACAGGCTGAGCACGCTCGTCCACAGGCTCAGACGCGCCGCATCCACCACCGAAGGGTCTGACAGGTAGCCTTCTATGCCAGCGCTGGCCCCACGAAAGAGCAAAACCAGCAAGGGCGTAGCCAGCAGGAAGCCGGTCAGGGCGCCCGGCAAAAGGAAGCCGAGCAAGGGTCTCAGGCGATGGATGCGGGCGTGGTATGGCATAGGTTACTTGGCGGGCAGGAAGCCCCACTTTTGCAGGATTGCCTGGCCTTCAGCAGAGACAAGGAAATCGGCAAAAGCGGCAGCCAGTTCAGGTTGTTCCGACTTGGCCAGGGCAGCAACGTTCAGCTTCGAGACCACGTTCAGCTCGGCCGGGATGGTGATGGTCTTCAGCTCGGGTGCGGCCGCCGAATCGGACAGGAAAACGATCCCGGCATCGGCTTCATCCAGTTTGATTTTGGACACAATCGGCTTGACGCCTGGTTCCTTGGAAACAACATTGGTGTTGAACTTATCCTTGAAGCCGCCGCCGAATTGCTTGTCCATTTTATCGAGCACAGTCATGGTGACTTTGCCCACCGGCACATCTTCGTTGGCGATCAGCAGCTTGACACCTTCTTTGGTCAGGTCTTCGAGCGCCTGCAGGCCAGGAGCGTTTTTGGGCGACAGGACCACGATTAGCTGGTTGGTGGCAAAGACTTTGGCGACCCCTTCGGCAACAGTTTTGTCGGCAACGGCATCATCCATATCTTTTTGGGCAGCAGTAATAAAAACGTCTCCCGTAGCGCCTTCGGTGAATTGCAGGCGCTGGGTGGGCGAGTGCCCAAACTCGATGACCACTGTCACACCAGGGTTGGCGGCTTCAAACGTCGCGGCCAATTCTTTGGCCGCATCGGTCATGGTGGAGGGGGCAAACACCTTGAGAGTCACGGCTTCGGCCGCCGGGGCGGGTTCGGGCGTGGCCGGGCTGGCGCAACCCGCCAGTGCAAAAACAACGATCAAAAGCAGGGACAGTACAGTCTGAAATTTCATTCTTTTCTCCTTATACAAAATTGATATTACGGGATCAGCCACACCGAAAGGACTGCCCCGGTCAGAACCACCCATAGGATATCGACCTTGCGCAGCAAGGCTGCCAGCGCGCCCAGGCCCAAAACCACGTGCCACACATCCCACTGCACCTGGAGACCAAAGCGTAACGCCACCGACAACAACAGGCCGACAAAAGAACACAGCACCCCACGCACGACCTTGTGAAACAACGCCGAGCTTGAAAAACGGTTGAAGAAAGGCGCCAGGCCCACCACCATCAAAAACGAGGGCAGGAAAATGCCCAGGGTTGCCACCAACGCTCCGGCGCCGCCATGCAACAGAAACCCAATAAAGGTAGCCGTAATGACAATGGGACCGGGCGTGGCCTGACCGAGGGCAATTCCGTTCATAAAAGTTGGGCCATCCAGCCAGCGCCGAACTTCAACCACTTCATGAAAAAGGACAGGTACAGAGGCAAACCCGCCGCCAAAAGCCGTCAGGTCTACCTTCATCATCAAAATTGCCAGGTCAAATAATTGCGGGGTAAAGGCATACAACCCTGCCAGGAACAAGGCCACCCCTGCCAGCAGGGTAAAAAAGGCTTTTTTCGCAAAAGGCAGCGCGGCCGACGAACCTGCACGCACCTCGGCGGGTGGGGCAAAGAACAAAGCGCCAGCCAGGGCGGCCAGCCCCAGCACCAGCAACGGATTAACATTCAACCAGAACAACCCGGCCGAAACCAGCGCCAGGAGCGCCTGGCTCCATTGCTTAAGGGTGGTTTTACCAAAGGACCAGGCTGCATTGACCACAATTGCAACCACAACCGCCTGCAACCCGCTAAAAACCGCCAGAACAATCGGCAGGCTGCCAATGCGAGTGTAGAGCATGGCAAACGCCAGCATGAGAGCCAGGGCCGGGCTGCCAAACCCGAGGAAGGTGGCCGCCGCACCGGGCACCCCGCGCAAATACAAGCCAACATAAGCCGCCATTTGCATGGCGGTTGCACCTGGAATTAACTGGCAAAAAGCTGCCCCGCTATTAAATTCCCCCGGTTCCATCCAATGCCGCTGTTCCACGGCCAGCTTACGGATGTAAGCCACCATCGAAGGGCCACCAAAGGCCGTCGATCCCAGGCGCAAAAAGCTCAAATAAAGTTGAAGTAGGGAAGGCCGGTCTGGGTTCATCAATAAATTCTTCCACTGGATGGGGTGCCTGTAAAACAGGTGTATCTGTTTTGCAGGCGTTTTGAAATTGTGCAGGGAACAATACGACTAAACTTAAATCTTTGCATGATTGTAATATATTATGAGCACGATGTGCGAAATTTATGACATTTTATCAACTCCCTGTAAGGTAAAAGGGGGCCAAAGCCAGAAAGCTGGCCCGATTGCTTTTATTCTTTATATAATAGTGAGAGTGCAGTTTCACCCTGCCCATGAAAAGGAGTTGCCATGCCCGCCCAAAAACGCCCCATTCACAGCGAAGACCTGTACCGGCTTGAGTTGCTCGCGGAGCCGCGCATTTCACCAGATGGAAAACACGTCATTTTCCGCCAGCAGCGCGTTGACAAAAAGACCGAGAAAAAATACGCCAACCTGTGGGTAACTTCAACCTCGCTGGATGGCGGCGCACCACGCCAGTTCACCTACGGGAACCAAAACGACTCATCGCCGCGCTGGTCGCCAGATGGCAGCCAGATTGCCTTCCTCTCCAACCGCGGGGAACGGGAACTGCCCGCCCAAATTTACCTGCTTCCCTTTAACGGCGGCGAGGCCCGGCCGCTGACGGAGATTGAAGGTGAAATTACACTCGTCAGTTGGTCGCCGGATGGGCGAAAGTTGCTCTGCCTGGTGCGGAAAATGGACGAGGAGCAGATGGAACGCGAAAAGGATGAGCAGAAAAAGAAGCTGGGCGTCGTTTCGAGGCAATATACGCGCATGTTTTACAAATTGGATGGGTATGGCTACCTGCCCCACGAGCGGACCCACATCTGGTTAATGGACGCGCGCACCGGCAAAGGAAAACCCCTGACCGAGGGCAACGCCTGGGACGAATCCGACCCGTCTTTTTCGCCGGATGGGACCCAGGTTGTGTTTGTCTCGAACCATGCCAAAGACCCGGACCAGGCCCCCGACAAAATGGATTTATTCGTGCTGACCCTGGGCACCGAGGAAGCCCCGCGCAAAATTAAGACCCCGCCGGGGGCCAAGAGCCTGCCGGTTTTCTCTCCCGATGGGCGGTGGATTGCCTACCTGGGCCGCGAGAGCGAAGGCGAAGATTGGCGCAACACCAACCTGTGGCTGGTTGCGGCAGATGGCTCGAAAGCGCCCAAGAACCTGACAGCACAGGCAGATATCCAGTGCGAGGTGAGCATTATCGGTGACAGTGGCGCGCCGGAGCAGGTGGCCCCACTTTGGTCACCGGATGGGAAATCAATTTACTTCCAGGCTTCGCGCCACGGGTCGGTGATGCTTAAACGCATCAGCCTGGAAAATGGTCAAATCACCGAAGTCATCGGCGAGGGCGGGGCGGTCGGTTCGCCGTCGTTCGATAAAAGCCACTCGCGGGTGGCCTACCTGTTCGGACAGATGCATGATCCGGGGCAAATCCATCTCAAACAGTTGAGCGATGGACAAACCACCCGCCACCTGACGCGTGTCAACCGGGCGCTGTTCGAGGCATTAGAGTTATCCAAAGTAGAGGAAGTCTGGTTTAAGGGGCCCGATGGAAACGACCTGCAAGGCTGGATCATGTTCCCGCCCGGGTTTGACCCAAAAAAGAAATACCCGTCGATTTTGGAAATTCACGGCGGGCCGCTGACGCAGTATGGCAAGTTTTTTATGCACGAGTTTTACTTTTTAGCGGCGCAGGGCTATGTGGTTTACTTTTGCAACCCGCGCGGCGGACGCGGTTATGGCGAGGCGCACGCCCGCTCGATTTACGGCGCGTGGGGCAGCACCGATTACGCCGATGTGATGGCCTGGGCCGATTTTGTGGCCGCCAAAGCGTATATTGACCCCAAGCGGATGGGCGTCACCGGCGGCAGCTACGGCGGGTACATGACGCTGTGGATTATCGGCCACACCGAGCGGTTTAAGGCTGCTGTGGCGCAGCGCGTGGTCAGCAATTTTGTCAGCGAGTGGGGCTCAAGCGACCTGAACTGGACTTTTGAATACGAAGTGATGGCCGAGCCGCCTTACAGGGATATTCAAAAATGGTGGGACCTTTCGCCGATGAAGTATATTGGCAACGCCAAAACCCCCACCATGATCACCCATTCTGAAAACGACCTGCGCTGCCCCATCGAGCAGGGCGAGCAGGCCTTTGTGGCGCTCAAACGCCTGGGGGTGGATACAGAGTTCATCCGCTTTCCAGAAGAATTCCACGGCCTGTCACGCACCGGGCGCACCGACCGGCGGATTGCACGCCTGGGGCATATTGCGCGCTGGATGGAGAAGTATTTGAAGTAATTATGGCCCCCATTCTTGGCACGGAAGTGCGTCGCACCACACCGGGCGGATGAACCCGTTCAACGGGTCTCACCCTCGCTGGAACCCGGCCCACTCAACCAGGCGCGACGCACCCCTGCGCACCCCAAAGGCGGATCACATGGCAAAAGATAACGCATACAAAGAAGCAGAAAAACGAATCGCCGAGGCCCTGGAAACAGGCGCAACGGAACTTGAACTTGGTGGTGATTACAACACCCCTGATAACGAGAAACTCTCTGAATTGCCAGAGTTACTTTGGAAATGTAAGCATTTAACTTCGCTAAAAATTTCTTACACCAAACTGACCGCCCTGCCAGACTCACTCGCGCTAGCGCAACTCACGCAGTTGACATCCCTGAATCTCTCCTACAACCAACTGACCTCCCTGCCAGACTCGCTCGCGCTAGCGCAACTCACGCAGTTGACATCCCTGGATCTCTCCCGCAACAAACTGACTACCCTGCCAGACTCCCTGGGACAACTCACGCAGTTGACATCCCTGAATCTCTCCGACAACCAACTGACCTCCCTGCCAGACTCTCTGGGACAACTTACGCAGTTAAAACTGCTCGACATTGAAAACAATCAAATAAAAATATTGCCAGATTGGATTGCTGAATTTATACAATTACAGGAATTAAATTTTGGCGGGAATCCGCTCGAATATATTTCCAATTTGATTTCTACTCTAACTAATATAAGGGCTTTACGTTTTGGAGTTCTTCAAGGAAATCGAGAAATTTCTCTTGGTGAAATACCATTTTGGGTGTCTGAACTACGCGAACTTGAATTAATAAATGTTTATCGTTGTGGTATAGAAAAATTACCTGATTGGATTTCTGAACTCAGCAGATTAAAGAAAATTTTTGCACACAACAATAAACTTATTGATGTTCCTCCCGCCCTCGCCCAACTTGAGCATTTGGAAAAACTCGACCTCAGCGGCAACCCTCTCAACCCCGCCCTGCAAAGCGCATACAAGGCTTGTAAAGAACCAAATTATGAACCACTCTTTGCCTACCTCCGCAGCCTCGAGAAAAACGCCGAACCGCTCTACGAAGCCAAACTCGTGCTGGTCGGCGAAGGCAACGTCGGCAAGACCACGCTACTAAAGGCGCTTAAACATGAAAAGGGGGAAGGAGCGCCGAGGAAAGATGAAAGAACGACTCACGGGGTGGAGATTGACATTCATGGGTTGAAGTTGCCGCACCCTGCCTTCGGCAAAGACGGGGTCGAAATCCAACTCAATGCCTGGGATTTCGGCGGGCAGGAGGTTTACCGCGTCACACACCAGTTCTTCTTCAGCCGCCGCTCGCTCTACCTGCTGGTCTGGGAGCCGCGCCGCGGCGTCCAGCAGGGTCAGGTCGAAGACTGGCTGAACATGATCCGCCTGCGGGTCGGCGACGAAGCGCGCGTCATCATCGTCTCCACGCACTGCAAAACCGGAGAACGGATTGCGCGCATCGA
>CAZLSP010000045.1:0-33482 GCA_964562145.1 uncultured Anaerolinea sp. | reverse complement strand
CAGGGCGAAACGGAGCGAGACAACCCATGAAGTATCCCTTGACGATTGCCGCCATTGCGCTGGCGGCCCTGATGCCGCCGGCCGAGGCCGCTGCGCTGAAAGAGAACGGTGATCCGCTGGATTCCGCCCGCTGGGGCGAGATGGCCAAAACCTTCCTCGCTGGTGCGCCGGTGCTGTTCGATCCGCGTGTCAAGGTGATCGCCCCGTCGACGGCCGAGAACCCGATGCAGGTGCCGGTGACGGTCGATGCCACGGCCTTGCCGGGCATTGCCGAGGTGGTCGTCTTTGCCGACTTCAATCCCATCGTGCAGGTGCTGCGGTTCTTTCCGGAAGCTGCCCCGGCCTACCTCGGCTTTCGCGTCAAGCTGCAACAGTCGACGCCGGTGCGCGCCGCCGTGCGGACCGGCGATGGTGTCTGGCATGTTGGCGGCACCTGGGTCAATACCGTGGGGGGCGGCTGTACCGCGCCGTCGGCCGCCGCTGCCTCGCCGGAGTGGCAGAAGCGCCTCAATGAAGTCAGCGGCCGCCAGTGGTCGGAAGGTCCGAACGCCGGCCGCGTCCGCCTGCGCATCGTGCATCCGATGGATACCGGCCTGATCGCCGGCACGCCGGCCTTCCATATCGAGGAAATCAATTTCACCGACGCCGCCGGCAAGCGCCTGATGCGCGTCCAGACCTACGAGCCGGTCAGCGAGAACCCGGTATTCACCCTTCAGCGCGGCGTCGTCGATGGCCCGCTGGAAGCCAGCGGGCGCGACAACAACGGCAACCTGTTCCGGGCGAGGATCGATCCATGAAACGCCTGCTCGCCAGTCTGCTCCTTCTCGCCTGCGGGCAACTCGCTGCGCAGGACTACGACTATCGCCTGATCCCCATCCCGGTCGCCCGCGACGTCTATGCCTTCATCGGCAAGACCGAGGACTTCGATACCGTCAATGGCGGCAACATCGTCAACACCGCCTTCATCGTCGCACCGCAGGGCGTCATCGTCATCGACAGCGGCCCGTCGCTGCGCTATGGCCAGCAGATGCGCCAGGCCATCGGCCGGGTTACCGACAAGCCGGTGGTGCTGGTCATCAACACCCATCACCATCCCGACCACTTTCTCGGCAACCAGGCCTTTGCCGATGTGCCGATCGGCGCGCTGGCCGACACCCGGCAGGGCATTACCCGCGACGGCGACGCCTTTGCCGAAAACCTGTTCCGGATGAGCGGCGACTGGATGAAAGGTACCGAGGTGCAGGCTCCGACGCGCACGCTGCAAGCCGGCGAACTGGAGGTGGCCGGCCGCAGGCTGCGCCTGATCGCCCTCGACGGTCACACCGGCGCCGACCTGGTGGTGCTCGACGTGGCCAGCGGCGTACTGTTCGCCGGCGACCTGGCCTTCAACGGTCGCGCCCCGACCACGCCGCACGCCGATGTGGCGCACTGGCTGGCCGCCCTCGACCGCCTCGAGGCGCTGACCCGCGATGCGGGCTTCACCGCCCTGGTTCCCGGCCACGGTGCGGTGACCCGCGATGCCGCGCCGCTGCGCCAGACCCGCGCCTGGCTGAACTGGCTGACGCAGACCCTGCGCGATGCCGCCCGCGACGGACTGGACATGAACGATCTGCTGGCCCGTCCGCTGCCGCCGCAATTCGCCGCTCTGCCGGTGGCCGCCAGCGAATATCGCCGCTCGGTCGGCCACCTCTTTCCGGCCGCCGAGCAGGCCGTGCTGGAGGGCAAGCAATGAGCGCCGCCGTGCGCCTCGACGACCGGCCGGCACGGACACTGGATCGTCGCCTTTGGACGTTGATCGGACTCTCCCTCCTGTTCCACGGTGCCCTGTTCGCCGGCATGGCCTGGCAGCGCAAGGCACTGCCGGTACCGCTGCCGACGCTGATGGCGACCCTCCGCCTGGGCGCCCCGAGCGCAGCCCATTCCGAACCACGAGCCGTTGCCGCGCCCGCCGCAGCGGTTCCCCCGAAGGCCCGGCAGCAAGTCGCCGCAGCGGTGCAACGGAGCGCGCCGCGCGTCACGCAGCCTGCCGGGCCGGCCAATGTGCCGGCCCGGACTCCCTCCCAGGCTGTCGGTGACGGGGCCGCGCCCGCCGCCATGCCGGCGCTCGGTGCCCCGGTGCCGGTCGCCGCGACCGAGGCCGTCCCTCCGGTCCGGCCGCAGGGTGACGTCCTCGCCGCCTATCGCCAGCACCTCACCGACTTGTTCGCCCGCGGCTACGAATACCCGCGCATCGCTGCCCTGCGGGGCTGGGAGGGCGAGGTCCGCCTGCGCCTCAAGGTCGCCCGGCGTGGAAACCTGCTCGGCATCGCGCTCGATCGTTCCAGCGGCTTCGATGTCCTCGACCAGCACGCGCAAGCGCTGCTCGCCGGCTACGGCGATCTGCCGCCGCTGCCGGAGGCGCTGGAGGCCAGCGAAATCCTGGTCATCGTCCCGATTACCTACAAACTCAGAAAAACGACATGAAGAGACAAACCCCTCCCCGCACCCTGCTGACCCTGGCCATCGCCGCCGCTGTCGCACCGGCTCGCGCCGAGCCCGTCGTCACCACCGCTACCGTCGAAGTGGTCGGCACCACGCCGCTGGCCGGGGTTGGCGTACCGCGCCAGCACCTGCCGGCCAATGTCGTGTCGCTCGACGACCAGCGCCTGGAAGAAATCGAAAGCCTCAACGTTGCCGAACAGTTGCTGCGCCAGGCGCCGGCTGTCACGGTGAATGAAACCCCGGGCAACCCGTACCAGGCCGACCTCAACTACCGCGGTTTCACCGCTTCGCCGCTGCTCGGCACGGCCCAGGGGCTATCGATTTATGTCGATGGCGTGCGGGTGAACGAGCCCTTCGGCGATACGGTCAATTGGGATCTGATACCACATTCGGCGATCGCCGGCATCGACCTGATTCCCGGCTCCAACCCCGTCTTCGGCCTCAATACGCTGGGTGGTGCGCTGGCCATCCGCACCAAGAGCGGCTTTACGCATCCCGGCGGCAAGCTCGAACTGTCCGGCGGCAGCTTCGGGCGCAGCAATACCGAGCTGGAGTACGGCGGCAACAACGGCGCGCTCGGCTGGTACATCGCCGGCGACTGGTTCCGCGAAGATGGCTGGCGTGATTATTCGCCGTCCGACGTCAAGCAGTTCTTTGGCAAACTGTCCTTCCGCAATAGTGCCGGCGAGGCCGACCTGACGTTGACCCAGGGCCGCACCCGCCTGATCGGCAACGGGCTGGTGCCGCAATCAATGGTTAGCGAGCGCCGCGAAGCGATTTTCACCCATCCCGACCAGACGCGTAACGACCTGACCCAGCTCGCCCTGAACGGCAAGCTGTGGCTGGGCGACAGCCAGAGCCTGAGTGGCAGCGTTTATGTCCGCAAGACGCGCACCCGGACGCTGAACGGCGACATGAACGACGATTACGAGAACGACTGGGCGAGCGACCCGACGACCCCGAGCGGCGCCCACAACCGGACGCAGACCCGCCAGCTTGGCACCGGCGCCGCCGTGCAGTGGAGCCTGACCAGCCAGGTCCACCAGCTGGCGGTCGGCGCTTCGTGGGACCAGGCCCGGATGCGCTTCGTACAGACCCGGGAACTCGGTTCGCTGAACGACGGGCGCGGCATCGACATCCTATACGAAGCCGAGGAAGCCAACCGACTGTGGGGCACCACCCGCACGGCCAGCCTGTTCGTCACCGATACCTGGTCGATCACTCCGGCCCTGCACCTGACTGCTGCGGCCCGCTACAACCAGAGCCGGGTGACGACACACGACGAATTGACCCTCACCGCGCCCAACCTCGATGGCGACCACAGCTACCGCAAGCTCAACCCGGCCCTCGGCCTGAGCTGGCAAGTGTTGCCGGCCCTCAACGCCTATGCCGGCTTCAGCCAGGGTAACCGCATCCCGGCGCCGATCGAACTTGGCTGCGCCGACCCGGCCAACCCGTGCACCCTGCCCAACGCAATGGCCGCCGACCCCTACCTGAAGCAGGTCGTGTCGCGCACCCTGGAGGCCGGCCTGCGCGGCACCCTGGCCGGCAACACCCAGTGGAACGCCGGCCTCTATCGCACCGTGAACACCGACGACATCCTGTTCGTCGGCACTTCGACCAGCGCCGGCTATTTCACCAACTTCGGCAAGACCCGGCGCCAGGGCTTCGAACTCGGCCTCAACGGCAAGCTGAGCGCCATCGACTGGTTTGCCAGCTACAACTGGCTGCTCGCCACCTTCCGTTCCGACGCCTGCCTGCTCGCCGCCAACAACAGCACACGCGGCACGGCGGCCGAATGCACCGGGGCCGGTCAGGACGACGAGATTTTCGTCAAGAAGGGCCATCGTCTGCCGGGTCTGCCCGAACACAGCGTCAAGCTCGGCCTGGTCTGGCGGGCGACCGGCTGGTTGCGTGTCGGCGGCGACGTGCAGGCCTTTTCCAGCCAGTATGTGCGCGGCAACGAGAACAACCAGCATCAGAGCGGAACCTATGCCGATGCCCTGGGCAATGTGCGCACTTTCGAGGGGCCGGGCAAGATCGGCGGCTACGCCATCCTCAACCTGAATGCCGAGGCGAAGCTGGGCGGCGGCTGGCAGGTCTTCGCCAAGGTCAACAATGTCTTCGACCGACGCTACGCCACGGCCGGCGCGCTGGCCGAAAATCCCTTCGCCGGCGGCAGCTTCCAGGCCGATCCGGACGACTGGCGGCGGCAGACCTTTGTTTCGCCCGGCGCGCCGCGGGCAGCCTGGCTCGGCCTGCGCTACGTCTTTGGCGTCCGCTGAGCATGCGGCAAGTATTCGCCCTGCCTGACGCCAGCCTGCACACGCGGGTCGGCCTGGTCCTCACCGGACTGGCCGCCTGCCTGCTGCTGGTTCTCGGCGGACTGTGGCTGCACGCGACGCGCCAAGCCGTGCATGAGGAGGTCGAGGCGGCGACGCGGGTTTCCGGGCAATGGCTCAAGGTCGTGCTCGGCCAGTTGCAGGGGCTGCCCGAAGCCGAACGGGCCGAGCGCCTGCTCGCCGTGGCCGCCAGCATCGGCCGGGTACGCGCCCATGTACTGGAGGTGCGCGATGCCGCCGGCCAGTTGCGCTATGTGTCGCCGCCGTCTTCGTACAAGGCCGGACGGACGGCGCCGGCCTGGTTCGCCGCGCTACTGGCCAGCGACCTGCCGGGCAGCCGCCTGCCGTTCGCCGGCCATGAACTGAGCCTGCATCCCGACCCCTCCCGCGCCGTGCTCGATGCCTGGGACGAACTGCTCGGCCTGGCCGGTTGGGCCTTGCTGCTGCTCGTTGGCCTGTTCGCCGCCACCCGGCGCGCCTTGTCCCGCGCCTTGCGCCCGCTCGATCAGGTGATGCAGGCGCTCGACCGCACCGGCCGGGGGCGTTTCGATACCCGTCTGCCGCAATTCGCCTCGCCGGAACTGGGCCGCCTGTCGCGTGCCTTCAATAGCATGGCCGACCGCCTGAAGGTCGCGGTGGACGACAACGTCCGCCTCGAAACGGCGAGGGAAGTGGCCGAACAGATGCAAGCCCGGGTCGAGGCCGAGCGCCGGGCCGAACGCGAAGGTATCGCCCGCGAACTGCACGACGAACTGGCGCAGGGGATCACGGCGGTGCGTGCGCTGGCCGGCGCCATCGTTCAGCGCAGCACCGACCAGCCGGCCCTTTACAGCCACGCCCAGAGCATCGTTGCCGTGACGGGCGAGATGCAGGACGGCGTGCGCCGCATCCTGCACCGCCTGCGCGCCGGGCAAAGCCTGACCGCGCGCCTGGAGCGCACGCTGGAGGCCTGGCGCCGACAGCATCCGATTCACCTGGCCAGCCACATCGCGCTGGCCGACGAGACTTTCGATGACGCGCTGGCACAGTGTGTGCTGCGAACCGTGCAGGAAGGGCTGACCAATATCGTTCGCCACGCCGATGCCAGCCGGGTCGATCTGACGCTGCGCCAGCTGGGCACGACAGTGCACATCCGGCTCGCCGACAACGGCCGCGGCCTCGATGGGCGGCCTTCCGGACAGGCCGGTTGCGGCCTCGGCCTGCAGGGCATGCGCGAACGGATCGCGCTGCTCGGCGGGCAACTCGAAATCGCCACGCCGGCCGGCGGGGGCTTTGTGCTCCAGGCCAGCCTGCCGCTGGCACAGGGGAGGGTAGAAGCATGAAACTGAACGGAGTCCGTGTCCTGCTCGCCGACGACCACGCCATGGTCCGCCTCGGCTTTCGCCTGCTGCTCGAAGGGGCTGGCGCCAGCGTGATTGGCGAGGCCGATTGCGGCGAGAGCGCCGTCCGCCTGTACGCCGAATCGAACCCGGATGTCGTGGTGATGGATGTCTCGATGCCCGGCCTCGGCGGCCTGGCGGCGCTTGAGCGGCTGCTCGTCTGGGAACCGAAAGCGCGCGTGCTGATGCTGTCGGCCCATCACGACGATATCGTGCCGGTGCGCGCCCTCAGGCTGGGCGCCCGCGGTTACCTGTGCAAGCGGGCAGCGCCGGAGGAATTCCTGCGCGCCGTCAGCGCCGTGGCGTGCGACCGCCGCTACCTCGACCCGGAACTCGCCCAGGCCGTCGCCCTGGCCCAGCTCTCGGGCTCGGCCAATCCGGTCGAATCGCTGACCGAGAAGGAACTGGCCGTCTTCCTCAAACTCGCCGAGGGCCGTTCGGTGAATGAGGTGGCGAGCGATTTCTGCCTCAGCCCGAGCACCGTCGGCACCCACCTCTATCACATCAAGCAAAAGCTCAATGTGCAGAACGCTGCCGAACTGACGTTGGTGGCCGTGCGCAACGGCCTGATCGAGTCGTGACCGCCGGTCGATGAGCGGCGACCCGCTGTTCCCCGAGGTGCAGCCCCGCTGTGCGCGCCGCATCGCGGTCGGCGACGGGCATTATCTCTACGTCGAGGAAATCGGCCCGGCCGACGGGCTGCCGGTCCTCTTCCTGCACGGCGGGCCGGGCAGCGGCTGCACGCCGGCCCAGCGCCGGCTGTTCGATCCGCAGCGTTTCCGTGCCATTCTCGTCGACCAGCGCGGTGCCGGACGCAGCCTGCCGCTCGGCGACCTGCGCGACAACACCACAGCCGACCTGATCGCCGATCTGGACTTGCTGCGCGAGGCGCTCGGCATCCCGGCCTGGATCGTCTTCGGCGGCTCCTGGGGCAGCCTGCTCGCCCTGGCCTATGCGCAGATCTACCCGGAAAACATCCTCGGCCTCGTGCTGCGTGGCTTCTACCTCAGCACCGCGTACGAGATCGCCGCCTACGTGCAGGGCAGTGGCCCGGCGCCGAGCCCGGCCTGGCAGGCCTTCGCCGGCACCCTGCCGCCCGGGGAACAGAGCGATCTGCTTGCCGCCACCGCCCGCCGCGTCCTGCGCGGCACGCCGAGCGCTGCGCGGTGTGCCGCCCGCGCCTGGCTCGATTACGAGCGCGCCCTGCTCGGCGAGGCCCCCCTCGCGCATGATCCCGATGCTCGCCAACTGGCCAAGGTACGTATCCAGATGCATTATCTGACACGCGACTGCTTCCTGATGCCCGGCCAGTTGCTGGCCGGCGTCGAGCGCCTGCGCCACCTACCGGCAGCCATCGTGCAAGGCCTGGCCGATCCCGTCTGCCCGCCGCAGGCCGCCGAAGCCCTGCATCGCGCCTGGCCGGAAGCCACCTGGTTCCCGGTCGCCCAGGCCGGCCATGCCGGTCTGTCGCCACCCATCGCCCGTGCCTGCATCAAGGCGCTTGGCTGGGTGGCGGAATGCGTCGAGACGGTAGGCTAGTTCGCCACGCGCGGATCGGCCGGGAAGAGTCGTGTCGGCCGGGCGGTCGGTATAAGCTATCCGGCATGACGGAAAAACAGATCCCGGGCTGCCCGGAGTGGCGGAGGTGTCCCATGCGCGAACTCGAACTGAGCAAGGCTTTCACCCTGATCGAGCCGGGACCGGTGGTGCTGGTCACCACCTGCGCCGCGGGCCGGGCCAATGTGATGACCATTTCGTGGACCATGGTGCTCGATTTCTCGCCGCGTTTCGCCATTACGACCGGGCCCTGGAATCATTCCTTCGCCGCGCTGGAGCAGCAACGCGAATGCGTCATCGCGATCCCGACGGTGGACCTGCTGGATACCGTGGTCGGCATCGGGACCTGCTCGGGTGCCGAGACGGACAAGTTCGCGCGCTTCGCCCTGAAGGCGCTGCCGGCCCGCCAGGTCGCGGCGCCGCTGCTTGGCACGTGCCTGGCCAACATCGAATGTCGGGTGATCGATATCGTCCGGCCGTACGGCATCGTAGTGCTGGAAGCGCTGGCCGCCTGGGTCGATCCGGAACGCCGGGAGCGACGCCTGCTGCACGCCGTCGGGGATGGTACCTTCATCGTCGATGGCCGCCGGTTGGATCGCAGAACGATGATGGCGGCCAAGCTGCCGCCAGGGGTCTGAACGTCCGGCCGGGGCGAATGCGCTAACATGCCCTGGCTGCCATCATTTCCAGGGAGGATCGAATGGACCTGCAACAACGTTTTACCGACGAACAGCTGCACCAGATCGTTGAAGAAGCCTCAATCTACATGTGTGCCTGCCCCGGGCAGGTGGCCAACGAATTGCGCCAGTTGCGTCATCTGATCCGCTACCAGCGTGACTGCATCACCGAGGGCAAGACTCTCAGTCTGGTGCACCAGACCATCGCCGCTGCCGGGCGGGAGGCGCATGCCGTGATGGAAAATTGCCTGGACCGGGTGCTGGAGATCGAGGGCTGGGACCGGACCACACTGAAAATGCCGGCCGGCCTACGCAAGCTGCGGGACGACATCCTGGCCGGCGATCCCTGAGCAGCCGCCGGTTGGCCGCCATTCGCACGTGAAGGGCGATTTGCTGCTAGAATCGCCGCAAGGAGATGGCATTCCTCCTACTGAACCGCCCTTTGGGCTGATGATGCCTACATGGTTCCTGGGTTGGCGGGAAGATGTAGGCATTCGTCCTTGTCCTCTCTGCATGTCCGGGTTTGTGTAAAAAACGGATTGGACATGCATGAAGCCTTCGAAGCGTCCCGAACAAATTGACCTGCTGCCCTATCTGGGCAAGTGGATTTTATTGTCCACGGCTGTGGCGGCCCTGGCCGGCTCGGCATCGGCTTTTTTCCTGCTGTCGCTCGACTGGGCGACCGAAACCCGCAACACCCATCGCTGGCTCATCTGGCTGCTGCCCCTGGCGGGCTTCGCCGTTGGCTGGCTGTACCTGAAGCTCGGCCAGCATGTCGAAGCAGGCAACAATCTGCTCATCGACGAAATCCACGACCCCAAGAAGGTGGTGCCGCTTCGCATGGCGCCGTTGGTGCTGGGCGGAACAGTCATTTCGCATCTGTTCGGGGCCTCGGTCGGCCGCGAGGGTACGGCTGTCCAGATGGGCGGGGCACTGGCCGACCAGTTTACGCATCTCTTCAAACTGAAGCATGAGGACCGCCGCATCATCCTGATGGCAGGCATCAGTGCGGGTTTTTCATCGGTATTCGGCACGCCGCTGGCGGGCGCTGTCTGGGGGCTCGAGGTTCTGGCGATCGGCCGGCTACGCTATGACGCGCTGCTCGCCTGTACGCTGTCGGCGATCGTGGCCGACCAGGTTTGCAGTTTCTGGGGTGTGCACCACACCCACTACCTGATTCCGGAAATCCCCCGCGTCACGGTCTGGGGGCTCTGCGCCATGGTCCTGGCCGGCATCGTCTTCGGGCTGGCCGGCAAGGTGTTTGCCGATGCCACCCACGCGCTCAGTGCCTGGGTCAAACAGACCGTCCGCTACGGACCGCTGCGCCCCTTGCTCGGTGGCGCGGTTCTGGCTGGCGTCGTCATGGTTTTTACGGCGGATCGTTACATTGGCCTGGGTATCCCGGTCATCGTGGAGGCTTTTGAGAAGCCGCTGCCGGCCTACGATTTCCTCGGGAAGATGGCCTTCACGGTGTTTTCCCTGGGCTTTGGCTTCAAGGGGGGCGAGGTCACGCCGCTGTTCTATATTGGCGCCACGCTGGGCAATTCCCTGGCCCCGCTGCTCAACATGCCCTTCCCCCTCCTGGCGGGGATTGGTTTTGTTGCCGTCTTCGCGGGGGCCGCCAATACGCCGATTGCCTCGACCCTGATGGCAATGGAGCTGTTCGGGGCGGAAGTCGGCGTCTTTGCCGGCGTCGCCTGCGTCATCAGCTATCTGTTTTCCGGGCACACCGGCATTTACCGTTCGCAACGGGTTGGCCATGCCAAGCATCAGCATGCGCCGGAAGGCATCAAGCTGGGGGAGCTTCCAGACTACCGGAAACGACTGCAGGCCGAAGCGGTAGCGCCGAAAAACAGTTCGCAAGCCAAGGAAAACCGTCATGAATGAGTTGACTGCCCTTCGTCTCTACTTGCCCCAGGGGGCGCGTGCCAAGCCGACAAGATTCTGGCATCACTTGTCAGCCCCGGCGTTGAGCCACCATTTGCTGAAGGCGGCGAAGCGGGCGGACATCAGCCAAGCCCTGCTCCTGTCGGTGCATGCCGGGTATCTGCCCGGAAGCAGGTTGTCCCATCAGCATCCCGAAAGTGCGCCGGCGCATCATCCGCTTTGTATCGAACTGGTTGATACCGAGGAGAAGCTGCGCAACTTCCTGCATAACCATGCGCATGAGTTGGGCCATGTGCGTTCCGTTCTCTACAAATGTGAGTTGGGCATCTGATGCTTCAGCGTCTTTTCCATCTCTCCCGGCGCATCCTTGCCCTTGTCCTCGCCATGATCGGCTTGCTGGCGGCGGCTGTCGGCGTCGGCTACCTGGTCATTGAGCGGGATGGCAACGTTCATCCCATTGAGGAAGGTGTCGCCTATCGCTCGGCGCAACTGAATGGGCATCAGCTTCGAGAGCTGGCTTCCCGGGTCGGGATACGCGCCATCGTCAATTTGCGAGGTGCCAAGCCCGGAAAGTCCTGGTACGAGGAGGAGGTCGCGGTGGCGGATGAATTGGGCATCCAGCATGTCGACTACGGGTTCTCTGCCAGCAGCCCGCTGAGCATCGAGCAGATGACGGAACTTCAGAAGCTGTTTGAGCGCATTCCCCAACCCTTCCTGATTCACTGCAAGGCCGGGGCCGACCGGACGGGCTTGGCATCTGCCTTGTACCTTGCGGCGAAAGGTCGCGGCGAGAGCGATATTCGCGCTGCGCTGTCCATTCGCTATGGCCACTTTCCGTTTTTTGATGTGTTCGACAAGACCAGTGCCATGGATGACAGTCTGGACTTGTTTTTGAGGCAAAGGTCGAACGGGTTGGCGCGCCGTCCTTGAGCCGCTCGTCCGAATCGAATGGAGATGCGCTGTGTGGAAATCTGTTTTGGCGATTTGTCTCGGTGCCTCACTCGGGGCCGTGTTGCGCTGGCAGCTTGGCGTACGGCTGAACTCCGTTTTCACCACCATGCCGCCGGGCACGCTGGTGGCCAACCTGATCGGGGGGTACATCATTGGCCTGGCGATTGCCTATTTTGCACAAGCACCGGAAATTACCCCCGAGTGGCGACTGTTCATCATCACCGGCTTCTGTGGCGGGCTGACGACCTTTTCGACCTTTTCGGCCGAGGTCGTCTCGCTGCTCCAGGAAGGCCGCATCGCCTGGGCGATGGGCGTCATGCTGACCCACTTGAGCGGATCACTGCTCAGCACCTTTGCCGGGCTGAGCACCTGGCAATTCCTGAAATCCACCTGAGGAGACGACCATGAAAGGCTACATGCTGACGTTCTTCACCCAGCAGGACAAACGGCACGGCCACAAGCCGCTGGCTGAATGGCTGATGCTGGCGGCGCGGGACCTGGGGGTGCGGGGGGCAACCATCGTTGCCGCGAGCGAAGGCTATGGTCATCATCGACGCATTCATTCCGCTCACTTCTTCGAGCTGGCCGACCAGCCGCAGGAGGTGGTGATGGCCGTCACGGAAGACGAGGCGCGACGGTTGTTCGCGCTGATCGAGCAGGAAGGGGTGCATGTCTTCTATGCCAAAACGGAAGTCGAATTTGGCGTTCTTGGGGAGCCCGACGCATGACCGATACCTGGTTCCTTGCCGCACTCTGGTTGGGTCTCGCCCTCGCGGCGAGCCTGCTCTCCATCTGGCTGCGGGTGGCGACGGCGCTGTCCGAGATTGTTGTCGGCGCCATCGCTCAACTCCTGATTGGCGCCTTCATCGGCGGCGTCACCCTGGGGGCGAGCGAATCCTGGGTGCGCTTTCTGGCGGGCACCGGTGCCATCGTCCTGACTTTTCTGGCCGGCGCGGAGTTGGACCCGCATGTGCTGCGCCGCAAGTGGAAGGAGTCGATGGCGATTGGCCTCATCAGCTTCGCCGCGCCATTCTTCGGGTGCGCCGCCGTGGCCTATTGGGGGCTCGGCTGGAGTCTCCAGGCGAGCTGGCTGGCTGGCATCGCCATGTCCACGACTTCGGTGGCGGTGGTGTATGCGGTAATGCTCGAATTTGGTTTCAACGCGACCGACTACGGCAAGACGGTGCTCGCCGCCTGCTTCATCACCGATCTGGCAACCGTCCTGGCTCTCGGCTTCATCTTTGCCCCCTTTACCTACCGGACCGCCATCTTTTTCGCTGCCGCCCTGGTCGTGTTCAGCATCCTGCCCTGGGTGACGCCCCGCTTCTTCAAGCGTTTTGGCGCTCGCCCCTCTGAACTGGAGGCCAAATTCCTGCTTTTCTGGCTCTTCGCCATGGGGGGGCTGGCGGCCTGGGCCGACAGCGAGGCGGTGCTCCCAGCCTATCTGATGGGCATGGTTCTGGCCGGTACCGTCGGCAAGGACCATGTATTGATTCGCCGCTTGCGGACCTTGACCTTCGGGTTCCTGACGCCGTTTTACTTCATCCGCGCGGGCTCCCTGGTCTCCGTGTCGGCCATCGTTGCTGCTCCGATGGCCCTGGTGGTGCTGTTGCTTGCCAAGATGGTCACCAAAGTCGCGGGCATCTATCCCGTTGCGCGCTACTACAAGTCGCCGAAGCAGGAAGCCACCTATACCACGCTGCTCATGTCGACCGGCCTGACCTTCGGCACCATCTCGGCGCTCTTCGGTCTTTCCCACCAAGTGATTGACCAGACCCAGTATTCCTACCTGGTCGCTGCCGTCATTGGTAGCGCCGTCATTCCGACGCTCATCGCCAACGCGTTTTTCCTGCCGCGCCATCTGATCCGAGAGGCCGAAGGCACGGCAGGCCATTCCTAGGAGACAGCCATGTTCAAGAAAATCCTGATTGCCTACGATGGCTCCGACGCTGCCCAGCACGCTTTTGACCTGGGGCTGGATCTGGCCACCAAATATGGCGCGGCGCTGCGTGTGCTGGCCGTGGTCAAGCCGCCCGAATTCGGGGATGAAGTGGAGACCGGCGTGGTGATTGAGAATTCGCGCGGGCACTATCTGCGCGAAATGCGTCACCTGCGTGACCGCACCACAAAACTCGGCTTGAGCGTCGACTACGCCATCGAGGTCGGCCACCCCGCCGAGCGTATCGTGATCGACGCCGAACAGTGGGGTGCCGACCTGATCGTCATCGGTCACCGCGGCCACGGCCTGATGGGGCGCTGGCTGCTCGGTTCGGTCGCCAAGCAGGTCATGCACCATGCGACCTGTGCAGTACTGGTCGGGCGCTGATGTTCGGGAAATGCTGATTGGGAGATTTGCGATGAAACGTCTGATTCAAGCTGTCGATGCGCTGGAAGTTCTGGATTCCCGTGGCTTTCCAACGGTTCGTGTCCGCGTGGTATTGGACGATGGAACGACGGGGGCCGCAATCGTGCCTTCGGGCGCGTCCACCGGGGCCAACGAGGCAACCGAGTTGCGCGATGGCGATGTGTTGCGCTATCAGGGAAAGGGGGTTCAGGGGGCGGTCGAGAACGTGAATACCGAACTCGCCAGCGTGCTGCTCGGCAGAAATGCCACCGACCAGGCGGCGATCGACGCTTTGCTCATCGCCCTGGATGGCACTGAAAACAAATCCCGGCTGGGGGCCAATGCCATCCTCGGGGTGTCGCAGGCGGTGGCACGGGCTGCCGCACGGTCGTGTGGACTACCGCTCTATACCTACCTCGGCGGGGTTGGTGCCGTCCACCTGCCGGTGCCCATGATGAATGTCCTCAACGGCGGCAAGCACGCGGACAGCAGTCTCGACTTCCAGGAATTCATGATCATGCCCCGGGGCGCGCCGAGCTTTGCCGAGGCCGTTCGCTACGGCGCCGAAACCTTTCAGGCCCTCAAGAAAATCCTTCATGAGAAGGGCTTGTCCACGGCCGTGGGCGATGAAGGCGGCTTCGCCCCCCGACTCGACGGCGGCAACGAGCAGGCCTGCGAATTGATCGTGGCGGCGATAGAACGTGCCGGTTACCGTCCGGGCGAAGACATCGCCATTGCCCTCGACCCGGCGGCCAGTTCGTTCTTCGAAGAGGGCAAGTATCGCCTGACACGCAGTGGTCAGGGCGACAAAACCAGCGACGAGATGATTGCGCTGTTCGCCGACTGGGTGAAGCGCTATCCGATCGTTTCCATCGAAGACGGCCTGGCCGAGGACGACTGGGCCGGCTTTGCGCGGATGACCCAGCAGATGGGGGAGCAGATCCAGATCGTCGGCGACGACATCCTGGTGACCAACCCCCGGTTCATCGCCCGCGGGATCCGGGAGAAAACCTGCAACGCGGCGCTCATCAAGCTCAACCAGATTGGCACCGTCAGCGAGACGATTGCCGGGATTCACCTGTGCCGGCAGGCTGGCTGGGGATTCGTGATCTCCCATCGTTCGGGGGAAACCGAAGATGCCTTCATGGCCGATTTCGCGGTCGCCATGGGCGGCGGCCAAATCAAGACAGGGTCAATGTGCCGCAGCGAGCGTATCGCCAAGTACAACCGCCTGCTGGAAATCGAAGCAGAACTCGGCTCCCAGGCCTGTTTCGGTGCTCAGGCATCATGAACGAGCCGGCAAGCTGCCCCTTTTGTACCCTTGGCGAGATCGTGCTGCGCAATGAGCTGGCCTACGTCAAATTCGACCTGCATCCGGTCAATCCGGGCCATTGTCTCGTCATCCCGTTCCGGCATGTGGCCGATTTCTTCGCAACGACCCAGGCAGAGCGCCAGGCCATGCTGGCCCTGGTCGATCCGGCCAAGGCCCTGCTCGATGCGCGGCACAAGCCGGACGGGTACAACCTGGGGGTCAATGTGGGGAGCGTTGCCGGGCAGACGGTTCCCCATGTTCACCTGCATCTCATCCCGCGCTATGCCGGCGATGTCGAGCACCCGCGGGGCGGTGTCCGCGGGGTGATTCCCGCCCGGCAAAATTACTGAGCGGCCATTGTCCTGATGCAGGGTCTCGCTACGCTATTCGGCCAGCCGGACATGGCCGCGCCAACGGTTCGCTACCTGCAGGCGCGGCAATCGCCTGGCGGCGGCTTTTGCTTTTACCGTTCGGCCTATCTCGACGAACCGAACATATCGGATACCTACCATGCGGTGAGGGCTTTGCATCTTCTGGGGGCGCCGCCTGAAAACAGCGGGCAGATCGCCGGGTTTGCGAAAGGCTTCCTGGAGAGTCGGCATCTGCTGGCCCGTTCCTACGCGGCATGGCTGCTCAAGTGTTTGGCACCATCCCCCCCACCCGGAGCGCAATGGCTTGCCGAAATCGCACGCTGGCCCATTCCGGCGCCCCCGGGCCGGTCGTCACCGCAGTTGTCCGCCTGGCTGGAGCAGGTTCGCGTGGCCGTCCGGTTGAAAAATGCGTTTGCCGCCGGCCATGATTGCTCGCACGTGGGGCCCTCGTTGCGTGCGCTGGAGCATTCCGCGGGGGGATTCGGTATCTGCCCGAACCTTTGGGATACCTGGCTGGCACTCGACATCCTGCGCGGCTGCGAGCCGGGCGGCAGCGACCTGCCGGCGACCCGCGGATTTGTCGAACGCCTTCAGGTGCCCGTCACGGGCTTTGCGTTGACCGAGGGGTCGCGTTCGGGAAATCTCGATGCGCTGTTTGCCGGCCTGCGTTGTTGCCGGACCTTGGGCATTCCCGTGCGTTTTTCGAGCGCCATACGCTCGTTGCTCGGTGCCTGCCAGACCGGCCGGGGCGGATTCGCCCGCGCGCCGGGCGCTTCGCCCAACATCGAATACACCTACAAGGCGGTTTGGGCTTTTTCCTGCCTTGCCCAATATGAAAAAGGGATAATCCATGCTGAACCTTGAGATTCCTGGCCGCGGCGCGCTCGTCCTGGAGCACGCCGTTTTCGATTACAACGGCACGCTGGCGCGGGATGGCGTCCTGCTGGCCGGATTGCCCGGGCGCATGCGCCGGCTCGCCGAACATCTGACGCTCCATGTCGTGACGGGGGATACCTTCGGCCACGCAGCCAGCCAGCTCAGCGAACTGCCCTGCCGCCTGAGCATACTGCCCGGCCAGGCGCAGACCCAGGCCAAGCGGGCTTACATTGGGGCACTGGGCGACGACCGGACGGTGGCGATCGGCAATGGCTGGAATGACCACCTCATGTTGCAGGCTGCGGCGCTTTCCATTGCGGTGCTGCAGGACGAAGGATTGGCGAAGGAGAGCCTCCTGGCGGCCGATCTGGTGACTCGCAGTGTCGTCGATGCGATCGATCTGCTACTGCACCCGCTGCGCCTTGCTGCAACGCTGCGTACCTAGGCTGCGTGATCAAGCTCCCCGGAACGTATCCATGACCCCGACCCCGAGCTCCCGCCTGGCGATCGCTGCCGCGCTGGTGTACTGCTCTGCGGCGTGTTGTGGCTGACCCTCCGAACCTGAAGGAAACGGACATGCTGAAAACCTTGCGACAACTTCCCCGAACCGTCTGGCTGATCGGCCTCATCAGCCTGGTTAACGACAGTTCCAGCGAAATGCTGTATCCCCTGATTCCGCTTTACCTCTCGTCGGTCTTGATGGCCGGGCCGCGGGCATTGGGCATCATCGAGGGCATTGCCGAAGCCACGGCCAGCCTGCTCAAACTCTTCTCCGGCGTGGTGATTGACCGGACCCGGTACGCCAAGCCCTGGGTGGTCGTCGGCTATAGCCTGGCGGCTTTCGGCAGGCCGCTGATTGCCTTTGTCACGAGCTGGCCCGGACTCTTGCTGATCCGTTTCGCCGACCGGATCGGCAAAGGGCTGCGCACCTCGCCGCGCGATGCCCTGCTGGCCGGGAGTGTCGCGGCCGAGCAGCGTGGCGTGGCATTCGGACTCCATCGCGCCATGGACAATGCCGGTGCCGTTGTCGGGCCGCTGATTGCTTCGGCGCTGCTGGCAAGCGGCATGTCCTTGCATGACATCTTCCTCTGGTCGGTTGTGCCAGCCGTCCTGTGCGTGTCCCTGGCGCTCTCGCTGCGCGAACCCCGCGATAGCCGCCCGCTTTCCACCCGGCCATTCCAGTGGAACCTGCGCGACATGCCCGGCGCCTTCAAACGCTATCTGGTCGTGATCGCCATTTTTACGCTGGGCAATTCGTCCAACATGTTTCTGCTGTTGCGGGCCAAGGAACTGGGCGTGCCGGAGGCGAGCGTGCCGCTCCTCTGGGCCGCGGTTTCCCTGGTCGCCATGCTGTTTTCGACGCCGCTTTCCGGGTTGTCGGACAAGGTGGGGCGCGTTCCGCTCCTCCTCGGTGGTTATGTTGCCTACGGCCTGTTCTACGCCGGATTAGGGCTGATGACTCACGACGGTGTCTTCCTTTTCGTTCTGTTCGGGTTCTACGGTCTTTTCATGGCCGCGACCGAGGGGGTCGAAAAGGCGCTGGTGGCCGACATTGCCCCGCCTGCGCTGCGGGGAACGGCCTTCGGCTGGTTCAACCTGACCGCCGGGATCTTCCTATTGCCCGCTTCCGTCATTTTCGGCTGGCTGTATCAGGCATTCTCGCCGCTGGTCGCGTTTGGCTTTTCAGCAGTCTGTTCGCTGGCGGCTGCGGCATTGCTGGGGGGCTGGGCGGTGCCGCGTGAAGCGCCCACCCGCTGAGCGCTGAGCCCGTCGCCCGCGGCTGGCTTGACGTGTTCTCGTTGTGCGCCGCACAATAAGGCTTATGCGTCTTGCCGCTGCCATCCCTTCCAGCAACCATTCATGCCGTGCCCGTCTTCCCGACGCGGCGGGGCAGGGGCTGCGACTCGTTCATTTTCGCGGTTCTTCGCTGCCGCGCGGCTACTTCTGCGCCGTCACGCCGCCCTGATTTTCCGCTGGTACAACTCCGGATGCATTGATTCCCGCCGCGGCGGCTGACGCCGCGAGGATCTGTTGCCGGCGAGCGTCCGCCTCCATGCCGGGGCGGCGCCATTCCCGAACCCCAACGGCCGTCGAGGCCATTGCATTGCTCACGGTGTCATTCCATAAAGTTCAACAGGACTGGTTTTTCAACGTCCGCAACGACCTGCTGGCCGGCCTCGTCGTCGCACTCGCGCTCATTCCGGAAGCAATTGCCTTTTCCATCATCGCCGGCGTGGATCCGAAAGTCGGTCTGTACGCCTCGTTTTCCATCGCCACGCTGATTGCCTTCTTCGGCGGCCGGCCGGGCATGATTTCGGCTGCCACCGGTGCCATGGCGCTGGTCATGGTGACGCTGGTCAAGTCGCACGGCCTCGATTACCTGCTGGCGGCCACGGTGCTCACCGGGGTGCTGCAAATCGTTGCCGGCTGGCTGAAACTTGGGCAATTGATGCGCTTCGTCTCGCGCTCGGTCGTCACCGGTTTCGTCAATGCCCTGGCTATCCTGATTTTCATGGCGCAATTGCCGGAACTGATGAATGTCACCTGGCACGTTTACGCGATGACTGCCGCCGGCCTTGCCATCATCTACGGATTTCCCTACTGACCTGACCGATACGAAAAGCGACAAGAATCGGGAATGTGTCGGCCAGGGGATTGCCAACATCGCGACCGGCTTCATCGGCGGCATGGCCGGGTGCGCGATGATTGGCCAGTCGGTCATCAACGTCAAATCGGGTGGCCGCGGCCGCTTGTCCACCCTCGTGGCTGGTGTGCTGCTGCTGATTCTGGTGGTTTTTCTTGGCGACTGGGTCAAGCAAATCCCCATGGCCGCCCTGGTTGCCGTGATGATCATGGTCTCCGTCGGCACCTTCAACTGGGCTTCCATCAGGAACCTGCGCGAGCATCCGAAAAGTTCGAGCGTGGTGATGATTGCGACAGTGATTGTCACGGTGGCAACGCATGACCTCGCCAAGGGGGTGCTCACCGGGGTCCTGCTCTCCGGCTTCTTCTTTGCCCACAAGGTGGGGCAGATTCTGCGCATCAGTTCGCGCACGCAAGAGGATGGCCTGAGTCGCAGCTATCAGGTCAGCGGCCAGGTGTTTTTTGCGTCGGCCGAGCGTTTTGTCAATGCCTTCGACTACAAGGAAGTGCTGGACAAGGTTCACATTGATGTCAGCCGCGCGCATTTTTGGGACATTACGGCGATCAGCGCCCTCGACAAGGTCGTGCTGAAGTTCCGCCGCGAAGGCACCGAGGTTGAAGTACATGGCCTGAACGAAGCCAGCGCCACGCTGGTGGACAAATTTGCCGTTCACGACAAGGACGATGCCGACGACCTGTTGTTGGGCCACTGAGGAGACAGCGATGCCAAACGACGAAAAAATTCTTGCCTGTGTGGATGGCACGCCCCTGGCCGAAGTCGTAACCGATTATGCAAGCTGGGCGGCTTGCCGTCTCGATGCCCCGCTCGAACTGCTCCATGTGCTTGAACGCCATGTTGAACTGCCTGGCAAGCAGGACCACAGTGGCGCCATCGGCCTCGATGCCCAGGACCGGCTGCTGGACCAGCTGACCCGGGAGGATGCCGAACGCACCCGTCTGGCCCGTGAGCAGGGGCGTGCGCTGCTTTCCGGCTTGCGGGCGCGCGCCTTGCAAGGAGGCGCTGCAACCGTTGCAACCGTTGACAGCCGGCTGCGTCATGGCGATGTCGAGGAAACCCTGGCTGAGCAGCAGGAGGGCAGCCGTCTGCTCATTGTGGGGCGAAACGGGCGGCCAGACGCCACGGCCGGTTTGGGCAAGCATCTGGAATGGGTGGTCCGTTCGGCCAGCCGGCCGGTGCTGGTGGTGACCGGCACCTATCGGGAACCGAGGAAGATCCTCTTTGCGTTCGATGGCAGCCGAATGGCCCGCAAGGGGGTAGACATACTGGCGCATAGCCCCTTGCTACGTGGCTTGCCGCTACAACTGCTGATGATCGGCGAACCGAGCAAGAGTGATCGCAAACTACTGGATGCCGCCGTGGCGACCCTGATCGGTGGCGGGGTGCAGGCCCGCGCTGTCGTCAGGGCGGGCAACCCGACCGATGCCGTTGCCCGAGAATTGTCCGACGGCAGTTTCGACCTGCTGGTGATGGGGGCATACAGTCATTCGCCGTGGCGTAATTGGCTGTTGGGCAGCAAGACGAGCGATCTGCTCAGGGCGGCTGGCAGGCCGACATTACTGGTGCGCTAGGCCCGGCGACGGCATTCGGCGGCAGAGGCGCATCCCCTTCGCGCTCAGGCCACCCTCAGCCAGCGCTGCAGTCGTACCTCCACGGTCATTGTCAGCCGGTCCAGCGCGGCGGCGCGGGCGCGGCCTTCCGGCGTGGCGCGGTAGAGGTGGGGGGTCATGGCCAGCAGGTCGCCGATTTCAGCCTGGCTGTTGAGGCTGAGCGGAAAACGGATGGTTTCGGAGGCCAGCCCGGTGAAACCGGGGGGAGGCTCACTGGGGGCTGCGCGGGCAGGCTTCAGGCTGGGGTAGATGATCTCGCGCAACTCACGCAGGTGGTCGGGCCCGGCGTCGGCCATCAGGAGTTGGCCGCCCGCTTTCAGGGCGCGGGCGAATTCGGCGTATACCGGAAAGCCGAACAGGCACAGGAGGCGGTCGACGCGGGCATCGAGTACCGGCAGGCGGGCGTTGGTGCCGACCACCCAGTTCGGGCGCTTGTCCTGCTTGGCAGCAGCGAGAACGGCCCATTTGGAGATGTCGAGGCCGAGTACGGTCAGCGCGCTGCCCCGGCTCTCCGCTGCGGCGGCCAGCTGGCGCAGGTAGTAGCCTTCACCACAGCCGGCGTCGAGACAGGCCGCCGGCCGGCCGGCCGGCAGATCGGCCAGGGCGGCGCAGGCAACGGCTTTGGCGATCGGGCGGTAGTGCCCGGCATTGAGGAAGCGCCGGCGGGCGGCAACCATCTCCTTGCTGTCGCCGGGGTCGAGCGAACGCTTGTGCTGCACCGGCAGCAGGTGGGTGTGGCCCTGGCTGGCGATGTCGAAGCTGTGGCCGGCGGGGCATTGCCAAGTTGCGCCCCGGCGCTGGAGCGGAGCGCCGTCAAGCGGGCAGGCAAGAGCGGTGAAGGGCTGGATGGACATGCGGCATGGGCGAAGGCGAAAGCCGGATTTTCGCCGCTTTCCGGGGCCTTGTGTGCAGCCGGGCGCCGTTGGCGAGGCGGCCTCCTGAAAATCGCTAGCCCCGGTTCCCGATTCCATGGTCGCCCGCCCGCAGCGGGGGGGCAACAATCGGTCATCACATCGCTTACGTCGAAAGGTTGGCCATGCCCAAGGAAGATCGCGGATTGAGCCTGGACGGCCAGGGGATTCCTCTCTGGTTGTCGCTGGAGCTGACTTACCGTTGCCCGCTGAAGTGCTCGTGGTGCAATAACCCGCTCGATTTCGAGGATTACGGCAGCCAGGAGCTGAGCACCGCCGAGTGGAAGAAGGTACTCGACGATGCCCGCCGGCTTGGCGCGCTGCAGCTTGGGTTCACCGGCGGCGAGCCGATGCTGCGCGACGATCTGGAGGAGCTGGTCGGCCACGCCGACCGCATCGGCTTCTACACCAACCTGATCACCTCCGGCATCGGCCTGACCGAGGAGCGCCTGCTGGCCCTCAAGGCGGCCGGCCTCAAGCATATCCAGCTGTCGGTGCAGGCTTCGCGGGCCGAGCTGACCGACGCGCTGGTCGGCGCCCGGGCCCATGCCGGCAAGATGGAAGCGGCGCGGCTGATCAAGAAACACGGTTTCCCGATGGTGCTCAACGTGCCGGTCTTCAAGCAGAACATCGGCGAGATCGACGCGATGATCGCCTGGGCGGCCGGGATGGGCATCGAGTACATCGAATTCGCCAACATCCAGTACTACAACTGGGCGCTGATGAACCGCGACGAGCTGATGCCGACGCTGGCCCAGGTTCGCGAGGCGGAAGCCGTGGTGAACCGCTGGCGCGAGAAGCTGGGCAACACGATGACCATCTATTTCGTCATTCCCGATTACTACGAAGGCCGCCCCAAGGCCTGCATGAACGGCTGGGGCGCCATCCACCTGACCGTGGCGCCGGACGGCGTGGCCATGCCCTGCCAGGAGGCGCGGGTGATCCCTGGCCTGCAGTTCGATTCGGTACGCGAAAAACCGCTGGACTGGATCTGGCACGAGTCGTCGCTCTTCCGCAAATACCGCGGCCTGGACTGGCTTCCCGAGCCGTGCAGTTCGTGTTCGGAAAAGGAGAAGGATTTTGGCGGCTGCCGCTGCCAGGCCTTCCTGCTCACCGGTGATGCCAGCAACACCGACCCGGCCTGCAGCCGTTCGCCGCACCACGGCGTGGTTCAGCAGGCGGTGGCCGTGCGCGAGCAGACCATGCGCTTCCAGAAACCGCTGATCAAACGCGCGGCGCAGGCGGTATGCACCGACTTCATGGCGGGCTGAACCATGCACCATCCATCCGGGGCGAACAATGGATGGCAGTCGTTACCGCAGAAGGGGGTGGGGTGAGCCATGAAAATCATGAGGTGTGCTTGATGTTTTTTCTCATGTCGGCTCAAAGACATGCGCGCGGAGTGGGTGAATGAAGATACTTGTGCTCGGTTCCGCCGCCGGTGGCGGCTTTCCGCAGTGGAACTGCAATTGTCGCAATTGCGCCGGTGTGCGCGATGGCAGCGTGCGGGCCCTACCGCGTACCCAGTCCTCGATCGCGGTCAGTGCCGATGGCGTCGACTGGGTTCTGTTCAATGCCTCGCCCGATATCCTGAGCCAGATCCGCGCCCAGCCGGCGCTGCAGCCGGGACGGGCCTTGCGCGATACCGGCATCGTCGGCGTCGTGCTGATGGATGCGCAGATCGACCATACCACCGGCCTCTTCATGCTGCGCGAGGGGCGGCCGCTCGATGTGTGGTGCACGCCGCAGGTGCAGGAAGACCTCACCACCGGCAATCCGATCTTCAACGTGCTGGAACACTTCTGCACCGTGAACTGGCAGCCGATCGACGTCCATCCCGGCCAGCCTTGCCCGAGTTTCGTCGTGCCACGGGCCCCGGGCCTGCGCTTTACGCCGGTGCCGCTGAGCAGCAAGGCGCCGCCGTATTCGCCCCACCGCGAAAACCCGCATCCGGGCGACAACCTGGGTATGCTGATCGAGGACGTGGCGACCGGCTACCGGGTTTTCTACGCGCCGGGTTTCGGCGCCATGGAGCCGCATCTCGAAACCTTCCTGGCCGATTCCGACTGCGTGATGCTGGATGGCACCTTCTGGACCGATACCGAGATGATCGATCTCGGCATCGCCCCCAAGACGGCGCGCTCCATCGGCCATCTGCCGCAATCCGGGCCGGGCGGCATGATCGAATTGCTGGCCGGCTACCCCAGGCCGCGCAAGATCCTCATCCACATCAACAACACCAATCCGATCCTCGACGAGGACTCGCCGCAACGTGCCGAACTGGTCGCTGCCGGCATCGAACTGGCCTGGGACGGCATGGTGATCACCAACGGAGACAAGCAATGAACATGAACGAATTGCCACCGTGGAGCGCCGAAGAGTTCGAATCCCGCCTGCGGGCGATGGGCGCCAGCTACCACATCCACCACCCCTACCAGGTGATGATGAAGGAGGGCAAGGCAACGCGTGCCCAGATCCAGGCCTGGGTCGCCAACCGCTACTACTACCAGATCAACATCCCGATCAAGGACGCGGCGATCATGGCCAACTGTCCGGAGCGCGAAGTGCGCCGCCACTGGGTGCAGCGCATTCTCGATCACGACGGCTTTGCCGGCGAGGCAGGCGGCATCGAGGCCTGGATTCGCCTCGGCGAAGCGGTCGGCCTGAGCCGCGAGGACATCATCGCGCAGCGCCATGTGCTGCCCGGCGTGCGCTTTGCCGTCGACGCCTACGTCAATTTCGCTCGCCAGCGCCCCTGGCAAGAAGCCGCTGCGGCCTCGCTGACCGAGCTGTTCGCGCCGACCATCCACCAATCCCGCCTCGACAATTGGCCGAACCATTACCCGTGGATTGAAGCGGCCGGCTATGACTACTTCCGCCGCCGCCTGAACGAAGCGCCGCGCGATGTGGTGCATGGCCTGCGCATCACCCTCGGCCATTTTACGACGCGGGCGCAACAGGAGCGGGTGATCGATATCCTGCAGATGAAGCTCGACATCCTGTGGAGCATGCTCGACGCCATGCTGCTTGCCCATTGCCCGGTACAGATCGAAGGCTGGGGCGCCTACCGGCCGATGGCTCCGGTCTATCCGCGGTGACCTCTGGCCTTGGCGCCTGCCTCCAGAAAATCTGGAGGGACTTTTGGCGAATACCCGGATGTCAGCCGGCCAGAGAATGGCCAAGATGACAACCAGGTGCCGCAGGGTGCGGCACCCTAATCAAGGAGACAGACGATGAACTGGCAAACCCCGGCTTACTGCGAAATCCGCCTCGGCTTCGAAGTAACCGCCTACGTCTACGTTCGCTGAACGTGCCCCGGAGCGGTCGCCGGTAATGGCGGCCGCTCCCCCTGAGCGAGCATGGCTACCATGATCCCATCCGACCGCCCGCGCCTCAGCCCGCATTATCTCTTCCGCTATGAAGCCAGCCAGCAGGCACACATCCTGTTGTACCCGGAAGGCCTTATCAAGCTCAACCCGGCGGCGGCTGAAATCCTGCTGCGCTGCAATGGCGAGCGGACAGCCGATGACATCATCGCCGACCTCGACGCTGCCTTCCCGGGCAATCATGAAGCGATCGTCCGGGATACCCGGGCTTTCCTCGCGCTCGCCCTTAAGAACGGCTGGTTGCGAGTTGTCTGAAGTTCCCGGCTTGTTTTGGAGTGGTTATAACTTTCGTCATATTTCTTTGGCCCGAAAAAGGGAGGACAATCGACCGGTTAATGACTGAAAAACAAGCCGCAGTGTTTCCGGACCGGTTGCTCTGAGTGTTTGCCGTCCTGAAACCCGAGGGCTTGATGGCGGGCAAGACAATGAACAAGCACCGGTTGCTCGGTGTGCCGGAAATCGATCACCAGCACAGCGAGTTGTTTCATTCGCTTGAGCGGCTCATGAAGGCGGGGCTGAACGAGGAGGCGTTCAGCGAGGCGCTCTCGCGCCTGACCCGGCAGATGCATCATCATTTTGTGCGCGAAGAGCGTTTCATGGCCGGTTTGGACATGCCCGAAACCTTACGCCGTGAGCATGAACAGGCGCATTCACGCATCATCGAGGGGCTCGCCCAAATTCACCTCGACACCATGCTCGGCCTGCGGCTGCCCGTCGACGAGGTGATCAGCCGTGTTGTTGCTTACGTCGAGCACCACATCATCGATTTCGATCTGGGCTTGAAGGCTTTTCTCAGGCCGTCCGGGGGCGAGGCCGCCTCGGGCTCAGGTCTGCTCGCCTGAGGCGAGGTTCCTGAGCAGGACGCTGAACAGCAGGTCCGGTTCGACCGGCTTGGCGATGAAATCGTTCATGCCGGCGGCCAGGCAGCGCTCCTTGTCTTCGGCGAAGGCGTTGGCAGTCATCGCGACGATCGGCGTGGCGGCGTAGCCCGGCAGGGCACGGATCAGGCGGGTGGCTTGCAGGCCATCCAGGCGGGGCATCTGCATGTCCATCAGGATCAGGTCGTAGCTTTCCCGGCCGGCCTGCTCGACGGCTTCGACACCATCGTTCGCCACCGCGACCCGCAGACCGACATCTTCCAGCAGCAGGCCGGCGATTTCCTGGTTGACCGGCTCGTCTTCGACGAGCAGCACCCGGCGGCCGCTGTATTCGCTCCTCAGGCGATGCTCCGGGTTGTCCGGCGGGATGGTCGCGGTCACTGCCCGGGGGGCTGCGGCCCGTTTCAGCCGGGCGGTGAACCAGAAGGTGCTGCCCTGGCCAAGGACGCTCTCGGCACCGGCATCGCCCTGCATCAACTGGGCGATTTTGCGGGTGATGGCCAGTCCCAGTCCGGTGCCGCCGTACTTGCGGGTGGTCGAGTTGTCCGCCTGTTCGAAGGCGGAAAAGAGCCGGGGCATGGCCTCGGGCGCGATGCCAATCCCGGTGTCGCGGACCTCGAAACGCAATGTCACCTCGCCGGCGGTGCGTTCAAGGATGCGGCAAGCCACTTCGATGCGGCCTGCTTCGGTGAATTTGACGGCGTTGGACAGATAGTTGAGCAGGGCTTGCTGCAAGCGGGTCTTGTCGCCGAGCAGCGGCAGGAATTCGGGCAGGGGGTGGACGATCAGGGCGACATTTCTGGCTCGTGCCTTTTCTTGCACCATGGCTGCCGCTTCGGTCAGGATGGCATTGGCATCGACGGCGGTTTCTTCCAGCTCCAGCTTGCCGGCATCGATCTTGGAGAGGTCGAGGACGGCATTGATCGTCTCCAGCAGGTGCTGGCTGGCGGCATCGATCTTGTCCAGCCGTTCCGCCTGTTCAGCCCCGACGCCGGAGCGGCGCATCAGGTGCACCATGCCGCTGATCGCATTGAGCGGCGTGCGGATTTCGTGCGACATGTTGGCGATGAACGAGCTTTTCGCCCGGTTGGCCGCTTCGGCCTGCTCGCGCTGGGTGCGGTTGCGCAGGCTGATGATGCCGAAAGCGAGGTTGCCGGCCAGTTCTTCGAGCAGTTCGACTTCGTCGGCACCGAAGGCATGGGGTTCTGCTGCATAGACGCACAAGGCGCCGAGCATTGTTTCCCCGTGTTGCAGGGGGAGGGCGATCGATGCCTGGTAGCCCCGCTCGATGGCCGCCGCGCGCCAGGGTTCGAGGCGGCTGTCGGTAAGCATGTTCTGGTTGATTTCTGCCCGGCGCGCCCGGATCGCCTTGCCGGTCGGCCCTTGGCCGTACGCGCTTTGTGCATCCCAGGAAACTCGGACCCGGCGCAGGTAGCCGTCGTCGTCGCCGGCCTGGGCCACCGGCCGTACCGTCCGTTCGGGGTCGTCTTCGGCATAGCCGACCCAGGCCATCCGATAGCCCCCGGTGCCGACGATCAGACGGCAGACGTCGTTGAGCAGGCGGATTTCATCGTCGTTGCGCACCAGCGCCAGGTTGCATTCGCTGAGCAGGCGGAGCGCCCGGTTCAGGCGCTTCTGTTCGTTGAGGAATTGCTTCCGTTCGGTGATGTCGGTGTGGATGCCGATCATGCGCAGCGGGCGGCCTGCGGCGTCCCGCTGGACGACCTCGCCGACCGTTTCCAGCCAGATCCACTCGCCAGATGCCGTCTGGCGCCGGTATTCCGCCTTTTGTGGACCGCCCTCCGCCAGGCACCGGGCGATCTGCTCCTGCAAGCCCGCCAGGTCGTCCGGGTGGATTTGCTTCAACCAGTTGTCGAGGCTGCTCTCAAAGCCTTCGGCGGGGTGGCCGATCATCTGCGGATAGTTGGGGCTGACGGTCACCGCGCCGGTCGGCAGGTCGAGGTCGAACCAGGCCTGATTCGCGGCATGGAGGGCCAGGCGCAGGCGTTCTTCCTTCTCGCGCAGGCTCTCCTCGGCGCGCATCTGCTCGGTGATGTCGTCATAGACCCCGAGCACGCCGATGATTTCGTTGTGGCGCCCCCGAAGCGGCACCTTGGAGGAGCGTAGCCAGAGGGTTCCGCCGTCCGGCGTGGTCTGCGGTTCCTCGTAGTCGAGCTTGGGTTGGCCGGTTTCGATGACGTTCAGGTCGTCGGCCCGATAGCGGTCGGCTTGCGCGGCCCAGGCCATCGCATAATCGTCGTGGCCGATCACCTCGCCGGGTTCGCGTTTGCCCGCATCGCGGGCAAAGGCCGGGTTGCAGCCAAGGTAATTGAGCTGACGATCCTTCCAGAAAATGCGTACCGGGGCGGTATCGATCACCGACTGCAGCAGGTTCTTCGCCTCTTCCAGCGCTGCCTTGGCTTCCTGCAACGAGGCTTCCAGTTCCCGGTGCTCGGCCAGTTCGCGCATCAGGCGCAGGGTGTTGTTCGACAGCGTGCCATAGATCGACAGGATGAGGTCGATCAGTGTCCGCGTATTGCCGCCCATCCGTTCCTTGGCCCGCGCCTGGGCTGCCTCGAGCGGCAGGCCCTCCTGCAGCGCATGCACGGTGTAGGCCATGGCCCGGTCCGATTCGAGAATGTGCGAGGCCAGCCAGCGCGCCAGAAAGCCGAGCACTTCCTCGGCCACGGCAAATTGCGGGCGGCTGCTCAGCTCGCCGCGCAGCCGGGCCACCTCCTGAACGAAGAAGGCGTGTGTCTTGCGGTGCTCGATTTCGTGCCGGTCCTCCGGCATGAACTGCCGCCAGATCGCTTCTTCCGACGTGAAGTGATAGACCGTGTAATCCGTCAGTTCATCGAACACGCGGTCAAGGACCAGGTTTTCGGAGCGGAAGGCGATATGACCGGCCAGCTGGTTGATCAGGCGAACCAGATTGCGATGCTGTTCATCGACCGTCGCCAGGCCGGTGTTGAAATGGTCGTCCCAGGGAAAGATGTCTATTGAATTCATCGACGCAGGATGCGGCATGGGAGGGGCGATGGTGGTCACGGGTTGTTGCGGGGCGGCCAGGCCCGGGGGCCGGGGCTGGCGTCGAACGGGGTTCGACGTGCGAGGCCGACATGATACTCCGCCAATTTGTCAAATGACCGCATGACAAGGCGTTTCGCATGGCCTCATGATTTTCTTTAGGCGAGTTGAGCGATCGTCTGGAAGCGGCCGGGGCCGGGCATTCCGAATAATTCCTCCCGGGGCAAGTCCGCTTGCCGATAAAAAACAGGAGACAACCATGCCAACCCGCAATACCTTCCCGCTGTCTGTCCGTCCCGCCCGCCTGGCCGTCATGCTGGCCGCCGCCTTTGCCGGGGGAACACAGGCCGAAACTGCCGTCAGCCTGGACAGCATCGTCGTCACCGGCAGCCGCGTCGAACACAACACCTTTGACCTGCCGGCCGCCGTCGACGTCGTGGACGCCGGCCGTATCGGCGCCGATCAGGCCAAGGTCAATGCCTCGGAGGCGCTGGCCTCGGTGCCCGGGATTACCGTCCAGAACCGTCAGAACTATGCGCAGGACCTGCAGATCTCGTCGCGCGGCTTCGGCGCCCGTTCGGCCTTTGGCGTGCGCGGCATCCGCCTGGTCAGCGACGGCATTCCGGCCTCGATGCCGGATGGCCAGGGGCAGGCCGCCACCTTCAATCTGGATCGTGCCGAGCGCATCGAAGTCTTGCGCGGTCCGCTGTCGGCGATTTACGGCAATCATGCCGGGGGCGTCATCCAGCTATTTACGCCCGACGGCAAGGGGGCGCCGCGTGTCGAAGCCCACTTCGCGGCCGGCAGCTACGGCACCTGGAAAACCGATCTCAGTGCCCAAGGGGAAGCGGGCGGTGTCGGCTACGTGATCGACGCCTCGCGCTTTGCCACCGACGGCTACCGCGATCACAGTTCAGCCGAGCGCGATCAGACCCTGGTCAAGCTGACCTACCGGCCCAGCCCGGACGGCAAGCTGACTCTCATCGCCAACACCTTCCGGCAGGATGCACAGGATCCGCAGGGCTTGCAATGGAGCGAGTTCCAGAGCAATCCCCGCGGCGTGGCCTGGGATGCGGCGCGCGGCAACTACCCGGCCCTTGCCTACGACACGCGCAAGAGTATCGACCATACGCAGGGCGGCATCATCTACGAGCATCGCCTGGGCGATCACAGCGTCTTGCTCTCGGCCTACGCCGGCCAGCGTTCGACGACGCAGTACCAGTCGATTCCGGTCGGAGCGCAGACCGCGTCGATCCGCCATTCCGGCGGCGTGATCGATTTCGACCGCGACTTCGCCGGGCTGTCCGGTCGGTGGACCGGCCGTTTCAGTCTGGCCGGGGGGCGGCTGACAACGACGCTCGGTGTTGACTACGAGCAGGCCACGGATGATCGCCAGGGTTATGAAAATTTCGTGGGCAGCGGTGTGCCAGCCAATTGCGTGGCCAACCTCTGCGGTGTCATGGGGCGGCTGCGGCGCAACGAAGAGGACCGCGTTGCCAGCTTCGACCAATATGCCCAGGCCGAGTGGCAAGGCGAGCGCTGGGCCTTCACGGGTGGACTGCGCCACAGCCGCGTCGCTTTCCGGGTAGATGATCGCTATCTGAGCAACGGCGATGACAGCGGCCGGGTTGCTTATGAAAAGACCACGCCGACCCTGGCCGCCCTGTACCGGGTGACCGACACCCTGAATCTCTACGCCAGCGTCGCCCGCGGTTTCGAAGCGCCCACGTTCAACGAAATGTTCTATTCGGGCAACGGCGGTTCCTTTAACCTGACGCTCAAGCCGGCGACCAGCACGCATTACGAGGTCGGCGCCAAGGCCATGCTCGGTGCCGGCAGCCGGCTCGATGTCGCGCTGTTCGAGATCCGGACGCAGGACGAACTGGTCGTCCTGTCCAGCACCGGCGGCCGTACGGCTTACCAGAACGCCGGCAAGACGGAGCGCCAGGGCATGGAACTCGCGCTGGACAGCCGTTGGAGCGAACGGCTGAGCAGCCGCCTGGCCTACACCTGGCTGGATGCGACCTATGCCGAAGCATTTACGACCGCTTCCGGCACCGTCAATGCCGGCAACCGCCTGCCCGGCGTCGCCGCCCACAACCTGTTTGGCGAGATCGCCTGGCGGCACCAGCCGAGCGGCTTCCATGCCGCCGTCGAAGGCATCGTCCGGGACAAGGTCCATGTCGACGACAGCAACCAGAAACAGGCCGCCCCGGGCTATGCCATCGCCAACCTGCGCCTTGGCATCGAGCGCCGCTACGGCCCGCTCAATCTGCGCGGCTTTGTCCGTCTCGACAACGTCTTCGACCGCCAGTATGTCGGCTCGGTCATCGTCGGCGACAGCAACAACCGCTTCTATGAATCCGCCCCCGGCCGCAACTGGCTGGCCGGTGTCAGTGCCCGCTATACCTTCTGATTGTCTCCTTTCCCGTTCCGCCCGGCCGTGTGCCGGGCTTTTTTTGTCCACATTGCGGTGCTCCGTTTTTTGGCAGGAGCAGAGCAGATGTCCAGTATTTGAACGGGTCCGGAGCACTCGTTCCATTCCCCCGCAAACCCGCCGGATTTCCGAAGATGACCGCCAGTTGGTCGATTCGGCGATTTGCTGGCGGCCGCTCGCCAACCTGGCACGGGCTTCGCGATCAGTCGGCTTCGATGCCATCGCCCGGGATGGCAGCGGGGGAAGCGGCCCGGGGCCATCCCGGGCGGCACATATCAACGAAAACATCTGGAGACTTTTCATGCACAAAATTCCGTCCCTTCGTCCTCTGGTTCTTGCCCTGCTCGCTTGTGGCAGCTCCGCCAGTCACGCGGTCAGCTTTACGCAGAACGATGTCACCATCGACATCAACGGCACCATCAATGGCTTCTACGTCGTGCGCGAAGCCAAGAGCATCGACCGGATTACCGGTACGACGACCAAAACCACCAACAGCGAACTGACCAACGGCCTGCTGCCGGGCTGGATCAACTTCGTGGCCACCACCCAGGCCAAGGGGCAGGACATCAAGGCGCACATCAGCTTTGCCCCGGGTATCAACAACAATTCCCAGGTCGTCGGCCTGCCGATCGGCAATAACGCGGATGGCGCCGGCACCACCAACCCGTACAGCCAGATCGACACCCGCAACGTGTATTTCCAGTTCGGCAACAGCAGCTGGGGTACCCTGAAGTTTGGCCGCGACATCGGCCTGTTCGGCCAGAACATCATCCTGTCCGACATGACCCTGCTCGGCGTCGGCGGCACCAGCAATGCCGGCATCCCCTACAACACGACCTTCGGCATGATCGGCCACGGTTACATGTACACCGGCTTCCAGCCGCAAATCACCTACACCACTCCGAACATCGGCGGCTTGCAGGCGTCGGCCGGCATCTTCCAGCCCAGCAAGTTTGCTGGCGACGAGACCAAGACGCCGGGCTTCCAGGCCAAGATTGACTATGACTGGAAGGGCAGCGTGCCGGGCAAGGTATGGGGCGGGCTGGTCACGCAATCGACCAGCTGCTCGGTCGAGCCGTGCGCGACCAAGTCCTTTACCGGCACCGGTTACGAAATTGGCGCCAAGGCCGGCTTCGGCAATTTCGAGGCGGTGGCCTACGCCTTCAAGGGAACGGGGCTCGGTTTGTCCACCGTCGGTGCGCAATTCTTTGGTGGCAGCGATGGCAACGGTAACAAGACGGAGTCGCAGGGTTATTTCCTGCAGGGCACCTACAAGTTCGGGGATACCAAGCTTGGCATCAATTTCGGCGAGAACAGGGACAAGGATGGTTATGCGCTGACCAGCATCCGCGGCACGCGTGCAACGCCGGATAACCAGATCAAGAACCGCGCGGTGACGGTCGGGGTGTATCACGCGCTGAACAAGTACATCACGTTGGTTGGCGAGTACAACGACGAGCGCATCACCAACGTCCTCGACACCAACTACGACAACAAGAACCGCACCTTTTCCGTCGGCGGCCTGATCTTCTTCTGATCGACCGGCCTGCTGGACACTGCTTGCGTCAGATGTTTTCCTCGCATCTGTTCAGGGCACCCCGCGGGGTGCCCGTTTTTCTCTGCTGTGCCTGGTTGCTTGCCTGTCTTCCGGTGTGCGCTGCGGAGCGGATCGTCACGCACCGGGTCGAGGGTGGGGATTTCCGTTCGGTGCGCGAGGCCGTGGTCGAGGTCATCGAAGCCGAAGGCATGGTGGTCGGTCAGGTGCTCCCCTTCGGATCGATGCTCGAGCGTACCGGACAGGGACAAGCCAGCCCTTATGTTGCGGCGGAGATCATCCAGTTCTGCAGCGCCGCCCTGGCGCGTCGCATGGTGCTGGAAGATCCGGGGCAGATGACGCTCTGCCCCCTCGCCATTGCCCTCTACGTTTCAGTTGATGAGCCCGATGTCGTCGTTCTGGCCTACCGTATGACAGGTGGCGACTCGCCGGCCCGGGTGCAAGCCGATCAGTTGCTGGCCCGCCTGGTAGCGCGGGCTGCCCGCCTGGGAAAACTGCGCTGGTAAGCCGGCGTCGTTCAGCGCTGGTGATTCATCAAGGCCTTCAGGCCATTGACGTTCAGAATCCGGATGTGTTTCTGCTGAACGGCGATGTAGCCTTCTTCCTGGAATTTGGAGAAGGCGCGCGACACCGTTTCCAGCTTGAGGCCGAGATAGCTGCCGATTTCCTCGCGCGTCATGCGCAGGTAGAACTCGGCGTGCGAGAAGCCGCGGGCGGTGAAGCGCTGTGACAGGTTGAGCAGGAAGGCTGCCAGGCGCTCCTCGGCGCGCATCGTGCCGAGCAACATCATCACGCCGTGGTCGCGGACGATCTCGCGGCTCATCACCTTGTGGAAATGG
>CAZLSP010000044.1:0-33573 GCA_964562145.1 uncultured Anaerolinea sp. | reverse complement strand
GACCCGATCAATCCAAGCGAATTTTCAAGCGTGCCATTATCCGGCTGAATCTTGATATTGCTCAAAACGCTGTTGCGCTTGCCCAGGTTGACGATTTGTAGTGGCAGCAGGTTGGGTTGACCGGTAAACAGGCTGGTGACCGGCTGGTAGAAACTGACATCTACCTTGGGCAGGCTGTAGATGAGCAGCGTGATAACCTGTTCGTCGTTGATGACATTGCCCTTATCGTCGCTGTACGAGAAGGTGATTTTCATCGGGTACGCGCCGGGGTTGGTGGAGACGTTGACGATCAGTTTTTGCGAGGCGTTGAGCGTGGCGCCGCTCGCCAGGTCGCCCAGCGATTGTACATTGGAGGTGCCGACTGGCGCGAAGTTGGTGAACTCGCCGCTGCCGCCCGAAACCCCACCCGGCTGAGGGGTGCCGCTGGAGCCGCCCGAAGATGCCGACCCGCCGCCGACAATCATAGTGACACTTTTGGCGTTGGCGTTGCCCATGTTTTGTACCGTAATGCCCAGTTCAAACTGCGAACCTGGCTCGAGCGGGGAAAGGTCGGTTTGGTAGCCGGTAATTACCAACTGGCTGCGGTTGACGGCGGTGGGCGTCGGCGTGCTGTACACGTAGTTGGAAGCTTTAACCGGCACCGTCAGGGAGAATTTTTCGCTGTACGCAGTGCCTTTTTCGTCATAGTAGCTGACCGCCACATCGACGGCCACGCTGGTTTTGCCGTAGAGTGCGCTGGCGGCGGTCATTTGCTGGTTGGCGTCTGCCGTATTCCCCGATTCGATGTCGCCAACGAAGGTGACGCCGCCTGTTTTGGTGGGGATCAGGTCGGTGGAGGTAAAAGTGGCCTGGACGTTGTAAGCCTTTACCTGCCCGGCGTTATGCAGCCGCACGACTAGGTTGAAATCGGTGCCAAAGGTGATTTCACCCACATTGGTGCGAAAGCTGCGCATGGTAATCTGCGGGCGTCCAAACGTAGAGGGCGGGGCCGCCGTTGCCACTGTAAAAGGGGTGAAGGTGGCTTTGTCGGCATCGCCTGGCCCATTGGCGACGGTCAGGACATAGGTGTTCGCGGCGATATTGGCCGGAATCACCACCACCAGTGAAGTTTCAGACCAGTATTTCATCAACAATGGGGTCGAGCCAAGCATGACGGAGGTGGCAATCGTAAAACCTGAGCCGGTAATGGTCACATCACTATCGACGCTATTAATTACGAGGGTAGGGTTTACGCTGGCAATCACTGGCGCCGCGGCATAAGCCGGCCGGGGAAAGGCGATAACGGAGAGCAGGACGAAAACGATCGCGATTGCGGAGAAAAGTTGTTGTCTCAGGCGCATATTGACTCCAGGGTGGGGCCGGTTATTCCAGGCTTGCGGCCTGGTATTCGGCTTCGCTGACGATATGTCCATCGAGCAGGAATATTTTGTGGGTGGCGAAGCGCACCATGCGTGGATCATGGGTGACGACCAGGACGGTACGTCCCTGGCCGTGCAGGTCGGCGAGTAATTGCATAATGCTGACGCCGCTGGCGGTGTCGAGATTGCCGGTGGGCTCGTCCGCCAGGATCAGGCGCGGATTGTTGACCAGGGCGCGAGCCACCGCCACACGTTGTTGCTGACCCCCAGAAAGTTCGTTGGGGCGGTGGTGGCTGCGGTCGGCCAGGCCGACCCGTCCGAGCAAGTCGATGGCGCGGGAGTGGCGTTCTTTGGGCGCGTTCCCGGCAAACTGCATCGGAAAGCTGACATTCTCGGCGGCGGTCATGCTCTGGATTAAGTTAAAGGATTGAAAAATGAAGCCCACAGTCTTGCGGCGGAAGATAGCCAGCTGGTTCTCGTCCATCTGGTCCAGGCGCTCCCCATCGACTTCGATCCGGCCGCCCGTGGGGCGATCTAGCCCGCCAAGCAGGTAGAGCAGGGTGCTTTTGCCCGAGCCGGAAGGACCCATCACGACGGTGAAGGAATGAGCCGGGATATCTACATCCACGCCATCCAGGGCGCGCACGGTTGTGCCGCCCATCAGGAAGTGTTTCTTCAGCCCGCTGATGCGGATGAAAGGGGAATCCATATTTTAGAAGGGGCGAGTGACCAGCAGCCCGGCCAGGTTTGCGTTCATCATCCCCATCCCGGCCTGGGCGAGCATTGAAAGCAGGAGCACGATCAGCACACCGGCGACGGCTTTCGCCGTGGGCAGGTTATCAGAGACATTGAACCCGATGATGGCCAGGATCGCGTGCCAGATGAAGAAAATATCCACCATTTTCAAGAGTTGCGCCACAAACTGCAATCCGCTTTCGCTGCCGACCACAAAGCCAGAGAGTCCCGGGCTTTGGATGGGGTTCTGGACAATGAGCACAAAGACCACGCGCAGCAGGTCGCGCAGGGCAAAGGGCAGGCTGGCCCAGGCAACAACATTGAGGGCCGAGTTCATGCTGCCGCGTCCGCCAAATAAGGTTGACGAAAGATGAAACAGGCCGCTCAGGATGCCCCAGCCCAGCCACAGGCTGGCCAGGCCCAGGATGGCTGGCATAATGTAGAGGAACACCGGCCCCTGGGTTTGTTGCATGGCGGTCATATAGTTTTGCTGCATTTCAGGCGTCCACCACTGGGCGTCTGGCGGCAGGGTGATGCCATTCATCATTGCGGCTTTGGCCTGGATGGCTCCGCTGGTGATAACGTTTAGCAGCAAAGTAATGCTAAGGGTTAGCATAGGGGTCAACCAGGTTGGTTTCTGGTCTTCGGCCATGCGGCCATATTCTATGCTGGGGTGGCGCAGGAAAGCAAAGATGCGTTTCAAGTCAATTCGGCGCGTTGATTGGGGGGTTGCCAGAGCTGATTCGGTCATATTGTTCCCTTTGGTGTATACCTGCGATTGTACCATCGTTGCCAGGCCTCTTTTTTAGACGCAAAAACGACCGGGTTTGTTCCCGGTCGTTGGACGAATTTTTTGAATGGTTCCTGCTGCCAAATCAGTCGTCGGCTTGTTTGCGAATCAGGATGTAGGCGCGTTTGCTTTCGTGTTCGACACCCACATAAGGATAGCGAATGATGGCTTCGACGCGATTGAAGCCAAGCCCTTCAGCGATTGCCAGCACACGATCGACATTCAGGAAATGCCAGGTCGCCCTGGCCCCGCTGACGCCCAGGAAATCTACCACCTCCAGCGCCTCGTCGCCAACATGGAAGCTGAACAAGGCCAGCCCGCCGGGTTTCAGGATGCGCCGCCACTCGCGCAAGGCTTGTTCAACCTGGGCGTAAGTGAAATGCACAATGGCGTAAAAAGCCACCAGGCCATCCGCAGAGTTGCTGGCCTGCATGGATGCGAGCATATCGTCCACCGTGAACTCAATTTTGGGAAAAGTTTGCCGGGCCAACTGAATGGCGTTTTCGGAAAAATCGAGCCCGGTGACGGCATGGATTCCTTTCGCAGCCAGGTATTGTGTCGTTTGCCCGGAGCCGCAGCCCAGGTCATAAATCTGGCTCCCGGCCGGGAGAAGCGCCGAAAAACGATCGAGCAGGTTGCGGTCAAAGGGTTTGCCATCCAATTCGTGCAGGAATTGGGCCGCATATTCCCTGGCTGTCAGGTTGTAGCAGCGCCTGACCTCGTCCGCGTTATATTCAGCCATCCTGGCTCCTAGAGCTCGAGCGCCATCTTTTCGCCGGGTTGGGCGGGCGGATAGGCGCGCATGAAGGTATCTTTTTCGCCCAGCATGCGGAAGACCCAGCCAATCACTCCGCGGCGCATGGCCATGCCACCCTGTGAAGCGTGACAGGCGCTGGCGAGGGTCTTTTTCCCGCTGACAGGCGTGTAATCGACAGTGACGTGGGTTGGGAAATCTACTTCGGCCAGCGAGGCCAGGTCGATGTCTTTGTTTCGGCCCCATTTGGTTGGGTCGCCACCAAACAGGCGAATCATGCGAACAGCAAATTTCAAGAATCCGCGCGGGATGGTGTGGAAGTAGAGCTTGCCCGGTTTAAACGGCGTCCCGGCGGCGAGTTCAAAAGCGGGGTCGGCGGCCTTTTCAAAAGCCATGACAGTCGCCAGGTGAATGTGGATATGGTCCGGGTGGCGGTATCCACCAATCGGGTCAAAGGTTACAACGACATCCGGCTTTAACTCGCGGATGTATTTGACCACTTTCCCGGCCACTTCTTCCACCGGGTGTGCCACCTGGGCATCTGGGTGGCGATTGTCAGGCGAACCGGGCATACCCGAATCGCGATAATCCAGGAAAAAGACATCTTTTAGACCCAGGTGGCTTGCGGCGCAGCGCAGTTCGCCTTCACGCAGTTCCGCAATTGAGCTAAAGCCTTGCATATGCTCAGGGTCTACGGTTCCCACTTCGCCGCGTGTGGCGCAGACAAGATAGACATCCCAGCCTTGTTGCGAATAAAGCGCCAATGTGCCGCCCATCCCAAAAGACTCGTCGTCAGGATGGGCCAGCACGGCGAGCAGAGTCTGTTTTGTAGTCATGGTTGCTCCAATTCGGATTGAATGTGTCTATTATAATCAGGCCGTCTTAACAAAACGTCAGAAGTTCCAAGGGAGAACCGATGAAATTTGAAACCCTCGCCATCCATGCCGGGCAAGAACCCGATCCTGCCACCGGGGCGGTGATGACCCCCATTTACCAGACTTCCACTTACGCCCAAGACGGGGTAGGCCGTCCGCGCAACGGCTACGAATATTCGCGCACCAAAAACCCGACGCGCAAAGCGCTCGAAGATTGCCTGGCCGGGTTGGAGGGCGGCCGCTATGGGCTGGCGTTTTCTTCGGGCCTGGCGGCCACCAACACCGTCATCCAGATGCTCAACAGCGGGGATCATGTCCTGGCGGGTAACGATGTCTATGGGGGCACCTTCCGCCAATTCGACAAGGTGCATCGCCGTTTTGGGCTGGATTTTACCTATGTGGACACCACCGACCCTGAAAATGTCGCCGAGGCCCTCACCCCGCAGACCCGGGTGGTATGGCTTGAAACGCCTACCAACCCGTTGCTGAATGTCACCGATATTCGCGCTGTGGCCGAAGTGTTGCATGCGCATCCCAATCGTCCGTTACTGGTGGTGGATAACACATTTGCTACTCCTTACCTCCAGCGCCCGCTTGAGTTGGGCGCTGATATCGTCCTTCATTCGATGACCAAATACCTGGGCGGGCATTCGGATGTGGTTGGTGGCGCGTTGGTGGTCAGGGATGAGACCCTGTACCAGAAACTGGCTTTCTTGCAAAACGCTGCCGGGGCCGTGCCTGGCCCCCTGGATTGTTTCCTGGTATTACGCGGTATCAAAACCCTGCACGTGCGCATGGAGCGTCACGCTGAATCGGCGCTGAAAATTGCCGGGTGGCTCGAGGCGCACCCCAAAGTGGAGCGGGTTTTGTATCCCTTCCTGGCCTCGCACCCACAGTATGGGATTGCTCGGGCGCAAATGCGTAACGGCGGAGGCATGATTTCTTTTGTGTTGAAAGGTGGCCGCGATGCGGCTGTAAAGGTCGTTGAGGGCACCAGGATTTTCACCCTGGCCGAGTCTTTGGGAGGCGTCGAGTCGCTCATCGAAGTCCCGGCGGCGATGACCCATCTTTCTACGCAGGGGTCGCAGCTCGAGGTGCCGGGCAGCCTGGTGCGGCTCTCGGTTGGGATTGAGCATGTCGATGACCTGCTAGAAGATTTGGAACAAGCGCTGGGGATGGCTTAAACAGAACGGGCGCGGAGCTTATGCTCCGCGCCCGTTTTATCTTACCCCTGGAAGGGTGCCGCCGACCTTTCCATCTTTCGCATGGTGCTTTCCAGTGGAATCTTCATATCCACAATGACGCCGGGGCCATTGGGATGGTTGCGCAGGTGTAAATCACCACCCGATTTCCATACCAGGGTTGCTACCATCGGGAAACCCAACCCCAGGCCAGGTAATTCGCCGGTGAAATCCTTCTCGCCCTGGAAATAAGGCAGCCAGGCCCAACTTAACTGCTCGGTGGAGAGATTCATGCCGTTATCCGTCACGCGAATCTGGATAAAGCCAATTTCGGTTTCACCAACTGAAATATCTACGCGCGGGGTGTGCTGGGGGTGGAATTTGCGAGAATTTTCGAGAAGCTCAAAAAGTACCATTTCGAGCGCGTCGGGCGTGATGGCCAGGGTGTGATTGATTAATGGGTCTGGCAAGAACAGGTGGACGCCGGTCAGGTTGAGAGACTTGCAGACGTTTTCCACCAGGTTGGGGAGTTGCCCCAGGCGGAGCGGCGCACCCAGGTTCAATGCCAGCGGGGCGTCGATGTAGGTCAAGATTTCGCGAATTTCGTTGCTCAGGCGTTCCGCGCCGCCAATAGCAGTGCGCGCAAAATTGCGGATTTCCTCGGGCGACAGCATTTCGATGCGCTTATTCAGCAGCGACAGGCTGCTCATCATGACCGACATGGGGGTGCGCAGTTTGTGCGCCACCACGGTGTGGAAACGGCGCATATCCTGGTAGATGGACATGCGTTCGGTGACGTCGCGCAAGCGCACAATGCGATGATATTCGACACCGATGGGTGTATCCAGGGCTTCGAGCACCACCCAAACGGCGCGCGCGGTGGGACTTTCAGGCTGGATCAGGAAACAGGGCTCTGGCTCTGCCTGCCAGTGTTGCCAGGTTTCAGCGGGTTCGGGGACAAATATCCTTTCCACCACCTGTGAAAATGGCAGCCCCATGTGGTTTTCTGGCAAATTGAGCAGGTGCTGGGCGCGTTCATTGGCATATATGACGCCCCCAGCCTTGTCCAGCATCAGGTAGCCTTCCTGGGCGTATTCGACCATCCAGGAGAAGCGAGTCAGGTCGGCCAGCAGCAGGCGATAAGTGTTGAGACGCGTCACCGTGCGCAAGCGAGAATAAAGCTCAATCCCGTCAAAAGGTTTTTCCAGGAAGTCATCGGCCCCGGCGTTGAGGCCCGCCGCGCGCGCATCTCGGTCGTCACGGTCGCACAGCATCAAGATTAACAGGTTCGAAAGCACCGGATTGCTGCGCAGGCGGCGGCAAGTTTCGAGCGTGTTCAGCGCCGGGTCGCGGTCGATCACGATGACGGCCGGGAGCAGCTCCTCGGCTTTGCGCAGCCCCTGTTCCGCCGAATCGGCGAACAGGATGGCGAAATCGGTGCCAGATAGCAGTTCCGCCAGTTCGGTGCGGATGGTGTTGTCGGCGATAATGGCCAGGATTGGGGCAGGCGAGTTGCTCATGCCTGTATTCTATTCCCATTTTGGGCGGGTCAGGTTGCATTTGCATACAAATGTCACTTTTGGTATGCGCGCAAAAGGAATACAATCTTTTGCATGTCGCGTTTCCATCCCTCTGCGTTTTACTTTATTTATTTCGGCGCTCTTGCGGCGCTGGCACCGTTCCTGGCCCTGTATTACCAGCAGCTTGGTTTTTCGGGCAGCCAGATCGGCATATTGTTAGGCGTTTCGCCATTGATTACCCTGGTGGCTTCGCCGTTTTGGACCGGTTATGCAGATGCCAACCAGCGTCATAAACCGGTGTTACTTGGCACTTTGTTATCCATTGTGCTCCTGGCGTTTGTTTTCCCGCTTGTGCGCAGTTTCCCGGTTGCGCTGGTGCTGGTCACGCTAATGGCGTTTATGGGTGCGCCGGTAGTTTCACTGGTCGATAGTGCCACACTGTCCATGCTGGGCGAGCGGCGCAACGAATACGGGCGTATTCGCTTATGGGGCAGCGTGGGCTGGGGTCTCACCGCGCCAATTGTGGGCTGGGTTTTCCAGCGCTTCCAACTGGTCTGGATGTTTTATATCTACGCCAGTTTTATGGCCCTGAATCTCTTTACGACAGGCCGCATGACCTTCCCCAAACAGGTTTCTTCCACCCCGTTTTGGCGCGGACTGCGCTCGCTGTTTTCTGACCGGCAGTGGGTGTTGTTCCTGCTGTTGGTTTTTGTGGCCGGGATCGGGAATGCCGCGCATACCAGCTATATGAGCCTGTTGATGTCACAGTTGGGCGCCGACAAAACCCTGATGGGGATTGCCTTAACCTTATCGACCTTGTCGGAAGTTCCGGTCATGTTCTTTTCGAGTATCTTGCTAAAGCGTTTTAGCCCGCGCGGGTTGCTGGCGATTGCGTTGTTTTTTAGCGGCTTGCGCTGCATCCTGTACGCTTTTGTCGGGAATGCTGCCGGGGTGCTGGCTATCCAGGCTATTCACGGATTGACTTTTCCCATCCTGTGGATTGCGGGAGTCACCTATGCGGCTGAAAATGCCCCCGAAGGATTGGGCGCTACCGCCCAGGGGCTTTTTGGCGGCGTCCTAATGGGTTTTGGCATGGCTGCGGGCAGTCTTTTGGGCGGCATGTTGATCGACAGCGTTGGGATTTCTGGGATGTATGCTTTCACCGGGGCGCTTGTCTTGCTCAGCCTAGCCCTGTCACTTTTCCTCGGAAGGCAAAAGAAGGCCCCGCTAAGCGCTTCTTAGTGATATATTTGGCGTATAACCATTATGTGTGAGGGCTTTTATGACGACCAAATATGAAGCGCAAGTGGTAATTGTAGGGGCAGGGCCTGCCGGGGCGACAGCCGGGTATTTCCTGGCGCGCGCCGGGGTGGATGTGTTGATGGTCGACCAGGCACGTTTCCCGCGCGATAAAGCCTGCGGCGATTCGATTGCGCCGGGGGCTGTCGAAATGCTTGAAAAAATGGGCCTGCTCGGTTGGGTGGAGCGCCAGGGATATGCCCGCCAGCAAGGTATGTTGCTCAGCTCGCCTGACCTGACGACGGTGCGTATTCTGCCAACCGGCACGGCCAAATTTCCGGCTTATTTAATCCCACGTGTAGAGTTTGACCATAAACTGGTCCAGCACGCTGTTTCGGCGGGTGCGCACCTGCTGGAAGGTGTGCGCGTCAATGCGCTGGAGCGTCCTGCGCCAGACCGAGTCGTGTTGGTGGGTACATCCGATCAGGGGCCGGTAGAGATTTCTGCGCGCCTGGTGATTGCCGCGGATGGCGGCTCTTCGTCTTTGTCGCGCACTTTAGGTATGGTTCCGGGCCCGGCAGATGCGGTGGCGCTGCGACGTTATTATGACGGGGTGCAGGGTGAAGCCGGGGTGCTGGAATTGCACTGGGAAAAATCGGTGCTTCCGGCCTATGGTTTTATCTTCCACCTGGGCAATGGCCGCGCCAACGTGGGGACCGGGATGTTTGAGCAGGATTTGCGCCGCCTGAAGCCCAACCTGCACGAGGTGCTGGATCGTTTTGTTGCCAACAATCCGCATGCACAGCGCGCGCTCAAAAATGCCCGCCCGCTGGCGCGTGCGCAGGGCATGCCCTTTAGGGATGATGCTGAAAAGGTTAACCCGGTGGCTGATAACCTGATGTTGGTGGGCGAATCTGCCGGGGCGGGCCACCCGATGACGGGTGAAGGCATCGGCCCGTCGATGGTTAGCGCGGAAATGGCCGCCCGGGTTGCGATAGAAGCCTTGCGGCGTGGTGATTGTTCCGTGGCCGCGTTAGGACAGTATGCGCGTATTTTCCACCAGGAGTTCGATGCCGTCCATCGTTCTGCCTTGCTGGCGCGTTCAGCCTTAACCTATCCCTTTGCGGTCAACCTGGCAATTCGTGCAGCCAGCCGTCGGCCAGAGATTGCCAATATGCTGCATGATATCCTGCTGGGAGTTACCTCCCCGGCTGCCATGCTTAAGCCTGGGGTGGCCCTCAAGGTGCTGTTTTCGTAGTACTTAAATCAAAAACGCCGCCGCACGTTAACCTGCGGCGGCGTTTTTTGCTGGTTGTTTTATCCGAAAGCCCCGACCACGCGCAGGATATCAAATCCTTCGGCAAAGGGGCGTTCGGCCAGTGCGCCGTGCCGCACCATAATCGAGCGGGTCAGCTCGCTGTTAAAGTAGTATTTCTCACGGTAGGTCTCATATTGCGATAGTGCTTCTATTTTGGCTTGAACATTCTCTTCGTCGACTTCGGCCAGGAAGTGCGGGAAAAAGCCATAGGACGAGCGCACCACATCGAAGCCCAATAAGGTAATGCCGCGAAAGGCGCGCAGGGCCTCATCGGTCATTGTGTTGTGGTCCTGGTGGATGTCCTGTTTGCTGTGGACGAAAATCAGGTCGGGTTTAAAGTCGCGGCGCAGTTTCAGGAAATATTCGAGGATTTCCTGGCGCGCATCATGAAAGATGCGCGTGGTAAACGCGCCCAGGACGATGTTCTCGCGCCTGACACCCAATACGGCCATGCTGCGATGGTGTTCTTCGACCAGGTTGGTCAGCAGTGGGTTTTTCTGGTTGTCTGAAAGCGTGACGCATAACAGGTCGGTTTTGGATGCGATGCGGTGAATGAGTGCCCCGCAACCCAGTTCGATGTCATCGGGATGCGCGCCCAAAAAGAGAACTCGTTTGCCAAAAAAATTCATAAGATCCTCGCGCCGGGGCGAACCAAACGGTTTGCCCCGGCCTAATGACTTTATTTAGTCGCCAGGATGCCGCCGACAACCTTAGTCATCACCAGCTTGCCATCGCGCTCGAACCAGCGCTGGGCCACAGCTTCGATGGATTTGATCAATGCTTCGTACTCTTCTTTGCCGTTGAACATGCTCGTCCACAGCTTGCGGTCTTCGCTGAGCGAGGCGCGCACATAGTCGACAAACGGGGTCACTTCGGGGAAGGTGAGCGGGTTCTCGAAGGTCAGCAGCTCAGTTTTGGAGAAGATTCCGCTGATGGTCTGGAAAATCTCACCCTTAAAGCGGCTGGAGCCGGGCATGGGCGGGATGGGCTTCTGGGTGGCTTCGCTGATGATGTCGTAGAACATTTTCTTGTTCTCGGGCAGCGGACCTGTGACAAACAGGCGTCCACCGGGCTTGAGCACGCGCTGTGCTTCGCCGAAGGTGAATTTCAGGTCCGACGCGTAGTAGATGGCGAAGGAACTGGTCAGCAGGTCGAAGTTGTTATCGGCAAAGTTGAAGGCTTTATTAAAGTCGAGAAATTGGAAGTTGATATTTTTGTCGCCGCGTTCAGCCATTCGGGAACGGGCTTTGGCGAGCAGTTCTTCAGAGAAATCGCCGCCTGTAATATCTGACTGTCCTTTAGTATAATCACTGAACAGAAAGCACTGTTTGCCAGCGCCGCAGCCAACATCCAGGATTTTGAAGCCGGGCTGGGGGTTGAGCACTTCCACATTCCATTGATCGATGTTGCGCGCGCCATATTTTTCGTGAATGTCAATGCGGGTCAGCAGGTCTTTGCTGGTTTCCTGATAATTAATTTGCATGGTTATCCTCCAGAGTAGGGTGCTGGCATTATACCAAATCAAATTCAAAATTCAACTACTGAATTTTGAAAACAGTCGTCAATTTCTCGGCCAGGCATCTGGCCGAATCTAGCGGAGAAAAACATGGCATCAAAAAATTTGATTCAATCGGTTAAAGGGACGCGTGAGTTTTATCCTGAAGAGATGGCCCTGCGTAACTTCCTGGGGGATAGCGCCCGTCGCGCTGGGCAGCAGTTCGGTTACCAGGAATGGGATGGACCCTTTTTGGAGACGATAGATTTGTATGCTGCCAAATCGGGCGAAGAGTTGGTGAAGGAACAATCTTTTGTTTTTGAAGATCGTGGCGGCGACCTGGTGACCTTGCGCCCCGAGCTGACTCCTTCGCTGGCGCGCATGATTGCCCAGAAACAGAATGAACTGGCTTTCCCGGTGCGCTGGTGGTCGTTTGGCCCGTTTTGGCGCTACGAGCGGCCGCAGAGGGGCCGGACGCGTGAATTCTTCCAGTGGAATGTGGATATGCTGGGGGTTAACTCGCCTGAGGCAGATGCCGAATTAATCGCTGTGGCGGCCACTTTCTTGAAGATTGTCGGGCTGGACCCGGCCCAGGCGTTGATCTACGTCAACAATCGCCGGTTGATGGATGCCCAATTCGATGCCCTGGGGATTGCCCCTGAGATGCGCCTGGTGGTCTCGAATATGGTCGACCGCCGCCCGAAGATGAAGCCCGAAGCCTGGGATGCATATGCCCTGGAAAATGGCCTCAGCCAGGGTCAGCTCGATGGCCTGAAACAAATTCTCGGGGATTTTGAGCTGTGGCAAAAATCTGATGAGTTGGTGCGCCTGTTCAAGGCGCTGGATGCCCTGGGGGTGCGGGAATATGTCAAATTCGACCCCAATATTATGCGCGGGCTGTTATATTACACGGGCACGGTCTTCGAGGCTTTTGATGTCTCCGGGTCGGTGCGGCGCGCTATTTTGGGCGGGGGCCGCTACGACAACCTGCTGGCCGATGTGGGCGGCGAACCGCTCTCGGGCGTGGGGTTTGCCATGGGCGATGTGGTGATTGGCATCATTTTGCAGGAGAAGGGTTTGATCCCGGCTTTTGTGCCTTCGCCCGCACCGGTGCTGGTGACTATCTTCGATGAGTCTTTGTGGATGAATTCTTATGCCCTGGCTGGCGAGCTGCGCGCCGAGGGTGTGAAGGTGCTTACTTATCCTGAGCCGGCCAAGCTGCCCAAACAGTTCAAGTTTGCCGACCGTATGGGCATTCGCGTGACCCTGGTGGTTGGGCCCGACGAAGCCACGCAAGGCAAGGTGACGGTCAAAAACCTGGCAACCAGCACGCAAACGACCGTTTTGCGCAACGAAGTTGGAAAATTCGTCAAGAATATCCTTGAAAGCGCGGAAATGCGGTGATATAATCGGCGGGCTTTACGCAATACGGTGCCCATAGTTCAATGGCAGAACGCTTGACTGTGGATCAAGAGGTTGTGGGTTCGAAACCCACTGGGCACCCAGGAAAATTACAAAAGACGAGCCGTTTGGAAATTTCCAAACGGCTCGTCTTTTTGTAACCTATTCAATATCATCGCGTCTTAAATAATTTGTCATAATAAAACGGGCAGGGTTTTCCTGCTTGTTTTGGCGTATCTGCCTGGACACATTCCCTGGCAGGGAGGCGCATATGGTTTCGAGACGTATTTGGTTGTTGGCCGGACTCTCTATTTTGTTCCTGGCCTTTTCCTTCCTTCCCCTTTACACCTTCACAACGGCTACTGCCGAAAGTCGCTGCAACTGGGCTGGTTTCCTGGCTGATGTTACCGTGCCAGATGGCAGCACCCATCCGGCCAATGAGACTTTCACCAAGACCTGGCGGTTGAAGAACATTGGCACCTGTACCTGGACTTCCTCCTACACCCTGGTTTACGCGCGCGGCGACCGGATGAATTCACCGCTTTCGATTGCCTTGCCCGGCCGCGTGGCTCCTGGTGAGAGCGTTGACCTAAGCCTGACACTTAAAGCCCCGTCCACGCCGGGCCATTATCGCGGTTACTGGCAGTTCAGGGCCCCCAATGGCAGCCTGTTTGGAATCGGCTCCAGCGCAACAGACCCCATCTGGACCGATATCAATGTCCTTTCGGCTTCAACCCTGGCGTATAACTTTGCCGAAAAAGTCTGCGAAGCCACCTGGCGCAGCGGGGCCGGGATTTTACCCTGTCCCAGCACCCTCGGCGATTCGCGCGGGTTTGCGGTGCGCCTGGAAACCCCGCGCCTCGAAAATGGCGTTTGGGATAATCCTCCCGGCTTGCTGCTCTTCCCCGAAAATAAATACAACGGCTACATCCAGGGGTTGTATCCTGAAATTACCGTCCAATCCGGCGACCGTTTCCAGGCCATTGTCGGCTGCGAGTATGGTTCGTCCTGCTATGTTACTTACCGCCTCGACTACCAGATTGGTAACGGTGCGCTCAAGACCTTCTGGAAGTGGAATGAGATGAACGAGGGGCGCATCTATCGGGTAGATAAAGACCTGAGCTCGCTGGCGGGCAAGCAGGTCAAGTTTGTTTTGACGTTGCTCGCAGCGGGGAATGCCTCCGGGGATCGGGCAATCCTGGCCCAGCCGCAGCTTGTCCGCTTAAGCAGCGAGCCAACCCCTACGCCCCCCGGCCCGACCTCCACATCCCCCGGCGCGACCCCTACCGCTACGTTTACCCCATTGCCGCCCCCGGCTGGCGTGGCCTATGAATTTGCCAATCACCTGTGCGATGCCACCTGGCGCAGCGGGGCCGGGGTTTTGCCTTGCCCGGTCGTTTCCACCGATTCGCGCGGTTTTGCCGTGCGTATCAACACCCCGCGCCTTGAAGATTACAGCCTCGATGAATTGCCCGGTATCCTGGTCGTCCCCAATGAAAGCACCGAAGGCTATATCCAGGGGACGTATCCGGAGTACACCGTCAGGGCGGGCGACCATTTCCAGAGTATTATCGGCTGCGAGTATGGCAAGTCTTGTTATGTCACTTTCCGGCTGGAATACCAGGTCAATAACGGCCCGAACCAAATTCTCGGACAATGGGTCGAGCAAAAAGAAGGCCTGACCTATTCGGTTGACCGTGATTTAAGCTTCCTGGCCGGGCAAAACGTCAAATTTACGCTGACGCTGCTTGCCACCGGCAGCGCTGCCAACGATATTGCCATTTGGGCCCGGCCGCGCATCTTGCAATCGGATACGCCCCCACCTTCGTTCACCCCTGGCAGCGAAACCCCGTCACCTACCTTTACGGCCACCCCGCCTGTTCTAACTGCGGTCCCGCCGACACCGTTCCCCGGAACCCTGTACGATTTTGCGTCAAACGCATGTGCTGCGGCTTGGTCCAGCGCAGCCGGGGCGTTGCCCTGTCCCGGTATAGAGGGCGACGCGCGTGGTTTTGTGCTGCCTACGGCAAACCAGCAGTTGGAAAGTGGTGTTATTGATCCCGCTCCGGCGCTGATTTTATTCCCGCAGAATAAATATAATGGCCTGATCAAGGGCATCTATCCGGCTATTCAGGTCCAGGCCGGGGATCGCTTCCAGGCGATTGTCGGCTGCGCTTATGGGTCGCCTTGCAATGTCACCTTCCGGCTCGATTACCAGGTGGGCAATGGCCCGGTTTCAACCTATTGGACCTGGAAAGAAAAGAACGAAGGGCTGTTCTATATCGTCAACAAAGACCTTTCGACCCTGGCCGGTAAAAATGTCAAATTTATCCTGACGATCCTGGCGAGCGGTTCTGCCTCGGGCGACCGCGCTCTGTGGAGCCAGCCGCGCCTGGTGCGGCCGGGCTATATGACCCCGACTCCTACTCCAACCAGCACCCCTGACCCGTCGATTCGCGTCACGGGTGCCACGATCGAGGTCGCCAGGCCCTTTAACATCCTGTGTGGCGCATCCAATTATGTGGATGTCTATGGCTCAATTTCCACCAACGGTCCGGTTACGGTTAGCTACCATTGGGAGTTGGGGGGCGATAAGACCCAGGTCTCTAACGAAGAGACTTTGGTTTTCAGCGGCGCGGCGACTCGCCCATTGCATGGCGGGACCTATAACCTGGACTGTGGCAGTTACACGGCCCGGTTAGTGATTAGCGGCCCGAATGGGTATTCTGCGTTGATCTACTTCTCACTTTACCCGAACGACACCACCCCGCCTCCCTCAGCGACGCCCACACCCACCGCGACTCTGACACCCAGCCCAACCCCAACGACCACGGCTGTAGAGACCATCTCGCCGACGGTCCGGCCAGGGATGGGTCCCTATGCCGTTATCCTGATCGCGTCGGGGGATGTACTCAATGTCCGTTCCGCGCCAGGGGTCGAAAATCCCATTATTTCCAGCTTTGGGCCTGCAGCGCGCGACATCTGGCGCACCGGGGCCGAGACCGGGAGCTGGGTGGAGGTATATCTCCCCGGCGATGCGACCGGCTGGGTTAATTCCACTTACCTGACAGAACAGGTGGATGGGAGTTTCTTCTGCGCCGACGCCCGCGTGCCGGTCCTGATCGATCAATCGCTCAAGACGGCGATGCAGACTTCCAGCGGGAACTTGTTTGCAGGGCTGGTACATGCCCGGCACGGCCTGGCAGTGCGCCGCTGGGCTTACGGCCCGGCCGTGACCTTTACCCCGTACGGGGCTTCGCTGGCCTTTATTAGCCCAACGATTTATAACTGGGGCGGCGGACCGAGCGGGCAACCCACCTACGGGACTTTTGCGGAAGTGATCCAACCCAGGTTGAACGAGGTTCTTAGTGCCAGCCATGATTTGTATTGCAATACGGCCGCCCACACTGGCCCGGTGATTAACCACTGGGAAAATGGCTATGCCAATATCAACTTTTACGAGTTATACAAACCGTCCTCACCGGGCAATCTCGACTTTCGCACGATCCTGGTTGGGATCGAATACGTTGATGGCCTCCCGTACCTGTTTGCTATGGTAAACTTTGAGTGGGAGCCATAGCGGCTCCTCAAATTTTGCATCAATTGGGAGAGCGAATGGATATTCTTAGCCGCATTTTTGGGCCTGCCCTGCCGTCATTAAGCGCAGCGGAATTAAGCGAAAAAATCAAATCGGCCAGCCGTCCCCTGGTATTGGATGTGCGCGAGCCCGAAGAATACCGTGACGGGCACATCAGCGGGGCCAAGTTGATCCCGCTGGGTGAGTTGGAGCGCCGTATGAAGGAATTGCCCAAGAGCAAGGAAATCGTTTGCGTTTGCGCTTCGGGCAGTCGCAGCAGCTCGGCGACGCGCATGCTGGTCACAGCCGGGTATAAAGCCATCAACATGAAGGGCGGCATGTTCACCTGGACCCGGTCCGGGTTGCCGGTCAAGAAAGGCGCAAGCGTCTAGTTTTACTGGTATCGCAAAGTCCCCAACGGATTCCGCTGGGGACTTTTTATTTTGCCAGGTTTGACTTGGCTTCACAGGAATCGCAAAATCCCGACCGAATTTGATAGAATCGTTCAATATCCAGAGGCTTTCAAGGGAGTCGCTATGAACCAGAAATCCGGTGTGCAGATTAGCCAGCGCATGTTCATCCAGTCTGTGGTGATCTTGATTTTGTTGATGATCACAGCCGGGACCCTGACCCGCCTGATCCCGGCCGGGGCTTATACACGCCTCCCGTTGGATGGGCGCGAGACAATCGACCCGAACTCCTTCCGGTTCATCGACCGCCCCGATTATCCCATCTGGCGCTGGTTCCTGGCCCCGCTCGAAGTCCTGGCTGCACCGGGTAGCCTGACGATTATCGTCATCATCATCTTCCTGCTTTTTATCGGCGGGTCGTTTGCGGTGCTAGAGAAGAGCGGGATCGTCCATGCCGCCATTGCCCGGATTATTGCCCGTTTTGGCGGGCGCAAATACGCCCTGCTGCTCGTCATCACCTTTGCTTTCATGTTGATGGGTGCCTTTTTTGGCATTTTTGAAGAAACGGTTCCGCTCATCCCGGTAATCATTGCGCTTTCCTATTCGCTCGGCTGGGATGCGTTAACTGGACTGGGGATGAGCATCCTGGCAGTAAACATCGGCTTTAGCGCCGCCATTACCAACCCCTTTACCATTGGCGTTGCGCAAAATCTGGCCGGGCTGCCGCTTTTCTCTGGGGCCGGGTATCGCGTGGTCATTTTTGTCGTGTTGTATCTGATCCTGGCGGTTTTCCTCACTCGTTACGCGCGCCGCATCGAAAAAGATCCGGCCGCCTCGCCGCTGTATGGTCAGGACGCGGCCGAGCGTGAAAAATATCGCAACTTCCATGCCGAGGCCGAAGACAATCCGCGCCTGCCTGTGGCCCTGGGCTGGTTTGGGGCTTTCTCGGTTCTAATCTTGGCGGCATTGTTTGGGGCACCATTTGTCCCGGCCATCTCTGATTTTGCCCTGCCCATTGTAGGCATCTTATTCCTGGTGGCGGGCGTAGGGGCGGGGCTGCTTTCTGGGGCCGGGAAAAAGGTCTGGGCTGCGTTATGGGAAGGGGTGGGCGGAATCCTGCCCGGTATCCCGCTCATCCTGATGGCGGTCAGCGTCAAGCATATTGTCGTGCAGGGCGGCATTCTCGACACCATTTTGTATTGGGCCGCCGAACCGCTTGCCTCTGCCAGTCCGTTTTCAGCCTCGCTGCTGATTTATTTCCTGGCCCTGGTGATTGAGATTTTTATCTCGTCCGGGTCGGCCAAAGCTTTCCTGATGATGCCCATCCTGCTCCCGCTGGCAGACCTGATCGGTGTCACTCGCCAGATTACTGTGCTGGCCTACTGTTTTGGCGATGGCTTTTCAAACCTGATGTATCCCACCAATGCTGTGCTGCTAATCTGCCTGGGCCTGACCACGGTTAGCTATTCCAAGTGGCTTAAGTGGTCGCTGCCACTCTGGATTGTGATTATCCTGGCGACGATGGCTTTCTTGGGCATCGCCGTATTAATCAATTTTGGCCCATTCTAAACGCTGGCGACGATGGAATCTTTCTTCTTCCCCGAAAGCTACCAGCAGTCCCGCGCCCATTTCCGCACCTACCTGGAGTCTGTTCGCGCCCTGTGGCCGGATGCCCATTACGAGACGCGGTTCCTGCCTGGGCACCCAGACTTGAGCCAGGACTGGATCGTCGCTACCCCGGCGGTTCCAAAACGCCTGTTTGTGCTGACCCTTGGCGAGCATGGCATCGAAGGCTTTGTTGGCGCGGCGGCGATGAACCTTTTTGTGAAAGAATTCCTTTCACAATTCGACCCGCGCGACACCGGCCTGCTCCTTTTTCATGCCATCAACCCGTGGGGGATGCACCACCGGCGGCGCTTCAACCCGAACAATGTAGATTTAAACCGCAATTTTGTCCTCTCCTGGGATGGAAAACAGGCCTACAACCCCGAATACGATTGTCTTTTAGACATTCTTTGCCCACAACGCCCGCCCCGGAACTGGCTGCTTGAGAACCTGTCTTTTTACAGCGGCGTACTGGCTTCGATCCTGCGCCTGGGGATTGTTGGGTCGCGTGAAGCTATCCTGCGTGGGCAATATCGCCATCCGCGCGGGATTTATTTTGGCGGCACCCAGGTGGAGCCTGAAACCCGCACGCTGCTGGAAATCCAGCGCCAGGCCCTGGCACATTATGCTCAGATCATCCACATCGACCTGCATACAGGTTACGGTCCGCGCTACCAGATGAGCATCGTCAACGCTGCCAGCGAAAGCGCCACATCTGAGCAATGCACCCGTAACTTTCACTATCCGCTGGTGGTTCGCACCGATCCGCAAGAGTTCTACACCATTCACGGTGATATGACCGAAGCCTGGCACGACCTGGTTCGCACCGAAGCGTTCAAGACAACGGTTTATGCGGCTGCTTTTGAATACGGCACCTTTGGCGATGGGCTGCCCGCCGCCATTCGCAGCTTGCGCGCCACGCTGATGGAAAACCAGTTATTCTGGTATGGCAGCGGCCACCCGGCCAGTGCTGACCGGATCCGCCAGGAATATAACGAGCTGTTCTATCCATCTGAGCTGGCCTGGCGCAAAAAAGCGCTCGATGACACCCGCCAGGCGCTACAAGGGATCTTGGGGCATTTTGGTCTGATTTCACACCCTTGACGCGAATCCGGCCATCGGCTAAAATTTTGTTACGAATTCACTCTTGAAAGGAGGCTACGTCAAAAATGATGAAACATAGCGCTGCATTCATCCAGTTTGTATTTTGCGTGTCTCCTGTGGAGCGAACCGCTTAGCTGTTGCTGTTTGCCAACCATACCGCAGGTGCATACGCACCTGCGGTTTTTTTATGCCGCAGGAGAACCGTCTTCCTGCGGCATTTGGTTTGAATGCCTGATTTCAAGAGAAAATACCCTCAACACTACTATGTCTACCAACGATTTTTACGAACATTTTGAAAATATGGATGACCTCGATCTGGATGAAAAAGGTCGTCAGCGCGCGCCTCGTCGTCATCCCAAGAAGCTGCCCGCCAGCGAACAGGTTTTCCTGCACACCCAGGATGACTCTGTTGGGTCATTTCGCTTTACCTACAAGGCTGCCCGTTTTGAGGAGTGGTGGCTGCTTGACTCGCTCGGCGACCTGTATGAACATCAGTGGATTTCAGATGTGCTGCGCCGCGTCAAAGGCGGTAAGGAAGCCTCGGTATACCAGTGCCGGGCCGGTACCGCTATCCCGGAGGTGGGTTTAGCCGCCGCCAAAGTCTATCGGCCGCGCTCGCTGCGCAATCTCAAAAACGATTCGGTGTATCGTGAAGGCCGCGGCGACCTGAACGAAGATGGCAATACCCTGTTCAAGGATGCGGATGTCCATGCGATGGCGAAGCGCACCACCTACGGCGAGGAGTTGCGCCATACTTCCTGGATCGCGCATGAGTTCACCACCCTGCAAAACTTGCGCGCTGCCGGGGCCGATGTGCCTGCCGCCTATGCCATGACCAAGAATGCCATCTTGATGGGATATGTTGGCGACCTGGATGGTTCTGCGCCGGCCCTGAGCGAAATCTCCCTCGACCGGGATGAAGCCCGCCAGTTATTTGACCGTGTCATGCACAACATCGATATCTTGCTGGGCGCAAATCGTATTCATGGTGACCTTTCAGCCTACAACATCCTGTACTGGGATGGCGATATCACCCTGATCGATTTTCCCCAAGTCGTTTCGCCACAGGGGAACCGCAACGCTTTCAAGATTTTCGAGCGTGATGTTGCGCGCATCTGCGATTACTTTTCCAAGCAGGGCGTGCATGCCAACGCTCGCAAATTGGCCAGCGAGCTATGGACCAGCCGCGGTTTTGCCATGCGCCAGGAGGTTGATGTGCGCCTTTTGGACGAGGAAAACCCCAAAGATCGCGCGCTCTGGCAGAAGCAAAAAAGTGGCCGCTAATTCACAGGGGGCGACCCGGCCGGGTCGCCCCCTGTTTTATTTTTTGCCCCATAGCCCAAATCCGGCCTGGCGGCGTTCTTCGCGGCGTCGGTGCTGTTCGTGGATTTCATGGATATGTTGGATTTTTTCGGCAATGGCAGCTTCCAGCCAGATATGGCCTTTTTCGGCCGTTCCCAGGCTGCCAGCGCCATACGCCCCGTAAACGGAATCATCATCCCAGGGCGGGTTCGCCACCAGTGCGCCGCCTTCCACCCAGTCCATATAATAGTTTGGGGTGGTGATGAAATCGATGTCGTCACGCACTCGCTCCATGTAGACCAGCTCCGGACGCAAGGCCAGCACCATCGAGGTTTCCAGCTCGCAGGCATGCCCCATCCCGCCAATTTGGGATTGACGGTGCTTCTCGAGCGCCGCAACGCCGATTGAGCCAGACGTGTGTAGCCAGGCGGTGGCGCAAAAGATGCGTTTATGGCGGTCACCCGCATATTTGACGACATTGACCAGGAAGGAAGAATTCCCGCCGTGGCCGCTCATCAGGTAAAAGCGATTGAAGCCGCGCGCTACCAGGGCGTTGACCACTTCCAGCCAGAAGTCCTCGAAGGCGCGCCCACCAGCGTTCATTGTTCCCGCATAGGAGTCTCTGTGGGTGCTGACGCCGTACGGCATCACTGGTAGCGTATAGCCACTATCTGGCGCGTTTTTTACTGCGCCATTGGCGATAGCCTGGATGATGATGGTATCGACCGAGAGGGGCAGGTGGTAGGCATGCTGCTCGGTATGCCCAACCGGCATCAGGATGACTTTGTCGCGCGCCGAATCGGGTGGGATGGGTGGTGTGGTATGAGGCTGGTTGGGAAGGTGCAGGGCTGCCGGCCCCAGGCCAAGATCGAGGCCCCGGGGAGTAAGGGCATAGACGCGTGTAAAGCCATCGTCGCGGAGTGAGTTGAGCAGGTTTTTGAGATAAGCTGCCAGCACGGTTTCGGGTACTTCCAACCCGGAGCCGCGCCACCCAAACGGGAATGCTGGTAATCGCCCAATGCGGGGCGGATTCGACAGGGATTCAGCGAGCAAAGCTTCGGAATAGCCTGTTCCGAGCGGCAAGACCAGTGGCAGGTCGCGGGGCAAGGCGGCCACTTCGGGCCAGGTCAAGTCGTCGAAGCGGAAAAAATCAGCCATTTGCGCATCCTTAAAATCGATAATTTGCGGATAGTCAATATATACTGTTGCTTTTTTAATTTTCTGTTGTCTTTTATGGCCTGGTTTGCCTGCTAGGGGAGCAGGTACCAATCGAGGAATTGCTCAATGCGCTGGTAGGCGTCGAGGGTTTCGGCGCGGTGAACAAAACCATGCGGTTCATTTGGATAGGTCTTGTATTCAAAGGTTTTGTCGTGGCGGCGCAAGGCTTCGACCCATTCTTCGGAGGCTTCGGGGGGGACGATATCGTCTTGCAGGCCGTGCAGGATGAGCAGGGGTTTTTGGACGTTGGCGGCTTGTAAAATGGGCGAACCTTGAATGTATGCGGCGCGGTTGCGGGCCGGGTGGCCGAGGAAAATTTCGGTGTAGTAGCGTAATTCACGCGAGCACAGGGCCCACGAATTGACCAGGTCGGCGTCGCCATATTTGGCGATGCCACAAGCGTAGCGATATTGCGGGTCGAGTGCCAGGCAGCAGTTGGTCATGTAGCCGCCATAGCTGCCGCCCATGATGGCGAAACGCTGCGGGTCGAGGCCGGGCAGGGTCTTGAGATATTCGGCCGCGTAGAGACAATCCTGGGTGTCGCCGCCGCCCCAGTCGCCGTAGTTACGATGCTCAAAGTCGACCCCGTAGCCTGTGGAGCCGCGATAATTGGGAGCCAGGACCGTATAGCCTTTGGCTACCAGGTAGGCGGCCAGCTCATCCCAGCATAAGTTTTGCTGCGACGAGGGTCCGCCGTGGACGTAAACGATGGCGGCGCGGTTGGGTTTTTCGGGTGTATACAGCAGAGCCGGAATCTCGAGTCCGTCGAAACTGGTATAGCTGACCCGTTGAGGGGCGGCCAGTTTGAGCGCTGCCAGCCAGGGTGGGGTCGAAAAGGTCAGTTGGGTGACCTGCCTGGAGCCGAGCTCGAGACGGTAAATATCGGGATATTGGGTGGGGCTCTCAAATTCAAAGGTGATGAAGCTGCCGTCGGGCGACCAGTTCAGGTTGGTGTGTGAGCCGGGGATGGCGCGCAGGGTATTGACCTGGCCGGTATGGGTTTGGATGAGGGCCAGCTCAAAGGATGCGTCGCGATTAACGGTTGCGGCGATGTTTTTGCCATCGGGCGACCAGGCGAATTCGACCAGGTCGCAGCCTAGCCGGGTCAGTTGCTGCAAGTTGCTGCCATCTGGCCGAACCAACCATAAATCGTCGTGACCCGCTTCTTGTGAAAGGAAAGCCAGCCAGTCGCCAGCGGGGGACCAGCGAGGGCTCCAGGCGCGCACTTTGGGGCGTCCGTAAAGGGTACGGGTAGCTGCGGTGTTGATATCGGTGACGCAGATGTCGAGGCGGTTGAAGTCGTCGAAACGGCGTAAAACAAACGCCAGCGATTGTCCATCGGGAGCGGGGCGCGGGTCCCAGTGGTCGCCATCGACACTATTTGTGAGCAGGCGCAGGGTTTGTCCGTCTGTGTCAACCAGGGCCAGTTGGTCGGCTTCGTGGCGTTCCAGCCCCAGGATGAGATGGCGCGCATCGGGCATCCAGCGCGGCCCCCAGGTGGAGGTGACATAATCGGTCAATTTGCGCGGCTGCCCGCCAGCGGTTTCTACACAGTGAACCTGATCTTTGGTGGAGAAGGCCAGTTTGGTGCTGTCGGGCGACCATTGCGGGATTTCGTCGTTCCACGAGAGGGTTGGGCCGCGATCAGTCGACAGTCGCAACGGCCAGCCGCCCTCGGATGGCATGAAATATAGGTCCGAGAGGTCATCAGTATCCCAGAAAAAGGCAATTTGCTTCCCATCTGGCGAAAGTTGATGATTGCGAATCCGCTTTAGCGCGGTCAGGGCTTCCAGGCTCCAGCCGCTGGGCGGCTTTACATCGGGGCGTGGAATGGAGGGCCAGTGGTTGCGCTCGTATTTTTCGGTCATCTGGATGGTCTTTGGCATAAAGTCTCCTCATGAGTCTTCTTAAGTATACGGGAAGTCGTTCTGAAAACAGGACCCAAAGTGCTTGTCTCTGTGTCATTATCATGTAAAATGATTCTCAGGAGAGCGTTTTGAAGTTTCCCAAAGGTCGTCTATTTATTTTCATGGGGCAGGCGCATGGATTTGCCGTCTACTGCTGCCTGCTTTTTGATTCCCTCAAAGGAGGAGAGAATCATGCGTAAAATTGCCCTGTTTTTGCTTTTAATCCTGTCTGTTATGCTGGCAGCCTGTGGCGGCGGCCAGGCGACAGCCGAGCCGGCGGCAGAACAACCCTCCCAGGCTGCCGAACCCGCCCCGGTGGGTGAACCGGTTACTTTGCGGGTGGGCTGGCTGGGTTTCCCGGATACGCTCAACCCGGCGTATGCTTTCCTGTCTGAGTCGTATACCATGTTTGATTATGTCTATTCGACCTTGATGACGGAAAGCAGCAGCGGTGAATATGTCGGTTTGCTGGCCGAGTCGCGCACAGTTTCTGAGGATGGTTTGTTGTGGACCTACAAACTGCGCCCTGGGATTAAGTGGCACAATGGTGAAGAACTCACCGCCGAGCAGATTGCCTGGAATATCAACGCATTTATCAAGGACCCGGAAGGTTGGGCGACCAACTCGGGATATGTGATCGGGTTTATCGAGGCCAAAGCGGTGGATGCCACCACCCTGGAGATTTTGGTCGAATATCCGATCAGTAACATGGATTACCGCGTTTCATTCCTGTACATTGTTTACCCCAAAGATTTCGAAGGGTTTACCACTCCGGTTGACCTGCAAAATTTCACGAATTTTAGCCCGATCGGAACCGGGCCTTTTAAGGTCAAAACCCTGGAGAAGGACCAGCGCATTATCATCCTGGAAACCAACCCGGATTATTTTGACGGACGCGCCAAAATTGACCAGCTCATTTACCAAACCTTTGACAATAGCGATGCCCTGGTGCAAGCGCTCAAAGTGGGCGATATTGACCTAGCCTCCGAGGTTCCGGATAGCGCCTTTGGGGCTGTCGGTGGTTTTGAAGGTGTCAAGGCGGTTTCGACCCCTGGCCGTTCGCTGACCGAGTTGATTATTAACTCCGCACCCGCCGACCATGATCCTGCTCCCAACCGCAACCCGGCCCTGGAAGATCCTCGGGTCAGGCTGGCGATTGCTACGGCCATCAATAAACAGGACCTGGTGGATGTTGTCTTGCAGGGCAACGGCATTCCGGGTGTAACGATTATTCCGCCGACATTGGGGGGTGGTTTTTGGTTCAATACCGCCATCCAGGATACGGCGTTTAATATTGCCGAAGCCAATCGCATTCTGGATGAGGCTGGATATGTCAAAGGCGCGGATGGGATTCGTGAAAAAGACGGCGTGCGCCTGGAATTGCGCCTGCAATTCCCATCGGACCAGGCCAATTATCCACGCGCGGCGGATATGATCGCCAACTGGCTTTCCGAAGCCGGGATTAAGGCCACCCCTGAATCGGTTGATCCTGACAGCCTGGTGGTGGCCACCAATCCGAATGCTGACTACGACCTGGTCATTTGGGGCTGGGGCTCTGACCCCGATCCTGATTTTATGCTCAGCGTAATGACCGGCGAGCAGTATGTGGAGGGCGGCTGGAGTGACAGTGGTTATTCCAATCCTGAGTATGACCAGCTGTATCTCGAACAGCAAAAACTGCTCGACATGAACGAACGCCAGAAAATTGTCTGGAAAATGCAGGAAATGGTCTTCAACGATCGCCCCTACATCGTCCTTTGGTACGGGAACATCCTGCAGGCTTATCGCTCCGACCGTTTCACCGGTTTCCTCGAATCCCCGCTTGGGCTCGATTCGTTCCAATCCATCCTGGTGGTTGAACCCGTTCAATAATTATTTTGCTGCCCCAACCAGCCCGGCCGGCATCACCGGCCGGGCTGCTGGAAGGATGCCATGTCGCGTCGAGACTACCTGCTGCGCAAAATCTTGCTTTCGCTGCTGACGGTGCTGGTGGTGATTGTGATCAACTTTGTGCTGTTCCGCATCTTGCCCGGTGATCCGGTGCGGGCGGTGATTGGCCGCAATGTTCGCATTTCCGCTGAAGTCCAGCAATCGTTGCGCGAGCAGTTCGGGCTGGATAAGCCTGTTTTCCCAGACCAGTTTTTTACTACCATGGGCCAGTGGTTGCGCGGCAACCTGGGAGTCTCCTGGTCTTTGCGCAAACCGGTCAGCGAAATATTGATGTCTAAGCTGGGGAACACCCTGCTGTTGATTGGCCTGGGGCAGCTCCTGTCGATTTTGCTCGGTATTGCCCTGGGGCTGTTGGCTGGTTGGAAGCGCAAAACGGCCCTGGATGTTAGCGCCCTGACCTTTTCGCTGGTCGCCTGGGCCACGCCCACTTTCTGGCTGGGGATTATCCTGCTGGCAGCGGGTAGTTCCTGGCTGGGGCTTCCCACCGGCGGAATCGTCAGCCCGCAAAATGTGGGCAAACCGCTTTACACGGTGCTTCCCGATTTAGCCCAGCACCTGATCTTGCCGACCCTTACCCTGACCATCTTGTACCTGGGCGAATACATGCTCATTATGCGTTCATCCATCCTGGAAGTCTTGAGCGAAGACTACATCCTGACCGCCAAAGCCAAAGGCATGAGTCACTGGCAGGTACTCTGGCGGCACGGGTTGAAGAATGCCATGCTGCCAATTGTCACCATTGTGGCGCTCAATCTTGGGTTTACTGTTTCAGGCGCAATCTATATCGAAACAGTCTTTTCGTATGACGGGTTGGGAAAGCTTTTCCAGACGGCGCTCACCAAACAAGATTACCCGCTGCTGCAAGGCGCTTTCCTGTTGCTGGCGGTGAGCGTCATCCTGGCCAATATGTTGGCCGATATCCTGTATACCTATCTCGACCCGCGTGTCAAAGCGAATTAATAGGCTGTTATGAACGAATCATGGATTTTGTTCAAGCGCAACCTGCGCGATTTTTGGAAAGTCTTTCGCCGCAATCGTATGGGGTTGGTGGGAGCCTTCCTGGTATTTTCGGCCATTCTGTTGGCTCTTTTTGCCCCGTTGCTGACCGACTATCAACCCACGGAAGTGATCCGTGATGCCAACGGGCGTGGCATGACCTATGCGCCGCCCTCCGCGCATGGCCCGCTGGGCACCGATGATGGCGGGCGCGATGTTTGGGCGCAGCTGGTCTTTGGCGCGCGCGTATCGTTGACCGTGGGGTTCCTGGCCGGGTTCATTGCCATGTTTGTGGGCAGCCTGTTGGGAATCCTGGCCGGGTATTTTGGCGGCTGGGTCGATAACCTGCTGATGCGCGTCACCGACGTGCTGCTGGTAATCCCGGACCTGCCGCTGATGTTGGTGCTGGTCGCCACCCTGCGCCAGATGGAATTGAGCATTTCCCCGCTGCTGGTCTTGATCCTGGTTATTGGCCTGTTGTATTGGACGAGCACCGCCCGCCTGGTTCGCTCACAGGTGTTGAGCATCAAAGAGCGGCAGTTTGTTGCCCGGGCGCGTGCCATTGGGGCCGGGCATGCTCATATCATTCGCCGTCACATTGTGCCGCAAATTATGCCGCTGATTGTGGCCAATACCGTCCTGATTCTTTCTACCGCCATCCTGATCGAGTCTGGCCTGGCCTTTCTTGGGCTTGGCGACCCGACCCAACCCTCATGGGGGACCATGCTCAACTTTGCCTTCGATCGCAATGCCATTAGCAATGGCGCCTGGTGGTTTTACCTGCCGCCGGGCCTGGCAATTGTGTGGGTGTCGTTGGGTTGTGTCTTGTTGGGGAACGTGCTCGAAGAGATGCTCAACCCCCGTTTAACGGGACATCACCTGGAGGGCGAGGCGAGCGTCGTCAAAGCGGGCGGGGAGGCTATCCATGGCTGAGTCTCCGCTGCTGCGTGTGCGCCATCTTTCCACCGAGTTTGTGATGCAAGATAAGCGCACCGCCCGCGCCCTCGAAGATGTTTCTTTTGATGTCTTTCCCGGTCAGACGGTTGGCCTGGTAGGCGAATCGGGCTGTGGCAAAACCACCACGCTGATGTCGGTGATGCGTTTATTGCCTGCCAATGCGCGTATTAGCGGCGAGGTTACCTTTAGGGAAACGGACTTGCTGGCCCTAAGTGAAAAGCAAATGCGCGCTTACCGCTGGCGCGAGCTGGCAATCGTGTTCCAGGGGGCAATGAATGCCCTAAATCCGGTCATGAAGGTTGGCGAGCAAATTCGCGAGGCCATTTTATTGCATGGCCTGATGGAGCCAGAGCAGGCCAATGTAAAAGTAGGCGAGTTATTGGAGATGGTTGGCATCCCCCGCGAGCGCTCAGGCCAGTATCCTTTCCAATATTCAGGCGGGATGCGCCAGCGGGCCATGATTGCGATGGCGCTAGCCTGTGCGCCCAGCCTGTTATTTGCCGACGAGCCCACCACCGCCCTGGATGTGATGGTGCAGGCCCAGGTGCTCGAACTGCTCAAGCGTATCCAGCAAGCCCTGCACCTGTCAATTGTGCTCGTGACACATGACCTGGGTGTGGTGGCTGAAATGTGTGATGTGGTCGTGGTGATGTATGGCGGCAAGGTCGCGGAATATGGCCCGGTGGATGCTATTTTTAATGCCCCCCAACATCCTTATACCCTCAAGCTGCTTGAATCTTTTCCGGACCTGAACCGGCCTACCGTAACCCTGGCCTCCATCCCCGGTTCGCCGCCGCGCCTGACGGACCTTCCGGCGGGCTGCCGCTTCGAACCACGTTGTCATGCCCGAATCGACAAGTGCAAAACCGAAGCACCGCCCATCCTGGAAGTAGCCAGCGGGCATTTTGTCGCCTGTCATCTGTGTCAGGGAATAGCCGCGCGTTTTTGAGCAAGGAAGGGAACCCGCCGACATGACAGACTCTCCCATGCTGGTTGTCGAGAACCTGCGTAAATACTTTCCCGTACCACAATCTTTTACCGAGATGCTCCTGCGCCGCCCGGCGAAAGCCATTAAGGCAGTGGACGGGGTTTCTTTTAACTTGGCGCGGGGTGAAGTGCTGGCCATTGTTGGCGAATCAGGCTGCGGCAAGACCACCATTGCCCGCACCCTGATCGGCCTGGAAGAGCAGACAGATGGGGAGATTTTATTTCATGGAAAATTGGTTGGTACGCACGAGCGTCGCACCCAGGCCGGTCTCATTCCGCTCGAATCGGGCTCGGTAGGGACACGCGAACAGCAGACCTTGCCGCGTGTTTCGCTGAAGCATTTACGCCAGCAAGCCCAGATGATTTTTCAGGACCCATACGAGTCGCTCAATCCACGCGCTACCATCTTTGAGATTGTGGCGGAGCCCTTGGTTGTGCATGGCCTGGCTCGCGGACGCGAGGAACGCATTGCGCGTGTCAAAACTGCGCTAGAAGATGCGGGCCTGCGCCCGGCGGAAGATTACTTCTTGCGCTATCCGCATGAGCTTTCGGGTGGGCAGCGTCAGCGTGTGGTGATTGCCGGGGCCATGGTGCTCCAACCCGAGTTATTAATTGCCGACGAGCCGGTTTCAATGCTGGATGTCTCGATCCGGGCTGAGATTCTTAACCTGTTACGTGATTTGCGTGACAGGCGCGGGGTCAGCATTGTTTTTATCACGCACGATCTGGGCACGGTGGCTTATTTTGCCGACCGTATTGCCGTGATGTACCTTGGCCGAATTGTAGAAATGGGCCAGACCGCCGAGGTTTTGGCTGCTCCCCGGCACCCTTATACCAGGGCCTTATTGTCCGTGGTTCCTGTCCCCAACCCGCGCTTACGCCGCGAACGGGTCATCTTGCAAGGCGAGACGCCCAACCCGGCCAATTTGCCATCGGGCTGTCGGTTTCACCCGCGCTGCCCGGTGGCGGTGGAGGCATGTAAGATCTCAGACCCGCCATTCGTGGCGCAGTCCGAATCCCACAAAGCAGCCTGTCTGTTGCTAAAATAAAAAATCCCCGCAAGGAATATCCTTGCGGGGATTTTTTAGAAGATAAGGGCCAGGGCTTTCAGGTATTGGCCGGTTTTTTCGTACATGGGAAAGTGGCCGCATTTTTTAAGCAAGGCCAGGTTATTGTTAGGCAGGGCCGACTGGGCAATGTAAGATTGCTCCACTGGCACTGTGCCGTCTTCTTCGCCATGAATGAGCAGGGTAGGGGCCTTGACCTTGTGTAGATGCTTGCTCACATCCAGCGCATGGATGGCTTTGCCCGCTTCTGCGGACGAAATGTGCGTCTCCGGATTCATTGCGATACGCATATCGTTGTAAAAATCTTTGAGCGGGAGTTTGCCGATGTCGTAAAACCAGGGACGAAAAACCTGGTTGACATACAATCGGTTTCCCAAAAAGGGCTGGACCATTTTATACATCCACGGCCGCCCCCGCGCCATTTCGACCATCTTGACATTGAATTTTTCCACCGGGTCGGAGAGTTGCCCGGTGACCACCCCCGCTACACTGACCAGTTTTTCCACCCGCTCGGGGGCCAGCATGGCGGCGATACACATGGCTATTTGTCCACCCATCGAGTGGCCGACCAGTGAGAATTTGGTGATTTTTAGCGCATCGGCAATCGCCAGGACGCGTCGTCCCTGCATCTGGATGCTGTAATCCCCTTTGGCGGGTTTATCGCTCGCCCCAAAGCCCAGCAAGTCGATGGCGATGCAGTAGTATTTGTTTTCCAGGGCCGGGAGGGTCTGCCGCCAGACCCCACGATGCGACATCCAGCCGTGAATAAAAAAAATGGGAGGGTTTTGGGGGTTGCCCTGTATGGTGGCAACAATTTTGTGCCCGTTGACAGTGTAGGTTGTTTCCATGTTGTGACCCTCCGAAGTAAGTTGTGCTGCTTATTTTTATCACAAAAAATGCCCCGGTGCAGCAACCGGAGCATTGCATTCCTATTATCCGGCCAGCTTGTAATCCCAGATCGTTGCCAGGTTTTGAAACCCGTGTTTTTCAACAATTGGGCGGCTCATTTCCCCGGCGTGGACAACCGCATACCGGCAACCGCGTTCTTTAATCTCCATTATGCGCGTAGCCAATATATCACTGTATAAACCCTGATTTCTATATTCAGGAAGTGTAGAACCTGCAAAAAGAAGGGCAAAGTTGGGGGAGTAGAAGTATGTCCAGGCTGCACAGGCGGGCTGGTTTTCGACATAGGCCACATAGATGCTCAGGTAGCCCGGAATTTCCAGGTGCTGCCCCAGCCGCTCATGGATCCAGCCAAAGTTGCCGCCCCAGACTTTTTGGAGCACGGTTTCTACGTCCTTGAGCCCGGAGGGGTGGTGGATGCGGCGGATATCGTGCCTGGGGGCGGCAAGTAGGTTGGCAGGGGCGCTGGCAATCTCGAGGCACGTCAAGGCGGCTTCGTCATCCAGGATAAAGCCATGCGCCGGAAGACGCTCTTTCAGGATGTCTGAGAGTGGGTCGTGGCTGTAGACTTCCCAGGTGAGTTTTTGGCTGCGATACGGGGCGAAAAAGCTCAGTTGTTCAGAGATAAAGGCGTCGGCGGAGGCAGGGTCGAAGCGGCTAAATGGGATAAAGTTCCCGCCGGGCGCCGGGCGAATGAAACGGACGACCTCTGGCGTGGCGTCTTTGCGGATATTGGGGTATTGGATGTTGATGCGCAGTTCCTGGTCATACAGTGCGAGGAGGGTGTTCATAATTGTGTTTCCGATGATAAAGATAGAAAGAGATGCCAAACATCAATAAACCAACAAAAAGCAGGATAGGCGGTTGGAATACGACACCGGAGATAAGCCCGGCCAACAGGAAGTAGCCATGCGAGATGAATGACACCTGGCCAGCCAGTGGGTCGGGCTTTATGGTCAGGCGGGGTTTCAGGCTGATTACCAGGACCAATGCGCCAAGCAAGGCTGTAGCGACGGTGATCTCGTAGTAGGCTCGCGGAATCCAGAAGGTGATTAGGGCGTTGGTGAAAAGAACTCCAAGCAAACCAACTAGCATGGCGCCAACCGGGGCCAGCCATTTCCAAAACGGGCCGGGACGGTCGAGCAGGCGGAACCCGGCCGAGAAGGAGAAAACCACCCAGAACCAGGCCCAAAAGTTGGCATATGGAACACCAAAGTATTGGGCCTGCAAGCCCTGGCCCCAGTCCCACATTCCCAGGCGGATGGCGATGGCGTCAATGGCAAGGTCGATGTTTAGGACCAGCAAGGCGTCGAGTATCGGTTTGGCCCAGTTGGGCAGGTTGGTGGCATTTGTGAAGGTTTTGGCGCTATAGATAAGATTGCCCCATGAAATCCCAATGGCCAGGGGGACATCCAGAACCATGAGTGTAAACTGGCCGTAACTGTAGGCATGGAGCTGGCGGATAGTGGCCAGCTCGAGCAAGACGCCGAAGAAAACCCCGGCCAGGAGCTGTAAAAGCGCCGGCGCGCCCGCCTGCCAGGCATGCCGCAAGCACAGGGCAAAAGTGAACAGGACGCTAATTTCAAAAACCAGAAAGTAAGGGTTCATCGTGTTTTTAGCGGCGATGGCGATGGTTGCGGTTTGGGCGGTTGTGATTTTTCTGTGTGTGGTTGGGATTGGGCTGGGCCGCGGCGGCGCCTGAAGGCTGTTCGACCGGGGCATGCAAGCTTTGCTGGTAATAGTCGTCTATCAGCATGGTGATGATTGATAATTCATCTTCGCTTTCGGCCAGCATACGGACCAGCGGCTCAAAACGCCGGCTGCGCTCGGTTTGCAGTTTGTCGCGTGAACGCAAGCGGGCTTCGAGCAGGGCTGTCACCCTTTCGGCGACAACCGCTTGCACATCGGCATCGCTGGGAATGATGCGTTCTTCCATGGGGATGTTGTATTGCTTGGCGATGCGTTCAAGGGTGAACTTTTCACCTTTATTTACCAGGGAAATGGCAATTCCGGTTGCTCCCGCCCGGCCAGTGCGCCCGGCGCGGTGAATATAGGACTCCGCTTCGTCGGGCGGCTCGAATTGGATGACGTGTGACAGGCTGGGGATGTCTAGCCCACGGGCGGCAATGTCGGTTGCAACCAGGAAGCGTAACGTGCCTTTGCGAACCCGCTCGAGCACTCGCTCGCGCGCGCCCTGCGACAGGTCGGCACTCAATTCATCGGCGTCATAGCCAAAGCGCTGCAATACTACCGAGACATAATGCACCCGGTCTTTGGTATTGCAGAAAATAATGGCCGAGGCTGGCTGCTCCACTTCGATGAGACGCACCAGGCTGCGGTCTTTGTCCATGCCATCCACGATGTAGAAGATGTGCTCCGTGTCGGTAACATGGACATGGTCACTGCTCAGGCTAATAAATTCCGGCGACTGGATGAACTCGCGAGCGGTGCGCTGCACCGGCTCTGAAAAGGTGGCGGAAAACATGCAGGTATGCACTTCCCGGCGCGGCAGGTAGCGTTGGATCTCACGCATATCGGGGTAAAAACCCATCGAAAGCATGCGGTCGGCTTCGTCGAAGATGAGCATGCGCAGGTGTTCGAGTGAGAGTGTGCGCTTTAGCAAATGGTCTAGTGCGCGACCGGGTGTCCCCACCACGATATGCGCCCCTTGTTTAAGGGCATCGATTTGCCCCTGGTAGCCAACACCGCCATAGACAGCGACCGTCCGCAAGCCTTTGTCGCCACACAATCGCTCGGCCTCCTGCCAAACCTGTTTGGCCAGCTCACGGGTTGGAACAAGAATCAGCGCCTGGCAGGCCATGCCAGATGGGTCGAGCCGTTCCAGCATGGGGATCAGGAATGCGCCGGTTTTACCACTACCGGTGCGGGCCTGGATCATCATGTTGCGTTTTGCTAGCAAG
>CAZLSP010000043.1:0-34293 GCA_964562145.1 uncultured Anaerolinea sp. | reverse complement strand
TTTCAAAATAAAAAGACCATCGCTTGCAGAAAGCGATGGTCTTGCGTTTTCTTTCGGACAGCCGGGAAATCTCTTTCCGTCATGACGACTGTCTCTCCCGAGAAGCCGGGCAGCTACTCCCCATCGGAGTACTTAAAGTTTACAGGATTCAATCCGTGAAGTCAATGACTTTTTTGCAAGGTGGTCTTAGCCGCCACGCCGGTTGGTCGCTGGTTTGGGCGAAACCAATCCGCCAAACATGCGTTTCTGGAAGAAAAAGGCGACATTGACCAGCCCGATCATGACCGGGACCTCGATGAGCGGACCGATCACAGCTGCGAAAGCGGCTCCGTGGTTGATACCAAAGACACCCACTGCCACAGCAATAGCCAGTTCGAAGTTATTGCTGGCCGCGGTAAACGAGAGGGTGGCCGTTTTGGAGTAATCTGCGCCAATCGATTTGCCGAGGAAAAAGCTGATCAGGAACATGATCACAAAGTACAGCAGCAGGGGAATGGCGATACGTACCACATCCAGCGGCAACTGCACAATCAGGTCACCTTTCAGGCTGAACATCACCACAATGGTGAAAAGCAGGGCAACCAGGGTCAGTGGGCTCACTTTGGGGACAAAGGTTTTCTGGTACCAGTCTTTGCCGCGCCAGCGCACCAGCACCTGGCGGGTTAAAAATCCGGCGAGGAAGGGAATGCCGAGGTAAATGAAAACACTTTGGGCAATCTGGCCAATGGTGATGTTGACAATGTTGCCGGACATGCCAAACCAGGTTGGCAGGACGGTGATGAAGACATAAGCGTAGATGCTGTAAAACAAGACCTGGAACACGCTGTTGAAGGCCACCAAACCGGCTGCGTATTCTGTATCGCCGCGTGCCAGTTCATTCCAGACGATGACCATTGCGATGCAGGGCGCAATGCCGATCAAAATCAGGCCGGTCATATATTCCGGGTAGTTGCGCATGAAAGCGATTGCCAGGATGAACATCAGGGTTGGGGCGATAATCCAGTTTTGGACGAAGGCCAGGGCCAGGATTTTCCAGTTGCGGAACACGTCACCCAGTTCTTCATATTTGACCTTGGTAAAAGGTGGATACATCATCAGGATCAGCCCGATTGCAATTGGGATGTTGGTGGTTCCCACTGAAACCGCGGTATTAAATGCGGCTACGGCTTGCGGGAAAAGAAAGCCAATGCCTACGCCTATTGCCATTGCCAGGAAAATCCACAAGGTCAGGTAGCGGTCGAGGGTAGAAAGTTTTTTGGTGGTGCCTGTTTCTTTTTTTGCCATTCGAGCCTCCATATCAAATTTTGTGACAAGCCGATGTTGGTCTACGCCTTTTCCAGGGCGCTGGTTAGCCAGGTGGTCACTTCTGCCGGGGTCGGGATTCTCCCGCTTGAGACTACTGTCTCGTTGATGACGAGGCCAGGGGTCGAAAGGATGTTGTATTTCATGATTTCAGGGTATTCGGTGACCTTGATTACTTCTGCATCGAGCGCCATGTCGCTGATGGCCTTGCGCGCAATTTGCTCGACGCGTTTACAATTTGCGCAGCCTGAGCCAAGAACTTTGATTGTAAGCATGTTTTCTCCTTGAGATTGGTTTATGGGCACTGGATGACGCCCTGGGCCCACAGGCACACGCCGCAAACCGGCGCGGGGTTGTTCAGGCAGTCTTCCAAATTATCTTCAGAAAGGTCGCACCCGCCGCAAAAGGTGCAAGGCGCAAAAACGAAATTATGCAGGCGTTCACGGTAGGCCACATAATCTTCATCCAGCCAGAGCTCCGCCAGTGACCGCTCGTGTACGCTGCCAATGATGTGTTTCTGGTTGCGATGGGGTTTGTTGTGCAAGTAAGTGTCGTGGGTGTGCATTAACGGCCAGCAGGGAGCTGCTTCACCCTTCCAGTTGATCGACATGGTGCCGCTCTCGACGAAGTTGCACACATCGCTGGCCCCGCCCCAGTTGTTCCCGGCAAAGTTGACATTACAGCCGCTGGTAAAGGCGTCGAATAAGGCCTCGCGTGTCTCGTTTGTCAAATCCATTTTGGGCAGGCTCAGGTTGGGGGTGCTGCCGGCGTTCATGTAGGCAATATCTTTCAACGAACGGTCGTAAAGACGCTCTTTTTGCATCTCGTCTGTGGCTGGCTGCAGGTTGCTGACCGAGAAGTGTTTTACGCGCAATCTGCGCCCGAGGCGGATAATTTTGGGTAATTCGGCGATGTTGCGTTTCATGGCTACAAAGGCAATTCCCAACTCGGGGTGCGGAAAATGCCCGCCATTGCGAAGGGAGTTGAAGCGGCGCAGGTTTTCCATAACGTGGGGGAATTCTGCCCCTAGGCGCACATCGGCATAGGTTTCAGGGGAGGCACCATCGAGCGAAACCCACAGCACATCCAGCCCGTTCTCAATTAAACGCCGGGCCACTTTTTCGGTCAGCATGGTGGCGTTGGTGATCAATTCCACTTTGGCGCCAAGCGCCTTAACCTGTTTGATCCAATCCAGGGTGCGCGGGTGAAAAAGCGGTTCCCCGATTCCGCCAAAGTAGACGCTGGGGATGGGGTCGAGCTTTTTCAGGCCTTCGAGAATGGCGGCAAAGGTTTCGTCGCTCATTTTGCCGTTGGGTTCGTCCCAGGCGTTGCGGAAACAGGTGATACAGTCCAGGTTGCATGAGACGGTTGGCTCGATGTAAATTTTGGTCAGGTGCGTGACCGGGCGATGCAGGCGCACGAAGTTGGTGCCTTCATCCAGGCGGACTTGTGCGCCTGGCGTCAGCCCATAGCGTTTGACGACATCTTTTGGGATGACTAGGTCGCCCTGTTCGTTTACTTGTGCCCAGGCGGTCGTGGGTTTGGTTGAAACGATCATCAAGTAGCCTCCTGTGCCGGGTTTGGATTAGTGCGCAACGGCCAGCTTTGTGTTGCGGCGGTTAAGGAACCATAAGGCGCTGGTTAGGACGGCCAGGAAGGCGATCAGGTAAACTGCAACCAGCGCAAGACTGGCGCCATCGACCCAGGCGCCGTAGATGAGCCCGGCCAGGGTGCTGAAAAGCGCCACCCAGCCCACGTACACCCAGGCTTTAAGCCGCCCGATGATGGTGGCTGTGATCAGGATGCTTTGCAGGCTTAGTTCCGGGTCGGCCATCAGGTAGGCCAGCAATGGGCCACGGTGCATTCCCAGGCTGAGGAACATCTGCGCAATCGGGACTTCTACCAGGGTGGGGAAGTACATAAATATGCCGAAGATGACTCCGGCCAGGTTGCCGGTCAGGCTGTTTTGTCCGGCCAGGGTTTCGATCCATTCGGGTTTGATGAGTTCGCGGATGACCCCCACGGCAAAGACGCCCACAATTAACAGGGGGAAAATCTGTTTGACGAATTTCCACGACTCCCAAAGGAAGTCACGAGTCTCATCTTCGCTCAAGTGCCGGGCGAGGATCCAGCCCAGGATGACAAGGGCAGCCAGAACACCGAAGAATTTGCCGTTGATGAGCAGGTCTAACCCGCCAGCATGGGGTGTCATGCCCATTGCGGCGGTCAGCAGGGTGAAACCAACCAGCCCCAAGGAAATCCACGTCCAGCGATTGAAACCATCGAAGATGTTTTCGATTCCCTGCCATGCGGATAACCCGATCAGCCCCAGCAAGCCAATGAGAATCGCACCCTGGGCGCTGACTCCTTCCTCGCCTTTGGCCGCATCGAACGGGACCAGGCCGGAGAGCCAACCCTGAAAGGTATCCATGCCAGGGATGGGCAGGGTGAGGGTGGCGTAGGTATGGGTGAGCAAGTCGATTTTGAGCGTACCGGAGAGCAGCAGGGCGACCAGCACCAGCAGGAAAACCAGGGCGGGGCGGCGCATCTGGCCCTGGGCAGCGAACAAGGCGTCGGTGGCGGCATCATGTTCGGCATCTTCGTGGCGGAAGATCAGGGCCATCATTAGACCGATGCCAATCCCAAAAGCCAGGGAAAGGAAAAGGCGCGCAAAGGCCAGGTCTGGTCCAATTACGCCGCCGGTATAAATAAGCGCCAGGATGTTGGCGGCTGGCGCAAAAAACAGGAACGTGATGGCCGGGCCAAGGCCAGCGCCTTTTTTGTAAATCCCGGCAAAAAGCGGCACAATCGTACAAGAACAGACGGCCAGTACAGACCCCGCCAGCGCCGAGGCGGGGTAGGAGATGTATTTTGGGGTGTTGCGCCCCAGGAAGCGTGTAACCGTCTCCTTGGGGATTAGGGCAGTCATGGCACCGGCAATATAGAAGGCTGGCAGCAAACAGAGCAGCACGTGAGCCGCGAGATAAGCAGCCAGGTTGCCGAGGCCGCCATAGAGGAGTTGGACGAGGAAGGAGAAATCAGGCATGGGTTTCCTGTCAGGCGCTTGGGGTGGCTGGAATGACTTTAAGGTTACTGTCGCCAATCCAGGTGCAGTGTGGGCATTCGCAGGTTTTTTCGGGGCTTGGGTTTGCGATGGCGTCGATCTGTTGCGGCTCGATGCCGCTTAATTTCGCCACATCGCGGATCAGGTCGAGAACGGCCTGGTCTGCCAGGCGGTAGTACACAAAGCGTCCTTCGCGGCGGTCTTTCAGGACCTCGGCTTTGCGCAGGGACATCAGGTGCTGGGAAATATATGCCTGCCGCCAACCGAGCAGCGCTTCGAGATGGCAGACACAGGCCTCGCCCTGGCCAATGGTAATTAAGATGGCCAGGCGGGCCGGGGCACTGATGGCTTGCAGCACACCGCTGATTTTTTCAGAAACCTGGGGGATGGTTAAAGAGTCTTTCATAAAATGATTGTACTTCCATATTCGTGATTTTGAATATGATGGATGTCACTTTCTTTTCGGGAAGTTATCACCAAAGCGTGTACAATTGCGCCCACAAAAAGGTCCATTCCCATGAATAATTCAAATGAGATTAAGCACGACCCTTATGCCGCCCTGCGCTTGCGCGATTTTCGCCTGTTGATTGCCGGGCGTTTTATTACTTCTTTTGGTTCCCAAATGCTGTCTTTTGCCATTGGTTGGGAATTATGGTTGCGAACCCGCAGCACCCTGGCGCTTGGTTTGGTGGGACTTTCGGAAGTGGTTCCGATTATCCTGCTTTCGCTTCCGGCCGGGCACGTTGCCGACCAGTACAACCGGCGCAGGATTGTGATGTTCTCGCAGCTTTTGCTGGCGCTTTGTTCTCTGGGATTGGCTGCACTTTCCATTACCCAGGGGCCAATTGCTCTCATCTATGTTTGCCTGGTGGGGGTGGGCATTGCGCGCGCTTTTAACGACCCGGCTTCCTCCACCTTGCTGCCAGAAACTGTCCCGCCAGAATTGTTTACCAGCGCCGCAACCTGGAGCAGTAGCGCCTGGCAAACCGCTTCCATTGTTGGCCCGGCAGTGGCTGGCCTGGTCGCGGCCCTTTTTAACAGCGTCACAAGTATTTATTTTTTTGATGCCGTTGCCGCGGTGACTTTCCTGGTGCTGATTGGTTTGATCAAGGGCCGTCCGCTGGCACTCGCTGAAAAAGCAGACACGCTCGACTCCCTCAAGGAGGGGCTGGGTTTTATTCGCCGTACCAAAGTGCTCCTGGCGGCCATCACGCTCGATATGTTTGCGGTGCTGTTTGGTGGGGCGGTAACGCTCCTCCCGGTTTATGCCACCGATATCCTGAAGGTTGGCCCACAGGGCTTGGGTCTGATGCGTGCGGCACCCTCCATTGGGGCGCTTGGAATGGCGTTTTTGCTGGCACATCGTCCGCCCTTCCAGCGCGCCGGGCGAACCCTGCTCCTGGCGGTGGCCGGTTTTGGCCTGGCCACAATCGTTTTTGGCCTGTCTACGTCCTTCTGGCTTTCCATCGCCATGCTGGGCCTGCTTGGCGCGCTGGATAACATCAGTGTCGTAATCCGCAGCACCCTGATGTTGACCCGTGTCCCCGATGAGATGCGTGGACGCGCTTCGGCAGTGAACGGCATCTTTATCAGCGCTTCCAACGAGTTGGGTGGTTTCGAATCGGGACTGGTTGCCACCCTGTTGGGTCCCATCTTCTCGGTCGTCAGCGGCGGGATTGGCACCATCCTGGTGGTGTTGGCGGTTGCCCGCCTGTGGCCCGAAATGCGCAACTTAAAATCACTCAATCCCCCTGAAGAAACCCACCGATGACACTTCAACCTTCTTTGCTCAAGCCTGCCCGCCTGCTTCCCGGCCAAACGGTTGCCATTGTGGCTCCGGCCAGCCCTACCAGCGAACCAGATGGGGTACGCTTTGCCATTGAAACCGTCGAATCGCTTGGATTCCGTGTCAAACAGGCCCCGCACCTGTTTGACCGCAACGGGTACCTGGCCGGAACAGATGCCGTGCGCGCCGCCGACCTGAATCAGTTGTTTGCCGACGAGGATGTCGATGCTATCTTTTGCCTGCGCGGTGGGTACGGGGCTTCGCGGTTGCTGCCCCTGCTGGATTATGACTTAATTCGCGCCAACCCCAAGATTTTGTTGGGCTACAGCGACATTACCGCCCTGCTGATGGCAATCTACCAGGCTGCCGGTTTGGTGACCTTCCACGGGCCCATTGCCAGCCAGACCTATACCGCCTACACCCTCGCTGAATTTAGGAAAGTCCTGTCGCATCCGGGTGCGCCTATGCCCCTGGGCGCGCCGCCGCCCTTTGGGCGCGGTGAAGGACGTGTAGAAAAGGCCAATCGCCTGCAAACACTGGTTCCAGGGAAAGCGCGTGGCCGTTTGCTGGGAGGAAACCTGAGTTTGCTGGCCCACCTGACCGGCACTCCTTACATGCCCGACTTAACCGGTGCGATTCTGTTCATGGAAGATGTCAGCGAGGGCGTTTATTCCATTGATCGGATGCTGACTCAACTGTGGCTTTCGGGGAATCTGCAAAAAGTGGCCGGGATCGTCTTTGGAAAGTTTACCGAGCCACCTGCCTCGACCTGGCCTCAGAACCGTTTACTGGAAGATGTCCTGGCTGAAAGGGTGCTGGCCCTCAACCTGCCGACCCTCTCCGGGCTGATGATCGGCCATATCGACGACCAGACCGTAGTCCCCCTGGGTTGCCTGGCTGAGTTGGATGCCGATGCCGGAACGTTGACTTTGCTCGAAGATGCGGTTCTTTAATCTGCTTTCTTAAATAAGATGATGCGCCCGCTATAGGCCTGGGCAAAGCGTTCCACAGCCAGGCGTGCCCCGGCTTGTAGGTCGGCCCTGCGTCCGGATGGGTTGTGCACATAAAAGGCCAGCGGACCCGCATTATCCAGCTCTGCGCCATGCACAACCATCAAATGCCCGCCCTTTTTGGTGATCGGTAACCGGTCATCCCCGGCTTCGTACGAAACAGACGCCATGACCAGGAAGCCTTGCTCTACGAAAGCGCAGATCTCCTCCAGGGTGGCGGCGCGAGCTTCAGCCCGGAGTCCTGCCTCGTGTGCCAGGTTTGCCAGGGCGGAGTGGATCCAGCCCACCTCGTGCGCATCGCCATTTTCGTCATAACGAACCAGGTATCCGCCGCATTCTACGCCTTTGCGTGCCCAGGCCACCAGTGAATGATGTGGCCCATCTAGCGCCTCTACGCACATCTTCAGGCAGGCCACCCCGCAAGCCCGGTCAACCCAGTAAGCATATTCTTGTGGCGATTCAGCCCCGCTGTCTGCCCAGCGCGGGTCCAGGGTTGGGTCCAGACCGTGGACGAAGATGGCTTCGGCCAGTTCCGGGCTGGCAATTTGGGCATAGTAGGGGATGGCGGATGGGAAGCGGATAATTTTGGTCACGAGCGTGAAATCCTGGTAGAAGCGCTGATTATAATTCATTCAAAAAGCCTTGTTCTTCATCAACTGCGCCAGGGATTTGTAGTATATTTGCGAGCCAAAGGAACCAGATGGTATGGCATTGATCAGTTTACAGGATGTGAGCCTGGGGTTTGGCGGGCCGCTCCTTCTCGAAAATGTGAATTTACAAATTGAGCGTGGGGAATTTGTAGGGTTGTTGGGGCGCAATGGCGCCGGGAAATCGAGTCTGCTCAAGTTGATTCAAGGGGATATTTTCCCTGATGGCGGGAATCTATCGCGCCAGCAAAATGTGCGTGTGGCTTACCTGCCACAGGAAGTTCCACAGGGCCTGTCTGGTACGGTGAACGCGATTGTCACCGCCGGGCTGGGTACGCTTCCCGATGCCGAAAACCACTGGCAGGGCCAGCTACAGGTCGAACAAACCATCGCCCGTATGCAATTAGACCCGACGGCTCACTTTGAATTCCTGTCAGCCGGGTTGAAGCGCCGCGTCTTGCTGGCGCGCGGGCTGGTGCAAAAGCCAGATTTGTTACTTCTGGATGAGCCTACCAATCACCTTGACATTGACGCCATCGATTGGCTGGAAGATTTCCTGAAGCGTTGGGGCGGGACCCTGTTCTTTGTTACCCACGACCGGGTTTTCTTGCAACGGCTCGCGACCCGTATCGTGGAACTCGATCGTGGCCGTCTCTTCGATTGGAATTGTAACTATTCCACCTTCTTGCAGCGCAAGGAAGCCGTTTTATCTGCGGAACAGGAACAAAACGTTCTTTTTGATAAAAAGCTGGCCCAGGAGGAGCAATGGATTCGCAAAGGTATTGAAGCGCGTCGCACACGCAATGAGGGCCGTGTGCGCGCACTTAAACGCCTGCGCGAGATTCGCAGTGAGCGGCGCGAACAAGCCGGAAAAGTGCGGATGCAGATCCAGGCGGAGAAACGTTCGGGCAAGCTGGTACTTGAAGCTGAAAACGTCAGCTATTCGTACGGGGCCCAGGCAATTGTCCGAAATTTTTCGACCACCATCCAGCGTGGCGACAAAGTGGGGATCATTGGCCCGAACGGTTCGGGAAAAACTACCCTGTTGCGCATCCTGATTGGTGAGTTGTCTCCCCAGCAGGGCACGGTTGAATTGGGGACCAATTTGGATGTGGCTTATTTTGACCAGTTGCGCGCCCAGCTCGACGAAAATAAATCCGTGTTGGATAACGTCGGCCAGGGGCGTGACACGATCACCATTAATGGCAAGCCTCGTAACCTGGTTGGCTACCTGGAAGGTTTTCTGTTTACCCGTGACCGGGTCCAGGCGCCGATTAGCGCTCTTTCAGGCGGCGAGCGTAACAGGTTGCTGTTGGCGCGCTTGTTTGCGCAGCCAGCCAACTTGCTGGTTTTGGACGAACCGACGAACGACCTCGATATCGAAACACTGGAAGTGCTGGAAGACCTGCTGATGGATTATCCGGGCACCCTGTTGTTGGTCAGTCACGACCGGGCTTTTCTTAACAATCTGGTAACCAGCACCCTGGAACTGGATTCTAGCGGCCAGGTGAAGGAATATGTCGGCGGGTATGATGATTGGCGGCAGCAAAAACAGGCCGAGGCCCCGAAAACAGAGTCTAAGGCCAGGGTTTCAGCGCCAGCTCAAGCCGAGCTTCCTGTCACCCAGCGCAAGTTAAGTTATAAAGAACAACGCGCTTTGGATGAACAGAAACGTGAGCTGCTTGCCTTGCCTGGTCGCATTGAGCAACTGGAAGCGGAGCAGCACCAGCTTGCTGCCGCAATGGCAGGCGCTGACTTTTACCAGCGCGATGCCGCGGTTATCGCGCAAGATGTTAGTCGGTTGAAGGAATTGGAGCTGGAACTAGCCAATGCTTATCAACGGTGGGAAGAGTTAGAGCGTTTACTGGCTGGTTAAACACAAAAGCCGGAAACGGAAGTCCCCCTTCCAATTGCCGGCTTTTGCTCGTGGGCCCCCTCTCCACGAAGATAATAACCTTGGGTGTCCTGAGTTTGTCCCCGAACTTGCAGGTTCACCCGATAAATGTATTTTTCCATTCGCAAGAGTCTGATTCCGCCCAAAGAACTCTTTGCTTTGTATGAATGACTATATAATACCGAAGTTGCATAGACAGATTGTAGACACTGCGGCTCTTGTGGGTATCCTTTTCATATTTATGTAATTCTTTTAAAACCCAAAATGCTATAATAACTTAATAAAATATATTTCCCTTAAGGGGCTTATCTTGTTTATTGTAATGGTTGCCTGGGTGTGAAAGCTTAGAGTGCTTATGTATCCTGGAGCTTTATTATATACACTCTCACTTTTGATGATCGCTGGCCTGACAGGGGGGATTGCATTCTATGCATTCTGGCGAGCAGGAGAGAAAACTGCCTGGTCGTTTGGTTGGATCATGGTAGCAATAACACAATGGGTTGCCGTCTATGCAATAGAGATGCTTGTCCCCTCGTTATCGGCAAAATTAATAGCGGACCAGCTTACATTTTTTGGAATCGGCGCTACGCCGATTTTTTGGCTATTGTTTGCGCTGTATTATGCGGGTTTTCCTGCCAAATATACCGATGTCGTAAAGATTTTAGCCATTTTATGGCCTTTGTTTACGCTCACGATGGCTTTTAGCAATGATTTTCATCACTTGATGTGGAGGTCTGCCAGCCTGGATACCGTTTCACCAGGCTTGAGCTTCACTGGATACGGCCCAGTCTTTTGGTTTATTGTTGCCGCCTCCTACTTGATGGTTTTAGGCAGCAGTGCCTTGTATGTTTCTGTGTATTTGAAATCCCCTGCCGTTTTCAGGAATCAAATTCGCCTGATGATTTTGGGTTCGCTGATTCCTTTGCTTGGCAATGCTGTATATCTTTCTTTGGATCTGGATGGCCTGGATCCAACCCCTTTTTTGTTTGCTTTTTCAGGAATATTGTTGTCCCTGGCCTTTTTCCGCTATGGATTGCTCAACCTGACCCCGCTGGCTTCCTCGCTCGTTATGGAGAACTTGAGCGATGCCGTACTTGTGGTGGATTTATCTGGCCGACTTGTAGATTTGAACCCGGCGGCTCGAAAGTGGCTGAACACAGGAGAAGAAGTCATCGGCCAGGATATTCGCGTGGTCCTAAAAGACATGGAAGCGCTCTGGGCGCGTTGGGATGAGCAAGAATATCGAGCCCAGCTTGAAGTGGGCGATGATAGTTCCAGGCGCTGGCTGCAAATCACCGTGTCAACCCTTAAAGACCAACGCGGAGGCCCAAAAGGGCGTGTCATTACTGCGCGCGACATTACCGAAGAACAGCAAAGATTGCTTGTCGAATTACGCCGTGCGCGCCAGATCGAATCGCTTAATGCGATTACGCACGCGGCCCTGCAAAGCCTGACATTTGGCGAAATTCTCCAGATTCTGGCTGACCAGATGGGCAAAATTCTGGAAGCCGATGGGGCCTACATTACCCTGTGGGATGATACGGTCAAAAGCACAATCCCAGCCGCCGCTTATGGTAAATTGCGCGATGTTTATCCAACCATTCGCCAATCGACCAACGAACAATCTTTAACCGAGTCGGTCCTGAACGCCGGGCATCCCCTGGCCGTTGATGACGTTTTTAATTCCCCTTATATTAGTCACAGTATTGCTTTGCGCTTTCCGTCCCGTTCGATCCTTGCGCTGCCGCTGATTGCAAATAACGAAAAGCTGGGCGCTGCCCTCATCGCATTTAACCGTCCCCATCACTTTACGCCTGAAGAAATCTCTGTGGGTGAATTGGTTGGTCCGCAGATTGCCCTGGCCCTGTATAAAGCGCGCCTGCTAGATGAGAGTTACCATCGCATTGCCCAATTGGCGCTCCTGGATGATGTTAGCAAACGCGTGGCCGATAGCCTGGACGAAAAACAAATCCTGGAGCGAACGGTGGAGGTGGTTGTAAATCGCTTTGGGTTTGCCGAAGCGGCGATTTCATTGCTGGTGTCTTTGGATGAATTGGAGGTAGCAGCCATCAACGGGACCGATGATGTTGGCTATCGGCCCGGGTATCGCCAAAAAATTGGGGATGGAATCATCGGCTATACAGCAAAAACGCGCCTTCCATATCTTGCAAATGATATCGAGCAAGATCCATATTATTTCACGATTGGCAAGCGCAAAGGTTCGGCGTTGGGCGTGCCGATGATAGATGGCGGGCAGTTGATCGGGGTGCTGTATGTGGAAAGTGTGCAACAAAATGCCTTCAACCAGGATGATTTGCAGACTCTGCAAACCCTGACCAGTCATGTTGTCACGGCTATTCAAAAAGCGCGCCTGTTTGAGCATGCGCAAGGTCAGTTGCGCGCCCTGACTACCTTGCAGTTTGTTTCACAAATGGTGGGCTCGTCGCTGGATTTGCACGAAATTTTTGAGACCGTCGTTCACATGCTCAAAAATACGTTTGATTACACATACATTAGTATTTACTTGCTTGAAGACCAGGTTTTACGTCTTGGCGCCGAGGTTGGATACCCGGAGAGCCTGATATTTTACGAAATCCCGGTTACTTCGGGTGTGGTTGGGCGCACAATTGCCACACGCCAGCCGCAGTTTATTCCAGATGTGACCCAGGATCCGGCCTTTTTGCGCGCATCTTACGAGATACAAAGCGAAATTTGTGTTCCGTTGCTGAAGGAAGGCAAAGTTTTGGGCGTGATCAACGTCGAAGCTGCCCCCGGTCACCCGTTGACTGAGCGGGACATGGATTTGATCATGGCCCTGGCCGGGTCTGTGGCAATAGCTGTGGATAATGCTCGTTTACATGCGGAAGTAAAATCGTTGGCTTTGACAGACGGTTTGACGGGTTTGTTCAACCGTCGCGCCTTCGACCAGGTGCTAGAGACGGAGGTTGCACGCGCCGAACGCTATGGACACCCGCTTGCGTTGATTATTCTTGATCTGGATGGTTTTAAGCTCTATAACGATCGCTGGGGCCACCCGGCCGGGGATATGCGCCTGGTGGAATTGGCTAAACTCTTACAGTCCAATGTGCGCAGCCCGGATGTGGCGGCGCGTTATGGCGGGGAGGAATTTGCCATCATCCTGCCGTTTACTTCACGCGAAGGCGCACTCGCCCTGGCGGAGCGGCTACGACAGGCTGCCGAAGATCAATCTGCAGGTGCAGAAAAGACAGGCGCATTTATTGCAGGATATACCATCAGCCTGGGGGTTGCCACTTATCCCGAAGATGGCCGCAGGTCAGATCAGTTGTTACTTTCAGCAGATAATGCCGAGTTGGCAGCGAAACGGCTCGGGAAAAATCGCGTGTGTGTCGCCAGTGATTTTTCCGCGGCTTTTGATTCAAAATAAATCAAAATTTGGCGTATAGCCATTATATGGCGTTTTGTTGATCGATCTCTGCATCAAAGATGGCGACGATACGCGGATCGAAGTTTTTCCCGGCCAGGCTGAGAATGTACTCCCTGGCTTTTTCTTTTGTCCAGGCCGGGCGATAGGGGCGGTCGGATGTCAAGGCATCCCACACATCGATGACCGCAAAAATGCGCGCCGAAAGCGGAATTTGTTCACCCTTCAATTTGTACGGGTAACCGGTTCCGTCCCAGCGTTCGTGATGATAGAGCGGAATATCGAGGGCAGGCTGCAAGAAATAAATGGGCAAAAGCATTTCTTGAGCGATGAGGGGGTGGCGTTGCATGATTTTGGTTTCTTCGGCTGTGAGCGGCCCGGTTTTGCGCAAGATTTCATCGGGAATGCCCATCTTGCCGATGTCATGTAAAAGAGCGCCGCGGCGCATGTGTACGAATTGCGCTTCGTCGACCCCGGTTTTTTGCGCCAGCCAAAGCGTTAACTCGGTGACACGACGGCTATGACCCTCGGTAAGCTCATCACGCAACTCCAGTGCGCGCGCCCATCCGGCCAGGGTATGGTCATAGGCTAAAGCCAACTCGTCGGCGTGGTTTATCGTTTGTTCGTACAGGGTGGCGCGGTAAATCGCATTCCCGGCCATTTCGGCAATCGCTGCGAGAAGCCTTTTTTCGGTATCGGCCGCGACGCGTTTCTCCAGCGAAAGGATATGCATGACACCTACAATTTGTTCACGCGAGCGCAAAGGTAGTGAAATGCCGCTTTTCAAGTTCCGTAACTGGACTTTTTCTCCGGGTAAAAGCCAAGCTTTTTGTTCGCGGCTAATGTCTTCAACAATATAAACCTGGCCGCTTTGCCCCACCAAGCCGGTGACGCCTTCGCCGGGTTTGTGTCTTAGTTCGGGTTGGGCGATTTGTAAGATGGCCTGCCTGTTTTTGTCCATTTTGTACCAGCCCGAGGAGACAAAATCACCGCTTTCTCTCTCCAGCAAGTAGATGGTTCCGTAGTTTCCCTTCACAGCTTCTAGCGTGTGCTGCATCAAGATTGGGATCATGGCATCGACATTGGGAGCCATGCGCAGGGCAGCTGAGACCTCGGCGATTGATTCGAGCTCGGTGGCACGCTTTTGCAATAGTTCTTCAGCCTGTACGCGGTCCGAAATATCAATCATGACACCTTCGAAGTATTCAACTTTGCCAGTAGAGTCGACTACTCCCGTTCCCCACTCATCGACCCAGCGCCACACGCCTGTTTTGTGCAGGATGCGGTAAGTGACATGGAAGGTTTTTCGAGCCCCATCGCCCTCGGGATTAAGCCGCCTGGGCCAATCCTGGTGGTCATCTGGGTGATACAGGTCGGAGAAATTAATCCTGCCCTCGAGAAAATCTGATTTGTGGTAACCTGTCAGGGCTTCCACCGCATCATTGAGGTAGATTGGGGTTTGGGCGGGGTTATTTTTAAATTGGTAAACCGTTCCGGGGATGTTTTCCGCCAGGGCGCGGAATTTGGCTTCGCTGGCGCGCAATGCAGTTTCGGCCTGGTCCCGCTCTGTGATGTCGTGAAAATTAAGGACAACCCCTTTGACATAAGGGGAACCGAGCAGGTTCCTGAGAAAAATTTCGAGTCGCCGCCAGGTGCGGTTGACGTGCAAGATACGGTATTCGACGATGATCAGTTGGCCGGGTTTTTGCAGGCTGTCTGCAAAAGCCGCCTGCGCGCGCTCCAGGTCATCAGGATGGATAAAAGAAAAGGCGTATTTATTAAGCAATTCCTGCGCGGTGTGGCCGATGAGTTTTTCCCCGGTAGGGGTAATGTACGTTGCAAAGCCATTTTCGTCCAAAACGATTGCGCCTTCTGCCGAATTTTCGAACAGGGCTCGAAAATAGGCCTCCCGGCGCTCCAATTTTTCATATAAACCAACTTTTTCTATGATGCTCCCGGCATGGCTGGCCATGGTTTGTACCAGGTTGATCTCGGCGGGGGTGAAATTGCGTTTCCGGCGGCTCTCCCATATTTCGCCATCGCCGATTAATTTGCCGTGCGCCATGATGGGAATAAAGAGCATGGATTTGATCCCATAGGTGGTGAATTGTTGTTTCTCAACTTCGGTCAGGTTGGGATCATCGAAGTGCAGCGTGAGAACTTGCCCGGAAGTCATTGCTTTCATGATGGTCGCATAATCTTGCATGGGGAAGAGACGCCCAAGATCCGAGACGCGTTCTGATGGGCTGGCGGCATCCGACCAATATTCTGCAATATCCGTGAAAGTGAGTTCATCCATGTTGATGGACATGATGTTTGCGCTGGTCGCTTTCAGCGCATCGGCCATGTGAAATGCGAGTGCTTTTAACAGCGCGGGTGAGTCTAACAGGCTGGCCGACATATCCTGCGAGGCGGCAAAGAGTCGCTCGAGTGCGGCAGCTTTTTGTTTGGTCTGTTCGTACATTTGCTCGAGGGCGTTTAAGATGTACGAGATGCTAATCAGGATGGATACGGTCAGGGTAAATAAAACCAGGCCGCCACTGAGCCAGGCATTCGGGTCGGTTGCGATTAATTGGTGGTGGTCTGGGATAACCAGGATTTTTGAGACCTCCGACCACCCCATGCTCGCGTAAGTTATTGCGCTGATGCCCAGCGCAACCAGGCTATACCGCAGCTCAAACAGGACGGCGGTTAGGATAATAAAAGCAAACAGGAGCACCCGGCCATCGCCGCTGAGGGCCGAAAAGGCAAATCCGATGATGCTGACCACGTAGATATTGGCCAACAATAAAAAAGCGCGCACTTCATACCGAATCTTCCGGTTAAAAGTGACCAGACCCAGCAAAGCGGTGACGATCAGGTATAGGGCAATGACAGAGATGGTCAGTTGGAGTGGGTTTTCATAAAACCCATTGTTTTGACGGTATGAGTTTACAGCGTTGTTGATCCCGCTAACCAGGGCTAGCAGCCAGAAAATAAACACACCCTTGAGAATCCCATCCATAATGCGTGCGCGCCATTCACGCAAATTCTGTTGAAAGGTAAGTTCGGCCTGGAAAGGGGGATTTGTGAAAAAACTCATTCTTACTTCCGCTAGGGGATGGATGTTACCGGTATCATTCCACGTTACTGCATTATACAACCCTGACCCGGCAACTTCGCTCCTGATTTATAGCGTATCTTCCTTTTTTGATAGTTATGATATGTCTGGAATATTCAAACGCGCCACAGGAGAGGGGCGCGTTTGAATGTAATTACTTTGGAAACTTTTTCCTCGACCGTTACTCAGTTTCGCCAGGCTGTGAACTTGATTCCGAAACCTTTGGGGGTCATTGAAGGAGTATAGACTTTCTTCAGTTTATAGTTGAGCGGATCCATGACAAAATCGGCTTCGTGCAAGATCGTTGCAATCGACAACATAATTTGCACTTCGGCCAATCCCGCGCCCAGGCAGGTGTGCGGTCCGGCGCCGAATGGCGCAAATACCCCGCGTTTTTTATGTTCATTGCGCGGTTCGTGGAAGCGCTCGATGTCAAAGATATACGGGTTGGTGTAAAACTCGGGCGAAAAGTGCGGTGCGGCAGTGGCTATCATAAAGGTCTCGCCCTTGGGAATGGTGTATCCCGCGAATTCAAAGTCGCGGGTGGCCACACGTGGCAGGGTTCCGGCAATGGGATACAGCCGCAGGGTTTCCTGTGCTACCGCATGCAACGTTGGCATGTTGCGGAACGAATCGGCGGAGGGGCTGCCATTTGCGAAGGCTGTATCGGCTTCGGCGCGGGCGGCTTTTAGGATTTCAGGGTGTTGGAGCAACTCATAGAGCATAAAAGCGGTTACGTTGGCGACAGTGTCGAGACCGGCGAAGTAACCTGCCAGGGTTAAGAACAAGGCTTCGTCGTGGCTCAAGAAGTCCGGGTCCTGTTCACTGGCGTCGGCCAGGTTGTCGAGGAAGTTATCCTCGTCGCCTGCGGGGCGATTGGCTTTTCGTTCAGCAAAAACGATGCTGGCGAATTCCTTGGCGCGGTTGCGGGCACGTTGGTAGGTATCGCTTTGCAAAGTGCTGACCGGTTTCAGGTGTGCCACATGAACTTCTAAAATGGTGGTCCACCACAGAACAATATCGTCAAAATATTCCCCGGGGGTGCGTTCGTTGCTGAGCAAACCAAGCACATTGGCTGTCAGGTGTTGGATGAAGCGCGCTACCGGGATACGCTCGCCAAGGGTGCGCTGGTGAATAAATTCCTTGATATGGTTTGTCACCTGGGGAACATTGGACACCAGCGCTTCGCGCGAAAAGGTCTTGCGCATCAGGCGGCGCATCCGCGCATGATCTGGACCATCTAGCATGGTTAGTGTTTTTTTGCCGCCAAAATCACGCACTACCGGTTCCCAGGTGTCCCAAGCTGTGAAGGCTTCGGCCTGGGTAGCCATCAAGATGTTGATTTCTGGGCCGGCCAGGACTTTGAACTCTTGCCCAAGAGCTTTTACGCGGAAAATAGGTCCAAGGGTGCGGTACTGAGTATAAAAGAAGTCTTGAGCATCATTGGCTAGTGCAAGAACTGAGCCGACAAACGGTAATCCGGGCGCCAGGGGAGGCGTTGTAGAAGTGGTCATTGATTTACCTTTATTGAAAGAGCCGGTTATGGTTTGGAAGAGCTGATGATTCCCATCAGTGTTGCGAGCGAAGGATAATCGTCGCCTATTATAGATAAAAATTGTCGTAATTCAAGGGCAATTTATTGCTAATAATTTCGCAAAATTGGCGGCTTGTTAGCAATAAAGGTTTTTTAATCGCGCATATAAATCGACGTTATCAAAGACAGCCGTAGATTCGGTAAACTGGCTGACCGATCCGATGAGTGGCATTTCTTTTAGCCGGTCTTCCCGAACGACGGCCAGGAGTGCGTGTACAAAGCGATCAGCAAAGAGAACCTGGAAGGGTCTGCCAAAATAATCGTGCAGTGCTGGGCTGATTTCGGGGGTGATTTTCAGCCGATTGTGGTTTTCAGCGACCTGAGTGTATGCCTGGCCTAAGGCTTGTTCGCGTTCACGCCAGTTGCTGGCGTGTAGTGTTCTTTGCAGGGGCAGGTGTAGTGTTTTAGCAATATCCAGGGTTTGGAATGCGGTGCCGAACCATTTGCTATAGGGCGCATAACGTTTTTCTTGCAAGAAGCTTAGCCGCATCAGGCGTTGCACCTGGCGGGATGCCACCAAGGCTGAGCCGATTTCGTCTCCCACATTGCCACAGCGCCCGACAAAGGCTTCTTCCTCTGCGATCATGGCCCATTGCGCAGCCATCATCCACAACCAGACATCTTCGGGGAAATAGGCTAGGGTCTCGCGAATTGCTTGTAGGCCCAATTCATCATGAAAAACCCTTCCAGAGGTGGCCCCCAGCAGCCGGTGTTCAGTAAAAGTCAGCCAGGTTGAGATGGATATTTCCGATGCGGGGGGATATCCGAGGTAACTTTCAAAAAAGGTTTTTAGGGTTTCGTAGCCCACCAGCGGGTTGATTGGACCCTGGCTGGTAAGCACAGGATGCCTGACACCATGATCGGCTTCATCGGGCAGGCTAAAGTTGGTTGGATAACCCCGGTATTGGTGTGGGAAACCATTCGAAAAAGTGTCTGCAATTTCGGCTTTTTGTTTCTCAAAATCATCTTCGGGCAGGAAAAGATAAAAGCGAGGCCCCCACATGTGATCCGTCGAGATGGCATCATCGTACCCGAGCGTATCCGAGCCGAACCCGATCAGCGCAGCTGAATAACGTAGTTGGGGAAAATCTCGTTGCAACAGGGGGCGGGCAACTTCGTTGAAAAAGGATTCGCACAAATCCAAGCCTTTGATAAACGCTGGCATATTAGTTCCTTTGGTTGGCAGATTAAGTCCCATTTTAATGGGACTGGCTGATTTCCTGTTGCGGATTTCCCCTCTTGCATGGCAAAAAGACAAGACGCGCCGAAAGCGCGTCTTGTCTTTTTGTTCTTGCGAATTAGCGCAGGGTCAGCATGACCCCGTTTTGCGACGGGTCTTGGACAAGCAGACCGTGCTCTGTCTGGTTGGCGGGGATGCCTGCGGCGGCGATGCGTGCGGTAACTTCGTCCAAGGCCTTTTGATCGGGCAGGCTGACGGTGAAGTACCGTAGCCCAACGGCATTGGCTGGCGGGGGCGGAGCCCCGACTCCTTGCCAGACATTGAGCCCAATATGGTGGTGGTACCCACCTGCGCTGACAAAGGCAGCCTGGAAGGATGGCGAATTGCCCATCACATCGAAACCGAGCACGCCATGATAAAAATCAACGGCTTCGTTTACGTCGCGGACATGCAAGTGGATATGCCCAAGACGCGTGTCGGTGGGGAGTGGCATGTCGAGACGGTCATCTGGTTGCAGGTTGCCAAATAGGGCTTCTACATCCAGGGGTTCACGGCCGTCGCTCAGGCTGCCATCTGCCCGGCGGGTCACAAAATCGCCATTTTCAAATACGAAAGAGCCATCCTCGGGCGACTCGGTGTAAAGTTCAATGCCGTTGCCTTCCGGGTCATTCAGGTAGGTGGTCTTGGTCATAATGTGGTCGGTGGGGAAATTGCGCACTTTCAGGACAAACAGCCGCGCTACCGCCCGCGCCAGTTCACGCCGATTGGGGAACAGGATCGCAAAATGGTACAGGCCGGTGACACGGCCATAGCGTTTAACGTCGGGTTGTTCGACCAGCTGCAACAGGTCTGCGCCTCCTGCGCCCAGGCCAGCACGGTTTCCTTCTTGCCAGTGTAGCTGAAACCCGAGCGCTTGCCGGTAGAAGATGAGCTGGTTTTCGAGGTTGGCGACCGTCAGGGAGACAAGCCCAATTTGGGTAGCCGGGTGAATGGAATATTCGCTCGGGGCGCTGGTTTTTAGGGGTGAATTCATAGGGTTAAGCCTTTCGCTTTTAAACAGAAACCTGGGGCTAATAGCCGGTGTGGAATTGTTGCATAGGCAACACGTGTTGTTAATATACCTTCCTGAAAAAGGGAAGTCAAACCCCAAAACAGCCCCTGTGTTGGGTAAACAACACTTTTTGCAAAATGTTGCCAAAAGGATTGCCCCGGGACGGGTTTAGCACTCAAAGTGCGGAGAGGATGAGCTGCGCCTGCTCAATTTCGTCCAGGTTGATGGTGTGGCCCATCCCCGGGTATATGCGTTTATTAACTTGTGCGCCGCTTTCTGTGAGCAAGTGTGCTGTTTCTTCTACGCGGGCGAGTGGAATGTGCGGGTCGATGTTTGAGCAGCCCAGCAGCGCCGGTGTGCTCTCCAGGCTCCCAAAGGGGGTACGGTTTGTTCCAGGGGGGCCAATATAGCCCCCGCTGAATGCCAGCAAGCCGCCCCAGCGCCTGGGATTGCGTAAAATGAACTCTGTAGCCAGGCAAGCACCTTGCGAAAAGCCGCCAATGATTATTTTTTCGGCAGGGATGCCGCTTTTTTCCAGGCTGTTGACCAATTCGGCAACCCGCTGCAGGGCCGATGAGAGATAAGGCTGATTCATCTCCAGCGGGGCGATGAAGCGCTGTGGATACCATATCGAGCCACTCGCCTGGGGCGCGATGGCAATCAGGTCTTCTGGCAGGGTGAACTCTTGCGTCAAGCCAAGGATGTCTTCGGCGGAGGCGCCGCGTCCGTGCAGGAGGAGCAGGGCGCGGCTGGCCTGCCCCAGCGTTGCGCCGACTTGCAGGACAGGTGTGTTGCCGTGCGGGTGAGATGAGAAAGAATCAGCCGGCATAGACTGCTTTTTGAATGGGTTTCAGGTGAAGGGGCGCGAGTCCCTGTTCAATTTCCGGGCGCTGCGACTCAAGCCAGGGTGGCAGTTTCAGCCCCTCGCCGAGCGAATCCCTCGGTTCATCCAGGTCAAACCCGGGATTATTGGTGGCAATTTCAAACAGCACGCCGCCAGGCTCGTTGAAGTAAATGGAATGAAAATAGGAACGGTCACGCACAGGGGTGACACCCACCCCGGCGTTGCGCAACGCTTGCTGGTATTCCAATTCAGTGTCGTCATTAGGCACGCGGAAAGCGATGTGATGGATTGAGCCTGACCCAAAGATGGCCTGGTTGCCACCGGGGCGGTGCAGCAGGTCGATGATGTTGCCGAGGACCGACTGGCCCCCGACAAACCGGTAGCGATTGCTTTCCTGGCCGCTAAAGGTGTAGCCCATGTGACCAGTCAACAGCTGCGCGGTCGGTTCGACATTTTCGAGCCACAATGTGGCACTGTGAAAGCCCTGTAGGGCCCTCCGCGAGTCAATCGGGCCTGCATCCCAATAGCCAAGTGCGGGAGCGGTCTGGGTTTCGATCAGTTCAATGCGCATCCCATCCGGGTCATCAAATGGGAGGACTTCTGCGCCGAAGCGTTTTTCGATGGTTTGCAGGAGAATTCCATTTTGGCGCAGGTGGTCGTGCCAAAATCCCATCGAACCGGTTGGGATGTTGTAAGCCATCGCGGCTGTGGTTCCATTTCCACGCATGGCACGACGTGTGTTGGGCCATGCAAAAAAGGTCATCACTGCGCCAGGGGTGCCAATGGCATCGGCAAAGTAAAAATGATAAGAGTCGGTAACGTCAAAATTCACAGTCTTTTTGATCAGGCGCTGGCCGAGCACGTTACGATAAAAATCTACATTACGTTGGGCATCGCGGGCGACTGCGGTGATGTGGTGTAGTCCTTGAATCGCTTGCATGTTGCCTCCAAAGATTTATTTAAAATAATTTGATGTCAAAATAATATCCCAGCCAGGAATGATTTTCAAGACCAAGTCTGGCATTCTTATAGATTTCCTATAATCAAAGTCTGTCGTAAGAACCTGGTGACTTGATCGCACCTGTACGCAGATTGGAAAAAGTTATAGAATTGGTGCTCAATCGAACAGGGTTGTGGGCGAAATTTTCAAAAGTGGTGGTTCGAAAGTAAATGCGTGGCAGTAAAACCGCCGCGCTTTAATTTTTAGTATTGCCAGGAAACCCCTGCGCTTTATTTGGTTGGTATTTTCCACCGAGAAGAGAATTGTGAAACAGGCCGAAGCGATTTGTAACCGTTTCACCCGTCAGGCGGTAAGGTTTATCCTTGACGGGTGGGATATTTCATCCTCCAAAAGACCAGCAGGTGGCTCAATGAAAAAATCGACCTATCGTTTGCTTGTGACAATGTTCGTTTTATTTTCCCTGCTCGGCGGCTCTTGTGCTCCGCAACGACCGCCCATCCGCATTGCAATCTCGGCCTTGGCCGGTGTCGAGCCAGCCGAACTGGCCGCACAACTGGGTTATTTCGAAAAAAACGGCGTCCAGGTGGAGATGGTGCGCTTTTCTGCTTACAGTGACTCGATTGGCGCGCTGGTAGATGGCAAAGTGGATGCGGGCATGCATACCCTTGAGGATGCCATTCGTTATTTCTCTGCCGGGAAAGACGTGCGGGTGATTTTATTGACCGACTATTCCTTCGGCGGCGATGGGCTCGTGGCTCGACCCGGGATTGAAGCACTCGGCGATTTACTTGGGAAGAAGATTGGGGTTGAAATTGGCACCGTCGGACATCTTTCGCTCCTGAAAATTCTGGACCTGGCCGGTCTGACCACGGTCGACGTGACCATTTTGAATATTCCCGCCTTGGAGATCCAGCAGGCCATGCTAGAGGGGACTATTGATGCCGGGGTGACCTGGGAACCTTACTTGACCAGCACGGCTGACATGACGGGTGGGCGTGTGCTCATCACCAGCCGCGACTATCCTGAAACAATCATTACCACCATGACATTTGATGCCTCTGTGGTGAAAGAACGCCCCGAAGACGTTAAGGCAGTGGTGGCTGCTTATTTTGACGCGGTTGAATACATCAAGCAAAACCCCCGCGACGCCTACGAGCGTATGGGCAAGGCGGAGGGGATTGGTGCTGATGAGTCAGAAGCCCTTGTTTTGGGTATTCAGTATCTGGACCTGGCAACCAATGTTGAGCTTTTGGGGGCCCAAGACCCGGGTCGCGCCTACTTGCAGACCGAAAACATGGCTCAGTTTCTCTTCGATCAAGGTGTGATTTCAGCTTTGCCGGATATAAACCTGTTGCTGGAACCGAGTTTTGTGCGGGCACTGAGAAAATAACCGCCTTTGCAGGGCTGATTGGGTTTTCGAAGCAAAAGGCCCCGGCGAATAGCCGGGGCCTTTTTGTAGACGATGAAAAGATATTAGCCAGCATCTTCCAGGATTTCGAAGTCGGTGGTGATTTCAGCCGTAGCCCGAATGGTGGCCGCTACGGAACAATATTTTTCTTCTGAAAGCTGGATGGCTTGCTCGACAGCTTTGGCCGTCAGGCCTTTGCCTGCCACCTTGTAATGCAGGTGGACTTTGCGAAAAGTCCACGGCGGGTCCTGGTCCTGTTCGCCGGTGGAGCTGATTTCAAGACGTGTCAGCGTCATCCGTTTTTTCGCCAGGATCTCAACGACATCGACGGCTGAACATGAAGCCACAGCGATCAGCAATAATTCGGACGGTTTGATGCCCACACCCTCATCGGGCGTGGAAAGTACGACGGAATGATGGGTCGAATCAATCCCGACGAACTGCTTTCCATCAACCCATTTAACTGTTGCGGTTCCCATAATAGCTACTCCTTCGTGTATTCAGTAAAATGATTGGTTTTGAGTTGGCGACTCACGGTCGCAAATGTTAACCTGCTCAGCTAAATCCGCCGCGTGAGCCGCAGCTGCTGCTAGACGCACTACTAGACCCACCGGATGTGGAACCAAAGGAAACGACCTTGGAGAGCCGTTTTTGCGTGTTCTGGCTGGCGCACCTGGGGCAGGCGGGCAGGCGGTCGGCTTCGGAGAAGCGCAACATTTTCTCGAATTCGTCTCCGCATTCGTTGCATCGATACTCGTATAAAGGCATAGTTCAATTTCCTCGAGCTCAAGAAGATTGGGTGTACGGCAGAGCCATACCTTTGATGCAGGTGTCCAAAAAAAGTTACATTATTTTTTTTGATTTGCAGATTGACAAGCAGCCTTGGCTTGCTTATAACAGGGGCAGAGAGATTTTATGATGGAATCCAGGACTAACAGTCTGTTTGAAATTGGGGACTCGGTTAAGATCTTCTTAAACGAGAAGACTTTTGGCGTAGAAGGCTGGTTTTCCGGTAAAGTGGTGCGTATTGATCCTTATTCTGCGCATCGCAACTTTTACTGGGTTGAGCTGGATGCCGAATCTCAGGCTCTCCTTGGCCGGGGTCTCAAACTGGTCTCTGTTTTGAACCCGAGAAATATTGCAAAGGTGTAACCTAACATGCCGCCGAACAACTCACGCACAGTCTGGTCTTCCGAACAGGGCGATTTACGCAAACAGCCGGAGCCTGGTTCGGGGGTAGTCCAATCCCTGCCTCCGCAGCAGCAGACAATTTACTTACACCGCGAGTCAAAAGGGCGGGGCGGTAAAGGAGTCACGTTGCTAAAAGGACTTGTGCTTTCTGAGAGCGATCTTTCGGCTTTGGCGCGTTCCCTGAAACAGGCTTGCGGCACTGGCGGGACGATTCGGGGTGACGTGATCGAGATTCAGGGTGAACAGCGCGAGAAAATCGCCGAGCTGCTGCGAAAGGCCGGTTATAAGGTCAAGCTAGCCGGAGGCTGAGTGTCTGGCTGGGTTAAAAACAGGCCTGCTGTGCAAAGCACAGCAGGCCTGTTCTCTTAAAAGACCCCTGGCGGGGATATGTTGACAGGAATAGTATAATTTTGTTATCAGTTGTCTAACAAAAGATACTCTAAATGGATGAGCATTAATGATTTATTAACCTAAAATATATTCAAGCCGTTCGCGGCATTCCCCTGTTGAAAGAGTTTTAGTTCTCAATGATCGCTCTTACCACCCGTCAGAGAGACATTCTCAGAGTGCTACTCGATGTCAACCGCCCGATTGGGTCGGCTGAACTGGCGGGGATGCTGCACCTGACGCCCAGACAGGTAAGTTATAGCATTCAGGGTGTTAAGGTCTGGCTTCAACAGCATAACCAGGATTTGAACATCTTGCCGGGGGTTGGTTTTTCTGTTGCTATTTCTGGCGAGCAAATGCAGTCTTTTGCGCAGGAAATCAGCCTGAATACCCGTGTTCAAATTGTTTTGTCCGTGAGTCAACGTCAGCAATTGCTGGCGTTGTTTTTATTAACCCGCTCTGAACCGTTTATTCTTTCGCAATTAGAACAGGTAACCCAGGTTTCGCGCATGACGCTCTTGAAGGACCTGGACGAGATTGGTGAGTGGCTGAAGGCACAGAAGCTGACCCTGATTCGCAAGCCGCACTTTGGGGTGCAGGTCAGCGGCGCAGAGCGAGATTGCCAGCAAGCGTTAGCGAAAATCCTGTGGAGCGAGACGCCCTTAAGCAGTGACCCGATTACAGAGATTACCCACGCCGAGGGGCTGGTCTTCAACCTGAGCGGGGATGCGGCGCTTTTGCCGTTGGTGGAACAAACCAATCGTTATCTGTCCAGCATCCGGATTCGCCGCACGATTGGCCTGGTGGCTAAATCTGAAGAACAACTGGGCGGACGGTTTACAGACGACGCTGTTTTGCATTTGGCGCTGGTATTTGCCATCCTGGCCCGCCAGGTAGAGACAGGCCATCACCTTGACGCTGATGCGCAACAACTGGCCTGGTTGCAGTCTGCCAAAATCTGGCCCATCGCCTCGTATGTGGCCCGGCACCTGGGCCGCGACGCAAATTCTGCCTGGTCGCCTGCCGATGTGGCCGGGGTGGCGATGGAAATGATGGCTGCTCCGCGTAACGAGATTTTGCCGGGTGAGTTGGAACGGAATAACGAATTTGCGGTTTTGATCGAGCGCCTGATGGAGTACATCAGCCAGGCCTTTGAAATTTCAAAGATGAAATACGACCGCACCCTGCAAAATGGATTGCTCAACAATATTGTCCCGGCCTGTTTTCGGCAGCGATTTAACCTGTGGTTTCCGATGGCGCTTAACAACGCCAGCCTGCCTGATCAATACGAACACGAGAACACAATTGCCGGGCAGGTAGCCACAATGGTTCGCGAGCATACCGGCATGGAGCTTCCACAGAGCGAGATTAATAACCTGGTGGTTCTCTTGCGCGCGGCCTTTATTCGCAATCGTACTTATCGGTTTGAGCGCATCATCGTCGTTTGCCCCAGTGGTATGGCAACTGCTCAATTGTTGGTGGCGCGTCTTAATGCTCGTTTCCCATACCTGAGCACCCTCGAGGTGACCTCGCTGCGCGATCTAACCCCGGCCCTGGTCGGTTCTGCCGATTTAATCCTGACCACGGTTCCCCTGCCGCGGCAATTTGCCGGGAACCCCAAAGTCATCCAGGTTCATCCCTTATTGATGCCAGAAGATATTGAAGCAATTACCCAGTTTTTGAGCTGAATTTCTCTAATGTTGGTTACCCGGTAACGTTCCGACCGTTACCTGTAATGCGGGAGACTCGCCCAGGTCCCCGAAATTTTTAGAAAAGCCTGAATCCAGGCGCAAAAATCTGAAAGGAGAATTACAAAATGCGAGAGAAGTTACAGCAATTCGGAGGTTTTCTGGCTGGCATGGTCATCCCCAACATCGGCGCGTTCATCGCCTGGGGTCTGATTACGGCCTTCTTCATCCCGGTCGGTTGGATCCCGAACGAGACTTTTGCCAAGTTGGTTGGCCCGATGATCGTGTATTTGCTCCCCTTGCTGATCGGTTACACGGGCGGCAAGATGGTGCATGATGTGCGCGGTGGCGTGGTCGGTGCGGCTGCAACCATGGGTGTCATCGTCGGAGCTGACATCCCCATGATGCTGGGCGCAATGATTATGGGCCCGCTCGGTGGCTGGCTGATCAAGAAAATTGATGATGCCCTTCTGGAGAAAATCCCGGTTGGTTTTGAAATGCTCTTCAACACCTTTTCGGCTGGCATCCTGGCTTTCTTCTTGATCTTGCTTGGCAATGTTGCCATTAGCCCGGTTGTCGTGGCTCTTAGCAATGCTGCTGGCGCCGCGGTCGATTGGCTGGTGAGCGCTCGCTTGCTGCCATTGGCTGCCATCATTATCGAACCGGCCAAAATCCTGTTCCTGAACAACGCCCTCAATCACGGCGTGTTAGGACCGCTGGGTGTGATTTCTGCCCAGGAAACCGGCCGCGCGATCCACTTCCTGCTTGAAACCAACCCTGGCCCCGGCCTCGGTCTGTTGGTCGCCTTCTATGTTGCCAGCAAGGGCATGCTCAAAGATTCCGCCCCCGGCTCGATGATCATTCATTTCCTCGGCGGCATTCACGAGATTTACTTCCCCTATGTTTTGGCGCACCCGATTATGGTGTTGGCGATGATCGCTGGTGGTTTTGCGGCTGATCTGTGGTTCGTCATCTCTGGCGCTGGCCTGGTGGCAACCCCCGCTCCTGGCTCAATCTTTGCCTATCTTGCCGTCATCCCGCCCGGACAGCACTTCCAGGTCCTGACTGGTGTTTTGATCGGCGCTGTGGTTTCCTTCCTGGTCGGCGCTTTCATCCTCCGCGTCAACCCGGTCAAGGAAACGGATGAAGAAGAGACTACCGCTGCTGTGGGCACTGTTCCTGGTTTAGGGGCTAACTAAATCAGGTTGACCTGAACTGAGCAGGTGCGGTAGCTCTTCTTCGCTCGCGATTATACCCGCTGCCGCACCTGCCCGGTGCACATGTTAGGAGAGTGTAAGATGCCACAATCGATCTCTGCTGCCCAAGTAAAGACCATCATTTTTGCCTGTGAAGCTGGTATGGGCTCCAGCTTGATGAGTGTCAATTCGTTGAAAAAGAAGCTCAAGGCTGCCCAGGTTACGGATATTGTCGTCGTTCACAAACCCGTGCGCGAAATCCCGGCTGATTCTCAGGTGGTTGTTGTTCACAAGGGCCTCGCCAAAACCGCCCGGGCCAAAGCTCCCAACGCTGTCGTAGTGGCATTCGTCCACTTTTTGAACGACCCGATTTTTGACAAGCTTGTGAAGGCCCTGGTTGAAAAGACCGAAATAGTCTCTACCGAAGCCTGAAACAAGCCCCTGTTGTATGTTGTAGCTTGCATTGTTGCCGGGCATTACCCCCGTTTTGTTATCGGTGACTTCCTGTTGCTGCCGGGATTCCAGGCGTATCGGGTAGTGTTAACCTGTATCAACGGGTAGAAAGAAAAGGTTTTTAACCATGTCGATTCTCTCTAAAGAATGCATATCCCTTCAGGCGAGCGCTGCCGACAAAGTAGACGCCATTCGTAAGGCTGGCGAACTGCTGGTGAAATCGGGATGTGTTTTGCCTGAGTATGTTGATGGAATGTTAGCTCGTGAAAAATCGATGTCCACCAGCCTCGGAAACGGTGTTGCCATCCCGCATGGAGTGTATGAAAACCGTGACCACATCCTGCATACTGGGATTTCGGTCTTGCAGTTGGCCGATGGCGTGGAGTGGGATGAGGGTGAGCAGGTTTATATGGTGATTGGGATTGCCGCATCCTCCGATGAGCACGTGGGCGTTCTCTCGAACCTGGCTGATGTCATTGACGACGAGAACAACCTGGCCGAGTTGTTAAAAACAAAAGACCCTGATGTAATTGTGAAGTTCCTGGACGCGAACTAACCTCAAATACTGACGATTCGCGCGAAACAATGCGCAGAATTGACCGAGCCTGTCATGCGACAAATCGAACTTGTCATTCACAATCCAACCGGCTTGCATGCCCGCCCTGCAAAGGTGCTCGTGAACCTGGCGAAGAAGTTCAAAGCCGATGTCAGCCTGCACTATGGCGAAAAGAAGGCCAACGCCAAGAGTATGGTGTCTGTGTTGACGCTTGGCGCGGTCCATGGCAGCGCCATCCTTGTTCAGGCGAGCGGCGAGGATGAAGAGAATGCCATTGCCGAATTAGAAAGCGCAATCCGCGCTGGCCTTGGGGATGGGGATCTCCCGGCCGAAGCCCGGCCTGTGACAGCCCCTGTCGCTCCACAGGTTGAATCTCCGCTGGATGCGGCTCCCCAGGCCCTGGGCGTTATCAAAGGCATCGGCGCGGCTCCCGGGATCGCAGTTGGGCCAGTTTTCCACTTCCAGCACATCGAACTGGATCTTGATGCCCCGGAAACCCTGGCGCGAGAAGGGCAAATAGGCCTTGCTGAAGCGCTGGCAACGGCCAGGGCGCAATTATTGGCCCTGCACCAACAAATGACTGAGAAGAAGTTGGGCGCAGAAGCGGCTATTTTTGAGGCCCACAGTGAATTGCTCGATGACCCGGAACTGGTAGACGCGGTTCAGTTGCGGCTCGAATCGGGTGCAAGCCTGGTCAAAGCCTGGAAAGCCACCATCGACGAACGCGCTGAAGCTATAGCAGCGCTCAATGACCCTTTGTTGGCTGCCCGCGCCGATGACCTGCGGGATGTCGGCCGGCGCGTTTTGCGGCTCATGCTGGGGCTGGGTGAAAGTGGCGTTTCGATGCCTTCTAGTCCGGTGATTGTTGTGGCGCGTGAGCTATCCCCTTCCGACACAGCTTCGTTTGACGCAGAACGGGTGCTTGGTTTCGGGATCGTTGAGGGCGGGCCTACCTCGCACATTGCCATCCTGGCACGCGCACTGGGGCTCCCGGCCATTGTCGGGGTTGACGAGGCCATGCTGGCCCTGCCCGAAAAAACGCCCGTGATCTTGAATGGGAACGATGGCACCCTGACGGTGAACCCGGACCCGGATGTGCTGACCCGTGCTGCCCAGGCCCAACGCCGCTGGCTGGAATATCGTCGTTTTGCCCAGGAGCAAGCCGCCCTCCCGGCGGTTAGCCTGGACGGTCAACGCGTGGATGTGACCGCCAATGCCGGTTCTGTCGCCGATGCGGCCGAAGCGCTCAAAATGAGCGCTGATGGAATTGGTTTGCTGCGGACTGAATTCCTGTTTCTCGAGCGCTCCACAGCCCCCACCGAAGACGAGCAATTCAACGTTTACCGCGCCATTGCTGAAACCATGCGAACCCTGCCGGTGATTGTGCGCACGCTAGACATTGGCGGCGACAAACCGCTGCCATACATCCAGCTTAAACCGGAACTCAACCCATTCCTGGGTGAGCGCGGCATTCGTTTATGCCTGAACCGCCCGGAACTATTCCGCGAGCAATTGCGCGCCATCTTGCGCGCCGCATCCTTTGGCAATTTGCGCATTATGTTCCCGATGGTCAGCGATGTCCTTGAAATCCGTCAGGCGCGTGCCATGATTGAAGAATTGCGCCTCGAGCTGGGCGCACCGCCGGTGCAGATCGGCATCATGATCGAGGTGCCTTCGGCGGCGCTGCTGGCCGACAAACTGGCTCCAGAAATTGACTTCTTTTCGATTGGTACCAATGATCTGACCCAGTACACCCTGGCAATGGATCGTGGTAACTCGGCGCTGGCGGCCAAGCATGATGGCCTGCACCCTGCTGTCTTGCGCCTGATTGCCCACACGATTGATTCGGCTCACAAACACGGCAAGCGCGCCGACATTTGCGGCGAACTCGGCTCTGACCCGCTTGCCGTACCCATCCTGCTTGGCCTGGGGATGGATGAACTTAGCGTCAGCATTCCCTCGGTGCCCACCGTCAAGGCCCAGGTTCGTACACTCCAAATCGCAAATCTCCGGTCGCTGGCCCGGCAGGCACTGGAATGCTCCACAGCGCAAGAAGTGCGCGAGTTGGTAAAAAAATCCCTCGGTTAATCTCATCCAGGGGCGGGTTCATCGCACCCAGAGCATGGAAAGCTTCCCTTTCCACTTTTCATCACGCCCCTATCCAAACAAACTATCTTGAAAGGAAAATCTCATGGGCGAAAAATATCAAGCCTATCGAAAATTGAACTACTCCCTGCCCGAAAAAAGCTTTGCCTGGAATTTGTATGGCGCAGGCCTCGAAAACATGGGACACCAGGGACAACCCGAACCCTTTGCTATCCCTGAGCCCAACGACGATCAGTTGCTGGTGCGCATTGACAGCATTGGGGTCTGCTTCTCCGATGTCAAAATCCTCAAGCAGGGTGGCAGCCATCCCAAACTCTACAACCGTGACCTGTCTGTAGAACCCACTCGTCTTGGGCACGAAGTCTCTTTGACAATCGTTAAAGTTGGCAAAAACCTGCAACAAACTTATCGGCCCGGCCAGCGCCTGGCTGTCCAGCCTGATATCTATCAGCAGGGCAAAAGCACCGCTTACGGATACACCATCCCCGGCGGCTTGATCCAGTACCACCTGATTGGCGATGAAGTGCTCAAAACCGATGCTGGCGCCTGTCTCCTGCCAGTGGATGAAGAGATGGGCTATGCCGAATCCTCCCTGCTCGAACCCTGGGGCTGCGTCCTGGCAGCTTATACCCAACGGCGGCGGCTTTCTCCCAAGGCCGGGGGCATCATGTGGATTGTCGGCCAACCGGGCGATACAACCTCTTTGACCTTTTCCGCCGGGCTCGAGGCTCCCGCCACCATTGTCCTGACCGATGTTCCGCCTTCCGTTAAACAAGCTGTTGCTGCCACCTCGGCGCAGATCGTTGAGCGCAACGGACTTTTGGTGGCCGAATACGAAGCCCTCAGCAAGGAACTCACCCAGGGTGCTGGTTTTGACGATATCGTGGTCCTTAATCCCACTTCTGCGGCGGCCGTTAGCCAGATTGCGCGTCTGATTGCCCGGCGCGGCACCTGCAACCTGGTTGGCACACAACCGCTCGATGGTTTGTGCCAGGTCGACCTCGGACGCCTGCATTATGATTACATCGCCTTTGTGGGCACCAACGGCAGCGAAATCTCGGCTGCTTATGGCGAGATTCGTAATCGCTGCGAGTTGCGCGCGGGCGGCACAACCGTCTTTATCGGCGCGGGCGGCCCAATGGGCCAGATGCACGTCCAGCGTTCGTTGGAACTGCCCGACGGCCCCAAACTGGTAATTGCCACCGAAATCAGTGATGACCGCCTGCAAACCCTGGATGCCATGTTCTCGCCGCTGGCCGAAAAACAGGGTCGCACCATCTTGTTCTTCAACCCCAATTCTTCCAAGCTGTCCTTCCACGATTTCGTGATGCAGGCAACCAACGGCCAGGGCGCAGACGATGTGGTTGTAAGTGTGCCGGTGGCCGGGCTGATGGAAGAAGGCGATACAGTCATGAAGCCAGATGGTATGTTGGTGCTCTTTGCGGGTGTGCCCAATGGCACCATGGGCGCGGTCAACCTCAGCAATGTTTATCTCTCCAATGCGCAATATACCGGAACTTCCGGCCTGACAATCGACGACCAGGCTTCGGTGATGGAACGCCGCGTAGCCGGGACTCTCTCCCCGGGGCGTTCGGTGGCAGCAATCGGCGGGCTCGAAACCGCAGCCGAAGCGATTGAATCCGTTATCGAGGGGAAATATCCCGGTAAAGTTGTTATCTTTCCCCAGATTCACAACCTGCCCCTGACCGGCCTCAAGGAATTGAAAGAACGCCTGCCGGAAGTTGCCGCCAAACTGGGCGACGACTTGATGTGGACCAACGAAGCCGAAGAAGTCTTGATTGAAAAACTTTGGGAAAAGCCGGCATGATCTATACCCTGACCCTTAATCCGGCGGTCGACCGCGAATTAACCGTTCCGGCGGTCGAATTTGACTCGGTCTTGCGGGCCACCAAATCGCAGGTAGATTTTGGCGGTAAGGGGTTTAATGTTTCGCGCTTGCTCAAAGGGATGGGCATTACCAGCACGGCTGTGGGCTTTTTAGGCGGTAAAGCTGGCGAAGTCTTGCAAGATGGCCTGCGCTCCCTGGGTGTTGGCACCGAATTTGTCTGGGTGTCGGGTGAAACGCGCACCAATGTCAGCATTGTCACTCAAAGCGGCGGGCACTACATCAAGGTCAACGAAAAAGGTCCACAGGTAGAGGCCGCCAAACAGCAGGAATTGCTCGAGAAGATTGCACAGCTGGCCCGACCCGGCGATTGGTGGGTGCTGGCGGGCAGTCTCCCGCCGGGTGTGAGCGATGCTTTTTACGCCCAGGTTGTGAGCGTTTTGAACCAGCGCCAGGCCCAGGCCGTGCTCGACACCACCGGCGAAGCACTTCGTTTGGGCTGTGCCGAAAAACCTTACCTGGTGAAACCCAATGCCGAAGAGGCTCGCTCCCTGACCGGGTTGCCGATGGACAGCCCGGATGAGATTGCCCGGGGTGCGGCAGAAATCCGTAAAATGGGTGCCCAAAATGTGGTCATCTCAATGGGCAAGGCCGGGGCGTTGTTGCAGACAGAGTCTGACACCTGGCTGACGCACAGCCCCAAAATCAAAGAGAAAAATCCGATTGGGGCCGGTGACTCGATGGTTGGCGGCCTGGTGTGGGCCTTGACCCAGGGGCTGGCGCTTAAGGATGCCCTGGGGTGGGGGGTGGCCTGTGGGGCGGCCACAGCCAGCCTGAGCGGAACCGAAGTTGGGTCGCGTTCCCTGGTGGATGCGCTCCTGGCCCAGGTGCGCTATGAACGTCTCGAAGTTGTTTAGCAAAGGAAGGATTGTATGCCATTCGAACAACATCAAGAAAAGTCGTACCCGCGCGATGCGCAAAGTATCTATCAGGCCGCCCTTAAAGCCGCTCAAAAGCTGGAAGGCAAGTTAATTTCTTCCACTCCTGAGAAGTTCCGTTTTGAAGCGCGTTTCCCCAAAGTTATCCTGGGCAGCACGCTGGGCGACCGAACGCAGCTTGCTTGCGAGTTGCGCGTGCAGGGCGAAACTACCCTGGTCATTGTGGATGCCTTCCCGCTGGACGCGCTGGAACGCAAGTTGATGTTTGGAGCACGCAAAGGCGTCACCCAAACGGTCGTTTCGTGGTTTTTTGCCCATCTCGAGCATAACCTGGGACTTGCCGCTGCTTAACCTTCCCTCTATACAGAGTCAAACAGGCTGTGAATTATTTTCACAGCCTGTTTTGTTTGTAAACCTGTTGGGGTTTAGAGTAGACCAATAAGGTCTAAATTTGGTGGTTGAAATTTGCGAGAAGAAATGATATAAATATCAAAATTTATGATAAATTCTCATAAAGATAAGCCCCTTCTATTGGATAGGCTTATTATGGGGAGTTTTGGTGCAGTGGCAGCGGGTTGCCACTTCTTTTATCGGTCTATAGTTGACTATGCGGGTCAGATAAGTCACAGTTTGCCAATTTGCTCGGCAAGAACCAATACACATTCGCAAGAGAATTTCTCTTGGTCGA
>CAZLSP010000042.1:0-35709 GCA_964562145.1 uncultured Anaerolinea sp. | reverse complement strand
GGCTGACGTACCACTTCGCCAGGTTCTGGCCGAAGTTCATCTGGCCCGGACGCAGTGTCTTCGGCGTCTTCTTCTCGAGGAAGGTTTTCAGGTCCGGTTCGGCATCTGTCGGTGCGGCCATGTAGCCTGGCAGGTTCTGCGCGTACAGCGCGAAGTCGGTAATGCCCTGAACGTTGGCGTGGCCGCGCAGCGCGTTGATGCCGCCGCCCGCCATGCCCATGTTACCGAGCAGCAGCTGGATGATGGCCATGCAGCGGATGTTCTGCGAACCGACGGAGTGCTCGGTCCAGCCCAGCGCGTACAGGTTGGTCATCGTCTTGTTCGGCGCGGCCGTTTCGGCAATGTATTCGCAGACTTTCAGGAAGGCATCCTTCGGCGTGCCGCAGACCTTGGCCACGACATCCGGCGTATAGCGGGCGTAGTGGGCCTTCATCAGCTGGAAGGCGCAACGCGGATTCTGCAGCGTCTCGTCGACTTTCGCGAAGCCGTCCTCGCCCATCTGGTATTTCCAGGTGGCCTTGTCGTAGCTTCGTTTCTCGTCGTTGTAGCCGGTGAAAATGCCGTCTTCAAAGCTGTAGCCATCGTCGATCAGGAAGGACGCGTTGGTGTACGTCTTTACGTAATCGTGGTGGATCTTGTCGTTCGACAGCAGGTAATTGATGACGCCGCCGAGGAAGGCGATGTCGGAGCCGGGACGGATCGGCGCATAGAAGTCGGCCACCGAGGCCGTACGGTTGAAGCGCGGGTCGACGACCACGAGCTTGGCCTTGCGGTGCTTCTTGGCTTCGATCACCCACTTGAAGCCGCACGGGTGCGCTTCGGCGGGGTTACCACCCATGACGAAAATGAGATCGGCGTTCTTGATATCAACCCAATGGTTGGTCATCGAACCACGCCCAAATGTCGGAGCCAGACTGGCCACCGTGGGAGCGTGTCAGATGCGTGCCTGGGTGTCGATCGAGGTCATTCCCAACGCGCGAATCGTCTTCACGGTCAGGTAGCCGGCCTCATTCGGTGCTGCCGATGATGCGAGGAATGCGGTGCTGGTCCAGCGGTTGACGGTCACGCCATCCTTGTTCTGGGCCATGAAGTTGGCGTCGCGGTCGGCCTTCATGTGCTTGGCGATGCGGTCGAAGGCCTCCTGCCAGGAAATCTTCTTCCATTCCGCCGAGCCCGGCTCACGCACCTCCGGCCACTTCAGGCGATTGGCGCTGTGCACCATGTCGCGCAGGCCAGCGCCTTTCGGACACAGGGTGCCACGATTGACCGGATTGTCCGGGTCGCCCTCGATATGAATGATTTTTCCCGGGGTGTTCTTGGACTTGTCACCGGTCGAATAGATGAGTACCCCGCAAGACACCGAGCAATACGGACAGATGTTCCGTGTTTCGGTGGCGCGGGCCAGCTTGAAGGCACGTACTTCCGCCAGGGCTGCATTCGGCGAGAAGCCCATCAGTGCGATGGATGACCCGCTGAGCCCGGCGGAGCAGACCTTGAAGAACTGCCGCCTGTTCATGTTCATTTGTGTTTTTCCTCCTGTATGCGACTCCGTGTCGCAACGGGGATCAGCAGCAAGGAACAGGCCAGTTGGCGTAAGCCATTGAACGATGGGGAATCGCCGGCTGGCTGGTGCGGTGCGATTGGGACATTTTGTCCAATCGTGTGTGCTTGCGGACAAATTGTCCGGCCCTGTGGAGGCTGGCCCCGGAGCGCCCGGCGCTGTCTTCAGCGTCCGCGGGCCTTGCGCCCGTTGCCGGCCGATGAACGGGTACCCGGGCCGCCATGGCCGCTGCCACGGCGGCCGCCTGGCTTGGCCGGGAAATCGTCGAAGCCTTCCCAGTTGGCGGGCACGCCGCGGCCACTTCGCCCTCCTGCGACCTTGGGCTTCTTCGGCTTGGGCGGTGCGGCGTGCGGGCCGGTCGGCGGAACGCGATGGGTCGGTTCGAAGCCGGGTTCCTCGTCGCGGCTCAGGCGGGTCTTGAGCAGGGTTTCAATGGCGCACAGCAGCGGCGCCTCATCGGCGCAGACCAGCGAAATGGCTTCGCCGGCCATGCCGGCCCGTCCGGTACGGCCAATCCGGTGGATATAGTCTTCGGCGACCGGGGGCAGATCAAAGTTGACCACCTGTGGCAAACCGTCAATATCCAGGCCGCGCGCCGCCACATCAGTTGCGACCAGCATCTCGATCTCGCCAGCCTTGAAGGCTTCCAACGCCTTGAGGCGGGAAGCCTGCGGCCGGTCACCATGAATGGTGTCGGCCGCGATCTGCTTGGCCTGCAGGCGGCCGACCAGTTCATCGCAGCCCTTCCTGGTCTTCACGAAGACCAGTACCTGGCCCCAGCCGCGGTCCTTGCGCATGAACAGCAAGAGATCGGTCTTACGCTTCTTGTCGCAAGGCACGACCCACTGCTTGACCGTCTTGGCGGCGGTATTGCGCGGGCTGACCTCGATCGTCAGCGGGTTGCGCAGGCGGGCCTTGGCCAGGCTGCGGATGTCGTCGGAAAAGGTGGCCGAGAAAAGCAGGGTCTGCCGTTTTTTCGGCAGGGCCTGAAAGAGAATGTCGAGATCGTCGGCAAAGCCCAGGTCGAGCATGCGGTCGGCTTCGTCGAGAACCAGGGTCTGCACCTGACGCAGTTTGACGGCGTTTTGGGTGAACAGGTCGATCAACCGGCCCGGCGTGGCGACCAAAATATCGACGCCACGCCGAAGGCGCATCATCTGCGGGTTGATGCTGACACCACCGTAGGCGGCATAGGAACTCACGGACAGGTGCTCACCGTACCTGCGCAAGCTGACCATGACCTGTTCGGCCAGTTCGCGCGTCGGCACCAGCACCAAGGCGCGGATGCTGTTGCTGGCGACGGCTTCGTCGTGCTCGCTCAAGCGTTGCAACAGGGGCAGGGCAAAGGCGGCCGTCTTGCCGGTGCCGGTCTGCGCTGCCGCCATCAGGTCGCGGCCGGCCAGCACGGCCGGTATGGCCTGGGTCTGAACCGGCGTCGGTGCCCGGTAGCCGAGGGTGTCGAGAGCCTGGAGAAGCGGTGCGGCGAGGCCGAGCGGGGCGAAAGTCATGGCGAAAAGGCGGGGCGAAAGGGCGGATTGTAAACTGCCGGCCCGGGGGGCCGGACGGTGGCGGGGCGCTTGTCGTCGGCTCAGTGCTCAAAACGGTAGTCACCGGCGCTCAGTGAGCGCCAGGTGCCGCTGCCGTCGAGTTCGAGAATCTGGGTGTGGAATTTGAGGATGGTCGAACGGTGGCCGACGCTGATCAGCGTGACATGCGATTCGAGCAGTTGCTGGTAGAGGCTGCTTTCGTTCGGAATATCGAGGGCGCTGGTCGCTTCGTCCAGAATGGCAAAACGCGGCCGGCTGAGGAGCAGGCGGGCAAAGGCGAGACGCTGCTGTTCACCGACCGAGAGCAATTTCGGCCAGTCCCTTTCGACATCCAGTCCGCCGACGCGGTGCGCGAGATTGGGCAGGTTGACCCGTTCCAGGGCGCGCAGCAGGTCTTCGTCGGAAACCGGCAAATCCTGGTTCGGATAGAGCAGCTGGCTGCGCAGGCTGCCGAGCAGCATGTACGGTTGCTGCGGCAGGAACAGGATGTCCTTGGCCGGTGGCCGCAAGATGGTGCCGCTGCCGGCATACCACAGTCCGGCGATGGCACGCAGCAGCGAACTCTTGCCGCTGCCACTCTCGCCGATGATGAGCAGGCTTTCGCCCGGCCGCACGGTAAGCGACAGATCGCGTAGCAGGGTACGTTCGCGGTCCGGGGTGAGCAGCGTCAGGTCCTTGATTTCGAGATGCGGCGCATCAACCGAGCGGATGCTTGGCCCGGCGTAACGTTCCACGCCAGCCTCGGAGGGCAGGTATTTGGCCAGCATGTCGAGGCGGTCGATGCCGGCGGCGAAGCGGCTGAGGCCCTCGAAATTTTCGATGATCAGCGAAATGGCACCGAGGACGGCAGCGAAGGCACCGGCCGCCTGCACGGCACGGCCGACTTCCAGTTCGCCGGAGAGCACGTCGTTGGCCACGATGGCGCTGGGAATGATCAGGGTGAGCAGGAAATAGCCCTGCTGAAAGAGGTTGAGCCAGAACTGGCCGCGGATCAGGCGCTTGAAGTTGCTGAAGGCGGCGCCGAAGCGGCGCTTGACCTGGCCCAGTTCGAGCGCCTCGCCGCGGTAGAAAGCGATCGATTCGGCGTTTTCCCGGACCCGTACCAGGCCGAAACGAAAATCGGCTTCGCGGCGCAACTGGTTGAAATTGAGCAGCATCAGCCGACGACCGAAAACGAAAATGACGATCAGCGTGCCGGCCGTGGCGTAAAAGATCAGGAAATAGACCAGTTCGTGCGAAATCGACCAGAGCACGGTGCTGAAGGCTGCCAGTTGCAGGGTCGAGCTGATGATGACGAGCAGGAAATACAGTGAGCGCTGGGTAAAGGTCGAAATGTCCTCACTCATCCGCTGGTCGGGGTTGTCGATGGCGAGATTGGCATTCAGCTCGTAGAAATGCCGGTTGCTGAAATACCGCTCGAGGAAGCGCCCGGTCAGCCAGCGGCGCCAGTAGATGCCCAGCGTGTCGCGAACGAAGTAATAGAAGGCGTAGATCGGAATGGCTGCGGCGAGCAGGCCGAGAGAAAGCTTGATCGAATTCCAGAAGCGTTCTTCGTCCTGAGCGGCCAGGGCCGACGTGAATTCCCCGGTCTGTTCGTTGAACATCACTGCAAAGCGGGTCTGGCCGAGGAGCAGGAGGACGAGCAGGATGACCAGGCCCCAGGCCCGCCACTTTTCTTCCTGGCGCCAGTAGGGCGAGGCGAGGGCCCAAAAACGCTTCCACAACTGGAGATCGGAGGGGGTCATGGGCTGCCGGTAGAAGTTGAAACGGGGCGGCCCGCGTATCCGGCCGCCGGGAGGCGACAGCGTGTCGCCTATCGGTGGTTTTACACCCCGGCCTGCGCGGGCGCAAGCCGGGGAGGCGTCAGAAGGTAATGACCTTGTCCGCCTGGATGGTTGCTTCGGCGAGTTCGACCAGGGTGCCGATCACCGTGCCCGGAATCAGTGGCAGTTCAGCCAGGCCGCGCGCCAGGGCGCAGGTGCGGCAGAGGCGGATCTCGACGCCTTGGGCGACGAGCTGCTCGACCATGCCCTGCAAGCCGTTGCCCGCGCCGTCGATCTGGTTCGGCAAGCCGAGGATGGTTGCGTCGGACATCAGGAAGACCTGCACTTCCGGCTTGTCGTCGCGTCCGGCCAGGGCGGTCGCCAGGCGCAGGCCGGAGAGGCAGCGTTCGCTGCCGTAGGGCGGGGCGTGAATGATGATCAGGATTTTTTGCATGGCAAAAGGATGGAGGGCAATGTGACCGGCCGCAATACAGCCGAGTGGGGCACAGGATGGCCAGGATTGGCCGTGCTCAGGAGAACCTGGCCTGGTGGGCAGCGACCGCCCTTTGCCGGGCAGCTGCCAGGCGCTGGGTGATTGTCTCGGGCAGCGCCTCGCCGTCGTCCGCAATGTGGGCCAGGGCATGGGCTTCAAGCGCCTTCAGGCGGGCCATCAGCAGGCGGATGCGGGCAGTGTCGGAGAGATCGGCAAGGCCCTGGCCGTCGTCCCTTTCGTCGTCTTCATCCTCGACGAGGCGGGGACGGCTGTAGAACTGGTGCAGCGCCAGTTCGTCGTAACCGGCCGGGCCATCCTCGTCATTGAAGACATTGAAAGTCAGCTGGCCGTTGCTCTTCAGGGCAGCGGCAAAAAGGGCGACCTGATGCCGCTCGGTCCGCGATAACAGGATCTGCGGAAAAACCTTCTTCCTGGCCAGCTTCGCCTTCTTGGCGGCGCGCAGCTTGGCAGCCGGGTTGACTGGCGCGAGCAGCTCGGTGACCTGGGCCGGCATGGGCACCGGGGTGATCGTCACGTCGGCCGGCGTGCTCGCCGCATCGACGAACGATACCGATTCGTCAGCCGACGAATCGGCTGCATGAACATGCCCCGAAAACAGTGCGGCACAAGCCACGACCCACCAGAGACGCACGACAACCCTTTCCTTCAAACAGGCCAATATTCTATCAATAGCAGAGGAAATCTGATTTAGCGAGGATTCATATAACGGATTTCGACTCGGCGCTGCAGGCGGAGGCATTCTTCCGACGGGCAGTTCGCGCTGTTTTCTTCGACGCCCGCTACGGCACGCCGCATCTGACGGGCGGGGACGCCCAGTTCGCGCAGATGATTGTGTACGCTCGTGATCCGTTTGTCGGCCAGCGCCAGGCTGAAGGTGCGGCTGCCGGTGCTGTCGCTGAAACCGGCCAGGGTGACTTGCTGTTTCGGGTTCGCCTTCAGGCGTTCGGCATGCTGGCGCAGCACGGCGCGGCCGGCGTCATCCAGACTGGCTGAATTGCGGCTGAAGAACACACTGTTGCCGGCATCGATGGCTGCGATTGCCTGTTTTTCACTGCGCTCGGCGGCAGCCGGGGAGTGGTTCGGGGCATCGGTTGCCGAAGGGGCGGACGGGGTGGCCTGGGGCGGTGGGACGCTGGCACAGCCGGCGAGCAGTGCAACGAGGGCCAAGGCCAAGAGGCGGAAAGGCATGGTCATCTCCTGACCAGCAACACGCCGCATTCCAGGTGGTGCGTGTAGGGAAACTGGTCGAAAACGGCTGCCGAGGCAATGCGATGCGTGTCGTGCAGGGCAGCCACGTTATTTTTCAAGGTCTCCTGATTGCAGGAGATATACAGGATGCGGTCGAAATCGCGGGCGAGTTCGACCGTTGCGTCGTCCAGGCCGGCACGCGGCGGGTCGACGAACAGCGTGCCGTGGCGGAAGGCATCGAGATCGATGTCTTTCAGCCGCTGGAACTGCGCGCGGCCGGCCAGCGCCGCGCTGAATTCCTCGGCGGACATGCGGGCGAGCTGAATGTTGCTGATGTCATTGGCGGCGATGTTGTACTGCGCGGCATGCACCGAGGTCTTGCTGACCTCGGTGGCCAGCACCCGGTCGAACAGCGGGGCCAGCGCGATGGTGAAGTTGCCGTTGCCGCAGTACAACTCGACCAGGTTGCCGCCGATCCCTGCGGCCTGCTGGCAGGCCCACTCGAGCATCTGCCGGTTGATGCCGCCGTTTGGCTGCGTGAAGCTGCCCTCGACCTGCTGGTACTGGAGCAGACGGCCGTTCAGTTCGAAGGCTTCGAGCAGCCAGTCGCGCTCCAGCACCACCTTCTGGCCCCGGCTGCGGCCGATGATCTGGGCGCCGAATTCGGCCGCCAGGTCGCGGGCTGCCATCTGCCATGCGTCGTCCAGCCGGCGGTGATAGATCAGCGTGATCATCAGCTCGCCGCTCAGGGTGGCGAGGAAGTCGACACGGAACAGGCGGCGGCGCAGAACATCGCTACCGGCCAGTCGCTCGCGCAAGCGCGGCATGGCGGCGCAAATGGCAGCGGCGGCTGGCGGAAAGGTCTCCAGCAGCAGGCGCTGCCTGGGATTGTCCGGGTCGGACATCGTGAAATCGAGCTTGTCACCATCGTGCCAGACGCCAAACTCGACGCGCATGCGGTAGTGCAGCGGTTCCGAGGCGTGCACGGCCGGTTTCGTGATACCGAATTCGGCGAAATTCTGTTCGAAGCGGGCGGCCTTGGCAGCCAGCTGCGCCGGGTAATCGGCGGGGTCGTATGTCGGAAGCGGCATGGTTCGGTGGTTTGAACGGGTATTGCAGCCCGATTGACGCGCGATGGCTGCGTGAAGAGGGCGAAATATACGCCGGTCCGGCCAGCCTGGGGAGCCTTGCTGGCCGGGTTGAAAGCCTCAATTCTATCCGTGCGTCGCTTCCGGTCAGGTGCGGGCTTCGTACCAGCCCTTGGAGGCATTGACGACTTTCACCACCAGCAGCATGACCGGCACTTCAATCAGTACGCCGACCACGGTCGCCAGCGCAGCACCCGATTCGAAACCGAACAGGCTGATCGCCGCCGCAACGGCCAGCTCAAAGAAGTTGCTGGCGCCAATCAGCGCCGATGGGCAGGCGACGTTGTGTTTCTCGCCGACCACGCGGTTCAGCCAGTAAGCCAGTGCCGAGTTGAAGAAAACCTGGATCAGGATGGGGACGGCCAGCAAGGCGATCACCAGGGGCTGTTTGAGGATGGCTTCGCCCTGAAAGGCGAACAGCAGCACCAGGGTGGCCAGCAGCGCCGAGATGGACCACGGGCCAATCCGGGCCATTGCGGCGTCGAAGGCGGCCTGTCCTTTGGTCAGCAGGCTCTTCCGCCAGAGTTGCGCCAGCACAACCGGGATGACGATATAGAGCACCACGGAAGTGAGCAGGGTGTTCCAGGGTACGCTAATGGCCGAGATGCCAAGCAGGAAGCCAACCAGGGGGGCAAAGGCGAACACCATGATGGTGTCGTTGATGGCGACTTGCGACAGCGTGAACAAGGGATGGCCGTTGGTCAGCCGGCTCCACACGAAGACCATGGCGGTACAGGGAGCGGCAGCGAGCAGAATGAGGCCCGCGATATAGCTGTCCAGCTGCTCGGCCGGCAACAGGGGGGCAAAGAGATTGCGAATGAAGAACCAGCCCAGGAAGGCCATCGAAAACGGCTTGACCAGCCAGTTTACGAAAAGTGTGACGCCAATCCCGCGTACATGCTGCTTCATCTCGGCCAGGGCACCAAAATCAACCTTGACCAGCATCGGGATGATCATCACCCAGATGAGCAGGCCGACCGGCAGGTTAACCTGGGCGATTTCCATGCGGCCTACTGTCTGGAACACACCCGGCATGAATTGACCCAGCGCGACACCCGCGACAATGCACAAAAACACCCAAAGCGTCAGGAAGCGCTCGAAAACGCTCATGGGCGCCCCGGCGGACTGCTTGATGGCCACTTCGCATTGCGCACTCATTGCTCGCTCTCCGCATGAATCCGCTGGGCAGCCCGCGTGATTTCAGCCGTCGTCATGGTCTCGACCGGCAAGGCGACAAAGGCTTCGATACGCTGCTTGAGCTGACGATAAGCCACTTCGAAAGCTTCGCGACGGGCTGCGATCGGCTCGACATGGGCCGGGTCGGCAATGCCCCAGTGCGCGGTAGTCGGGTGGCCGGGCCAAATCGGGCAGGTTTCGCCCGCGGCGCTGGCGCACACGGTGAAAATGAAATCGATTTCCGGAGCGCCCGGTGCCGCGAACTCGTCCCATGACTTGCTGCGGGCTTCGGGCAGTGGCACTCCGTGCCTTTCGAGGGTTTCCAGGGCGACCGGATTGACCTTGCCGGAGGGCTGGCTACCGGCGGAGTAGGCCTTGAAGCGGCCGCCGCCCAAGTGATTGAAGAGCGCCTCGCCAAGAATCGAGCGGGCGGAATTGCCGGTGCAGAGCACCAGGACGTTGTATGGAGCTTGTTTCATCGACAGGCCTTGCAGGTTGGGGGAAGCGGGCTGTTTTCCGGGGGGCACACGGGTGCCACGCTGCCGCAGGGCAGACCGCCGCAACACTGCTCGGTCAGGTAGGCGAGCAGGGCGTTCATGGCGGGGTAGTTCGCTGTGTAAAAGACGAACCGTCCGGCCTGGCGCGTCGAGGCCAGCCCGGCATTGACCAGTTCCTTCAGGTGGAAGGACAGGCGTCCGTTGGGCTCGGTCTCCAGCAACTCGGCAATCCGGCCAACAGCCAAGCCTTCCTGCCCTGCCTGAACCAGCAGGCGGAAGATTTTCAACCTGGTTTCCTGCGCCAGAGCGCCCAAGGCGGCGACGGCATTCTGTGTATCCATATTTCTATAATAATAGAAATATATAAACAAGGCAACGACGGGATTGTGACGACACGATGTTGCCGCGGTCATTCGGCGTTCGCTGCCGGACAGCCCGAAGCGAAGTGCTGCGACGGGGATGGCTGCAAGTGGTACAGCGTCGGCGACAAGGCCGGTATGAGCGAGGAAGCGTTGTTGTCCGGGAGCCGGCAGCCGACAAGGAAACCACCCGGTGGCTGAGTGCGCAGCGCATCCGGCGATGAGGCTGGTCAGCCTGGATTCGCCCAGGCTGACGCTGCGACGGCTGTCAGGCGCGTTCCTGCTCAGCTTCGACCAGCATCGCAACCAGGGAGGCCAAACCTTCCTGCTGTGCGGCTTCCGAAATGTCTTCGAGGCGTGCGCCGGCATCGATCAGGCGTGCAGTCTCGCAATCGGCCGGCAGGTTCTGCCGATATTCCTTCAGACGATCGGCCAGCGAACTGTCACTCAGTCCCGGGCTGTCAGTACCCTGTCGGGGTTCGTTCTGGCATGCCTCGAACAGGGCTGCAGCCAGGGCATTCAGCCCTTCTTCAGCCGCACACTCGGATATTTCCTCCGGGCTGGCTCCCCGGGCAATGGCAGCAGCCGTTCGCGTATCGCTCGGGATGCTTCCGGAAAAGGATGACAACACCTGCTTGATAATGTCCATGTTCATCTCCTCGTCTGCGCGTGATGCGCAATGTTTTAAGCATCGGCATCGCCGCCGGTTTGTACCCCATGATCAGGTGCCGGGGCATATGGCCGAGCGGTGTTGCCTGTGGCCCCGAGCCGGCCGGGAGGCAGGCGCGGGGTGGAATCAGCCTTCTTGTAGCCAGGCCGCCACTTTCTTCGGGTCGGGAAGACTGCCGGAATGAACGACCTTTCCATTGATCACCAGCCCCGGCGTACCCATGATGCCGTAGCCGACGATGGCTGCCATGTCTTCGACCTTCTCCAGATGGATGGCGACACCGGTTTGTTCGGCTGCCTGCTTGACCATCTCGGCCAAGGTTTTGCAGCGGGCGCAGCCCGGACCCAGCACTTTCACTTCTTTCATGATGTTCTCCTTATAGAACGGCGTTGAACACATAACCGACAACCAGGATGCCCAAGGCGACGACGCCGGCGAAGGTGGCGATGAGGCGAGGCTTCAGCGCCTTGCGCAAAATGATCATTTCCGGGGCGGACAAGGCGATCACGCTCATCATGAAGGCCAGGACGGTGCCGAGGGCTGCCCCCTTGCCAATCAGGGCCTCGACAATCGGGATGATGCCGGCGGCGTTGGTATACATCGGCACCCCGAGTGCGACCGCGGCGGGAACCGCCCACCAGACATCCTTGCCCATGAACGATGCCATGAAATCCTCCGGAACATAACCGTGTATTCCGGCGCCCAGTGCAATACCGGCAACGATATAGGGCCAGACCTTGCCGACGATTTCGCGGATATGCGACAGCCCGGCTTCACCGCGTTCAACCCAGGTCATTGAGACGCCCTCGTAGGTTTGCTCGGTTCTGGCCTGGATGGCCTGCACCCAGTCTTCGAGGTGACGTTCCATCTTCAGCTGGCCAATGACCAGGCCGGAAACGATCGCTACGAGTAGTCCAAGCCCCAGATAGAGGGCGGCAACCTTCCAGCCGAACATGCCGAACAACAGTGCCAGGGCCACTTCATTGACCATGGGGGCGGAAATCAGGAAGGAGAAGGTGATGCCGAGAGGGACGCCGGCGGACAGGAAGCCAATGAAGAGTGGCACGGCGGAACAGGAGCAGAAAGGGGTGACGATGCCCAGCGAGGCGGCCAGGATGTTGCCTATGCCCATGCGTTTTCCCGACAGCAGGGCGCGCGTCCGTTCGGGAGCGAAAAACGTCTGGATGACGCCCATCACGAACACGATGCCGGTCAGCAGCAACATGACCTTCGGGGTGTCATAGAGGAAAAAATGGACGGCTTCGCCGAATGCGCTGCTGCGATTCAGGCCGAGCAGATGCAAGGCGAAATCCGCGAAATCGGTGAGGTGCGCGTAGGCGGCAATCCAGATTAGTGTTGCGGCGGTGACGCCAGCTGCCCAGCGCAGGGTCGGCTTCGGGGCTGTCGTGGGGTTCAGGGTGTCGGGGTGGTTCATGGTAGTGTGTGCGATGAAGTTTCTGCTCATGATCGAAGACGAAAACCTCCGGAAAAGGATGCACGCCTTGCGGAATTATTTGTCTGCGTCGGGCGGTCCAGCGTTCAATTCACCGATTTCGTAGGTTTGCAGCAGTTGATTCGCGGTGGCCGAATGGGGCTTTCCCTTCATTTTGGTACGGTAAGCTTCGGAAGCCTCCTTGCCGCACCAGGGGAGTAGGATGGCTGGCCGTGACGGATGCTCGGGGATGTAGGCGCTGATGTCATAGACCTTGCCATTGATGGCCATCCAGCAGTCCTCCGCCTGGGCATGTCGGGCGACTTCTTCCAGCGTAAAACGCGGGTGGACCGGGGGGGGCGGTTCGGTCCGGGGGGCGGGTTCCTCTCGGTTACCCAGCCAGACAGCCCAGACTGCCAGCCAGAATAGGGCCGTTGCCACGAGGAATAATTTGCGGCTCATCGGAAATCGAATCGTTCAAAGTGAATTTGTCTGCCGGGAACACCTTGCCCGCTCAGGTAGTTGACGGCCGAGACCACGAGACCGGGGGGGCCGCACAAATAGCAGTGCCAGTGCCGCCACGCATCCGGGACGGGCAGGATGTCCGCGAACGAAGGGGGCGCGTTGCCGCTCTCGCGGGCGGTCAGGCTGAAATCGGCCCAGGTTTGCTCATATCTCCGAAGTTCATCGAGATAAGCTGCATCCGGACCGCTTCGATAAAGATAGACCAGGCGGACGGGATGCACCGGCGGGCCGGCGCGCAGACGGGCGAGAAACGGTGTAATCCCGATGCCGCCGGCAATCCATAGCGCGGGGCCGGAGGCCGGTTCGGAGAGAAAAGCACCGAATGGCCCCTGGATTCTGGCGCGTACGCCGGGCTCCAATGACTGGAGATGGTGTGTGCAATCGCCGAGGGCCTTGATGCCCAGCGCCAGTTCTCCATCCGACCCTAGTGCGCTGATCGTGAAAGGATGGAACTCACGGCAGCCCTGAAAATGAGGACCGTCGAAGAAGGCGGCCAGCACGAATTGCCCCGGGCGGGCTTCAATCGGGTGGGCCAGGGGGGTGAGATGAACCTCGACGATATCCTTGCCGGGCGAACAGACCTCGCTGACCACGAAGGGTTTGGCCGCTACGCCGCAATCCGCCCGGATGATTCGCCACAGGATGAAAGCGAGGGCCAGAACCGGCGACCAGAGCAAGGGAAAATCCAGCCCCAGGGCAAACAGATGCCCGACGGACAGGAGAATGGCGAGCGCCAGAAGTCCATGCAGCCAGCGCCAGGTTGAATACGCCGTACCCGGTATCAGCGCGCTCCCCATGCCGATCATCAGGCAGAGCAGGGACAGCCACCCCAACCAACCGGGCCAGCCTTGCTGCAAGGGGGCGAGGACCGCCCAGGCCTGTCCGGGGTGCTCTGACCAGGCATCAAGTGCCAGCGCGAGCGGGTGGCACAACAGGACGAGGTAAGCTGCCAGGCCGAGCCAGTGGTGCCAGCGATACATGTTTTCCAGGCCTCCGAGTTGTCTGGCCAGCCAGGGTTCCCGAATGGCGAATAGCAGGTTGGCGAGGAGCAGTCCGCATCCCAGCCAGCCGGACACGATGGCGACACTGCGCCAGTCGCTCAGTCCCTCCGGGAGGGCCCAGTAGGTCGGGAGGCCGACCAGCAGCGCGGTCAGCAGGACAAGACGGGGGGTGTGGGGCATGGGAGTCGGAGCCTCTAGTGCCTTGGTGCCGTTTCCTTCAGATGCTCGCAGAAGTCACGGCGATTGCCGGGGAGATTGAGGCCTCTTTCGGTTGCCCTCGCCACCATCAGTCGATGATGTTCCAGCTGGTATGCCTGACATGACTCATAGGTTTTGAAACCCCGGATTCGGGCTTGGTGCTCGATGCGCTCTTCGGGTGTCATCAAGTCCCAGCCGGTGGTGTTTCCTTCATGGGCCCGCCAGGGGCCCCGGGCCTGCGCCGCGTGGATGCAAAGCAGCGCGAGCAAGGCCAAAAAACAGCGGGCTGGCTGGCGTTTCATGGTGATCTCCTTGGGTCATCGCGGGACGAAACAACAGACCTGTCCGGCTTCATTGAAACGTACCTGGCATGCCGATACCAGGTGTTCCCGGAGGCGCCGGCGGGCTCTTTGCACCCGCGATTTGGCGGCCGGCAGCGTCAGTCCGATCCGGTTGGCAAAATCTTGCTGCGACATGCCCCCGATGTCGCAAAGCGTCAGAGCTTCGCGGTCCTCGGCAGAAAGCTCAGCGAGAACCCGGGGCAGGCATTGTGACAGGGCGTCCACCGGCGCCGGTGCCCCCTCGTCGGTTGCGACCAGATGCGTTTCGTCCAGTTCGACTTCATTCCGGGTCAGCCGATGGCGGTCGATGAGCAGGTGACGGGCAACCTGAAACAGCCAGGCGCGGCGGTTGCCGATGCCACAAAGCCCATTTTCCTGTCGGGTGGCGCGCAGGAATACCTCCTGAACCAGGTCATGCGCTTCCTGCCCATCCGGAATGCGATTCGCCACGAAATGCAGCAATTCGCGCTGATGCTCTCTCCATGCGTCCGTAATGCACTTCATCGGATTCATCCTCGGTCAGGCCCGGCGACGGGCCTCGATCACGTGCAGGGTCGAACTGAGCAACAGGACAAATCCGGCGATGGCGATGGCCAGTGTCAGGGCCGGGGTGCCATCGCTCCATGCGCCATAGCTCAGTCCGGCCAGGGTTGAAAAGAGCGCCACCAGGCCGACGTAGGTCCAGGCCCGCAGTTTGCCGATGATGGCCGAAGTGATCAGGATGCTTTGCAGGGACAATTCCGGGTCTGCCATCAAATAGGCAATCAAGGGGCCGGGGTGCATGCCCAGTGACAGGAACATTTTGGCGATCGGCACTTCGACGAGCGTCGGGAAGTACATGAACACGCCAAAGATGACCCCCGCCAGATTGGCCAGCAGGGTGTTGGCTCCGGCAATCGCTTGAATCCACGCCGGCTGAATGAAGACCCGAATTACACCGACCAGGAACACCCCGACAATCAGCAGCGGAAATATCATCTTCACGAAGCGCCAGGTTTCCCATAGCCACTGCTGGACATCCCAGGCTTCGAATCGCCTGGCCTGCGGCAGCAGGGCCAGGCTGGTCACGATGACGGCCAAGGTGCGTCCGGTGATGCTCAGGGTGAGACCGTCCGGTGTCACCTGAACGCCCATCGCCGCATAAGCCAGGGTAAACACGACCACTCCGAGCGTCATGGTCGTCAGGCGGTTGAAGCCTGCATCGACTTGGCCCAGTCCTCGCCAGGCGGCAGCGCCGATGACGCTGAGCAGTGCGATGAGCACCGCGCCTTGCAGGCTTAAACCCTCGGCCCCGGTTGCCTCATTGACCGGCACCCAGCTGTCCAGCGTGTGCTGCACATCTGCGGCGCCAGCCCAGGGAAACGCGATACTGAAGACGACGGTTTTCAGGAAGTCGAGCTTCAAGGTGCCGGCAATCAGCAGGGCGACCAGCGTTCCCAGGAAGAGGAGCGTTTTCCGGGAAAGGCCTTCTCCCGCGGCAAAGGTCTGTGTGTCCGGTAGTCGGGCAACATCACTCTCCCGGAACAGGACGGCCATGATCATCCCGATGCCAATACCGAACGAAAGCGCCAGCAAGATCCGGGCGATCGCGAAATTGGCACCGAGAGCGACGCCGGTGTAAGACAGGGCCAGGATATTGGCCGCCGGGGCGAAGAACAGGAAGGTAATGGCCGGGCCCAGACCGGCGCCTTTCTTGTAGATCCCGGCAAACAGCGGCTGTATGGTGCACGAGCAGACAGCGAGCAGGCTGCCGGCGCCGGCGGCAGCGGAGTAGGACATCCATTTGGGTGCGTCAGGCCCGAGAAAACGGATGATGGACTGCTGCGGCACCAAGGCCGACAGGGCGCCCGCGATGAAGAAAGCCGGCACCAGACACAGCAAAACATGAGCGGCCAGATAAGAGGCCAGGCTGGCCAGGCCTCCCTGGAATGCTGTCATCACCCAATCCATGCCCGGCTCCTTCGTTATTTTTGGGCGGCCCGGGCCTTTTCCCGGCGCTTCTCTGTCGTGTCGCAACACAGGGTCTTGGGCAGACAGTGCTCACGTTGGCAACATTGGTGCGTCAGGAAGGCGATCAACTCGTCCATGATGGCGAAATTGGCTGAATAATGGATGAACCGGCTTTGACGCTCGCCTTGGATCAATCGGACCCGGCTCAGGTGCGCCAGGTGGAACGACAGGGTCGCGGGCGCCATGCCCAGTTCCTCACCAATCGCGCTGGCATGCAAGCCTTCCGGTCCTGCTTCGATGAGCAGCCTGAAAATGCCGAGACGCGATTCATGTCCCAGTGCGGCAAGCAATTCGGCAGCGTTTAGCGTTTCCATATTTCGAATACTATCGAAGGAAATGGGAAATTCAAGGTGAATCTTCGGCTTGCTGTCGGTTCAGCGCATCCGCTGCCGCAGCCAGGCGCTGGTCTGATCGACGGAGATGGACAGGGCCAGCATGGCGATGATCACGGTCGAGGCCTGGGCGTAATGGAAGAGGGACAAGGCGACATAGAGGAGTTGCCCCAGACCGCCGGCGCCGACAAATCCCAGGATGGCCGCCATGCGGATATTCATCTCCCAGCGGTAGAGCGTGTAAGCGATCAACTGCGGGGCGGCGCCGGGCAAGGTGCCATAGAGAAAGGCCAGGCCGGGGCCGGCGCCACTCAGGCGCAGTGCCTGGCGGGGCTGTGGTGGCGCGTTGGCCAGTGCTTCGGCGTAGAGTCGGCCCAGCACACCGGCGGTGTGCAAGGCCAGCGCCAGCGCCCCGGCAAACGGGCCGAGGCCGACGGCGAGCGCGGTCAGGGTGGCCCAGACCAGCTCCGGCACGGAGCGCAGGGCATTGAGCACGAAACCGAAGGGCGCGCGTGGTTGGGGCAGGGCGAGAAGCAGCCCGAGCAGGGCGGCAAGCAGGGTGCCGACGATGGATATGGCCAGCGTTTCCCAGACTCCCCGCCCAACCCGCTCCAGCCAGTCGGCTGACAGATCGGGCGGGAAGAAGCCGCCGACGAATTCGGCGATGCTGTGAGCGGCTTCGATGTGTAGCAGGTCGCCGATCCCCAGTTCCAGGAAACGGTAGCTGGCCACGATGCAGCCGGCTAGCGTCACCGCGACCAAGCCGCTGCGCCAGCCAAAAGGCGCCGGCCGGGCTGCCGGCGGCGTATCGAGGGCCCGGCGCAGCCAGCCGGAGAGCCCGTCGGCCGCAAAGACCAGGGCCATGAAGGCGAGCAGGATACTGGCCGCTTCGCCGCCGTTGAGCATCTTCATGGCCTGATCCATCAGCTGGCCGAGGCCGCCGGCGCCGACGAAGCCCATGACCACCGAGGCGCGAATGGCGCATTCCCAGCGGTACACGGTGTAGGAGGTCAGCTCCCGGGCAGCTTGCGGCAGCAGCCCGTAGAGGATGGCCAGCGGCCGTCCGGCGCCGCTCTGGCGCAGGGCCAGGGCGGGCCTGGCATCGACCGATTCGAGGATTTCGGCATAGACCTTGGCCAGCATGCCGCCATAGGTGAGGCCGAGCGCCAGCACGCCGGCCGCTGGTCCGAGGCCGAACACGCGGACGAAGAGGAGTGCCCAGACCAGTTCCGGGATGCCGCGCAGCAGCGTCAGCAGGCTGCGGGTCAGCGGGTTGAGGGCAGGGCGTTCGCGGCCGGCGGCGGTGGCCAGATAGGCGAGCGGCACCGCCAGCAGGAAGGCGAGGGCGAGGCCGGTAGTGGCGATGGCCAGTGTTTCCAGCGTTGCCTGGCCAAGCAAGCCGAGAAATTCGCGGCTGTGTTCCGGCGGCAGGAAGGCAGCCAGGAAACGGCCGATCACCTGCAGGTTGCCGGCATCGAACAGGGTCCCGGGTTTGACTTCGGCTGCCTGCAGGAGCGGCCAGAGGATGACGAGCACCGCCAACGCGCCGACGAGGCGGGAGCGGGCGGCAGGGTCGCGCAGGCGGGCTTCCATCGCGGGATCAGCAGCAGACGGCTCGGGTCGCCGCAGCGAGGGCGGTGATTCCGGGCAACTGATGCGATTCCGTTGCCTGGATCGGCAGTTCCTGGCCCTCGCTGGCATACAGCTCGTGAAGCAGGGGGAGCGAGACCTGCTCGTTCGGCAGGTCGAAGACGACGCGGCCAGCCTTGATGCCAACGATGCGCGTGAAGTTGCCGAGGGCGAGGTCGACGGCATGCAGGCTGGCGACCAGCGTCGCGCCGGTTGCCTCGGCCTCGGCGACGAGCAGCCGGATGGTGGCCAGGGCCAAGGCCGGATCGAGGGCGGAAACCGGCTCGTCGGCGAGGATCAGGTCGGGGCGCTGGTAGAGCACGCGGGCGATTCCGACGCGCTGCAACTGGCCACCCGACAGCGCGTCGCAACGGGCGAACAGCTTGTCGGCGAGGTCGACCCGCTCCAGCGCCGCCCGGGCGCCGGGCAGGTCGCGCGGGTAAAGCAGCGAGGCCAGCGCTTGCCAGGCGGGCCATTGTCCGAGCCTGCCGGCCAGTACGGCCGTGACGACGCGTTGCCGGCCGGGGATGGGCGGCAACTGGTGCACGGTGCCGATGCGGGCGCGCAAGGGGCGGGGCAGGGGGGCTTGCAGCGGCTGGCCGAGCACTTCGCCGCGGCCGCGAGTCGGCGCCAGTGCGCTGCCGAGGATCGAGAGCAGGCTGGTTTTGCCGGCACCGGACGGACCGATCAGGGCGATGCGCTCACCCTGATCGGCGCGCAGGCTGATCTCGGCCAGGGCCGTAAAGCCGTTGGCGTGGGTCAGCCCCACGCCGTCCAGCCGGAAACTCACTTCAGCAAGCCAGCCGACTGGGCGGCCTTGTCGATGCCGTCGTAGTTCTCCTTCCGGGTCGGGATGAACTTCGATGCCCGCTGCAGGGCCATGATTTCCTTGTGTTCCGGATTGGCCGGGTCGAGCTTGAGGAAGGCGTCGGTCAGTTTTTTGACCAGGGCCGGGTCGAGGTCGCCCCGCACTGTCCAGTTGTAGTCGAAATAAGGCGGCGTGGTCGCGAAGACGCGCACTTTCTCGGGATCGACTTTTTTCTGCTCGACCAGCTTGTCCCAGACGGAAGCGTTCAATACCCCGGCGTCGGCCTTGCCGGCGGCGACAAAGGCAACCGTTGCATCATGGGCGCCGGAGAAAGCGACGTTCCTGAAATCCTTTTCCGGGTTCAGGCCGGCCTGCTGCAGGAAGAAACGCGGCATCAGGCTGCCCGAGGTGGAGGATGGCGCGCCGAAGGCAAAAGTCTTGCCCTTCAGGTCGGCCAGACTCCTGATGGTCGGGTCGGCGGTGATGAAGCGGGAGGTGAATTTGGCATCCTCCTCGCGCTGGACGATGGGGATGGCCGTGCCGTGGGTACGGATCCTGGCCTGCACGTAGGTGAAGCCCCCCAGCCAGGCGAGGTCGATCTTGCGCGTGGCGAGCGACTCGACGACGGCAGCGTAGTCGGAAACCGGGGTGAACACGACTTTCAGGCCGGTTTGCGCTTCGAGATACTTGCCGAGTGGCGCGAATTTGCGTTGCAGTTCGGTTGGCGCTTCGTCGGGGATGGCCGAAACGCGCAGCACGTTGTCGGCAGCCAGGGCGGGGAGGGAAAAGGCGGCAGTGCAGGCGCAGGCCAGCGCCCCCTTCAGCGCCAGACGGCGCGTGGCGGACAGGGTCATTTGATACTCCGATTGTGACAACAACCGCTGCCGTGCGGATATCGCGGCAGCTTAAAGGCGCCGGGGCGCCACCGGGACATGCGGTACGCAGACCGCGGCTGGCATTTTAACAGGTCTATCGGCCCGCCCGGAGCGGGGGTTTCCCGCGCAGCCCTTCTGTCCGGCAGGCATGAGAAAATCCGGCCAAACGAACGTACAACGGAATGTGGCGGAGACATGGAAGAAAGTTTGGCGAGCGAACACGAAGCGCCGTGGCCGGAGTATTCGGTGCTGGTGGTCGATGACGAACCGGGGATGCTCAGTTTCCTGCAGCGCGCCCTGGGCTCGCGCTGCGGGGTGGTCGATTGTGCCGACAGCGTCGAGGCAGCCCGGCCGTTGATCCGGCGCAATCGCTACGATCTGATCGTGCTCGATATCGCCCTGCCGGGGTGCTCGGGCATTGACTGGCTGCACGAACTGCGGCAGGACGGCTTTGCCGGCGATGTGGTGCTGATGACCGCCTACGCCGATCTCGACACGGCGATTGACGCGCTGCGCGCCGGTGCGGCGGATTTCCTGCTCAAACCCTTCTCCCTGGCCCAGGTGCTGAATGCGATTCAGCGTTGCTTCGAGCGTTCCCGCCTGGCCCGCGAGAATTTCGTGCTGCGTCGCGAAGTCAGCACCCGGGCCGCGGATGTCGACGGGGTGGTCGGTCAGTCCGAGCTGATGCTCAAGGTGTGCGAGCGCCTCAAGCGCATCGCGCCGACGCCGGCCACCGTGCTCCTTTGCGGCGAATCGGGCACCGGCAAGGAGGTTGCGGCACGTGCCCTGCACCGGATGAGCAACCGGGCGGAGGGGCCTTTCGTGCCGGTCAATTGCGCGGCCATTTCGGCCGAGTTGATCGAATCGGAGTTGTTTGGCCACATCAAGGGGGCTTATACCGGCGCCCAGCAAAACCGCGAGGGCCTGTTCTACTATGCCCGGGGTGGTACGCTCTTTCTCGATGAAATCTCCGAACTGCCGCTGGCGGCCCAGGCCAAGCTGTTGCGTGCGCTGGAGGAGCGGCGCATCCGGCCGGTCGGCTCGGAACAGGAAATCGCCGTCGATGTGCGCGTCATCGCCGCCACCAACCGCGACCTGAAAACCGAAGTCGCGGCCCAGCGTTTCCGGCAGGATCTCTATTACCGGCTGCAGGTGCTGGAAATCACCCTGCCGCCGCTGCGTGAGCGGCCGGAGGATATTGCGCCGCTCGTCCGTCATTTCATGCAGTTGCTCGCCCCCGGCCTGGGGCTTCCGCCTCTCGCCCTCGACCCGCGGACGCTGGCCCGGATGGCCGATTACGACTGGCCGGGCAACGTGCGCGAACTGCGCAACCTGGTCGAACGTTCGCTGATTCTCGGCTGGTTCGATATCGGGCCGGAGCCCGAGGGGCGCGGGGTCGAAGCGACGCCGGCCGGCACTGACGAAACCCTCGAGGCAGTCGAGAAGCGCCATATCCTGGCCATGCTTGCCGCGTGCGAGGGCAACAAGTCGGAAGCCAGCCGCCGGCTCGGCATTTCGCGCAAGACCATGGATCGCAAGTGTCAGGCCTGGGGCATCTGAGCCAGCCGGCGCGGCGCTCGATCCGCACCCGCCTGCTGCTGCTTGCCCTGCTGCCGCTTGGCGTCGTGCTGCCACTGATCATGGCGGCGCTCGCCTATTGGGGGGGCGGCTATTTTGACCAGTTGCTCAACACCAAGGTGCGCAGCGACCTGGCTGTCGCCCACAGCTACTACGAGCGGGTGGCCGAAGGGGTCGGCCATACCGTGGCCAGCCAGGCTGCCGCCGACCGTCTGGTGCGGGCCGTGCTCGCCGGGCACGGCCGGCCGACCCGCGAGTTGGCCGCCATTCTCGACTCGGCCGTGGCCGCCCGCCGGCTCGATTTCCTGCGTTTTGTCGATCACGCCACGGCGCGCCGCCTGGCCGGGGCGTGGCCGGTGCTGGCCTCGGCCCTGGCCGGCAGCGCCCGCACCGAGACCGAAGTGTTTTCGGCGGCCCAGCTCACGGCCCTCGATCCGGCCCTTGCCGGTCGCGCGGCGACGCCGTTGATCGCGACAGCCAATGCCGTGCCGACCGGACGAACCGTGGAGGAGCGCGGACTGGTCATCCACTCGGCGGCGCCGGTGTTCGATGCGGCGGGGACGGTCATCGGCTTGCTCGAAGGCGGTGTGCTGCTCAACAAAAACCTTGATTTCATCGACAACCTGAATGCCGTGGTTTACCCGGAAGGCGCCCTACCGCTGGGCAGCGCCGGAACTGCGACCTTGTTTCTGGGGGATGTGCGGGTGGCCACCAATGTCCGGCTGTTCGGCGACACACGGGCGATCGGTACACGCGTTTCGGCTGCAGTGCACGACGCGGTGCTCAAGCAGGGCAGAACCTGGCTCGACAGTGCCTTTGTCGTCAACGACTGGTACGTTTCGGCTTACGAGCCCTTGCTCGACAGCCGGCAGCAGCGTGTCGGCATGCTCTACGTCGGCTTCCTCGAACAGCCGTTTGCCCGGGCCCGCTGGCATGCCCTCTATGCCGTGGCCGGCTTTTTCTTCGTCGCCATGTTGCTCGCCGGCCTCTACGCCGCCGTTTCGGCGCGGCGTGTCTTCAAGCCGATCGAACGCATGCATGCGACGATGACGGCGATCGAGCATGGCGAGGAAGCGGCGCGGGTCGGTCCGGTTGCCGGCGAGGATGAACTCGGTGTCATGGCGGCCCACTTCGACCGCCTGCTCGACCAGTTGCAGTTGCAAGCCGACTCGCTGAAGCGCTGGGGCAGTTCGCTCGACGCCAAGGTGGCGGCACGCACGGCGGAACTGGAGCGGGCAGTGGCCGACCTCAAGGCGGCCCAGTCGCAGCTGGTCATGAATGAGAAACTCGCGGCCATCGGCCAGCTGACGGCCGGGGTGGCGCACGAGATCAACAACCCGATTGCGGTCATCCAGGGCAATCTCGATGTCCTGCGCGACGTGCTCGGCCCGCGTGCCGAGCCGGTCGAGCACGAAATCCGGCTGATCCACGAACAGGTGCAGCGCATTCGGCTGATCGTCGCCAAGCTGCTGCAATTCGCACGGCCGCAGGATTACGTCGGCTATCTGGAACCGGTGGAAACCGGCCAGCTGCTGCAGGATTGCCTGCTGCTGGTCCGCCACCTGCTGACCAAGGGCGACATCGCCATCGAGCAGCATATCGACTCCAGCCGCCGCATCATCTGCAACAAGAACGAATTGCAGCAGGTGATCATCAACCTGTTCGTCAATGCCATCCAGGCGATGCCGGACGGCGGGGTGCTGAGCATTGGTGTCGAGGACTGGGACGAAGCCGACATGCCGCTCGGCATCCGGCTGGTCGTCGCCGATTCCGGGCCCGGCATCAGTCAAGCCGACCTGGCCCGCCTGTTCAAGCCTTTTTTCACTGCCAAGAAACCGGGGGGCAACGGTCTCGGCTTGTGGGTCAGCCAGGCCCTGGTCGAGCGTTACGGCGGGAAGATTACCGCGGAGAGCGCGCCGGGCAAGGGAGCAAAATTTACCGTCTGGCTTCGCCTGGAGCCACAGGGGCTGTAAAAAAGCGGCCCGCAGGCCGCTGGCAGAGCTGCGCGTTGTCCCTCAGTCGAAACGTCCGTTATCGAGCGCATTGGCCAGGGCCGGGGTGATCCGTTCGAAGGTGTAGAGCTTCTTGCCTTTGTGTTCCTTCAGGAAATCATCGGCATCGGCCTTGCTGGCCAGCGGAACGAACTCGTGGCCCATCGGGCCGAGCACGTCGGAGCCGGTGACGAAATAGGCCTTGCGGGCGTCGATCCGTTCCAGATTGTAGAAATCCGTGACGTAGATGCCGGTGATGTCTGCCCGGCGATGGCCGGGGGCGTATTTCGCCAGGTCGCCAAGGAACTTGAACATATCCTTGGCGCCATCGAAGAAATGCGCATGGCCATCCTTCCAGGTCACCACGGCCACCCAGTTCGGGTACTTGGAAACGAGCATGCCGCAGACCGGGCAGAGGTAACGGGGGCCGGGTTTGGGGATGGCCTGCGCGCTGGCCAGGGGAGCCCAGGCGGCGAGCAGCAGGCACAGAAAGAGGCGGCGCTGCATCAGATCTTCTTCGCTTCGGCGGCGCGCTTGCGGCGCTCTTCGCGGTTCTTGCGGATCATGGCCACATCGTCCGCCATGCCGAGGTAGCTTTCGCGCAAGGCGTCGTTGAACTGGCCCAGCGTACCGCCGTGCCTGGCCTGGAATTCCTTGGCGACACTGGCCGAGGCAAAGGAATGTTTGCTCTTTTTGGTCATTGCGTGCTTGAGGTCGGCACCGATCAGGTAGGTCAGGTTGTCCACCGGCAGCAACGGGCGTGGTTCCGCAGCAGCGCCGAAATCCGGCCCCCAGATCTGCTTCGGTTCGCGGTCGATATTGAGCCCCAGGCTGAGCGACAGGCAGTGAATGGAGCAAACGCCATCGGTCAGGTCGTCGGAATACTGCACCAGCATGCGGGTCCGATGATGTTCCTGGCGGTCCATGCCGCAGTAGGGGCACTTCGGGTATTTTTGCAGTTCGTTTTCCAACGGCGTCGCGTCGGCCGGCTTTTTCGGAATGAACTGGGCGGGTGTCCCGTCACCGGCGCAGCTAACGGCGCTGGCGTGCGTCGCGCTGGCCGCGAGGCCGGCCAGGGCGGAAATCTTCAGCAGATCACGGCGTTTCATGGTGGTTCTCCCTGTTTTGTGGTGGTCGTGCGCGCATATTAGCGCCGGGTGATGTTCGGCTTCTGCGACATAATGTCGCAGTCAGCCGACCAGGCGATACATCACCAGGTAATAGCGCAGGCCTTGCCACAGTGTCGACAGGCCGAGGGCAATGACGAACAGTGCGGCCCCTTTCAGCAACCAGCCGCGCAGGCGCGGGCCGAGTTTGCCGAACAGCATCGAGGCGGACAGCATGGCGGGCAAGGTGCCGGCGCCGAAGGCGAGCATCAGCAGGCCGCCCTCGATGACCGAGGGGGCCGTCGTCGCCTTGACCGCCATGGCCATGGTCATGGAGCAGGGCATCAGGCCATTGATGGCGCCGCCGATCAGGGCGCCGACCACCGGCCCCTTCTGCACGGCCAGGCCGAATTGCTGGCGCAGCCATGCGATGGGGGCGAAACCGAGGCGATTGCGCACCGGTGATACGCCGAGCAGGTCAAGGCCGAGCAGAATCACGACCAGGCCGGCCATGATCTGCAAAATACCTTGCCACAGCCCGATCTGACCAGTCGAGACGAGCACGGTGCCAATCGCCGCAGCGATCCCGCCGACGGCGGTATAGATGCCGACGCGTGCCGCATGGTAGGCCAGATAGGGCCACGGCCCCTTGGCGCCGAGTTTCATGAAGAAACCGGAAACCAGGCCACCGCACATCCCCAGACAATGCCCGCCGCCCAGCAGGCCGGTCATGAAGGCAAGCCAGTAGGAGAATTCGGCAACGGCATGGGCGTGGGGGGGGGCCATCACCTGGGCGGGCCCTCAACGCTGCAGGCGCAGGGAATTGGTGACGACCGACACGGAGCTCATCGCCATGGCTGCCGCGGCGATCATCGGATTCAGGCGGCCGGCCGCCGCGGCGGGAATGGCGATGACGTTGTAGCCGAGTGCCCAGAAGAGGTTCTGGCGAATGATCGTCATCGTTCTGCGGGACAGGTCGACGCCGGCGGCGACGCGGGCGATGTCACCGCCAAGCAGCGTGATGTCGGCCGATTCGACGGCAATGTCGGCGCCGCCCCCGATGGCAAAGCCGACGTCGGCCGCAGCCAGGGCAGGGGCATCGTTGATGCCGTCACCGACCATGCCGACCTTCTCGCCGGCGGCCTGCAGTTCGCGTATGGCGGCCAGCTTGTCGGCCGGCGTGCAGCGGGCCAGCACGCGGTCGATGCCGACTTCGCGGGCGACGTGGCTGGCCACGGCTTCGAGGTCGCCGGTCGCCATGACCGTTTTCAGGCCCAGGCTGTGGAGCCGGGCGACGGCTTCGGCGGCGCCCGGTCGCGGCTGGTCGGCAATCGCGAACAGGGCGGCCGGCCGCCCGTCGATCGCGACGTAAACCGGCGTCTTGCCTTGCTCGGCCACGCGACCGCCTTCATCGGCGAGAACTGTCGGCGTAATGCCCATGTCTTCGAACAGGGCGGCATTGCCGATGCAGATGGCGACGCCATCCACCCGGGCGGTGACGCCGCGCCCGGGATGGGCGGCGTACGCCTCGGCAGTCAGGCTCTCCTTTCGGCGCGGCTTGCACCATTCGCCGAGGGCGCGCGCCAGGAAGTGCTCCGAACCGGCTTCGGCCGCGGCGACCAGCGACGCCAGGCGGGGCTCGCCCATGCCGGGCAGGATGAAGGTATCGGTCACCACCGGTTTGCCCTCGGTGATCGTGCCGGTCTTGTCGAATACGACGGTGGTCAGCCGGGCGGCCGTTTCCAGCGCCTCGCCATGGCGGATGTAGATGCCGCGCCTGGCCGCCTGCCCGGTGCCGACCATGATGGCGGTCGGTGTCGCGAGGCCGAGGGCGCAGGGGCAGGCGATGAGCAGCACGGCGACCGAATGGGCCAGTGCGGCCGAAACCGGCGCGCCGGCCAGCATCCAGCCGCCGAAGGTGAGGGCCGCAACGCCCCCGACGGCGGGCACGAAGCGGGCCGAGATGCGGTCGGCCAGTTTTTGCACCGGCAGCTTGCTGCCCTGCGCGTGATCGACCAGTTTGACAATGCCGGAGAGCACCGTGTCGCCGCCGATGGCCGTCACGGTCATCGTGAAGCTACCGTTGCCGTTCAGGCAGCCGCCGATCACCGTATCGCCCGGCGCCTTGGCGACCGGCAGCGATTCGCCGGTGATCATGGCCTCGTCGATGCTGGAGCGGCCTTCCAGAACCCGGCCGTCGGTCGGCACCTTGTCGCCGGAGCGGACACGCAGCACGTCGCCGACTTGCACGTCGTCGATGGCAATCTCGCGCTCACGGCCGTCGGCCTCGACGCGCAACGCAGTTTCCGGCTGCAGTTCGATCAGCTTGCGGATCGCCTCGCTGGCCTTGCCTTTGGCCCGCTCTTCCATGTAGCGGCCGAGCAGCACGAAGGTGCAGATGCCGGCTGCCGATTCGAAATAGACATGGTGATGCATTTTCAGCACGCCGGGGACGCTATAGAGCCAGGCCGCGCCGGAGCCGATGGCGATCAGCGTGTCCATGTTCGCTTCGCCCTGTTTGGCCAGGGCCCAGGCCTTCTTGAAAATGCCCTGGCTGCTGCCGAACAGGATGGCCGACGACAGCGCGAATTCCATGATGCGCAGGGCGGGCGAACGGTGCATCAGCATGCCGGAGATCATCACCGGCACGGTCAGCAGGGCTGATTGAACGAAGCGTTTTTTCGCTGCCGCGACCCGTTCCCTTTCATGTTCGATCAGCAGGCGGCGTTGTGCCAGCGTATCCATCGGCCGCGCTGCATAGCCTAGGCGGCGGACGACCTCCGCGACGCCTTCACGGTCGATCACGCCCTGCACGGTCACGGTCGCTGCCGCAAAGTTGACGCGGGCGTTGCGCACACGCGGATCGCGTTTCAACTTCATCTCGATGAGCAGCGCGCAGGATGCGCAGGTCATGCCTTCCACCGCCAACGAGCACTCGCTTACCGGCCCGTCGACCGGCGCGGCGGCGACCGGTTCGGCCCGGGGAGTGGCGAGCAGGTTGCCCAGTACGGCATCGAGCGTTGCCAGCAGGCGTTCCTCGGGCAGGGCGAACGGGTCGAAGCGGATGGCCAGCGAGCCGATGTCGGCAACGATGGCCACGTCCTTCACCCCCGGGTGTTTGCGTAGCAGGATTTCCAGGATGTAGCAGCGTTCAGCCTCCTTGACGAGCGGCGGAGCGATGATCCGGATGCGGCGCGACAGGCGGTGAACGACGCGAAAATGCTTCATGGGGTCTTGCGGTAGCGGACGAGCAGAAAGACGAGGTAGAAGGTGGCCAGCCAGGCGTTGCCGTAGGCGAGCGGATTCTGCAGCCAGCGCTTGGTGATCAGGTCCCAATGCACCCGGATCAGATAGAAAGCGACGATGTCATTGAAGAAATTGGTGATTGCCTTTTCGGTCAGCGCACTGTCGACAATCGGCAGGAAACGGGCCTGCAGCGAGCCTGCCGGGGGCGTTTCTGCCGGCAGCAGGCGGGCCTTCAGCTTGTCGAGCAGCGGCTGGAAGCCCTGTTCCAGCGACCAGGGCGGGGAGGACGACGCGGGGGCCTCCGGTGTCGGGGCCGTGTCGAGCGGCAGGGCATCCACCACATCAAAAAGCTGGCGGGCGACCTGGGCAGTCGTCAGGCGGGTGGCGTCGTAGCGAATGGAAATCCGTTGCCAGCCAGTATCGACCGCTGCGCTGAGCACGCCAGTCAGGGTTCTCATCCCGGCGTCGAGGTCGGCCGCGATGTCCGGTGTGCACAACTCGGCCGGCAGTTCCAGCCGTAGAAACCCCCGCTCGCGATGGCAGACGACGATGCGTCCGGCCAGTTGGGCAGCTTGCGACATGGCAGGCTCCTCAGGCGGCCGGTGGTTCCGTGGCCGGAGCTGGCGGGGTGCTGTGCCCGTCCCGTTTTTCTTCGGCTTCGGCCATCAGATCGTTGAGGTTTTCTTTCTGGTGCAGCGCGAAATCCTTGCCCATGCCGCCGATCTTCGACAGGCCCTCGACGATCTCCTTCTGGTACTTGAAGAGCAGGAAGCCGGCCGCGATGCCGCCGGCGGCGCCTACCGCGAGCAGGGCCAGCGGGTTGCGCAGCAGGGCGTTGCCGAGCAGGCCGCGACCGGCGGCAAAGCCCGTGGCAGCCATCATGGTGCCGGTGGCGACGGGCTTGCTCATCAGGTGCCCGGCCTGGCTCATCAGGTGGGGCATTTGCTTCATCATTTCTTCGGTCATCATGATCGATCCTTTCAAGAATTCTTGGGCTGATTGTCGTTCCGTTCCGATGTTGCGTCCTGGATGTCATGCAACATTTCGTAGATCCCGCGGCACCCTTCGCAACAGAACTGATATTGCCTGTCTGTCGTGTTCAGGACGAAAGGCTTCTGCCCGACATCGAGTCCGCACAGGTCGCAGGCCCGATTCTCGCTCATTGCAGCAACGCCAGGGCATGGCGCTCGAAGGTTGCTTCGTCCGCCTCGCCAACGATCTTGGCCCGCACGATCCCCTTGCCGTCGATAAAGAACGTGGTCGGCAGCGCAACGACACCATAGCTGCGGGCAATGGTCGATGTTTCGTCGAGCAGGGCCGGGTAGGTCACGCCGATTTTCTGGATGAAGGCCGCGATGGTCTTCTTGTCCTGGCCGGCGTTGATTGCCAGCACCTCCAGTCCCTTGTCCTTGTGACGCTGATAGACGGCCTCGATCGCCTTCATTTCGCCTTCGCAATACTTGCACCAGTCGGCCCAGAAGCGGATGACCAGCGGCTTGCCAAAGAAGGCTGCCGGGAAATGCGTGGCGCCGCCATCAGCCCGGAAGGTCTGGAAGGTGGGGGCGATGCTGCCGATGTTGATATTGGCCTTTGGGGCATCGTTGCCGCAGGCCGCGATAAGCAGCGTGGCAATGAGCAGGAAGATGCGCATGTCAGTGTTCGATCAGGATCAGGTTGGAAGCCAGTATGAACCAGGTGGCGAGTGCCGTGAATAGCAGGAAACCGGCCGCGGCCAGCTTGGCGAGCCGGGCGGAAACCCGTGGCACGAGGGGGGCCAGGCTCGGCCACCCGGCAAAGGGCTGCAAGGCGCCGGCGGCGAGCCCGGCCGCCGTGGCGATGAAGAGCGGGATGTACAGCCCGTAGCCCCGGTAATCGTATTCCGGCTTCAGGATGCAGAAGGGGCAGTGGTGATGCGGGTGTTCGTAGATGTACAGCGAAATGAAGGAGAGCACCCCGGTAATGGCCACGACGAACCCTGCGCCACTGGTCAGGGCAGTCAGAAAGCCGCTCGCCCGCCCGCCGCGTCGGCCATGCCAGAGGGGGGCGGCGATGGCAGCCAGCATCCCGCCATAGAACAGCCAGAGTGCGGGCAGGGGGGCGAGGCTCGTCGCTTCGGCGGGGAGGGTCTTGCTCTCCTCGGAGAACATGCTGCCGCAGCAGGAGGTGATAACATTGGCCTTGAGGTTGATGAAATACTGCACTTCCAGCCACAGATGGGTGGCGAGGACTGGCAGCAGGAAGAGCAGCAGCACATACTTGATGCGGACCAGCGGATAGTCGCGGGCCAGGGTGTCGACATGGTTGATCGCCAGCCAGATGGCGGCCAGGAAAAAGACCGCCATCTGCGCGATCAGCGATGGAAAGCCCCAGGCGTTGACATTCAGCGTGCCGACCGCGCACATGGCGCCGACGAACATTACCGACAGCCGGTCGGCGTTGAAGACGAAGAGCAGCAGCGCGGCCAGCTGGGCGACGAGGACAAAGGTGAGCAGCGTCGAGAACAGGTAGGTGCGGCGTTCCAGGGCCAGCTGGCGTTCCGAGCCGCTGTGGATGTCCCAGTGGCGGATGACCTGGATCGCGAAGGGCGCCGCGCCGGCCAGCATCAGGACGGCCAGGCCGGCCGCCAGCAGCAGCGCGATGATGGCAGGCTGGAAAAGCATCAGTCTTCGGTCAACCGCCCGTCGCGCATGCCGACGACGCGATGCACGGCGGACGATTCGACGACCAGCGGGTCGTGGCTGGTCAGCAGCACCGTCTTGCCGGCTGCCGTGAAGCCTTCGAGGATGGCCATGAATTCCTTCGACAGCGCCGTATCCAGGTTGGCCGTCGGTTCGTCGGCGATGATGACTTCCGGGTCGTTGATCAGGGCGCGGGCAATCGCGACGCGCTGCTGTTCGCCACCCGAGAGCCATTCGACCTTGGCGGCACGGCGATGGCCCAGCTTGAGCTGGTCGAACAGGGCGTCGGCGGCCGAAATCAGTTCACGACGCGGCCGGCCGGTCGGAAAGGCGGGCAGGATGACGTTTTCCAGGGCCGAGAGGCCCTTGATCAGGTTGAATTGCTGAAACACGAAGCCGAAGCTCTGGCGGCGGATCTCGGTCAGGAAACGTTCCGGCAGGCCGGAAATGTCCTCCCCCTTGAAGCGCACCCGGCCGCTGGTTGGCCGCGACAGGCAGCCAACGATGGTCAGCAGGGTTGTCTTGCCGGAGCCACTCGGGCCACGGAAGGCGGTGACCTTGCCGGCTTCCAGCTTCAGGTCGATGCCGTGCAGCGCCCAGTACTCATTGGTTTTGCCCTGGTTGAAGGCTTTCTTGATGGCGGAAAGTTCGATCATGCGCGCATCACCGCGTCGGGGTCCGTAATGGCGGCACGCCAGATCGGCACCAGTACTGCAGCCGTGTAGGGGACTACCGTGAAAAAGAACAGGGTGGCGATCTGCAGGCTGTCGATGCTCGGCACCAGGGTGAACTGCGGATAAAGCACCGACCAGCCCTTGAGTACCGGTTCGAAGACCGCTGCGCCAAAATGGAAGACGTGTATGTAGGCAGCGATGAAGCCGAGCAGGAAGGCGGTCAGCGAAATGAGCAGCCCTTCCCAGGACTTCATGCGGATGACGTCACCGGTTTCCCAGCCGATCGCCTTGAGGATGCCGATTTCCCGCTTTTCCTCGGCCGACAGCCCGGAGGCCTTTTCCCAGGCGAGGAGGGCGAAGGCCAGGATGGCGCCGGCCAGCACGGTCAGCACGATGCCCTCGCGCCAGTCGAAAACGCTCTGGTAGGTGCGCAGCACTTCCTCGCGCAGGATGGGCCTTGAATCGGGCAGCGAACTCGACAGCTTGGCCGCGATGTTGCGCACTTCCTGCGGATTGGCGACAGAGAGCGCGATGTCGGTGACATGGCCGGCCGGATATTCGAAGAATTTGCGGAAATCGTTTTCCGAGAGCAGCACGAGGTCGGCCGAGAGCAGTTCCGAATCGGGGGACAGGACGGCCGACACCTCGAAGGTGAACAGCTTGCCGGAGTAGGAGCGGAAGGAGATGGTGTTGTGTGCCGCCAGGCCGCGCTCCCGGGCCAGCGTGTTGCCAACCATGATGTAGCCGTCCTTGACCTCGTCGGCCGGCCGCGCCATGAAGGTGTAGTTGGCGTTAAGCACCGGATCGTAGTAATAGCCCCAGAGGCGCCCTTCCTTCTTCTGCACGCCGCGGATGCGGCCGATTTTCTCGATGTAGTCGGGCGGGATCAGATCGTGCCGGCCGGCAACCATGCGCTGCAGGATGATCTCCGGCGAACTGGCCAGCACGAAGGTCGCTTCGCTGCGCAGGGCATGAGTGAACAGGGTCAGCGAGGCGAGCACGAAAACGATCAGCGCATAGGCGACGAGCAACCCGATGTTCTTGGTCTTGCGCCGGCCGAGCGAGGCCAGCGTGAAATCAATCAGATGCAGTTGTTTTTCCAGCCAGGGGCTCATGAGGTTTCAATGCAGAAGGGCGTGGGGCGAGCAGTGAGCCGGTCGGGAAGTGTTCGAGCGCAGCGGGGTGATCCTGGAAGGCCGAATGCAGGTCGGCCTGGCTTGGATGGCGAGTGTAGCGGGCCTCGGTGAACAGGGCCAGATCGGTAAGACCGTATTTTTCGACCAATGCCCGCTTGTCGGCCAACTTCTGCTTTGCTGCGGAGTCCTGGCTCGGGGGGACGAGCAAAGCCGCTGTCACCAGCGCAAGCAGGGCGAGCGTGCTGAGCGCCAAAGTCGCCGGACGCATCACAAGTGCTTCCGGATGGCGCTCACGATGGCGTCGGGCGAGGCGCCCAGTTCAATGACCTGGGACAGTTTGCCGTCGGTGCCGATGAGGTAGGTGGCCGTCGTGTGATCGACGGCGTAGCTGCCGTCGCCTTGGGCGGGCTGTTTGATGTAGCCGGCCCCAAAGGCCTTGGCGAGCGCGGCGATTTCCTGCGGCGTCCCGGTCGCACCGATCATCTCCGGGTGAAAGAAGGCGGTATATTCCTTCAGGTGATTGACCGTGTCGCGTTCAGGGTCGACAGAGATCATCAGCAACTTGACCCGGGCGCGCTCCGCCGGCTTGAGTGCCTTCAGTGCCTGGCCGCCGGCCGCCAGCGAGGCAGGGCAAATGTCCGGGCAGTGGGTGTAACCGAAATAAACCAGCACGACCTGGCCGCGCAGTTGGCGCGAATCGATGGGGCCGTCAGCCGTTTGCAGCAGGAAATCGGCACCGGTCGGCAGCTTCGGGTCGCGCCCTGGCTGGCAGCCCAGCAGGCAGGCCACGATAAGACCGATCAGGGAGAGTCGTTTCATGTTTCCCAAAAAACAGGCAGACCGCCCGTCTGCCTGTGGCGCCGGAATCAGGCGGGCATCCGGATTAAAAACGATGAGCGGCTCGCATCAGGGCACCGCGCAGGGCGATGGTGACACTGGAACCGAGCCCGACGCGCTGGGCAACCGCCGGCAGGATGATGAGGGAGGCCAGGGCAAAACCGGCGCCGAGCAGCAAGGAAGCCATTTCTGGCGGGTTCTGGGTTTGCGGTTTCTGGTTCATGGCATCCTCCCTGACGCTTTTTCCGTATCGTACCGATTAATGTTATGGCGCAGGATGCGACATATTGTCGCACGGCGGCCCGCCCCAACCCGGATGGCAGGCGGCATCGATCGGGCCGGGCGTATCATTCACGCAGTCGGGAACAAGGGGGCGCAAGGCCGCCTGGACCGGCCCAATCCCCAGTCAGGAGGACACAGCGTGCAGGACATGGATACAACGGACACCGTTATCGCGGAAATCGCCAGCCGGCTGCGGCAGGCCCGGCGAGCCTTGTTCATCACCGGCGCCGGTATCTCGGCCGATTCCGGATTGCCGACCTATCGGGGGGTCGGCGGGTTGTACGACCGCGAGTTGACGGCCGAGGGGATACGCATCGAGGAGGCGCTCTCCGGCGAACTGTTTGCCACCTGGCCCGAGATTACGTGGAAATACCTGATCGAGATCGAGCAAAACTGCCGCGGGGCACGGCCCAATGCCGCCCACCGGGCGATTGCCCGGCTCGAAGCGCATCTGGAGCGCGTGATGGTCTTCACGCAGAACGTGGATGGCCTGCACCGTGCAGCGGGTAGCACGGATGTTGTCGAGATTCATGGCAACCTGCAGGGACTGACTTGCACCGTCTGCGGGTATCGGGAATCCACCGACGACCTGACGGGGCGGGAGATTCCTCCGCGCTGCCCCGTCTGCCGGGGCATCCTGCGTCCGAACGTCGTCCTGTTCGGCGAAGCCTTGCCCAACGACGAAATGGAACGCTTCATTGCGGCCTTCCAGGAGGGGTTCGACATCGTGTTCAGCATTGGGACGTCGAGCATTTTTCCCTACATCGTGGAGCCAGTGATCCTCGCCGCCCGGCAGGGGATACCGACGGTCGAGATCAATCCGGCACGCACACAACTGAGTGAGATTGTCGAATTCTATGTGCCGCTTGGCGCGGCGGATGCGATGAGCCGCATCCTCGAGGCGTTCGGCCTGGATGCGGGGGATTCCTGAGCCTGGGTGAGGGCTTATTGAAATGAAATTGTGCATTGCACAAAATCGCTTGACATCCGGGACGCGGCAGTTAGAATGAAACCATGCTGCGGTGCAACATATGTCTGCAGCGAGAGATCACCCCAACCCCAGGAGAAGTGCCATGTTTACCAAACCCGAAGATTTCGCCAAGTCCGGCTTCAATTTCGCCCTCTTCTACGCCAATACCACCTTTGACGGCATCGAACGTCTGGCCCTGCTGAACCTGGCCGCCGCCCGTTCGGTTTTCGAAGCAGCGATGTCCAACCTGAACACCCTGCTGGGTGCCAAGGACGTCCAGTCCCTCGTTGCCATCCAGAAGGAGCTGGCCGCGCCGACCATCGAGAAGGGCATGGAATATTCGCGCAATGTGATCGCCATCGCCTCCGAAACCAAGGACAAGATCGCCAAGGAAGTCGAATCCCAGGTTGCTGAAACCAACGCCAAGGTCTCTGGCCTGGTTGAGAAGGCGCTGGAGTCCGCTCCGGTTGGTTCGGAAGCAGCGGTTGCTGCGGTCAAGAGCGCCATCAAGACCGCCAACGAAGCCTACGAAGGCCTGAACAAAGCTGCCAAGCAGGCTGCCGAAGTCGCCGAAGCCAGCGTTGCCGCAGCCACCAGCGCCACCCTGAAGGCTGCCAACGTGGTCGCCGCACCGAAGGCGGCTGCCAAGAAGGTCGCCTAAATCGCCCTTCCCGGAGGCGATTTGCCTCCCCACTCAAAAAGCCCTTGGCAACCCCAAGGGCTTTTTCGTTGCCGTGCCCAGCGTGGGCAATAAACCCGTTGTAGCTCCCTCTCTCACCCCGGAAAGCTACAATCCTCCGCGATGTGTTCTATCTCGTTCGGCGTGTTGTAGCTCCCTCTCTCACCCCGGAAAGCTACAATCTGTCAGGTCGACATACTCCCCCTCGGCGCCGTTGTAGCTCCCTCTCTCACCCCGGAAAGCTACAATCGGAAAAGGCGCTCTCCATGAGTCTGGCGGAGTTGTAGCTCCCTCTCTCACCCCGGAAAGCTACAATCGCATCTTTGCCATTAAGTTGATGCGCAAGGGTTGTAGCTCCCTCTCTCACCCCGGAAAGCTACAATCTGGCTGACCCCAATTTCCCGCCCGGCGTAAGCTGGGCGGGAAATTTTTTCCGGAAATCGGCTGTCAGAAAAGCAGCAATTGGTTTGCAGTAACCTTTTTTTCCTGAAAAGGTGGCATGCCAACGAGGAGCTTGATGCCGGCAAACTGCTTTTCGGTCACCGTCATACAGCGTACCGAGCCGGCGGGGGGGAGGTTGTCGGCCAGACGTTTGAGGTGTTTTTCCTGATCGTCGTGGCCATTGAGCAGGCGACCATAGACTGACCACTGGATCAGGTCGTAGCCGTCGTTGAGCAAAAAGCGCCGGAATTGTACGTAAGCACGCTTTTCGGTTTTGGTGACCATCGGCAGGTCGAAGAAGACGATCAGTCGCATGAAACGTCGCGTCTCCTTGCTCATGCCTCAGCATTCCAGCACGTGCGCATGTAGGCCGATCAGCTTGGGTAGGTCGAGGTTGCTGTCGTCCTGTTCGTAGAGGCGCGCCAAGCTCTCTACCGCATATTCGATCGCGGAAAGTGCCGACATCTTCCCTTGCGGCATGATTGTGCAACCTCTTTTCTGTAAATTTCCGGATTGG
>CAZLSP010000041.1:0-35815 GCA_964562145.1 uncultured Anaerolinea sp. | reverse complement strand
CGCTGGAAACATCCACCGAGAAGTTGTTGGCCTGTTCGTAGGTGAAGACGTTCTTCTGACCATTCACCGCAGTTGCGTTCAACGTGATGCTCACACCACGCCCGGTCTGGAAAGTGCCACCATTGTCGACATAGGCGGAGGTGGCAGAATAGTAGTTGGTGAGAACTTTAGCGGTCTGGCGGGCAACCTGAGTCGATTGGCCCGAGCTATCGCTCAGTTCGAGCTTGACCTGATTCTTAGCGATGTTCTCAAAGGTCATAGACTGACCCGCAACCAAACCAGCCGCACCGCTCGTAAAGGTCAGCTTGACACCCAGGGTGGCACCACCAGCCGCATCCAAAAGATTACCGCCCGAAATATCAGCACCAACGACAGCGATCGATCCATTGGTTCCCCAGGTGCTGTCATCCAGATTAGTAATGGTGTAATCGGTGTGGGTGGCGTCAGTAACCTTGTCGATCGTCAGCTTGTAACGACCGGATGTCATGTCAGTGCCAGCCGCACCGGTGGCTGCAGTGCTAACATCCCCAGCCAGAGCGCTAACACCCGTAATCAGCTTGCTGGTTGTATCGAGGGTAACCTTGGCATGCGTAGCATCCGTGGCCTGATCAAGAACCTTGATCGAGTAATCGCCGGTGGAAAGCTCGGACATGTTGTTCAACGTACCCGAAGTGATGGCACCCGCCGCCGCAAACGAGGTGAGCGGGACAGCGCTATTAGTGGTGGTGGCGCTACCAACAACCTTCGACAGGTTGAGCGTCGCGGGGTCGAGGGCATTGGGCAGGGTCCACACAGTGGATTCGCCTTCATCCACACCGGTTTGGAAGAGCTTGCTGCCGGTGGATTGGTCAAGCAGTTTGACGCCGTTCCACTTGGTCTGGTCCATAATGTCCTGGAGCTGCTGGGCATAGGACGAGAGCTGGGTCTGGATAGTAGCGCGTTCCGAGGAGCCGAGCGTGTCGGAAGCAGCCTGTTCGGCCTTGTTGCGCATCTGGGTGATGATGTCGGTCATCTTGCTCAGGCCGCCTTCGGCGACGGAGAGCATGTTCTTGGCATCGCCGATGTTGTCGAGGGTGACTTTCAGGCCTTCAGAGCGGGCCAACATCTTGGTGGCGATGGTGAGACCGGCGGGGTCGTCAGCGGCGCTGTTGATGCGCTTGCCGGTGGAAAGGCGGGTCTGATGAGTCGCCAGTTTGGCGTTGATGGTCATCAGGGAGTTCAGGGAGTTCAGGGCGCCGATATTTGACGCAATGCGAGTGACATCTACTGTAGCCATTTCAAACCTCCATGTTTGAATGTTTGGTAGGGGATCCTTCCCCTTGTTGAATGAGATTGGGTTTTGGTATTACTGTGTAACGATTGACTGAATTGTGGTTTGGTATGATGTTGTCTGTACTGGAGAATGCTCACACCTCCGTGTTACCGTATTCAATATTCAGTTGTTTTGTCTTACACCCCTAGTTTCGGCAGCGAGTCCTTTTACTTGAGGCACTTTACCCATCGATGGCATAAATACCGCGTAAATTATTTTTAGGTCTTTTTGCCCAACCCGGCTCCACTTTTGCCCGCCCACCAGGAGACCAACATGTTCTCTCAACTATCCAGCCGCTGGAAAATTGCCCTGCAACTGGCCTTTATCGTTGCGCTTTGCGTGGTCATCTTTATGGTGCTCTCCAATATGGGCTTGATGAACAAGCCAGGGGGCGACCGCCAGGTGCAATTGCGCGTGGAGGCTTCCGGTGGGTATGCCCTGATCACCCTGCAAGCCGGGGATGTGACCATCTCGAAACCGACCACTGTGACCACCCCCTGGACACGCACCGTCCAGGTCCCAGCCGGCACCACCCTGTACCTGACGGCCTCTAACCCCACCCAGACCGGCAAGCTGACTTGCAAAATCTTGCTTGATAAACTGCCCTGGAAGTCTGAAACCACCACCGCCCCCAAAGATGGGGTGGCCTGCGCAGGCATTGTCCCCTAAAGAGAAGATTGCCGCATACAAAATCCCGGTTGCATCGGCTTCCCTGCCAAAGCAACCGGGACTTTTATTCGTAGGTAAATGGACGGGTTGTTATAACCCCATCTGGTAACGCAGCAAAATCTCCTGCATCACCACAGCCGAGGCCCTTCAAGCGGGTGCTGTCTCCGATTGGAGCACAGAGCTGGCCAGGGCTTCTTTTTCTTCCACCGAAAGGACTTTGCTCAAATCGAGCAAAATGATTAAATGGTCTTCTTGCTTGGCAATGCCTTTGATAAAGGCGGAACTGGCCGAAACCGACATTTGCGGAGGCGGCTCGATGGCATCTTCAGAGATGGGCACCACCTGGGTCACGGCATCGACCACCAGCCCCACTTTGGAATTGTTCATCCCTGAGATGATAATGCGCGTATTGCGCGTCGCTTCCTGGGCTGGCAGGCCAAAGCGTTTGCGCAAGTCAATCACCGGAATCACCGATCCGCGCAGCCGGGTGATGCCTTCTACAAAATCTGGCGCGTACGGCAGCTTGGTGATTTCCTGCATTTTGATGATGCTCTCGACGGTCGAAATATCGACGCCATAGCGCTCATGTTCCAGGTCGAATACCACCAGTTGATGTTCCATGTTCCCTTCCTTTCCGTCAGCAGGTCCAATTTATGATTGCGTTTCAAAAGCTTTGGGCACCCCAATTTGGGATGTTTTTAGCCCGGTTTGAACACCTTCGCGCAGCGCCAGGTGAATAATCATCGACCCGATCGAAGTTGTCAGCGGTACGATCAGGCGCGGATACTCCAGGGTAGAAATGGTGGCGCCTTTGCCCAAAATCAGGGAGGGTGTCGAAATGTTCGACTCGTACCCGGCCTCGGCCATCTTCATACTGGCGCGCCCGGTAATGACATTCCCCAGTTCGGCAATCCCGCTCTGGGCCAGTTTGTCCAGCGCATCGAATTGTTCCCCCATCAACACCGAGGCCAGCTGCATGGCCGATTCCTTTGACATGCTGAAGAAAACCGTGCCATCCACCGCGCCCACCAACGAAATAATCACCGTGACGTCGTCGGTCGTGTAGGGCCCATTTTCGAGGCGCAAGTCACCCCGCATGACCTTTTCGTGCATTTCAAGGCTCAAAATTTCATGCGCGGCGGTGACAAAAGGGTTCAAGAATTTAACGTTCATGGATACCTCCTATTAGCCTTCCCGTTCAACGGTCAGGGTTCAGGCCTGTTTTTGGGAAACCGGGACATTAATCAGCGAAATAAAGTCTTCGGGGTTGTGGACGGCTCCCGGCTCTTTCTGGCGTAGGGCCAGGTGAACGGTCAGCACCCCAAACTGCGTATCCAGCGGAACCACAATGCGAGGAAAATCGAGGGTGGAAATTTCGATTCCGTTGCCGAGCAGCACCATGGGGGTGGAGATATTGGAGCGGTACCCGGCTTCGGAGAAGCGAATGGTGGCCTGCCCGCTGATGACGTTCCCCAGTTCGGCCATCCCGCTCTGGGCCAGCGAGTTCAGTTCTGCAAAATCTTGCCCCATAATCTGTGAAACCATTCCCAACCCGGTGGCGGTCTGCATTCCATACATCACTACGCCGTACACATCTCCCACCAGGTTGATTAAAACGGTAATATCGTCAGAAGTCAGGGCAGATTTTTGCAGGGAAACATTTCCACGCGAAACTGTCGCTCCCACTTCTGCTTTCAACACTTCTGCCGCTGCCTGAATGAACGGGTTTAGCAATTTCGCATCCATTGGTATTTACCTCCATAACATTTCATGTTCAAGTCCATCTCGTTATCCGAGAGAGATGAGTTCTTTGGCGTGGTCTAATTGGTTGGAGATTTGATCCACCAGGCCGATCATATCGTCGCCGGTCATGCCCAGACGTTGCAAAGCCGCTTCATCCAGCGGGTATCGCAGCCCATCGACGCCAATTCCAATCCCGAGAATCATCATGGACATATCGGCGACGTGGATGGCGGCCACCAGTGTGGCATGCTCGCGGGCGGCCTGCGGGTCGTGATGATGCGCGATGGCTTCGACCAGGTTCTCGGGCAGTTGCCAACGCCGGGCCATTTCGGCCCCCAACATGGCGTGATCGATTCCGAACAGGGCGCGTTCCATTTCCAGGAAGGAGTGTTGCTCCCATTCTTCCTGGTGAATATCCGCTTCACGCAGCAATTTCTCAAAAACCAGTTTGCCGATATCGCACAACAACCCGGCAAAATAGGCTTCTTCGTCCATGCGCAAATGACGCTGCTTCGAGATCAGTTTCGCGCCAATGGCGGTTCCCAGGGCATGATGCCAGAGTTCGCCGCGCTGCAAATCGTAGCCGGGCACAGGGCGGTTGAGCTTATCAGAAACGGTATAGCTCATAATCAATTCCTGAATGGTGTTCAATCCCAGCACGACAATGGCCTGCTGCATGGTCACAATGCGGTTTCCCATGCCATAAAAAGCCGAATTCGCCCAACGCAAGACATGCGCCGAGAGCACCTGGTCGGTGCCCAGCACTTTGGCCAACTCAAGCGCGCCTGCCTCCCGGTCGCGGATCAGGGTCAGCGCCTTTTGCGCCGCCCGCGGGAACGGGGGCAGTTTGCTGGCTTCTTCCATCAAGTCGTCGAGCGAGAAATTTTTCATTCCAATTAAGCTTTTTTGTAAAAAGAAATCCCAAAATTGTTGAAACCAAAGCGAGATGGGGTCGAGATAATCTCGGTGCCGCCCAGGAACAAGACGCCGCCCGGGCGCAGGGCTGCATGGAAACGGGCATACAGATCATCTTTGGCTTCAGCGGTAAAGTAAATCACCACATTGCGACAAACAATCAAGTCGAAACCAGTGTCAAAACGGTCACGGAAAAAATCCTGCTCCTGGAAAGAGATGTTCTTCTTCAGGCTGTCGTTGACGTGATACGGCGCAAGCAGGGAAATATATTTTTGTCGCTGCTGCGGCGATAAATTGCGAATGTCGTCTTGTGAGTAGGGGCCACCTGCGCGGGCCTTCGCCAGGGCGCCCCGGTCGAGGTCGCTGGCCAACAGGGAATATTTTTGGCGAGGGAAGTTTTCTTCCATCATGATTGCGATGGTGTAGGGTTCGGTACCGATGGAGCAACCGGCGCTCCACAGTTTGAGCCCGTTCCCCGGCTGGCGGCTTTCGGCGGCGTTTTTAATCAGGTACGGCAGCACTTCCTGGGCCAGCGTGGCCCAACGATTGGGGTCACGAAAAAATTCGGTTACATTGATGGTTAGATAATTGCGAAAACGCTCCAGCTCCAGGCTGTCGGAAGCGATCAAACTAAAATATTCTTTCCAGGTTCCCAGGCGGGTGCGGACCAACCACGAATCGAGACGGCGTTTCATTTGCTCATCTTTATAATTCGCCAGGTCAATCTTCAACGTCTGCTTGATCGAGTCTTTAAGCTGGGTATAGATTTCTGCATCCATGCGTATTGAATCCTCGGTTCGTTAGTTGCACACGCCATCACGGATGGCGCGTTCAATAGCGCGCGCAATTTGGGGGCGCGGTAAGACCGCATTGGCCGCCCCGGCTTCCACTACACTGCGGGGCATCCCCCAAACCACACAAGTACTCTCGTGCTCGGCAATGACATACCCGCCAGAGCTGTGCAGCAACGAAGCGCCCAGGGTTCCATCGCTGCCCATACCGGTCAGGATGACTGCAATCATGTTTTTTCCAAAGCGCTGCGTCAGCGAGTTGAGGGTCACATCTACGGCCGGGCGCACCCCATGCACGGCTGGCTTCTGGTTCAGGGACACCTGTTCGCTTTCGTCAAAGGTCATATGAAAGCCGCCCGGGGCAATTAACACCTGGCCCACCAGCAGGCGATCACCCGGCTCGGCTTCTTTCACCTTGAGCGGTGAAATGGAATTGAGCCGCTCGGCCAGCGACCGGGTAAAACCAGCAGGCATGTGCTGCACCACCACCACCGGAGAGGAAAGGCTGGCCGGTAGCGCCGGGACAATTTCGTTTAACGCGCCAGGCCCGCCCGTAGAAGAGCCGATCATGACCACCGGGGTAATTTTGGAATAGGAGCGCACCGGTTTTTCACGGGTATTCACCGGCTGGGGTGCAGGCACCAGCAAGTGGCGCGCCGCGGTAGCCTTTACTTTGGCCCGCGAAGCCGTTTTGATCTTGGTGACCATATCCCCCATCGCCGCCCGAATGTCGAGGCGGTTATCGGGTTTGGCGATGAAATCGATCGCGCCCAACATCAGGGCCTGGATCGTTTCGGCTGCGCCTTCCTTGGTGAGGCTGCTGAACATAATGACCGGGCGCGGGAAGCTCTTCATAATCTCGCGCAGGGTCGAAAGCCCATCGAGATGGGGCATTTCCACATCCAGCGTGACCACATCTGGCTGCACCTGCGGAATCAGGCGCAAGGCTTCGCGCCCATCGCTCACCGTGCTGACAACCTGCAACTCTGGGTCTTCGTTTAGCTGCTGGGCAATGGCAAAGCGCATAAATGCCGAATCATCCACCACCATGACACGGATGGCATCTGGTGATTTTGGAGTGATCTTGGGCAGCGCGTTATCGCTCATAACGGCTTTATGCCAGCAGCTTGGTGATAGCCTTCATGACACGCTCGTGCTCGAAGGGCTTAACCACGAAATCGCGCGCACCCGATTTGACAGCCTCGAGCACCACCGATTCTTGCCCCAGCGCGGTCAGCATCACCACTCGCGCACGCGGGTCGAACCCGACAATCTCTTTGAGCGCGGTCAGGCCATCCATCTCAGGCATGGTCACATCCATCAGCACGACATCCGGATGGATCTCCTTGTAAGTGGAGACGGCCTTGACCCCATTCTCAGCCTGGAAGACCTCGTAGCCATCCGTGCTGAGCATTTTGGTCAGGCGCACTCGTAAAAATTCTGCATCATCTACGATCAATACTTTGGCCATTCGATTTCTCCTGTTGAATTCCTAAACAAGGTCATGTTCTTTCTCACCGATGACCCTGACGGTCACACGGCTTTCGGCAACGTAAACGCGCACAGTGCGCCCGGTATGCCCGCCAACTTCCTGCGCTGCTATATTCAGCTTCAGGCGTTGCAGGGTGGCACGCGCGGTGACAATGTTGCGTGTCCCAATATCAAAGGTACGGGTCAGGCCAGAGCTAACCAGCATGTTAGCGCCGCCCGCAATGCGAACAATTAAGCGGCTGCGGCTGGCACCCTGGCGAGCCATTTCAGCAATCAGGCTTTCGATACCGGTATCGACATATTTCAACGGGTGTTGCTGGCTTGCATCGCTTCCATTGGATGATTCGGGTAAAACCGCATGCAGCAAGCCCGCCACCCGAGAAATCGGGTCAATCATCGAAATCCCCAGGCAGGATCCCAGCCCGTAGGCCACAAGGATGTCCTCCGGATCCCGGCTAATTGCCTGTTCACCCAAGCCAACACTCGTCGGTTCTTTCATAGTTCAGTATTCTTGGTCAAAATATCGAGGTTATTAAGATCAGGAATCACCCAGAATTTTGTTTCGACATGATGCGCGTCATCCATAAAGTTGGCTTGCATCAACAAAATCTGGTTGCTGACCTGCCCGTTGGAGGCGACAACGATATCGAGGATCGCCCCAACCATATCGACCATCACCGCCGGAGGCGTAGGCCGAAAACTGGCTTCCACTTTCTTGGCCATCGCATTCAAGAAAAACGAACAACACAGGTTCCCCAGCTCGCCCAGCGCAGATTTTTCCAGCGAACCCAGCGAATGGGTGGTCCCGCGCGGGGTACCCATCAAAAGGTCTACCAGCTCCAGGGCCTTAGGATGCGGCACAATCAGCATCATTTGACCGCTCAGGTCGCCGCCAAAGCGCAGGTAAATCCCCACCGCGTCATCTTCGGGGCCGCCAATCAGATTAGGAATCGACAAAAGCGGTACCACATGCGCCTTGGGATTGCTGATTTCGATTTTGTGGCCCACCATGCCCGAGTAGCCAAACGCGGCGCTACGAATGCCGTCACCGGCAATCTCCTTCAGCGCTTCCAACACATCTCGAGGTACAACAAAATCCTTCATAGCCAAAGACCACCTTCTCCTAAATGCCCGCCAGCTTGAACAGGCCAAAGACATCGACGATTAACGCCACCTGACCATCGCCGAGAATGGCAGCACTGGAAACCCCCGGGATATCACCAATAAAGGCCCCCAGCGGCTTAACCACCACTTCTTCTTCGCCAATAAGCGAATCGACGATCAGCCCAACCCGCTGCTTTCCCGAGTGGACCACCACGGCAAAAAAGTGTTTCCGCCGTTCGGTATTTTGTTTTAGCTTGAAAATATCCGTCAGGTGAATCAACGAAAGCACATTCCCCCGCAATAAAGTCACCGGTTTGCGATAAATATGCTTAATATCGGCCTGTTCCAGGCGCAGGGTTTCGGTAATCATCACCATGGGGATGGCAAATGTCGATTGATTGACCTTTACCAGCAGCGAGGGCACGATCGCCAGGGTGAGCGGTAAAACAATCTGGAACTGGGTACCCCGCCCCAGGTGCGTTTCCACCTGGATGGTTCCATTCACCCGCTGGATGTTGGTGTTGACAATATCCAGCCCGACCCCGCGGCCCGAGATATCGGTAATCTTTTGGGCGGTTGAAAGCCCCGCCATAAACATTAAATCGATGGATTGTTCTTCGGTTAAGGTGGCGGCTTCTTCGGCGGTGATCAAACCCTTTTGAACGGCGCTATTGCGCAGCCGGGCGCCATCGATACCGCCCCCGTCATCTTCCACGGTAATCACAATCCGCCCCTGCTCGTGACGGGCGGTCAGGGTCAGGGTGCCACGTTCCGGCTTTCCGGCGGCGAGGCGGTCTTTGGGCAGTTCTATGCCATGATCGACCGAATTGCGCACCAGGTGGATCAACGGGTCGTTAATTTCTTCGATCATCGAGCGGTCCATTTCGGTATCTTCGCCGCGAATGACCACATCGATCAATTTCCCGACCTTTTGCGACATGTCACGCACCATGCGCGGGAAACGGCTGAACACGCTCCCGATCGGCAGCATGCGAATGTGCATCACTTCTTCCTGAAGCTGGTCGGTGATGCGCCCCAGGTGGGTCACCGTTTCTGAAAGTTCTTCAAAATTGCCATTAAAGCGCGTATCGGCCGAAAAACGCCCGCGCAATTGCAAAAGATGATTGCGGTCGGTAATCAGTTCCCCCACCAGGTTCATCAGGCTGTCGAGCCGTTCAACGTTGGTGCGCACCGTCAGGTCGGTAATGCGCCGCCCGGCCGATTCGACATTGCGCTTGGGAACACTCGCACCGGGGGTGGTTGGGCGAGAAACCGTCTCTGGGGCGGGAATGCTCTTTTCGGGCTGGGGGTCGGCATGCTCGCTGACGACAGTGCCATTTTCCAAGATCAGCTTGCCTTCCAGGGCAATCTCGGTAACGCCCGAAATCTGCACCAGCGCGGCGCGGACTTTTTCAAACGGATGGGTTGTCACCAGTTCGGCTGAAAACTCGCTTACCTGTGTAGCGGTCTCAATCTGGGCCTGGGTCGGGTTCATTAGCTGAATCTCACCCAGGTCTTGCAGGGCCAGCATCATCTGGAAAGCGCGCGCTGCCGAGGCCATGCTGTTGGTGTCAATGCGGGCGCGCACCCGCAAGGTTTTGCTTTGCGAATCGTCTTCAGCCGCAGGCGGCGCGCTTTCTATACACGCGGGCTGGGCCGGGGGCAGGGGAGGTTCGAGCGGCGCAACGGCCTGGGGTATCGGAACCACGGCCTCAGCGGGGTTGGCCTCGATAAAGCCCTTGAGCGAGGCCACCGCTGTATCCACATCGATATCGCTGATCTGACCCGTCACCACTTCATCCCGCAAAGCCCGCAGGCGGTCGACAGCGTCGAGGCACAGGTTGATGAGCGGGGTGGAAATTTGCAGGCTGTTCTTGCGAACCCCATCCAGCGCCGTTTCCAACGCATGGGTCAGGTCGGTCATGCGGCGGTGGCCGATCATGCCAGACATGCCCTTCACCGTGTGGGCAGAGCGGAAAACCGTCTGAACCAGTTCAGGGTCCGGCTCTTCACGTTCCAGCCGAATCAAAACATCGTCCAGGACGTGTAAATGCTCATCCACTTCGGCCAGGAAAATCGGCAACTCGTCTTCGCTGATATCGAACATGATTTCCATAGATTTTCTCTTGGTGGTCTCTACGGGCACGGCAAGAACTGGTTTATTCCTGCTAAAAGATAGCACACGGCCCCAACTTCTTCTGTAAATCGCCCGTAAAGAGAAACCAAAAAAGATATAAATTTTATGCCCCGGGAGCGCGGAAAATAAAAACGCCCCGCTCGGGTGAGCGGGGCGTGGGCGCAACAGGCTTAGGGCTTTTTGGGGTCGGGGTCGGGTTCTTTCGATTGTGAATCATCCTCAGAAGCCAGCAACTCGCGCAACTGGTCAAACTTGTCGTTTTGTTTCTCTTCGGCCAGGAATTCCTGAATCTTGACCTGGTCTTTTACAGCCTGGAAGACTTCCTGCCGCAAAATCAACAACTCACGCGGGGCGTTGATTCCAATTTTGACACGGTCACCTTCGATGGCCAGGACGGTGATGACGATTGAATCGCCGATTGTGATGGATTCATCGACTTTACGCGTTAGTACCAGCATGTTGACACACTCCACAGACCAGGGCTGCCAGGGGAGGTGCGTCGCAAGATGGTTTTGCCCGAGCAGGCATTAACGCAGATAATCAAAAAGAGTGAGCGCTGAAATGGCGCGCTGGCTGACCTCTAGGACGGCCTCGAAGGTGGTTTTCTGGTTGGCCAGCAAAGCAATCCCTTCTGCCAGGTTGGTATCTTCTTTTTGAGAAAGCAGGCTTTTTGTCTCGAGCTTGACCGTCTCCAGGAAATTCGACGCCGACTCTACCTGACGCAATCGCGCACCATTGGATGTGCGATATTGATTCATTGTATCCAGCGATGATTGTAACCCACTCAGGGAAGTCTGCAAAGTCAGCGGATCGGTGAGCGGGTTATTGGTATTATAAATATTCCCCTGGGTCAGGGCATTGCTGGCCAATATCAAATTTTGGATGAAACCCAACACAGCCTGGTCGCCACGCACATTTAGGGCTACCGATTGATCGGGGCCCAGGCTGCGCATCATGCTGCCCTGGTCGCCCAGGTAGTTGACAACTTTGGGGGTGAACGGGTTGCCCTGGTAATCTACCAGGGGGGTTGCGGCATCAACCAGTTCGAAGGCCTTGTGGTTAACCTGATAACCCGAGAAGATAAACTGCCCATCGACCGAGGTGTTGCCCAGCTCAATGGCCTCGTTGACAAGGGTTTGCATTTCCACACCCAGGGTTTCGGCGCGCTCGCTGGGGTCGAGGGTATCGTTCAGGCCGCGCAAGATCAGGTTGGAGGCGCGCACCGAAAGGTCTTCGAGCTGGTTAAGGGCGTTGTCGCTGGCGGTCATCCAGTTTTTGGTGGTTACAGCGGTATCAGAATAGGATTCAAGGGTGCGCAGGTTGGAACGCAAACTCAGGCTGGCCGAGGCCCGCGCCGGGTCATCGGACGGATTCTGGAACTGCTTTTGGGTAGCAATTTTGCCCTGAAGTTTGCTCATTTTTTCCAGGTTATCTGCCATGTTCTGAATGGCATTCTCTGTCATCATGCGGTTGGTGATTCTCATACCTGCTCCTTGTAAAACTAACGCCCGGCCAGGCCCATACGGTTAATCACCAGGTCAAGCAGTTCGTCGTAAGCGGTCAGCACCCGCGCTGCGGCCTGGTAAGCCTTTTGAGCGGTCGCCATCCGGGCAGCTTCTTCATCCAGTGAGACACCTGCCACCGATTCACGCTGGTCGCCCAGGGCCCTAGACACCAGTCCATGCTGGTACGAATTATCCGACGCGCGTTGGGTCAATACCCCCAGCTCGGTAACCTGGGAGTTGTAGAACTCGTTTAGGGTGGCAGTACCCGCTTTCATACTTTTGACCGTTTTCAAACCGGCAATTTGCAGGGCAATATCATTATTCCCGGCCTGACCGGCTGCGCTGGAGGTGGCAATACTGGCCGCATCGAGCAGGGGATTGACCGCCATACTGCTGGCATCTGTTCCGGAAAAGAATGCATTGCCCGTGCTGTTATTCAGGCCAAACCCGCCACTGTGCAGGGTATTGACCTGGGTGATGACCCCACTGGCGAGGGTGTTCAAACCGCTCAACTGGTTCACCAGTACGTTATCACGCACTTCCAGGGTGCCTTTCAGCTTGCCGCTGGGAGGGGTTAATTTCTGGTTATCTGCCCAATACACATCGACAACGCTTGAATCGGTGGCGCTGGTTTGGGTGCGCAGTTGGATGGCCTCGTGCCCGACCACCAGCACATGCCCACCGACCGAAACCACCATTTCGCCATTTTTTTGCTCAAACGAAACTGCGCCGGTCAACTCGGCCAGCTGGTCAAGCGCCAGGTCGCGTTTATCCATCAGGTCATTGGGTTGTTCGCCCACCGATAAAACGCGCGAGATCTCACCATTTAGCTGCGCCACCTGGTCAGCCAGTGAGTTAATCTCGTTCACCTGGCTGATGACAACCTGGTTTTGGTCGCTGCGCAGGGTGTTGATCTGTGTGGCGCGTCGGTTAAAGGCCATCGCCAGCGAACTGGCATCATCCAAAAGCACGGTGCGCAGGCTGGTATTGGTCGGGTCGCTGGAAAGTGACTGCCAGCCAGCCCAAAATTGGTCCAGTTTGGGCAGCAGGCCGTCTTCGGTGGTTTCAGCCAGCATGGGTTCGAGCTGGTTCAAAACCTCGCTCTGGGCCTGCCACTGATTCATTTCGGCTGTCACCGAGCGATAGCGGCCATCAAAAAATTCCAGGTTAAAGCGATGGATGCGCTCAATAACCACGCCCCCACCCCGCTGACCAGCGCCGAGCACATAATCTGAACCATTAAGGGAGGAGGGCGTCGCGGCGGTCAGGATGGCTGACTGACGGCGATACCCTGGCGTGCTGGCATTGGCAACATTGTGTTCGCTAATCTCCAGCACCTGGGAGTGAACCAAAACTGCCTGGAGAGCGGTGGAAATTCCGGAAGTGAGGGTTGGCATGGCGCAGACTCCTTAAGCGCGGAACTCAACACCCAAACCTGCTGTTTCCTGGCGCGCCGCGCCGCCTTTAAGTGGGCGGTAGCCAGGTTCCGGTTGGAAAATGCTGATTAAGAAGGATTGGGTGGCTTTGAGCCATTCCAGTTTGGTGAAAGCAACCGCCTGGTTGGCGCGGTTCAACTCGCGGGCCTGGATTGCCAGCGTTGAAATCCCTTCGGACAGGTTTTTGATTCGGCTGGCATCCTCCGGCCGGAAAAACGGTAAAAGAGCCTGGATGGAGGTATTTTCAGAATGAAGGTTGACGGCCAGCGACAGATCCTGCACAATTTTGCGGCACTGGTCTTCCATCAGGCTCATTTTATCGAGCAGAGCCTCTTTGTCTTCGACCATGTGCAAAACGTTGTCGGGATCGTTCAAAAGCGAATCGCGTTCTTTCTTGGTCAGGGCAATCATTTCCTGCAAGATCCTGAATTGCCGAACCAGCACTTGTTCAAGTTCCAAACGATTGGTTGTGAATTTGTCATTTACCATGGCAGGTATCCTTACTGAACCGCTTATTTCTGGTAAAGCCTGGAGACCAGTTTGCGGGCCAGTTCGCTGACCTGAACGGTGTAGTCACCGTTCTCAATCTGCTTTTTGAGCATCGCCAGCCGGTCGGTTTCGGTTTCTTCTACGTTCCCCAACGCAGCGCGGGCCTTGGCCAGCAAACGAGCATTCTCAGACATTTCGGCCTTATCTTGCCCGCCACGCGCAGCCTGCACGTCTTTGCGGTCGTCTTTTTTTTCAACGCGCTGGGCGGCATCGGTGATTTTGGGGGCCAGGGGTGAAATACCGTTGTTTTCGATTTTCATGATGGTTCCTCCTGCAAGGTAAATGGATTCACAATTTCATTATCGACCAAAAATGTGAAAACATTATGCCTTTCTCATATTAATTGCCAGGGAAATCATCGTATCAGTCTGCTGGAAGGCCCGAATGGACATCGTAAACGAGCGCTGTGCGGTCATCATGCGCGTCAATTCTTGCGACAGTTCAACATTGGATTGTTCGACTTTGTAACCGCTGATCCAGCCAAAATTTTCAGAACCAGCCGCACCAGTCTGGGCAACGCCCGACGAGTCGTTTTCGAGCCAGATGTTATCGCCGTTATTGGTCAGCCCGGAGGGATTGGGGAAACGGGTCAACTGCACGGTGCCAACCTCCACGTTCGCACCGTTGGCATCCTGGGCAGTAACCGTTCCATCGGGGCGAATGTTGATATTGGTCATTTCGGCAGTGATCGTACCATCCCACACCAGCGGGTAGCCGCTGGCAGAAACCAGGTTGAAATCGGCGTCGAGCGTGAACTGCCCGTCACGGGTATACCCGGTGGTGCCATCAGGCAGGGTTACGCTAAAAAAGCCATCGCCCTGGATGGCCCAGTCGAGCGAATTGGTTGAATCACGCAGTGAACCCTGCGCGGGCAACATTTGCGTGTTGACCAGCTGAGTCCCCTCTTTAAAAAGCTCTTCGTTAAGCATTTCCTGGAAGTTGGAACGGCTGGTCTTGTATCCGGCGGTATTGATGTTAGCCAGGTTGTTGCTGGTGACATCCAGGTCCATCATGCGGCTAAGCATATCCTGGCGAGAGATGTTAAGCGTGTGAAAGAGTGAAGAAAACATGGCGAATCCTTTCCTAACCAATCCGGCCCAGTGAAGCAATCGATTTGCCGAGCAGTTCGTCCTGGTTCTGAACCATCTTTTGGGCAGCTTCATACGAGCGGGCCACTTCTACCAACTGCGTCATCAATTGCGATGGATTGGCGTTGGCCGCTTCGAGATATCCTTGCACCACCTGCGGGACATCCTGGCTGGTGGACGCTGCCGGGCCGGTAAACAGGTTGCCTTCGGTATGCTGCAAATCAGTATCCGGATTGGCGAAAACACCAATGCCCAGGGTGGCGACCGCCGTCCCGTTAACACTGATTGCTCCATCCGAAGCGACCGAAACCTCGCCATCCGGCAGTTGGATCGGCTGCCCGGCGTCATCCAGCACCTGGAAACCCTGCACCGTAACCAGGGTATTATCGGCATCGCGCAAGAAGCGCCCATCGCGGGTGTAGCGTTCCCCATCGGGGGTGTCAATGCGGAAAAAGCCATTGCCCTGCAGGGCAAAATCGAGCGGATTCCCGGTATCTTGCAGCCCACCTTGCCCAAAGTCGATGTATTCGGCACCGAGCTGCGAGCCGAGCCCCAGCAGCCCAATGTAATCGACCGCGTGGGTGAGCGGTTTCTCTTGCGAGTAAACCGATTGATTGGGCATAAAATCTTGCACTGTGGTCAAGACCTGTTTGAAACCGGGGGTTTGTGCATTGGCAATATTATGGCTGAGAACCTGCTGGCGGGCAGCATTCATCACCATGGCAGAAACAGCGGAGTAAAGGCCTTTAATCATCTTACTTTCTCCCATTCGTAGGCTACAACCTGAAGCACAAATCGCGCCGAACCAAGCCGTATTTTTGCAATATTATGGTTCACGATGCACGCTTCACTTCATGCCGTAGGCATTCTTCTGGCGGACGTTTAATACCAGTTGCACTTCTTCGCGAGTCATGCTGAACTGGCGGGCGATATCCACGTCGGACATGCTGGCTTCGGACATGGCGCCAATTAACCGGTTGCGTTCCAGGACCGAGGCGGTTGAATCGGGGCCGGGAGCCTGGTTGACACGCTCCTGGGTGACATTGAGCAGCGCCTTAAAATCCGATTGCCCCATCAGGCCGGTCGAAGGCGGCGTGGAGGTTGCCTGCGGCGCGTTGGTGACCAGCGTGCGCATCTCCTCGACCACTGGCATCATGCGCCGGGCCTGGGCCTGGCGATTTTGCGCCAGGGCGGTTTCACGCGCCAATTGCAGTACGTATAAAGAATCTTCCAGGGAGACCCTCGGAATGCTACTCATTTTTCATCATCCCTTTGAGTGAAAGGATTGCGCGGGCGTGTAACTGGCACACCCGGGATTCTGTAATATTCAAAACCTTGCCAATTTCCTTGAAAGTCAATTCTTCGTTATAGTACAGCGATAAAACCAATTGTTCCCGTTCAGAAAGATTGCGAATGGCGCTGCCCATTTGCTCGATCACAGTTCCTTCTTCATAAACATCCGAAGGGTCGGCCTGGTTCTCGTCACGCAGGCGCTCATGTAGCGAGCTTTCACCTTCCTGGTCCACTTCCATCATCATATCCAGCGAAACGATAACGCGGCTCGAATCGGCCAGCCCCTGCTGCACATCTTCGACCTTCAAGCCCATACGCACAGCAATTTCTTCTTCGGTGGGCTCGCGCAGGTTCTCCGACCACAAGGTCGAGATGGTTTTTTCAATCATGCGCGCCCGTTTGCGCACTGCGCGCGGCATCCAATCGGAAGTGCGCAGGTAATCCAGAATCTTGCCGCGAATACGCGTGCTGGCATAAGTGCTAAATCGCACGCCATACTTGGGGTCAAAACGGTCGACGGCCTCAATCAATCCCATCAGGCCCTGGTGAGCCAGGTCTTCGTAATCGTTACCCAATTCCTGGGTCATTCCCATGCGGCCCAACAGGTAGTGAACCAGGGGCACCGACTGCAAAACCACCTTTTCCCGTAGTTCCGGCGCACGGGTCACAAGGAATTCATCCAAAGCATCCGCTGTTTCCATCTGCATGACCATGGTTTACTGCACCTCTGACAGAACATCTTCTTCGGGGAAAGCCATACCAACAGGGTCTTCCGAGCTCAAGGTATCTTCTTGCAAAGCTTCCTCTTCCTGTTTACGGGCTTCTTCCTGCTTTTTAGCTTCTTCAAGCTCAAGCTGGCTGGCATGCAGCACCCCGGCCGAAACCTGGCGTGTCAACATCACCAGTAAAAAGCCCATCACCAGCATCGAGACGCTGGCGCGCGTAACCAGGTCCAACAAACTTGCGCCAGTAACCACCAACAGGCTGACCACAACCAAAAAGACAAACACAAACAAAATCACCGCCGATGTGAACGTAAACTCCGCCAGGACCGGCAGATAAAAAGTATCGGCCTTTTTCTTGGGCGCGCGCGGCTTCTTCTCCTTTTTCTTTTTAGGTTCAGGAGGCGCCTGTCCTTCGGGCGGTGTGACCACGTTCTCGGCCATCGACATGCTTCCTTATTTATTCCAATCTTTGCCAAACAGGGCCGCCACCAGCCGCGCCGGGTCTGCCACTTCCAGGTGGCGGGCGGCTTCTTTACCGGTGGTCATAAAACTGAGTGGAACCTGGTTGCGGCGCGCAAAGTTGTACAGGCTGCCAAAACTATGGGTTTCATCCAGCTTGGTCACGATCAGGCCATCCAGGTGGAAAATCCCCAGCGCCGCCGCAGCCTGGAACAGGTCGGTCTCCTTGGTCGTGGCCGGAGCCACCAGGTAGGTGCAGCGTCGCGGCATTTCAGAGAGCAGCGCCCCCAACTCAATCACCTGGCTTTCGTTGCACGGGTTGTAGCCTGGCGTATCCACCAGGAAAAGTTCATCCGGCTGGGCATCACCCAGAATACCGCCCAGGTCGGCAGGGGTATAAACCAGCTTAAGAGTCAGCCCAAGCGCATCGGTATAAGCGCGCGCTTCGGCAATCGCCCCCATCCGCACAGTATCGGCGCACACCCAGGTGACCGTCTTATGCAAGGTCTGGCTAAAATACAGCGCCAACTTGGCCACTGTGCTGGTTTTACCGCTGCCACTGGCTCCCACCACACACAACACATGGCTAGAGACAAAAGCCCCCGCGCCTTTCTGCACACTCAACTCGGCACTCATCAATTCAGCAAGCGACTTTTTGCACACCTCGGCATCTGCCAGGGTGGTAGGGCTGAGTGTTTCCAGGGCCACATTAATCAAACCTTCGATTAAGGAGGTTTCCACACCCTGTTGGAGCAGCCGCTCCTGAATCTTTTTCAGCGACGGAGGCGTATACCGGTCAGGCTGCACAGCCGCAGCCTTTGTGGCCGTTTTCAGAGCCGGTTCTGCCTGCGGAGCCGAGACCGTCACCAGTGCAGCAGCCGGGGCGGTGGCCGTACCCGGCATGGGAGCCAGTTTCAGCTTGAGCGGCGGCGGCAGTTTGGCATCGGGGGTCAACGCCCATTCAATTTCGGGGCGTTCTTCCACAAATTCCACCCCGGCCGGGTTTTCAGCCTGGCGCAACACAGCCGCCGGGGCTGGCACAGGCACCGGAGCCATCATCGGCTGCGGCGCGGGTTGGGTCACGGGCGCGCCTTCTGGCATGGCAGCCACAATTTCAACCGCCGTTTTTTGCCACGGATTCCACAGCGGGCCGAGCGGCACTTCGCGCATCGAAACCACAATGGCGTTTGCGCCCAGTTCGGCCTGAACCTTTTGCAGGGTTTCCAACATCGTATCGGCTTTAAACGTTTTGGTCATCATATCCACCTCTATTCCATCTTAACCATGCCGTGCGCTTTGACTTTGATGCCCTGCCCCACTTCAGAAAAGGCCATGACAATCAAATTGGGCAGGGATTGTTCCACCAGACGGCGAAAAGCCAGGCGCAGCTCACGCGGGCATAACAAAATCGGGTAATACCCGAGCTGTGCCAGGGCTTCCATTTGCTCACCGGTCCGCACCAGCACCTGCTGGGCCAATAAAGCATCGATCTGGAAACCAGGGCTGCCGTCGGCAGAAACCAGCGAAGAGCGCAAGGTGGCTTCTAGCTGCGGGGCCAGGGTAAACACATGCAGGGTATTGACTTCATCCTTATACTGGCTAGAAATGGTGTTCGCCATGCTCTGACGCACCGCTTCGGCCAGGATATGTGGGTCGCGGGTCACGTGGGCGTTGTTCGCCAGCACTTCGAGAATGCCGCTCAGGTCGCGAATGGGGATGCGCTCGCGCAAAAGGTTGCGCAGCACACCTTGCAGCTCGCCCAGGTTCAACATATCCGGCACGACCCCTTCCACCGAGGCAGGCGCGCGCTGGCGCAACTGATTCAACATTTCCTGCACCAACTGGCGGCTGAGCAGGTCGGAGGCGTTGCCACGCACCACTTCGGTCAGGTGGGTGCACAGCACCGAGAGTGGCGTTACCACGGTGTAACCCTTCAGTTCGGCCTGGCCCTGGTCCGTTTCAGAAATCCACAGGGCGGGCAAACCAAAGGCCGGTTCCTGGGTTTCAAGCCCCTGCAACGGCTCATCGATGTCTGCGCCGGGAATAGCCAGCAACCGGTCGAGCATAATTTCGCTGGCTGCCACTTCCTGCCCACGAATTTTGATGCGGTAAGCCTGGGGCGGCAAGCGCAGGTTGTCGCGGATGCGCACCACCGGCAAAATCAGCCCCATTTCGCTCATCAACTGGCGGCGGATGCCGGTAATGCGGCGCAGCAGGTTATCCTGGCTGTCTTCGTCAATAATCGGAATCAGGCTGTAGCCAATTTCCAATTCGATGGGGTCCACCACCACCATTTCCAGCATCTGCTCGGGCGTTTCGGGCTCGGAGGCGGTCAGGGCGGGCAGGGCAGCCGCTTCGAGCTGCGCCACGCTTTTGACCTGGGCGCGATTGACAAAGTACGCGCCCACTCCCAGCCCCAGGCTGACCAGCACAAACGGCAGGGTCGGCAGGCCCGGCACCAGCGTCATCAACCCCACAATGACCGCACCCACCGCCAGCACGTTGAAATTTGAAATCTGCCCCGAGACCTCGTTGCCCAGCGAGGTCTCGGAGGTCGAGCGGGTCACAATTAAACCGGCCGCAGCCGAAACCAGCAACGACGGAACCTGTACCGCTAGCCCGGCACCGATGGTCAATAACACGTAGGTTTGCAGGGCAGTGGTCAAATCCATCCCGCGCTGCAAGACACCAATCACAAACCCGCCGATGATGTTAACCAGCATGATAATAATGGCCGCAATGGCATCGCCGCGCACAAACTTGCTCGCGCCATCCATAGCGCCGTAAAAATCGGCCTCGGTTTCAATCGCTTTGCGGCGCTGGCGGGCCTGGGTCTCATCAATCAGGCCGGCGTTCAGGTCGGCATCGATGGCAAGCTGTTTGCCTGGCATGGCATCCAGGGTAAAGCGGGCGGCCACTTCGGCCACGCGCCCGGCGCCACTGTTGATAACCACAAACTGGATAATCATCAAAATCAGGAAGATAACCACACCCACCACATAGTTCCCCCCAACGATCAGGTTGCCAAAGGTGGTGATAATCTGTCCGGCCTCGCCGCTGAGCAAAATCAGGCGGCTGACCGAAACATTGATGCCCAGCCGAAAGAGGGTCACCAGCAACAGCACCGTCGGGAAGACCGAAAATTCCATCGGCTGGTGGATGAACATGGTCAACAAGACAATGCCTATCGAAGCCGCAATGCTCAAGGCCACCGCCAGGTCTACCAGGAAAGACGGCAGCGGGATGAGCAGCATCCCAACCAGGATCACCAGGCTGAGCGCCATGACAATATCGTTGGAACGCAGCAGGCTTTGCAGGGCCACTAAAATTGGGTTACGGGGTGCAGTTGTGGTTGAGTTTGTCATATCTACTTCCCAAAAAATATAGACAGTGAGAGCACTTTGAAATCGAGGTCCTTAGGCGGCCTGTGGCGCAGGCCGGGGCGGGGTTGGGGCCTTGCCCTTTAGCTTGTAAACATAGGCCAGCACTTCAGCCATAGCCAGGTATAGATCGGGCGAAATTTCTTGCCCAATCTCGATGGTCTTGTAAATGGCACGCGCCAGCGGGATATTCTGCACCACCGGGATGTGGTTCTCACGCGCCAGTTTGACAATTCGCTCGGCAACACGGTATGGGCCTTTGGCCAGCACTTTGGGGGCGCGCATCCCTTCCTGGTATTCGATGGCAATTGCAAGGTGGGTCGGGTTGGTGACAACGACAGTAGCCTTGGGGACATTGGCCATCATGCGTCCGCGCGCCATCTGACGCTGCATCCCGCGCACGCGGCTTTTTAGCAGCGGGTCACCCTCGGAGCGTTTGCTTTCTTCTTTAATATCTTCCTTGCTCATCCGCAGGTTGCGGTACAGATCCCAGCGCTGGTAGGCATAATCGGCTACCGCCAGCACCAGGTACATCCCGCCAATGCGCAGGGCCAGCGAGATCGCAAACTCGATGAAACGCCCCACAGCAACACCCATTTCCACCTGGGTGAAGGTCATCAGCTCAAAAAAGACCGAGCGCAAGAACCCGTATGCCGCCCACGAGACCCAGGCCAATTTGAGCAGGGAACGCAGCAGCTCGATCAGGCCATGCTTGGAGAAGATGCGCTTAAAACCTTCAAGCGGGTTGACGCGTTTGAAGTCAAAACCAATCTTTTTCCCGGCCCATAAGAACTGGGTCTGGCCGAGGGTCAAACCCGCGCCGGTGAATAACAACACCACCAGGATCAGGCCAAAGGGCGCCAAAATTTGCCCGGCAAACGAAAAAACGGTTCCCCGCAGCCACTCCACTGACAATTCGGCGCCGGGCAAGGCGATGATGAGTTGCGTTACCATGTCTTTGAAAGCCTGCCCCAGTTGCGCCCCCGGCCCACGCAGCAGGTAGGCCCCCACCAGGATCAACACAGCCGTGTTAAGTTCCTGGCTGCGTACCACCTGCCCTTCCTTGCGGGCTTCTTCTAATCGATGGGGAGTTGGGGCTTCAGTTTTATCGGCCATGGCAGGTTAACTCGCCAAAAACAGGAGCATGTTCTCAACCATTGCCCGGAACATGGCGCTCAGGGAGGGGACAATGACGGTAAAGGTCAGGCCCAGGGCCAGCAACGCCACCGCCACTTTGACCGGCAGGCCCAAAAAGTAGACTTGCACTTGCGGGGCCACGCGCGCCAGCAAGCCAAGCGTCAGGTCGGTGAGGACCAGGGCCGCCATAACCGGTAAGGCCAGGTGCACCCCGGCAGAGATAAAAGTGGCAGTCGCCGTCAGGATGGTTTCGAGGCCGTTAAACGGCAAAGGGCCGTTGAGCGGCAAGGCCTCGAAGGTTTTCTGGAGAGCGATGAGGGTCAGGTGGTGACCGTCGATCACTAGGAAGATCATCGATGCGGTCATGACAAAGATTTGATCAAAGGAGGAACCGGCCTCGCCCAGCGCCGGGTTGAAAATGCGGCTGGATTCAAAGCCGCTGCCAATCCCCATGGCCGAACCCGCAATTTGCAGCGCCCCAAAGGCCAGGTCAGCAGCAAACCCCACCAGGGTACCGAGGATGATTTCTTTGCCAATCGCCACACCATAGGCCAGGAACCCGAGCGCTTCGGCCTCGGCCGGGAGCGGCTGCCACGGAATCAGCACAAGCGCCAGCACCAGCCCCAATCCAAGCCGCACCTGGGTCGGGATGGTCTGTCCGCCGAACACCGGGATGTGGATCAGGATGGCCATAATTCGCGTAAAGGCCAGAAAAAAGAGCTGCGCCTGGGCTACAGAAATGGTCATATACAGTCAATCGTCCTTGGAATGATGATACTTGATTCGTTTTTTTTCGTCTGTAAAGGGGATGTGAAGCAAAACTAAATATGGCGTAAATTAATTTCGTGTTTATAAAAACACCCCGGGCATTGGTGGAATGCCCGGGGTGTAACCTGTTTAGCGGGAGCTTTAGGCCAGTTTGAACTGGGCCACCACTTCCTGTAAACCACGCGCCATGGCAGACATGGCCCGCGCCGATGAACCGACTTCTTCTACCTGGGCGCTCATCTCCTCGGTGCTGGCGCTCACTTCTTCTACCGAAGCGCTGTTCTCTTCGCTGACACTGGCAATTGACTCCACCGACTGTGCCACGACATTGGAGTTGTTCAACATCTCTCGCGTGGCATGATTATTCTCTTGTACCACCGCCGAAACCGAGTCCATGGCCGTGACCAGTTCATTTGAAGAAACGCTGATTTGCTGGGCCGCACCGGCGATTTCATCCACCTGGCCGTTGACAATTTCGACCGCCTTCAAGATGCTCTTAAGCGCCTCCCCTGACTGGTTGGCGCGCACAACCCCGGCTTCCACCTCCCTGGCCCCAGCATTCATGGCCGAAACCGCTTCGGCCACAATATTCTGGATGCCTTTGATGAGGTTGCCAATCTCTTTTGTGGCGCTGCTAGACCGTTCGGCCAGTTTGCGCACTTCATCAGCCACCACGGCAAAACCTTTGCCTTGCTCCCCGGCGCGGGCAGCTTCGATGGCGGCATTGAGCGCCAGCAGGTTGGTTTGCGAGGCAATATCGTCAATCGTTTCTACGATGGCCCCAATCTGGTCGGAGCGCTGGCCCATTTCTTGAACTTTTTCAGCCGAAAGCCCCACTTTGGCCTTGATCGACTGCATGCTCTGGATGGTTTCTTCGACCGTAAACGCGCCATTGCGGGCGGTCCCGGCAGCCTGCGAAGCACCCTGGGCGCTCGTCTGTGCATTGGAAGCCACCTGCTGGATGGCATGGGTGATTTTGGAAGTAATTCCCGAAGCCCGGGCCACCGCGCTGGCCTGTTCCTGCGCGCCGCGCGCCACCACGGTAATGGCCTGGGCCATCTGTTCAGCAGAAGCGGCGGTGCGGGTGACCGAATCGGTCTGCTGGTTGATGCCCAACGCCACCTGTTGGATGGTTGTAGCAATCTGGCTGGTGGCATCCCCGGCCTGGGTGGAGGTTATTTCCAGGCGGTGCGAGGCGGTTTCCAGCTGGGCGGCATTGTCTTTGACGCCGCCAATCAACTGCCGCAACCCGGCAATCATCTGACGCAGCGCACTGCCAATCTCATCCTTGCTTGAGCGTAATACTACCGTCGCCGATAAGTCGCCGCCTGCAATCTGGTTGGCGGTGTGCGAGACAAAAACGAGGTACTCTCGAACATTTTGTAAGGCCAGGCTCATGGCCCCATATTCGTCACGCCGCCGGGTCAGTTTTTCGGTGTCGCTGCGGGTCGCATCATGCTCCAGGTTTCCAGAGGCGAGGGTATTCAACAGGGCAGAGATGGTTACCAGGGGTTCGGTCAAGATGCGGCCAAAGACCACTGCCAGCGCCACCACAACCAGGGTGCTCAACATAGCCATGAGCACAATAACATTACGCAGCGTGTTAGAAACTTCCATCACCTCACTTAAATCCTGCTCTAACAACAAAACTGCGCCGCTACCCAGGGCCGGGATGGGCCGGTAAACACCTTTAACCGTTTTCCCGGTATAGCTGACATACTCGCTAAGCCCCGATTCTCCGGCCAGGCCCTGCTGCGTACCAAAGGTATCGATCTGTAACTCCAGCGCGGAACGCTCCTGCACCAGGCCCTGGCGAACCAGGTCCCCGGTAAAACGCGATTCGGTAATCAGGTAGCCGTCATACCCCACCAGGTATCCTTCGCGGGTGTCGCCAGTCTGGTAGGCATTGAGCAGGCTGCTCATATAGTCTGTCGGGACGGTGAGACCAATAACCCCAACAATCTCACCGTCCGAAATAATCGGTGCGGCTGTTACGATGATGGGTGTACCCGTGGTTTTTGAAATCAGGGTATCTGAAATCACAAAATCACCCGCAATGGCAGTTTTGAAATAGGCGCGGTCGCCCACACTGGTTGTGCCGCCAATGGCATCGCACAGGCGTGAACCATCGGGGCGGGCGACAAAAATATCCTGGTAAATTTTCCATTGTTCAAAATATTGCACCACTGCCGGGCAAGCTTTCTCGGCATCCATGGTCTGGATACGGGCAATCCCGGCCAGGGTGAGGGTATCCTTTTCCCGCTCCAGGAGCCAGTTATTAATTTCCATCGACTGCAAATCGCCCATGGTGTTGAATTCTTTTTCGATATCTGCCAGCAAAAATGTCTGGATCTCCAAATAAAGAATCACCCCGGTAATCATGAGCGGGGTGAGTGAAAGAGCCAGGAAAAGGACAAAAATCTGTCCTTTCATAGACTGGAAAAAGCCGATTTTGCTGGAAGCATGGGTCATCGTCATTGCAAACCTCCATTTGAAAAGGAGCAAATTATGATTACATTGAAAATTCCACCGGCCGGTTGAAGCTTTTTAAAATGCGAGCCACCATCAGGTCAGGGTAAAGGGGTTTAACCAGGAAACCGCTGGCGCCCAGGCGAGCCGCTTTTTGCACAATTTCGGGATACCCCATGGATGAGATAAAAAAGACTTTGGTGCGGCGCAGCAACACTTCTGCATTCAGCTGGTCGATCAGGTCCAGGCCATTCAGGCCGGGCAGGTAGGTATCGATGAGCAGCACATCGGGCGCGGTTTCAAGCAGTTTCTGGCGCAGCGCATCGGCATGCGCACAGATAATGGGATTCATCTGGCTGCGCGTCAGCGCCATTTTGATTAAATCGCACTGCAGGGCATTGGGTTCGAGCACCAGCACGGATAGGTTTTCGCGCATGTTAGGAAGCCCCCTGTCTGGAAAATTCGGGCATCTTTCCCGAAGTCTTCAACCCGGTTTTCAGGTTGTCAACCCCGGCAAGGTCGAGTTTAAGGATGTTGAGCGTCTCGGGGTGAAGCTCAAAGCTGAACAGGGCCGAGTGGCTCACCTGGTAATCGACAGCCAGGTAGTTGGCCAGGTTGACCAGGGCCGGCAAGTGCGGGTTGCTACGGGCAAAGGATGGATTGTGGTGAAAACGGATGGCATCCACCAGCACCACCGGGAAATTCCAGCGTTCGGCAATCAGGCCGCCCACCCGCGCATGGTCCACCCCAATCAGGCGTTCTTCCACCTGCCAGAGCTGCATGCGGTAGCGCTGGACAAAGTCGACAATGGTATCGTAGTTGCTCAAAACAAACTGATCGAGCAGTAATTTGCCCATGTCGTGGAGCAGGCCCGAAACGTAAGCCTCCTCGGGGTTGGGATAGCGTAACGCCTGCGCCAGCCATTCAGAAGCGACACCGGTCACCAGCGAGTGGTGCCAGAGTTCCCCGGCTCCCAGCCGGTAGCCCATCAGGTTGCGTTTGAGCATGCTGGTCGCCGACGAAGTCAACAAAATCGATTTTAGTCGCGCCAGCCCAATGTACATCACCGCCTCGCGCAAGGTTGAGCAGGTGCGCGCGTAGCCCAATGAAACCGAATTCGACATCTGCAATACCAGCGCCGTCAGGGCCTGGTCCAGGCTGATCAGGCCCACCAGGATATCGACGGTTGTTTGCGGCTTGTCAATTTCACGCAGGATACGTGAAACATTGGAGGGCATGGGCCTCAGGCTGGTAACCGATTGCAGGATGGCGTCGACCTTTTGAGTGTACATGGCAGTTTAATGAACCAGGTTGGGCAAACTGGTAAACAGGCCGTAGGTAAAAGTCAGGGCCTGCTGTAGCATCCACGAACCGAGCAGCAACAGGACCGCAATCACCCCCAGCAGTTTGGGGATAAAGGTCATGGTCGCTTCATTGATTTGTGTAGCGGCCTGCACCAGGCTCACCAGGCTGCCAATCACCAGCGTGACCAGCAAGATCGGTCCAGCCAGGATCAGGGCGAGCATGATGGCATTTTGTCCCAGGGAAAGCACATAAGTTTCTGTCATTTGTCCTCACGATCCGCCGGTAAAACTGAGCACCAGGCTGCGCACCATCAGGTACCAGCCATCGACCATGACGAAGAGCAAGAGCTTAAAGGGCAGCGACACCAGCGAGGGCGGCAGCATCATCATGCCCATCGAGAGCAAGATGCTCGAAACCACCAGGTCGATAACCAGGAAGGGGATATAGATGACAAACCCCATCGTAAAAGCTGTGCGCAATTCGCTGATGACAAAAGCCGGGAAAAGCGCCACGGTGGAGATGTCATCGAGCGTGGCCGGTTGCGGCTCGTTGCCCAGGTCAATGAAAAGCTGGATGTCTTTTTCGCGAGTCTGCTTGAACATAAACTCGCGGATCGGTTTCTGGGTCAGGTCCCAGGCGGTTTCCTGGTCAATCTGCCCCGCCAGGTACGGCTGCAAAGCCGTTTCATCGATCTGGGTATAAACAGGCGCCATAATAAAGAAGGTTAACAGCAGCGACAGGCCAATAATGACCTGGTTGGGCGGAATGGACGGGGTGCCAATGGCGCTGCGCAGCATGGAGAGCACAATCACGATGCGGGTGAAGGAGGTCGCCAGGATCAGGAGGGTCGGGGCCAGCGAAAGCACCGTCATCAGGACCAGCAGTTGCACCCCAGAAGTGACCTGCTGTGGCTCGGGCGAATTGGGGTCGATGGTCAGCGACACGCCGGGGGCCGAGATGGGCGCGGCGCAACCACTCACCAACAGGCTCAAAACCATAACCAATCCGAGGGCCAGGAAAACCCGGCGCGGGTTTCGGGTAAGCTTTCCAGGAAGGGTTCCAGCCATCATCACAACCTTATTCCTTTGCTTTGAGCGATTCAGCGCCCAGGGGCAGGTTGAAAGATTGCAGCACAGCCCCAAAATCGAGCCCAGGCTGGGGAGCAGACTCAAGCTCGGGCTGGAAACTGGTTTCCACCTGCGAGAGCATGGCAATCCCCTGGTCGGTAGCGCCGATCAGGAACTGCTGGTCACCCACGGTGACGAGGTGCAGCGCCTGCTTCGGCGAGAGTCTCACGGTTTCGACCACGCGCATCTGGCGCTGGGCCTTGCCCTGCGGGCCGAGACCCATCCAGCGTCGGAGCAAGATGGAGCTGGCAACAATCAGCAGTAACACACCCACCAGCTTGACAAAGACACCCGCATAATAGAACGGGGTCGAGTTGAGCGGGTCGCTGGCCGAGCCAGAAGCGCCACCCAGGCTAAAAAGCGCCCCCGTGGCCAGCAAGCTGAACGCCAGCAAAGACGCAACCAGCTTTTGACGGGTCGTGCTGGTTTCGTACCACTTTTTGAGCAGCGCTGTCAGGGTAGACATCAGGCAGCCACCTTGTCATTCTTTGAAGAAACCATCTCAGTAATGCGCACGCCGAATTTGTCATCGACAATGACCACTTCGCCGCGCGCCACCATGCAATCGTTGACAAAAATATCCACCGGGTCACCGGCCAGCCGGTCGAGCTCAACCACAGAGCCGTGCTGCAATTCCAAAATCTGCGAAAGCTGCATGCGGGTGCGACCCAATTCCACCGTCACACGCAGGGAAACATCCATCAACAGATCCATGTTATTGCTGCTGCTGGCAGGCCTGGGCTTGGGAGTTTGCTGTTCAAAGACCTTTTCACGGGTCACAGGCATTTCTTCTTCGAGTTTTTCAAGATCGTCCATGAGAATCACCTTTTTAAAAATCTGAGTGGACTTCTTCGTGTTCGCGATAGACCCCGGTGATCTGAATGCCGATGTTCTTGCGAGAACGGCCTACCCGGGCATAGAACTGTTTTTTATTGGCGACCTGCACAATCATCGGGCTGTCGATACGTTTGTCAAGCTGGATGACATCCCCAACTGCCAGGTTCGCCAGGTCTTTTAATTTCAATTCGGCGTTACCCAGCAAAACCTTCACCGGGATGACGGCCTTCATCATGGTCTGAATCGCCATCTGGCGCGCCACCGGGTCCTGCTGTTGTTCCTTACGTCCGGCAATCCAGATGTGCGGGTTGAGGACATTGGTGATGGGCTTAAGGGTGTTGAAAGGGATAAAGATGCTCATGGTGCCGGTTACGCTCTGGATGTTGATTTCGATGGTCATCAGCAGGACGCGCTCATTGCCCATCATCATCTGCACCCAGTGCTGGTTAACGGTGCTGTCTTCCAGCGAAGGCTCCAACGAAACCACCTTGCTCCAGGCGCCCTTAATATCGCCAAGCATGTGCTCCACCAGGCCGCGCAACAGCGACTGATCGATCTCGGTCAGCGAACGCTCGGTAAAACGGCCTTCAATTTTGCCGCCCAGGCGCTGTTGGAGAATCAGATAACTGATGTTCAGGCTGAGGGTCAGCACCACATGGCCCGGCAGCGGGGCGAGCGCCAACAGGTGAAACAGGGTATTGGGCGGGAAATCCTTAATAAAATCGTGGAAACGGCCCTGTTCCATATGCACCAGGTGCGGGCGCACATTGGTGCGCAGGAAAGTCGGCAGCGATGTCGTGAGCCGTTCGCTCAGGTCCTCGTGGACCAGTTCCACCGCCCGCATCTGTTCCTTGGAAAAACGGGCCGGGGACCAAAAGTTATACGGCTGGACCGTCTTTTTCCCGTCGGCATCGGTCTTCGGGCGTTCTCCCGGCTGGTTCATCATATCGGCCAGGTTGACCCGATCCCCGCCGTTCTTCTGGTCCATTTCAATGGCGCCAGATAACAAAGCGTCGATTTCAGATTGGGCTAACATAGGGTTACTGCACCACGAACTCGGTAAAGTAGATGGACATGATATGCAGGTCGGGCAGTTTCTCGGCCAGGGTAGTCATAATCTCGGTGCGGAGTTTTTCCTTCCCGTCGGCGGTATATAACTCCTCGTACGTCTTGGTCGAGAGCAGCGTAATGACCGTGTCATCCATAATGGGCATCAGGGTCTGGATTTCAGCGTCGAACTCTTCGAGGTAGAGGGCCTTTTCTTCTTCGGGCAGGGTGCCGTACTCGGGGTTGTCGGGAGCCACTTCCACCACCAGGGTCAGACGAATATATTTGCGCCCACCCGGATCGACCAGGTTGATGATTTTGGTGGACATATCGACCATAATGCCCTCACCGGGATGCAAATCTTCGGGTTTGATCTCGGGGGTGGGCGTGACCACCACCACTTGCCCAAAGGCTGCCACCGGGGTCTCGCTCGAGTTGTTGTAAACCAGCCGGAAGGGCTTGGGCAATTCATCCGGCGCAAAGACCACGTAGGCGGTCAGGAGCGAGATTACCGCCGTCACCACCAGGATGACTTGCGAAATAATATTGAGAACGCTCAGGATTTTGTTTAACATAGGTCTCCGCTCAATGAGGAAATTAAAAAATTAAGGAATGGGGCTGGGGGCGTCGAGTGTGATGATGTTGCTTTCCACCTGGTAAACAATGATGATTTCCACTCGCGCATTAAAGGCCCGGTGCTCGGGGGTATCGTTCTGAAAAATGGGGGCGAATTCGCCCTGCCCGGCGATGATAAAACGGTCGGGGGCGATACCGGCGGCCATCAGGTATTTGGCAACCGAGGTAGCGCGCGCCAGCGACAATTCCCAGTTGGTGGGATACAGCGGGTTGGATGAAGGCGTATTGCTAGTGTGCCCCACCAGGCGCACCTTGTTATTGATGGGGCGCAGCATCCCGGCGATGGTATCCAGCACCGGCAAGGCTTCGGCGGGCAGGTCGGCCTGGCCATCAGCAAACACCAGACGCTCGCTAAGCGAGATCAACACCCCTTCGATATTGGTCTGGACGCTGACCTCGTTGCCCAGGTTCTGGCTGGAAAGCATGTTGGTCAACTGCCCGGCTACCTCTTCCGACTGGGTGGGGCCTTCGGGGATACCCGGGATCACAATCGGCTTGGAGCTGCCATCTTCCATATTGCCGCCCGCCTGGTTAATCTGGCTGTCCACCACCTGGGCAGCCCCGCCCAGCGAAAAAGCCGAGCGCATGCTTTCGGCCAGCCGCCGGTACTTCTCAACGTTGACCTGGCCCATGGAATACAGGATGACGAACAAGACCATCAGCAGGGTGATGAAGTCGGCATAGCTGACCAGCCAGCGCTCATCATGACCCTCATGCTCTTCTTCGTGGCGGCGGCGTGACATGGTTAGGCTTGCGCTTTCTCAGCCCGACCGGCTGGGGCTTTCTTATCGGCGCCTTCTTCCTTAAGGTCGTGCGGAGGCAGGAAAGCGCTCAACTTTTCACGGACGATGCGCGGGTTTTCACCGGCCTGGATGGAAATAATGCCTTCAAGCTGCATGTAGCGGTTGCGGGCTTCTTCCTCATCCTTTGATTTGAGCTTGCCCGCAATGGGCAGGTAGATCAGGTTGGCGCTCAACAGGCCCCACAACGTAGCCAGGAAGGCGGCCGCAATGGCTTCACCCAGGGCGCTGGGGTTATCGAGCTGTTTCAACACGCTAATCAGGCCCATCACGGTACCGATAATGCCAAAAGTCGGGGCAAAACCACCGGCGGCAGTAAAAAAGCCAATCCCATGTTTGTGGCGGGCACGCATCTGTTCGATGTTGGTCTCCAAAATGGCGGCCACCTGCTCCGGGTCGGTGCCATCGACCACCATGGAGATGCCTTTGCTTAAGAACTTATCCTGAATTTTCTTGCTGTCTTCTTCCAGGGCCAGCAACCCTTCACGGCGGGCCTTATCGGCCAGTTTGGTCAGGAGTTCGATGGTTCCTTTGGCGTCAAAACTCTTGGTGGTAAAAGCCTGGATCAGGAATTTGGGCAGTTCGAGCACAGTTTTGAGGGAGGTGGTAATGGCTGTCGCGCCGAGTGAACCACCGAAGATCAGGATAATGGCCGATGGGTGAGCAAACAACTCCCCAGGGGTGCCGCCATCCATAATCATCACCACCACAATGGTGGTGGCAGCCAGGATAAATCCGATAATTGAGGCAAGATCCATAACCTACTCCTGATTTTTCATTGTCCGGGCGAGTTGGGAATGAGCGGCGCCAGGGTCTTTCGACGGTATTCAATGAAACGCTCGGCAATCTCTTGCGGGGTGTCTTTCACGATCAGCTTTTTATTGCCCACCAGGGTAATAACGGTATCCGGAGTGGCTTCAACGGTCATAATCAGCTCCGGATTGATATAGTATTTTGAACCATTGGGGCGGGTCAAAAAGATCACTGAATTTTCCTTTTATAAAGTCGCTTCTTGGTCCCGGGTCGGCACCGATCCATGCGTAACTTTAGCATAGGGCCATTTCCTTGCCTGTAAATTGACCGTGAAAGGGATATAAAGATTGGCTAAAAAAATTTGGAATAAAAAAGGCTGCCCCCGCCCGCCAGAATGAACATTATTTAGGACACGGTGTCACTCATTATTTATCAAAAATTTCGCACTTTTTTATTTCTCTTTTACAGCGTGAAGGACTGAACAGCCTATACTGAAAAAAGCGGGGCACAGAACCGCGCCATGCCCAGCTGGGCAGGATAAGACCACTTCGCATCATTCTATTGAAGGAGCAAGGGAAAATGAATGGACTCAACAACACCAAAACCAGCGTCAAATTAATTGCCAGCTTTGTCGTTGTGGCAATCATCACCCTGGTCGTTGCCTATGTGGGCTATATCAACATGAAGACCATCAATGACGGTCTGGGGGAAATGTACAACGACCGGCTCGTGCCTATCTCGGACCTGGGAGCCATTAACCAGAGTCTGTACACCATTCGAGGCGATGTGTTCAAAATGCTGCTGCTGCCTGATGAAGCTGAAGCCAGCAAAAAAACAATCGCTGAGCAAACTACACTTATTAATGAGGCGTTGGCCAAATATAAAAGTACCAACCTGCTCCCCGAAGAAGTTGCAGAATTAGCCGTCTTTGAGCCCGCCTGGGAGGAATACCAGGCCGCAGTGGCAGAAATTATCCAGTGGCAGGCCGAGGGCAACCTGGCAGAGGCGCACACAAGCATCCTCACCGGCGGACACCACTCCGATGCGCGTAAAGCTGTAGGCGCCTCGGCGGAAAAACTGCAAGCCATCAATATCCAAGCGGGTAAAGACCTGCACAACGAAGCCGAACTCACTTTTAACAATGCCACAACCACCATGGTACTGGCTTCCATCTCCGGGTTCCTGATTGCGGTTGGGCTGGGGTATGTGATCAGTGTTTCCATCAGCAAACCGCTGGGCATCCTGGTCGGCATTGCCAATGCCGTGGCAAAAGGTGACCTGGTACGCAGCCTGGATGAGAAAGTAAAAGATTCGGTCCGGTTACGCAAAGATGAAGTGGGAGACATTGGCAAGGCCTTCGACCAGGTTATCCTTTATATGCAGTCGCTGGGCGATGTGGCCGCCAGGGTCGCCAAAAACGACCTGACGGTTACCGTTACCCCGAAATCGGACAAGGATGAAGTGGGGCTGGCTTTTGTCAGCATGGTGGATGGCCTCCGGCGCGCCGTGGGACAGGTGGCCGACAGCGCCAACAAGCTGGCGATTGCTTCAGACCAATTGGCTTCTGCCGCCGGGCAAGCGGGCCAGGCAACCGCCCAAATTGCCACCACGGTGCAGGAAGTAGCCAAAGGCATCACGCAGCAATCCGACAGTGTCAGCCGCACCGCCGCATCGGTGGAGCAAATGGGACGCGCTATCAGCGGGGTAGCATCTGGAGCGCAGGAACAGGCTTCGGGGATCACCAAAGCCTCGGCTGTCACTTCCCAACTCAGCGAGAACATCCAAAAAGTGGCCGGGAATGCCGAATCAGTCACCACAGACTCGGGCGAAGCGGCCCGGGTCGCCAGGGCGGGCGGGAAAACCGTTGAAGAAACCATCCAGGGGATGCACAACATCAAGGCGAAGGTGGGGATCTCTGCCCAAAAAGTGCAAGAGATGGGTGCGCGCTCCGAACAAATTGGGGTGATTGTGGAGACCATTGAAGATATTGCCTCGCAAACCAACCTGCTGGCCCTCAACGCCGCCATCGAAGCCGCCCGCGCCGGGGAGCACGGTAAAGGCTTTGCGGTGGTCGCGGACGAGGTGCGCAAACTGGCTGAGCGAGCCAGCAGCTCGACCAAAGAAATTGGCGGGCTGATCAAAGAGATCCAAAAGACGGTGGCCGAAGCGGTAGCCGCCATGAAAGATGGCGCGGATGAGGTGGAAGTGGGTGTAAAGCTGGCTAACTCGGCCGGGGCTGCGCTCACCGACATTTTGAAAGTGGCCGAAGCGGTCTACAAACAGTCGGAACAGGCAACCGTCGGGGTGCTACAAATGCGCTCCGCAGCCAACGAGCTGGTTGCAGCGGTCGATACGGTGTCCGCTGTGATTGAGGAAAATACCGCATCCACTGAAGAGATGGCTGCCAGTTCCAACGAGGTAACCAAGGCCATTGAGACCATCGCCAGCATTAGCGAGGAGAGCAGCGCTTCGATTGAAGAAGTAAGCGCCTCAGCAGAAGAGATGAGCGCCCAGGTGGAGGAAGTAACCGCCAGCGCCGCTTCGCTGGCTGAGATGGCGGAAGACCTGCAAAAGGTTGTCGCCCAATTCAAGCTGGCCCAGAACCGCGCATAAGGCAAACCCTGTCATCTACAAAAGCAGGCGCTGGAGATTTCCAGCGCCTGCTTTTTGTGCCCGGCAAATAAAACAGGCTGTCACTTGCGTGACAGCCTGTTGGAAAGGCCACTGAGCCGGTTAAACAATCCCCTGCTGGCGGCGTGTCATCAGGATAAAGTTATGAATACTCTCCGGCGACTGCAACTGGTCACCGGCCATGACAAAATAACCCGGCGCCCAAAAATCACCCGAGAGATTCTTTTGCTTGAAGCGCGGGTAGTCGCTAAAAATCTTTTGCGAGGTCTGCTGGCGGGTGATGCGCATAAACTGGGCCGGGTTCGAAGCAAGCGGCACAGTCATCACCCAGTTCAAATATCCGGGGCGCACCAGGATGGCATTCAAGCGCCAACCGTAGGAAATGCAAATCTGTTTCATCCATTCGGTCAGGTCTTCAGTGACATCCCCCACCAGGTAGTGGTCACTAAAACGCGGGATTAAGATGCACGAGAAGGCCAGTTCGCCTGTGTACAGGGGAATGCTAAGGGGCTCGGGAGAGGCGGCCACACCAATTCCGGGGAACAGCCCGCTGGTTTCTTTGACCTCGGGGGCTGGCGGCAAGTCTGGCGAGCTAATTTCAGTCTCAGTTTCAGGCTGTTTGCGTTCAGTTTGAGTGGATGAAAGATAAAAAGTGTTCACAACAACCTCGGCGGGTAAGTCACATCAGTTTAAGTGTTGGGCTCAAACTGAGTGATTGGCTTAAAACATTACCGTTCAATTACAAACATTATATACCCAAGATTCTCAAGCCTTAAAAAATTTCACGCGATATTAATGCGTTCTTATTTTCATTTTTATTATCGAACTTTTCCCTTTTTCTTACAATAAAGATCAAGTAAAAAAGGCGGCTAACCTTAGCCAGGATGCCCTGGCCGCCTGGAACCAATCCCGTTTCATCTAAGTCACGGTTAAAGAAGAAAAAGGAGAATAAAAAGCATGGACGCTCTCAACAATTTGAAAACCGGCGTGAAACTGGTCGGTAGTTTCATCCTCATCGCGGTTGTCACAGCGATCGTCGGTCTGTACGGGGTCTACAACCTGCGCGTGATCAGCGCATCGGATACCCGCCTGTATCAAAATAATACGGTCCCAATCAGCCAACTTTCCAACATCGCAGTTGCTTTCCAACGCACGCGGGTCAACCTGCGCGACCTCCTGCTCTCTGAATCGGAAGAAGAGAGTCAAAAATACATCGACACCATCAACCAGCTCGCCGAAAGCATTGATACCCATTCCGCTGAATATGAAAAGCTAATCCTCTCTGAAGAAATGAGAGCGCTATTTAGCGAATACAAAAAATCGTACAACATCTTCGTCCCACACCGGGACCAAATCATTAAGCTGGCACTTGCGGGGAAAAAAGAAGAAGCCCTCACCTACCTGCGCGGGGCGGCCTATGCCAGCGCCAAAGATGTGGAAGCCAACATCGATGCAATGGAAGTCATGAAAGTGGAACAGGCCAAAGAAACAGCAGCCCTCAATTCAACCGAGGCCACCACCGCCACAAACATCATGATTTCGCTGGTGGTGGTGGGCACGTTACTGGCGATCGGTCTCGGGGTCATTATCTCGAACAGCATCTCCATCCCGCTTGGAATTGCCACAAAAGTAGCACGTTCGCTCTCTAAGGGGGACCTGGTGCGCGACATGAGCGAGCAGGAGAAGGACAAAGTCCGCCGCCGCAACG
>CAZLSP010000040.1:0-37057 GCA_964562145.1 uncultured Anaerolinea sp. | reverse complement strand
AAGAAAATATTTCCCGGCCTGTTTTTCCCCATCCAGTTTGAAAACGAAGACGATAGTCGTATCGCCCGGTTCCTGTATGTAATTATCCTGGCGATTATTTTTATTGCCTCCCTGGTGGGTATCACCGATGCACTGGCCGGGGTACCTGCTACCCTGTATGTCATGTTCGCCTTTATCGCCCCCATGGGAGTGGCGCTTTGGCTGCTTCAACGCAAAAAACTGGCCCAGGCGGGTTACCTGGTCATTTTTACAGCTACCCTGGGCGTTACCCTGGTGTTGTCCGTAGGACAAGGGATCCATGACATTGGTCTGATGGACTACACCTTGATCTTGCTTGTCAGCACCTTTGTTTTGAATCGCCGCGGAGTGATGCTCGTTACCGGGCTGATCATTGTTTCACTGGCAGTGGTCGTTTTTGGCGAAATGTACCAGATCCTGCCAGTGAAAAACGCCCCCGAATATTTCCTTCCTCGCACAGCCGATTTCATCATCGTTTCGCTGACCATTGTGCTGGGCTCGATTACCGTGAACATGCTCGGGCAGACGTTAAAATCAGCCCTTCAGAAAGCCCGGCAGTCAGAAGCGCGCCTGAAATCGCTGCTAGACCAGGCCCCCGACCTGATCGTCATCCTCGACGCGAATTTCATGATCAGCTTCACAAACCTGGTAGTAGATACCGCCCCCAATGCTTATACCGGCAAATCGGTTTTTGACTTTCTCCAGGCTTCTTATCACAACAAAGCCCGCGATGTGCTCGAAAGCACCCTGGGTGGGGCGCAAAGCACCTGGGAAATCCCGCTTTTTCATCCAAATAAAAAAGAATGGCGCTGGCACTCAGTACGAGTCGGGCCTCTTAAACAGCCTGACACAAGCGCCAACGGGATCATGATCATCGCGACAGACATCCAGGACAAAAAAAATACCGAAAAAGAATTGCAAGAAAGTCGCCATATGCTGCTCAAACGCGCCGAGCAGCTTGCCATGCTACATGAAATCGGCAAGACCATCACCAGCCTGCAAGACCTGGATGGTGCCTTGCGCAATATCCTCGAACAGATGAAAGTCATCCTGCCCCTGGATGTCTTTGTCGTGGCCCTGTACGAACCCGTCACCCGCCAGGTAACCTTCCCACTGGTCTACGACGATGAACAGGTTTGGGACGAGAAGCCGCGCGAACTTCCACAGGGCAGCTACATTGCCCAGACCATCCAAACTCGCCAACCTATCCTGGTCAATCGCCCCCGGCAAGATGTCATGCGAGATGTCCGGAGGCGAGAAGAGCGACTGGGCGCCCGCGACCGAATTTCAGCTTCCATTATGGCCGCACCGCTGCTGGCTCATGAACAGGTTATCGGCGCAATTTCCATCCACAGCTACAGCTTTGATACTTACACATCAGAGCATCTCGATATTGCCGGGCAAGCCGCCAACCTGATCGCCATCGCAATTGAAAACGCACGCCTGTACGATACCAGCATCTTACGCGCAGAACAACTTGAGACCCTCAACGAAATTAGCAAAGCCATTTCGAACTTGCGTGATGTAGAGGGCGTTCTCGACACCGCCTACATCCAATTAAAAAACATCTTGCCAATTGATACATTTTTTATTGCCCTGTACGACAGCCAAACCCGGCTAATTACTTTTCCGCTGCTAACCGACGCCGGGAAAAGATATGAACGTGAACCATCCCCCATCCAACCAGAAACCATGCTGGCCGAGGTCATTGAAACCCGCCGCCCCGTCCTGGTCAATCGCACCGCCGAAAAAATTGCCGCCCTACAGGCAGAAGAAGCTGAAAAAGTTAGCAGACTCGCCGATATAAACCAGGTTTCGGCCTCACTCATGATGGCCCCCCTGCAAGCAGCCGGTCGCATCCTTGGGGCCGTCTCTGTCCAAAGCTACCAGCTCGACTCATACGATACTGACGACCTGACCCTGCTTCTGGGGGCTGCCAACCAAATCGCCATCGCCATCGAAAACGCCCGCCTTTACAGCCAGCTACAAACTGAACTCACTGAACGCAAACGAGCTGAGGCCGAAGTACGCAAACTAAATGCAGAGTTGGAAAATCGCGTCCACCAACGAACCGCCGAGCTGGAATCGGTCAACAAAGAGCTATCGTCTTTTACCTACACCCTGTCACACGACTTACGGGCTCCTCTACGCGGCATCCACGGGTTAAGCCACATCCTGCTTGAAGAACATGGTGACAGCCTATCCCAAGAAGCTCACAACTATATCGATCGCATTCAGGGGAATGCCCGCAATATGGGCCACCTGATAGACGATTTGCTCACTTACACTCACCTTAGCCGCCAGCCGCTTTTCAAAGTCAACATCGACATGAATGAGCTGGTTCAGGCGGTTTTCAACGATGTCAGCATGAAATCGAGGCACCCCGTCGAACTATCTGTAAACCCCCTGCCTGAGGCCTACGCTGACCTGGCGCTGGTTCGGCAAGTAGTCCACGACCTGGTTTCAAACGCCTTCAAATTTACATCCAAAACCCACACCGCCCGCCTGGAAATTGGCAGCCTGGCAGATAACGGCGAAATCGCTTACTATTTCAAGGACAATGGCGCCGGGTTTGATATGGCGTATGCCTCTAAATTGTTTGGGGTTTTCCAACGCCTGCATCATGAGAACGAGTTCGAAGGGACCGGCATGGGCCTGGCGATTGCCAAACGCATTATTCAAAAACATGATGGACGCATTTGGGCCGAAGGCAGAGTCGGTTACGGTGCTACCTTATTCTTTACACTTCCACAAAGGTCTTAAGAGCATGCAGGTCAAACCCTTATCGAACTCATCTCAAAAAGTCCAGGACAAATTGCGCGAGCTGGGCTATCCCTACAATGTCATTGAAAGCGAAGTACACACCCGAACAGCCCAACAAGCTGCCGATTTCGCCGGATGTCAACTGGGGCAAATCACCAAATCGCTGATTTTCAAGGGCCTCGAAAGTGGCAAACCCATCCTGGTCCTCGCCAGCGGACCCAACCGGGTAGATGAAACGCTCATTGGCGCTTACGCCGCCGAACCCATCGGCCGCGCCGATGCCGATTTTGTCCGCGCCGTAACCGGATTCGCCATCGGTGGTGTGCCGCCCATTTGCCTTGCCCAACCGATGGAAACCTATCTCGACGAAGACCTGCTCCAATACGATACCATTTGGGCAGCCGCCGGAACCCCCAACTCCGTCTTCGAACTCACCCCCGCCGCCCTGGCAGCCATGACCCGCGGGAAAGTTGCCGCCGTAAAGGTTGTAAATCAGGCATGAAAGCGGGAAAAATCCTGAGCACCTTCTTGGCTTTGCCGGGTCTGTATGCATTATTTGCCCTGGCCTGGCTGCTTACAATTCCATCTGACCCCAAAAACAGCCTGCTGCTAGGTCTTTCACCAGGCCGCATCGCCATAGCCGTTTTTTTGGTGTTGGCCCTTATGGGCAGCTGGTTTATGGCCTGGAGCGCGTACAGCAAAACTGGCCGCAGTCTGGCTTTTGTCGAACTGCAGCTCAAAAAGAACAGCCTGCGCTGGGCACAGGTAACCAGTCTGTTTGTAATAATCCTGATGGGATTGCTATGCATACCGACACAATATCTAGGCTCATATCAAGCGATTTTTGAACGGCTGCTGCCAGTCCTCTACTGGGGCCTGGCAGTTACACTCCAGGTTGTGGCTGGAATATTGTTTTGGGCCGCCAAACAGCGTTGGACCGTAGTTAAACACTCCAAAAACATCAACCGAGTCTTGCGTGCATCCGCTTTGGTTCTTGTCATTCTTCTATTCCTTTGGAGCATCATTGCGCTCAGCGGGGTAGGATTGAATGCCAAAGAATACTGGTCAAAAGCCGCAGTCCCCATCCTTTGGCCACAAATATTAATCATCCTTATTGTTGGGATCAGCTTACCGGGCTATTTCTCACAACGTCGGTTTTCTTTTGATCTAATCTTCCCAATCGTCCTTTGGCTGGTGGCTTTTATCCTGTGGGGTACACAAAACTACACCCCCGGCACTTTTGACACCCTGCCTCGCCCACCTGAAAATCAAATTTTTCCCATCAATGACGCCTTCATATTTGACCGGGCAGCACAAAAGACGCTCATTGGTGAAAGAATCCTAAGCGATACGATCGACAAACCTCTCTTTATTGCCCAACTATCCTTGGCACACCTGCTGACAGGTGCAAATTTTAGCAACTTCTTTATATTCCAGGTTGGCTTTTTTGCATTAATTCCCGTCATAGGATATCTTTTGGGCCGGGAATTACATTCCCAGCAATTAGGGGCTGCTTTTGGCTTGCTCTTACTCATCAAAGAATACAATGCTATCACCCTGACCAACTACATCTCGGTATCTACCTCCAAAATGATACTGAGCGAACCGCTCACCACCATGCTGGTATTGTTATCCACCCTATTTCTGGTCAGGTGGCTCAAAACACCTGAATACCTTAACCGTAACCTGTGGCTGGCAGGCGGACTATTAGGATTAGCCGGTCTGACCCGTCTCAATTCGCTAACCATCTTGCCCGCGGCCTTATTGGTGATCGGACTGGCAACACACTTCAACATAAAAAAATGGAGCATTGCCTCGCTGATCCTGGGACTCTTTATTGGCATCACCTTCCTGCCCTGGCAGGCACGGAACCAAATTGTCTCTGGAAACCCGCTTAACTTTATCCATGCCAAAACCCAAGGCGTCATCGTCGAAGAACGATACGATGTGTTGCTGGCTCAAAACCAACCTGCTCAAGATCCAAATAATAAATTTGGGGCAACAATTTCCAATTACATCCTGCTCGGGCAAAAAATTACCAACCATTACCTGCACAACCTTATCAGTATCACCGTGATGACCCCGCTGACTCCGCAACTATTTAATCTTAAAGATATGATTCGCCAGCCTTACTGGAAACTTGAGTGGGCCGGGGAATTGCAACCAGGCGGAGCCGTAATTTTAGCCAGTGTCTTCATTTTTATCGCAATCGGGATGGGTACTGCATGGGTAAAGCGTGGTCCGGCCGGGCTGGCGCCACTGGCAGTCGCGCTCGGCTATAACCTTTCAGCCGCCATAGCATTAACATCTGGGGGACGTTACCTGGTTCCCTTTGAATGGGGAATGCTATTGTATTTTCTCTTTGCAGCCGTTGAAATCTCGGGTTGGCTGGGATACATCCTGGCAGGGAATGCCCCTCCACAGATGCCCGAAAAAATATCGCCAACCGACGCAAAACCCGTGCGAGGCATGATAATAACCGGGTTCATCATTTTCTTTTTGGGTGCGCTGCCAGTCTTGGTCGAATCGATTCCACCCAACCGTTATACTCAACCTGTTACGCTGGATGCTTTCTTGCAGGTCGCCACCCAGGCCGCTCCCCTATCAGCAGATGATGTTTCGGCCCTGGAAACTTTATACACCGACCCGCAAGCTCGCCTGCTGCATGGACGTCTACTCTACCCTCGATACTACCCGGCCGGACAATTCGATTCTCCCGACACAAATGACCCCCTTCTGGGAGCCATGAACCTGGACCGGCTGACCTTCTACTTTGCAGCGTCCGCCGATGCATTCGTAGTCATGCCGCTATCCACCCCACCCGCCGCACCCATGCATGGAACCGATATCTGGCTTCTTGGCTGCCAGAAAGATGGATATGTCGAGGCGGTCTCCCTGGTCTTAAGCGACAGAATTTATTCACAAGACAACCTTCTTAATTCTTGCAGGTGATAACAATGTCAAACACAGAAATTATTAACTACTCGCTCCTAACCGAAAGGCTGGCCACGGGTGGCCAACCAACCGAGGCCCAACTGGCAAAAGCCGCACAAGATGGGGTTAATGTAGTCATCAACCTGGCATTATCGACCTCAGACAATGCCCTGCCGGATGAGGCCGCAACTGTCCGAGGGCTGGGAATGGAATACATTCACATCCCGGTAGAATGGAGCGCCCCCCAACCCGCCGACCTGGAACGTTTCCTGGATGCAATGGATGCCCACGGCCAACAAAAAATATTGGTCCACTGCGCCTTAAATTTCCGCGCATCGGCTTTCACAGCTCTTTGGCGCGTTCTGCGCCAGGGCTGGGACGTTGAACAAGCTTTCGCCCCGCAGCGCGCCATCTGGAGACTCGACGAGTACCCAGCCTGGAAAGATTTTGTGGAACAGGCTCTTAAAAAGCGCTAAAGCGACTCAAAGAACGGAGATTAACGGTGAACAAATCCAAAAACGCCCTACTTTATAGCCTGTTGATTGTCAGCCTCCTGCTCCCAGGCTGCGCCGCACCCGCGCAACAAAGCGCCACACCGGCCGCCGGTCTTCCCACCCAGGAAATGGCCACGCCTTCAGCCTCACCCACCCCCTGGCCCGAAGGTGTTTTGACCGCCGAAAGCTGCTCAGCCATCGGTGAAATCATTCAAATGGGCGGCGGGGTAGTCAACCAGATGCTGTATTCACCCGACAATAAATACTTGTTGGTAACAGCAGCAGGGGCCATCAGCTTATACGATGCCCAATCCCTCGAAATCCTGTGGAATGTCCCCAGCCGAAGGAATATTATCAAAGCTGGGTTTTCCTCCGAAAAAGAATTCATCCTGGCGCTCGACTCAGACGCAATCCTGCACATGATCGACATTTCAAACGGGACCCTGCTCAATTCGGCCTCCCAAAGCAGCGGCTACATGGTAACCGCCCTGACCGGTAACGGTGAGCAGGTTGCTTCGGCCAGTTTTGCAGGGAAAATCACCATTTTTGAGACTTCAGCGTTCACCCCAATCAAGGAAATTGACGGGCCCGGCACCGACCAAAATGCCGAGATGGCCGACTCGGTATACACTGAGTTAATTTTCTCCCCGCAGCGCAAATACCTGGCCCTGGCGACCCAACGCACTGAAATTTTCATTTACCAAACCTTCGATGGCAGCCTTGTACGCAAAATTGCGGCGCTCGATCCGGATTACGAGAAACGCGTTCCAATTGTGCGCATGGCCTTCTCTGGAGAGGATGAAACCCTGGCTGTGGAATACCAAAGCGGCCAAACCATCTTGTACACATCCCAGGGGGAAGGGCCGGGCCGGATATTCCCGGGTACATCCCCGGCGCTCTCATCAAATGGGCAGAGAATGGCCTTAAAAACAGCCAACGGGATCGAGATTTTTAATACTGCCTCCGGAAACTCGGTTGCCACCCTGCCCGACACGCTTAACGCTTTTGGCAATACCATCTTCTCGCCCGACGACCAGCGCCTGGCGGTAGTGTCACACGAAAAGCTGGAGTTCTGGAACCTGGCCAACAACCAGGTCGAAAAATCTATCGAGACAACCTATTCCGATTACCGCACCTTTGCCATCTCTTCCAATAGTGAATTTATGGCGGTGGGTAGCCGTCTCGACCTGGAAATTTTCAACACATCGACCGGTGGACGCCTGAAACTACCGTCCAAACACCCGGTTTTCCTGATGAAATTCCTGCCCAACGGGCAAAAGATTGTGGCCGCCGGTGATAAAACCATCTCCGTCTGGGATCTTCAGACCAAAACCATCCAACGAGAGATTCAGGTGGAAGACACGCTGCGGTCGCTCGATATTTCGCTGGATGGCAACAACCTGATGGTGTTCCTCACCAATGGGTCAATCGTGGTCTATGACCTCGCCAGCGAAAACAAACAAACCCTGGGTCAGGCCGAAAACAAGTTGCTAATGGCCCAATTCGCGCCCAACGGCAAAAATATCTACGCCCTCGACGAACAACATCGCCTGCTCATCAGCAAGGATGATTTTAGCGGTTTCGCCCCGGCAGGTATCGAGATCGAGGCTTTTGCCTTCCAGCTTTCGCCCAATAAAACTGTGATGACGGTAATCCTGGAAAAAGGCGACCTGGCTTTCTTCGATGCCGCCACCGGGAAGCCGATTACAACCCTGCGCCAGGACACCCCGGTCATCTCAACCGTTTCCCCTACCGGCAACCTGGTCATTACACCCGACAACGTCAACGGCGGTCTCAAATTCTCCGAAATCATCGGCGGGAAGGAATGCGTCCTGCCCGGTTTCCGACCCATCCCGCGCGCCATGCTCGTCTCGGAAGATGGGAAATACCTGATCATCCTCGACCGCAGCGGTGTCCTGCATTTCCTTGGCACCAAAGCCCCCGGAAGTTAGAGCTGTTTGTGAATCAAAAAGAGCCTTGAGCATAAAACTCAAGGCTCTTTTGTTGATTGTTATTCTTCACCGAGGGCTTCTTTGGCCTTTTTGGTCTGCTTGCCGCGTTCTTCGGTGTCGAGGATGCGCTTGCGAATACGGTAGTTGATCGGGGTAACTTCGAGCAACTCGTCTTCGGCCAGGTACTCAATGGCTTCATCCAGCGACATCTGGCGCGGGGGCGTCAGGCGGATTTCCATATCGCCGCGCGAGGAGCGCATGTTGGTCAGGTGCTTCTTGCGGCACACATTGATGGCAATATCGCCGGGACGGGTATTTTCACCAATAACCATGCCCATATAAACCGGCACACCAGGGTTGACGAACAGGATGCCGCGTTCTTCTGCGCTTTTGAGCGCATAAGAAGTGGTATCGCCCGCTTCCATCGCCACCAGCGAGCCCGTGGCGCGCGTATTCATCGGCCCGGCCAATTCGTCGTAACCGCTGAAGAGAGTGTGCATGACACCCATGCCGCGAGTAGCGGTGAGGAACTGGTAACGGAAACCCAGCAAGCCGCGCGTGGGAGCAATATAAACCAGGCGCACGTTGCCATCCCCGGTATCGTGCATTTCCATCATTTTGCCGCGCCGGGTGCCGAGCATTTCCACCACCACGCCCACGGTTTCGGCGCTGGTGTCAATGTGGACTTCTTCGTACGGTTCGAGCAGTGCGCCATCTTCGGCTTTGTGGAAAATGACCTCGGGGCGCGAAACCTGGAACTCGTAGCCCTCGCGGCGCATGGTTTCAATGAGAATGCCGAGGTGCAGTTCACCACGCCCGGAGACCAGGAAGTTTTCAGCGCTTTCGGTCTCTTCGACACGCAGGGCCACGTTGGTGCGCAATTCATCAAACAAGCGCTCGCGCAGCTTGCGCGAGGTGCTCCACTTTCCTTCGCGGCCGGTAAACGGCGAGGTATTGACGCCAAAGGTCATGCGAACGGTGGGTTCTTCCACCTTAATCGGCGGCAAGGCCACCGGGTTGAGCGGATCCGCAAGTGTCTCCCCGATGCCAATTCCTTCCAGGCCTGCCAGCGAAATAATATCGCCAGCGCTCACCTCGTCCACCTCCACTTTGTTGAGACCCTGGAAGGTGTACAGGTAACGAGCCGATTCGGGCAGGTTCTTGCCATCTACAGTTAAACGGGCCAGCTTTTGCCCCGCCTTAATTTTCCCCGAAAAGATACGTCCCACGGCGGTTACACCGCGATAATCATCGTAGCCCAGGGTGGTAACAAGCATCTGCAAAGGAGCTTCATCATCCACTTTGGGGGCGGGAATGTGGCGCAAAATTACATCGAAAAGCGGCATCAGGTCGGGACCCAGCTCAGGGGTCATTCCGGCCCGCCCGGCCGTCGCTTGGGCATAAACAACCGGGAAATCGGCCTGTTCGTCGCTAGCGCCCAATTCCACAAAAAGATCAAAGGTATCATTCAGCACACGCGCCGGTTCAGCATCCTTACGGTCGACCTTATTGACGACCACAACCGCCTTGTGACCGCGCTCAAGCGCCTTCTTCAACACAAACCGGGTTTGCGGCATCGGGCCTTCGGCGGCATCCACCAGTAAAAGCACACCATCGACCATGTTCATAATGCGTTCCACTTCACCGCCAAAATCGGCATGGCCGGGGGTATCGACAATGTTGATTTTGACGTTCTGATTGGTGACCGGGTCTACCAGCACAATGGCAGTATTCTTTGCCAGGATGGTAATACCGCGTTCACGTTCCAGGTCGTTCGAATCCATCACGCGCTCGGCCACCTGCTGGTTTTCACGAAAGGTGTGCGACTGGCGCAACAAATAATCGACCAGGGTGGTTTTACCGTGGTCAACGTGCGCGATAATGGCGATATTGCGAAGATCAGTTCTTTCTTTGAGCATATTTTTCCTTTAGAGGGGAGCAGTGAAATCCTGTCGCCGTGCCCCTGCAAATTTACACACAAAAACCCCGACAAAATGACCGGGGCTTACATGGACGAATTCAGGTACCGGCTTGCGGGTGCTATTTTACCAGACTTTTAGGAAAAGCGACGGACAGGCTCCCGGGGCCGCCCAAAATCCGGGAGCGGCCGGGCTTCGCCTGGAACCCAAATCGGGGTTAGAATTATAAAAACCAGCACAAACAGACCCAAGGAGTCGCACATGGAAATCAAACTCGTACAGATTGAAAAACCCGAGCCGATCAACTTTATTCTCGGCCAATCACACTTTATCAAAACAGTCGAAGACATCCATGAAGCCCTGGTAGGTAGCGTGCCCGGCATCAAATTTGGGCTGGCCTTCTGCGAAGCCAGCGGAAAATGCCTCGTCCGCACCAGCGGCAACGACGCAGCCATGCTCGAACTGGCCCAAAAGAACGCCCTGGCCGTTGGCGCGGGCCATTCCTTCATCCTCTTCCTGGCCGAAGGCTTTTACCCCATCAACATCCTTAATACCGTCAAAAACATCCCCGAGGTCGCCCACATCTTCTGCGCCACCGCCAACCCCACCCAGGTGCTCATTGCCGAAAGCGAACAAGGGCGCGGCATTTTGGGCGTCATCGACGGCTTCTCGCCCCAGGGTGTGGAAGACGAAGAAGGCAAAAACTGGCGCAAAAACTTCCTGCGCATGATCGGCTACAAATTTTAGGAAAAAGAATGAAACGATTCGCAACCCGCAGCTTTTTCCTGCTCTTGAGCCTGGTATTGCTACTGGGAGCTTGCGCCGCGCCCGCTTCGCCCCCGCCGCCGCCTACCGTTACATCAACCGCGCTGCCCACTGCAACCCAACCCGCCACCCGCACCCCAATCCCGCCGCCCACCCAGCGCGCCACCATCACACCCGAAGCCAGCAACACCCCGCCTGTCACCCTGACCCCGGCCCGCAATCCCTACGGCTACGACATCCTCTTCAAAACCGAAGACGGGATTGAACTGGCCGGGCACTTCTACCCGGCGGCTGTGCCCAATGCCCCGGTAGTGGTCATGATGCACCAGTTCGCGGCCAACCAGGGAATGTGGGCAGAAAGCCAGCTCATCCCGTGGCTGCAAAATTGGCCCCTGCCGCCAGGCATGAACGCCACCCCAACCCAAAGCGCCTTTGGGCAGTTACCCCTAATGCCCGCCGATATGACCTTTAACGTGCTAACTTTCGACTTTCGCGGGCACGGGAAAAGCGGCGGCCTGCCCACCGCCTTTGTTCACGGGGATGCCCAAAAATGGTACCTGATCGACGCCCGTACGGCCTACGCCGCCGCCCGCCAGTTAGAAGGGGTCAACCCCGATATCATCATCGGCTTTGGCACCAGTATCGGCGCTGACGCAGTGGTCGATACCTGCGGCGATGGCTGTCGCGGAGCCTTTGCCATCTCACCGGGCAGCCACCTCGGGCTCGACTGGGTCACAGCGGTCGATAAAATGCTCAAGAGCGGCAAACAGGTGCGGTGCATGTACGCCGTCAACGACTATCCTTCACCGCTAACCTGCTCCAGTGTAGAAAATGGCCCGTTTTACGAATATATCGGCTACAGCGGGAAAAAACACGGCATGGATTTCCTGGTCCCCCGTAAAATGGAAACATCCTTTGGGCAGGTTCTGCTCGATTTCCTGACCCTTGCCATTCAGTAAAGCTCTGAAATGATACTATCACGAAATCCCCGGGCCTAAATGTTAAAATGGGTCTAACCCAGCGAGGTGACTGACATGCTCCCAATTAACTTACCGCGTAAAAACATGCCCGCCCCCAAAGATTTAATTCCGCGCGCCTTCCCTGGCATTTCACAACTTGAAATAGATGAGTTGATGTCACGCAGCAGGGTCACCAACTATGCCGCCGGAACAGTCCTGACCCATGAAGGGCTGACCGAGACCAAGTTTTACATCCTGCTCGATGGGGTTGTCACCGTCACCAAAACCATCAACAACGTCGAGCAGCGCAAGCTAAAAACGCTCGAGGCGGGCGATTTCTTCGGCGAAATGGCCATCATCCATAATGCGCCACGCGCCGCCACGGTGACTGCCGCCACCCCGGTCACTGTGCTGGAGATTGACAAAGAAAATTTCGACCGTGTCTTGCAGCGCTCGTCGAGCATTTCGCTGGCTATGGTGCGTGAAATCTCGCATCGCCTGCGCGAAAACGATGAAATGGCTATCGAAGACCTGCGCATGCGCGCCAACGAACTGGCCCAGGCCTACCAGAAGCTGGCCGAACAGGAGCTGGCCCGCCGCGAATTCTTGACCAATGTAGCCCACGAGCTGCGCACCCCGCTCATGGCCGCCAGCGGCTTTTTACAATTGCTGCAAAAAGGCATGATCCAGCCCGAAAAGACCTCGGCCACGGTCGACACCGTCGCCCGTAACATCCAACAGGTTACAGCACTGGTGAATGACATCCTGTTCCTGCAAGAAATGGACCTGATCCTGCCCAAATTCCAGCCGGTGGACCTGCTAGAGCTGGCAAACCAGGTTGCAGAGCGCTACCAGGATAAGGCCGCAGCCAGCCTGGTCACTTTGTACGTGGATAGCACACCGGGGCTGCCCAAAGTCTCTGGCGATCCAAAATCGCTGGAGCGGGCGGTCACATCGCTAGTCGATAACGCGGTCAAGTTCAGCCCGCACGGCGGGCAGGTGAACATCAACCTGCGCGAAGAAGAGAATTTTGTCCTGTTGGAAGTCAAAGACCAGGGCATCGGCATTGAGCAGGAACGCATCCCGCGCATCTTCGACCGTTTCTATCATCTCGAAAAGAGCGGCGATACCCTGTTTAGCGGCATAGGTTTGGGGCTGGCGATCACCAACCAGGTGATTAAGCAGCATAATGGCCGCCTTACTGTGCAAAGCACGCCCAACAAGGGGAGCACCTTTACGGTACGCCTGAAAGCAATGAAAGTGGTCTTCTAATCGACAAAAAACGTCCTGCCCATCAACGGCAGGACGTTTTTGATTCAGGGTTGGGCTACTCGCCAAATACAACCGTCACGGTCCCGTTTTCGTAAAAGGAACGCGCGCAAAACGGAGCATCGCCGGGCTGCTGCGCCAGCAAACGGCCAATCAGCACCGGGCCATCATCCACCAGCGGAACCTGGTCCAGCTTCGCAATCGGGACCCATTCTGGAAGACCTTCATGGGTGGCTTGCAATTCGCCAGAGATATATTCACCGCGGAAAATATATAGTTCGATGCCCACATCCTCCCCGGTGTCGACGATCAGGGTGCCGCCCAAGCGCAGGTGCGCTGTCACACCCGATTCTTCCAGCAGCTCGCGATGTGCCGTGGTTAAAGCATCTTCGCCACGTTCGATATGGCCTCCAATGCCGTTATACCGCCCGGTCCAACGGGTGACTTTGCCGTTGCGCGGCAGGATTTTTAGGAGCAGAATTTCTTCGCCACGCGTGACAAATACGACCACACGCGGAATGACCATATAACGGGAACGGTTGATATTCTGTTCGTCAGGCATAGGCTTCCAGGTTTTATGAATTGATTCTGCGTGGTACCGTTCGTCTCACCCAAGAAATAAACAGGGCCTCGGAAAACATCCGAGGCCCTAAAAGTTTGATTAGCTTACCATTGCGCGAACTTCGTCGAGGTGACCGGCCGAGCCGAGTTTTTCGTTCTTGTGGGCAATGAACTTGGCGTATTCAGCCATGAAGATCTTCCCAACCGGGCGCAAGTCAAATTCCGAGGGCTTGTCGCGGAAATATTCGCGGTGCACGCGCGTCCATACCAGGCGGCCATCGGTATCGATATTGACTTTGGTGACGCCCAGGGTGGCAGCGCGCAGGAATTCATCTTCGTTCACGCCCTTGGCACCCTTCAGGTCGCCACCTGCGGCGTTGATGCGCGCAACTTCATCTTGCGGCACCGAGCTGGAACCATGCATGACAAACGGGAAACCCGGCAGGCGCTTCTGGATTTCGGCCAGCACATCAAAGTGCAGGCCCTGCGAGCCGCTGAACTTGAAAGCGCCGTGGCTGGTACCAATGGCGCAAGCCAACGAGTCGACACCAGTCAGACGCACAAATTCCTTGGCCTGGTCCGGGTCAGTCAACTTGGCATTGGCTTCGTCCACTTTCACGTGTTCTTCCACGCCGCCCAGCTGGCCCAGTTCGGCTTCAACCACCAAACCCTTGGCGTGCGCCGCTTCAACCACCCGCTTGGTGATGGCAACATTCTGGTCAAAGTCTTCGTGGCTGGCATCGATCATCACCGACGAGTAGAAACCGCTGTTGATGCAATCGTAGCAGGTTTCTTCATCGCCGTGGTCAAGATGGACTGCGAAAATGGCTTCGGGGAAGACATCATCAGCCGCACGAATCAACCCTTCGAGCATCTTCTTGTGGGTGTAAGAGCGTGCACCCTTGCTGATTTGGATGATAAATGGCGCTTTGCTGTCGATACAGCCACGGAACAAACCCATGGTCTGCTCAAGGTTGTTGATATTGTACGCACCAATGGCATACTTCCCATAAGCGGCTTCAAATAATTTTTTGGTTGTGACAATCATGTTAAGATCCTTTCAGGAAATAACCCGCGCAATCATCGCGGGGTGATGTGCAACTTTTTCGCGCGCCAGCGCGTAAATGATGATGTGGCTTGAGCACCTGCAACTTGATTATACCCACAAACTCAGGCTATAATGAACAAAATCCTGCCAACTCAACGATTTTCCAGGAGGAATCCATGAGCGACTTTTTTGGCCGCGTTACCAGCGACCAGGACCCTTTCAAGAAATTGGCTTCTTATATCCCCGGTTTTAGCGGATACATTGAACGCCAGAACCGCCGCGCCGCCGACAAATTGGTGCGCGACACAGTTGCCCGCCGCTACGAAGAACTCTACAAACGCCTTTCGGCCCTGCAAACCGAACTGATCAGCCAGGGCGGCATCGAATTCATCGACGAGATGGAAAAAGCCGCGTTGCTCATGCGCACCTTCACCGACAAAATCCGCAACGCCACTTATGGCTATTCCGGCCTGTTTGATGCGGTCAAAATCAACGAAGAAGAGTTGGCCCAGCTGTACGCTTTCGACAATGCCTTCTTCGACCTGGCCGACCAGACCAAAGCCGCGCTCGACACCGTCGAACAATCGCTGGCCAACACCGAGGGCCTGCCCGCTGCTATTCGCAACCTGAACGGGCTCACCCGCCAGGCCGTCGAAGCCTTCGACCGCCGCTACGAAGTCATTGCCGGGTCCAAGTAATAAAACACCACCCGCTAACAACAACCCCCAAATTCTGAAAACAGGATTTGGGGGTTGCGCTTTTTGGCACGATTTTTGATTGTATGACAACCTGAATCTGTGCTTTAATAGGGCCAGGACAACAGGAGGCATCACCGCATGTGGAATGAATATATCAACGCCACCAGCATCGAAGAAGTGGTTGGCATACTGGCACAAAAAGGCCCCGCTGCGCGCATCGTCGCCGGGGGCACAGACCTGATTCTTGAGTTGGAGCGCGGCTTGCGCACCGGCATCGAAACCGTCATCGACATCACCCGCCTTCCCGGCCTCGACCGCATCGTACTCGACGAAGACGGTGTCATTCACCTGGGCGCACTGGTCACCCACAACGACTGCGCCGCCAGCAAAATGCTGCGCGAGAAAGCCTACCCGCTGGCGCGCGCCGCCTGGGAAGTGGGCGCGCCACAGATTCGCAACCGCGGTACAGTGGCCGGGAACCTGATTACCGCCTCGCCCGCTAACGACACCATCACCCCGCTCATGGCGCTCGACGCCAGCGTCGTGCTTAAATCGGTACGCGGCGAGCGTGTTGTGCGTTTGCAAGATTTCTACACCGGCGTGCGCAAAAATGTGATGCAACCCGATGAAATGCTGGTGGAAATCTTCTTTAAGGGGTTGGATGCGACCCACAAAGCCACCTTCGTTAAAGTAGCCTTGCGCCGCGCCCAGGCCATTTCCGTCATCAATGTCGCCATCGTGCTGCGACTGGCCGCGAATACCGTGCAACAGGCCGCCATCACCCTGGGAGCGGTGGCCCCCACCATCCTGCACGCGGCCGAGGCGGAGACCTTCCTCGTAGGCCAGGCGCTCACCGACGAGGTGATTGCCCGGGCCGCCGAACTGGCGCGGGATGCGGCAAAGCCGATTGACGATATTCGCGCCTCCGCCGACTACCGGCGCGAAATGGTGCGGGTCTTCACCGGGCGCGGGCTTAAGGCAATCCGCGATGGACAGGAGCAAGCCGGGATGCCGGAGAATCCGGTCACGTTAATGGGCAGCGATCCGGCCGAGGGTGAAACCCGCTTCTCGGGCGGCAGCTACACTCACGGGGCCGCCATCCACACCAAAATTAACGGCAAAGAATACAGATTTACGACCGGCTTCGAAAAAACCCTGCTGCGCTTGCTGCGTGAAGACGCCGGGCTGATTGGCACCAAAGAAGGCTGCGCCGAGGGTGAATGCGGGGCCTGTACGGTGTTCCTGGATGGCATGGCCGTCATGGCCTGCCTGGTTCCCGCGCCCCGCGCCGACGGGGCGGAGATTGTGACCGTGGAGGGCCTGGCCCATGAGGAACAGCTTCACCCGGTGCAGGAGGCTTTTATTCAGGATGGGGCTGTGCAGTGCGGCTATTGCACACCCGGTTTCCTGATGTCGGCGGCCAAACTGCTCGAGGAACGACCGCAGCCGACTCGCAATGAGATTGAACAAGCTATTACCGGAAACTTGTGCCGTTGCACAGGCTATTACAAAATCCTGCAAGCGATTGAAGATGCGAGCAAACTTTAGGAGAGTCCCATGCCATCGAAATATAAAACTTTTGAACCCCGCGACCTGACCCCGCGCGACACCATCCACCCCATTTGGCGCGGAATCGGCTTCTTGATGATTGTGATTACGCCGATTATGGCGGCTGCCGGAGCCATGGTGCTTTTAGACCTGGCGCGTCAGCAGGCCTGGCCGATTATGCGTGAGTTGGGCGGTTACCTGAAATTTCCCGAAATCTTTTACCAGACGCCGGGAATTTCGAGCCTGGCATATCGCATTTCAGCCATCCCGGCCCTGCCAGCCATGATTACCTTCTTCCTGGGCTTGCTGCTGGTATTCTCAGGCGTCCTGTCGTTCATTTACGCGGTCATCTACCGGCTAATCGGTCCGCCGCGCTACACACCGCTTGATGCCCCCGCGCCGAAAGTACGCACAAAGCGATATACAAGATAAGAATTGAAAGAGGAAAGTGGCAAAAGGACACCCATGACCACCATTGTTGGAACTCCCGCCCCGCGCATTGACGCCCTGGGCAAAGTAACCGGAAAAACCGAGTACTCAGGCGACCTGGTGATGCCGGGCATGCTGCACATGAAAATCCTGTTTGCCGGGCGGCCACATGCACGCATTTTAAGCATCGATACATCCCAAGCGGAGCAAGTGCCCGGTGTGGCGGCCATATTCACCGCCCGCGATGTGCCGGTTAACGAATATGGGCTGCAAATTAACGACCAGCCCGTGTTGTGCGGGCCAGCGCCCACCCCCCCGGCGGGAAAAGTTGACCCGTCCATTGTCCGTTTTGTGGGCGACCAGGTGGCAGCCATCGTAGCCGAAACAGAAGCCATCGCAGCCCACGCCCGCAACCTGATTCGGGTGGAATATGAGGACCTGCCAATCCTGTCGGACCCCGAAGAAGCGCTCAAGCCCGGTGCCATTTTATTGCACCCCGAATTGGGCCAGGATAACATCTGTGTCCACGACAAAATCCGCAAGGGCGATGTAGAGCAGGGTTTTGCCAGGGCCGACATCATCATCGAAGAAGAGTACCGCGTCCCGGCCCAGGAACACGCCTATCTCCAGCCGGAAGCGGGATTGGCCTACGTGGATGAAGACGGCCTGCTGACGGTGAAATCGGCCGGGCAATGGACGCACGTGGACCGCAAACAGATTGCCCACTCGCTGGGACTGCCCGTTGAACAGGTGCGAGTGCAATACCCGGCCATTGGCGGAGCCTTTGGCGGCCGCGAAGACCTTTCGGTGCAGATTGTGCTGGCGCTGGCTGCCCAAAAACTCAACCGCCCGGTCAAAATCGTCTGGACCCGGCAAGAATCACTGATCGGGCACGCCAAACGCCACCCCATGATTTTGCGCGCCAAATGGGGCGCTACCCGCGATGGGAAACTGGTAGCGGCTGAAAATACGCTCATCGCCGATGGCGGGGCCTACATGTACACCACCAACAAGGTGCTGGGGAATTCCACAATTACCGAAAGCGGCCCTTACTTCATCCCCAACATTAAGGCGGATGTGATTGGCGTCTATACCAACAACGTCCCCGGCGCAGCCTTCCGTGGTTTTGGCGCGCCACAGGCCCTGTTTATGGCCGAGGGGCAAATGAACAAACTGGCCGAAAAGCTGGGCATGAGCCCGGTGGAGATTCGGCGCATTAATGCCCTTAAAGAAACCGATACCATGACGGTCGGCACGCTGCCGCCCAACAAGCCGACCATCATCGAAGTGATGGATGCCGCATTGGAAAAATTTGGCTGGGATAAGTCCCTGCCCCTGGCGGGCAACTCGCAATCTGCGCTCAAGCGCGGGCGCGGGTTCGCGGCCGGGTTCAAAAACATCGGCTTCAGCTTTGGCTACAAAGAAAACTGCTGGGCGCGGGTTGAGATTCGCGGCAAATCTGAAATTGAAGAAGTTATCGTCTGGAACGCCGCTGCCGAAGTGGGCCAGGGCAACCACACCATCCTGGCGCAAATGGCAGCCGAAGTGACCAGTGTCCCGCTTGCGAAAGTCAGCATGATTACGATGGACACCGTCAACATGGAAAATGCAGGCAGCGCCTCGGCTTCGCGCCTGACCTTTATGTCGGGCAACGCGGTGAAAGGCGCATCAGAGCTGGCCCTGCACAAATGGCAGAACGAGGAACGCCCGGCCGTGGCCGAATACACCTACCTGGCGCCGCCCACCACCCCAATGGACAAAGAAACCGGCTACTCGATGCCCAACTTCCTGTATGCGTATGTGGCCCAGGCCGTGGAAGTGGAAGTGGATACGGAAAGCGGGCATGTGCGGGTTGTGCGCGTGGTTTCGGCCGATGATGTTGGCAAGGCCATTAACCCGGCCCAGGTGGAAGGCCAGATTGAAGGCGGTGTGATTCAGGCCCAGGGCTATGTCATCCAGGAAAACTTCATCAGCCGCAATGGGCGTGTACTCACCGACCAGTTCAGCACCTATCTCATCCCAACCGTGCTCGATATCCCCGAATCCGTCGAGTCGGTCATCCTGGAAATTCCTGTCGAAAGCGGGCCGTGGGGCGCAAAAGGTGTCGGCGAACTACCCTACCTGCCGCTGGCCCCGGCCATCATTGCCGCCGTACGCGACGCCACCGGGGTCTGGTTCAACGAATTCCCACTGACCCCTGAGCGAGTTTTGCGCGGACTGGGCAAAATTTAAATTCTTTGAGAGTCAATCACGAGTGTTTGAGACGCCAAGAAGTGGATAATTTCGGTTATCCACTTCTTTCTTCGTAGGAGGCAACCGTATGCACAAGTTCTTTGTCATGAACAATCCGGCCAAATATCGCCTGACCCTCTTTGCACTCCTGGCAGCCTCGTCGATGCTGGCGCTGGCAACTTTGGCTGCGCGCGCCGTTGTGACCGAAAGCTTCCGCTACCTGTTCCTGGTCTGGAACCTGCTGCTCGCCTGGATTCCCTTCCTGCTGGCCTGGATCGTGCATGTTTCTACTCGCCTGCCACGCCTTTTGATGCTGGCCCTGGTGAGCGGGTGTGCAGTACTGTGGTTCCTGTTCTTTCCCAATGCTCCCTACATCCTGACGGATTTCCAGCACCTGGCCCAAAAAGATACTCTGGCCCCGGTCTGGTACGATGTCATCATGCTGCTGTGGTTCGCCTGGAACGGGCTTTTGCTGGGCATCATCTCGCTGTACTACATGCAAGAACTGGTGATACGCCTGGCCGGGAAAATTGCCGGATGGGGTTTTGTCACCGTGGTCACGCTTTTAAGCAGCTTCGGGATGTATATTGGCCGTTTCTTACGCTGGAACAGTTGGGATGTGGTCGGCAACCCGCTGCCGCTGGCCGGGGATATTCTCGACCGCATCTTGCACCCGCTTAACCACCCTCGCACCTTGACCTTTACGGTTTTATTTAGCCTGTTCTTCCTCTTCCTGTATGTCACCCTGTACGTTTTCGGCCACCTGATGAGTGCTGAAAAAGCTCTGTTGACCCCTGCGAACGAATAAACACAACTCAAACGATGAAACAAGAAGTCCCGCCGCTAAAATCAGCGGCGGGACAGTTTGCACTTTCGGCAGTCTGGCAGTCTTGTCCAGCTTTGTATGGGTACTTACACTGGAGGTAGACCCATGACTTTGCGTCGCCGGGTTTCCCCGGTTTTGCTTTTCGGCAGCCGGGCGATCCTGGTCAAGCGTGCTGACTTTAGACCCGCTGGCTTTGTGCCGCCGGGTTTCCCCGGTTTTGCTCTTTTCGGTAGCCTGGCGATCCTGGAGAAAAATTCCTCGGTAGACCCTATGGCTTTGCGTCACCGGGTTTCCCCGGTTTTGCCTTTTTTCGAGTGCAACTGTATTCTTGCACAAACCCGGAGGGGTTTCAAGTAGTCTGGACAAGTTTTAAGGTCGGTTTAAGACGACTGTAAGGTGACCTTAGGCGGTTTTGAGCGTAAACGTAAAGGTGCTTCCCTGGCCTTCCCCGGCCGATTCGGCCCAGATGCGCCCGCCCTGCGCCTCGACCAGGGCTTTGGCAATCGTCAGGCCAATCCCAGACCCGCCCCCCGAGGCGCGTGAGCGGGATGGGTCGGCGCGGTAAAAGCGGTCGAAGATGTGCGGCAGGTTGCGGGCCGGTATGCCCACGCCGGTGTCTTTTACCGAAACTTGCACCTCGCCATTGACGAGCATGGCCGAAACGGTCACAGTTCCAGCCGCGGGAGTGTGGTGCAGGGCATTGCCCAACAAGTTGGTCAGAACCTGGATCAGGCGGTCTTCATCCGCCAGGACCGATGGAAGGTCGGCAGGCAGGCTGGGGGTGAGATGCACTTCCTTGTTTTCGTAGGCCGGCATAAGCCGTTTAAGGGTGGTTTGCACCAGCGCGGAGAGGCTGGCGGGGCGAACATCCAGCGAAAAAGCGCCCGATTCAACCCGGCTTAATTCTTGCAGGTCATCCACCAGGCGGCTCAAGCGGTCCGCTTCACGGTGAATCTGGTCGAACGTTTCGGGGGTGGCAGGCAAAACGCCATCCATCAAGCCTTCCATGTAGCCCTTGATGCCGGTCAGTGGGGTGCGCAACTCGTGGCTGACATCGCCAATTAACCGTCGCCGCAGGGCTTCCGTCGATTCGAGCTTTTCGGCCATCTGGTTAAAACGCGCCGCCAGTTGGGCCAGTTCGTCTGCGCCACGGTCATCCACGCGCTCTTCGTAACGCCCGGCCGCGATTCGTTCACTGGCTGCGGCCATTGCTTGCAAAGGAGCCACAATGCGCCGGCTGAGATACATACTCACCAGGACCGCAACAACCAGCGCCGCCAGCGTGGCATATAACATTAATTCCACCACCCCGGCGCGAAAATTTGAAAAGTTTTGCGTAGCGCCCGGCCCCTGCCCATTACCGCGCCCCATTCCCATCCCCATCCCCTCGCCTTCGGGCATGGGCGTTCCATTCATCATCATTCCTTCAGCCATATGACGGTTATAGGCAGCCGGGGCAATAAACGGCACCGCAATGAGCATTACCAACATGCCCACCAGCAGCACCAACAGGTAAGACAGGAACAACCGGACACGGATGGAGTTCATATTCTAGATGGCCTCGTCTTCGAAACGATAGCCCACCCCGCGCACGGTGGCAATCAGGTTGTCGTTGCCCAGTTTCTGGCGCACGTGCCCCAGGTGAACATCGACCACGCGCATTTCGCCAAAATACTCGCCGCCCCAAACCTTGTCGAGCAACTGCTCGCGCGAGAGCACGCGCCCGCGATTCTCAGCCAGGGCTTTGAGCAGGTCAAACTCAATGGCGGTCAATTCAATTGGATGGTCATCTACCGTGACCAGACGCGCCCCGGCATCGATGTGCACATGCCGAAACGATAAAATCTCAGCGGCCCCAGATGCGCCTGCCGTTTTGAGTCGCCGCAAAGCAGCCTTGATGCGGGCCAGCAATTCGCGCGGGCTAAAAGGCTTGGTCACGTAATCGTCCGCGCCAACCGAAAGCCCGACAATCTTATCGGTTTCCTCGGTGCGGGCCGTCAGCAAGATGACATACACATCCGACTCGCGGCGCAGATGGCTGAGCATTTCAATGCCATCCATGCCGGGCAGCATCAGGTCGAGCACAATCAGGTCGGGTTTGAAGGCGCGAGCCGCCTTAAGCCCGGCAATGCCATCTGAAGCGGTAAAGACCTCGTAGCCCTCGGGCTTGAGATAAGCAGAAACCAGGTTAACAATGGATGGTTCATCATCAATGACAAGGATTTTTGGCATAGTTGGCCCTGTAGCAGGCAAAATTTGAAAGGGATAGGAGTTTTCAGGTTGTTTCGCTGCCCTTATTGTAGCAGAGGACGCAAAGCGGGCATAAAAGCCCAGTAAAGCTAATTTAAAGGTTGTGTAAAGACCCGCCCGGGAACCCAGGAAGAATAGAAACAAGTATAATGAAACCATGCCCGAAGAGCAAATTTCATCCCTATCCCGACACAAGATCGCCATCCTGATCGATGGCGACAACGCCCAGTCGAGCCTGTTGCCGCAGATGCTGGTGGAGGCCGGAAAATACGGCCTGGTCACCGTGCGGCGCATTTATGGCGACTGGACGACCCCCAACATGAATTCCTGGAAGGACATCCTGAACTATCACGCCTTCCAACCCATCCAACAATTTCGCTATACGGTAGGCAAAAACGCCACCGACAGTGCCATGATCATCGACGCCATGGACATCCTGCACACGGGAGTGGTCGAAGGCTTTTGCCTGGTCTCCAGCGATAGCGATTACACCCGCCTGGCCACCCGCATCCGCGAATCGGGGGTGTTTGTCATGGGCATCGGCGAGAAAAAGACGCCCAAGCCATTTGTCAACGCCTGTGATGTCTTTGTCTACACAGAAAACCTGGTTAGCGAAACCAAAAAAGCCAAAGAACGGGTGGGCAAACCTTCGGCCAAAAAGAAAGCCGAAAAAGATGAACCCGACCCAATGCCCATCCTTGAACGCGCCTACGAGATTGCCGTCCAGGAAGATGGCTGGGCGCGCCTGGACCACATGGGCAATGCCCTGTACCAGCTCGACCCCGGTTTCGACCCTCGCACCTATGGTCAGCGCCAGCTCTCACGCCTGGTAAGCAGCCTGAAAGAGTATTTCGAGATGAAAACCCAGGAGATCGACGGTTCGACGCTATTCTACGTAAAAATGAAAGACGCTTAGGAAAAAACGAAAGAAAAAGGAGCGCGGCCAACCTTTGGCCGCGCTCCTTTTTATGACCGGCTGGGCGATACCTGTCGCCGGAAGCCCAATTTCCCAAAATGATATAATCGTTTTTGATGGTTCCATTCCCACCTATCGGATTCTTCCCGTTATGAGAATTTTCTCCTTTCAAAAAGCCTGGCCCTACATCCTGCCAGTCCTGATCGCCCTGGTTTTCCTCGCCTTTACCTTTTCCTTTTACCCCTTCCGCGAGAAAATCCAGTTCGACGGGGATGAAGGCTTGAACCTGATGCGCTCGATGCTGGTTGTCAAGGGCTATCCGCTTTACAGCGAAGTCTCCAGCGACCAGCCGCCGCTCTTCACACAACTTTTGGCGCTGCTCATGCGCGTGACCGGGTTCGATGTCGCCCCGGCGCGTTTCCTGGTCTTGTTGTTCGCAACCCTGCTGGTCTGGTCCTGCGCCCAATTCCTGCAACTCACCTGGGGAGACCTCTCCGCGCTGGCCTTTTTGCCGCTCATCGTGATTGCGCCGCGCTTCCTGGTGTTAAGCGTCTCGGTCATGATCGGCATCCCGTCGATTGCGCTGGCAGCCCTATCGATGACCCTGCTGCTTTTCTGGCATAAACAGAAAAATGATCTTTGGCTGGTGCTTTCGGGCCTTGCACTGGCGCTTTCGGTACTGATTAAGCTCTTCACCGGTTTTGTGGCCCCCATCTTTGTCCTTGGCATCACCCTTTCAGCCTATCTCCAAGACCGCTCCGCTGGTTTAGCATGGAAAATGCTACGCCCGGCCATCTTGTGGGGGCTTAGCTTTACCGTCATGGCCGCCGTACTCGGATTGATCCTGGTTGGGCCCCAAAACATCTGGCAAATTGTCTTCCCGCACGTCGAAGCGCCTAGCAAGGCCGTTTTCCAGGGTGAAAACTACTCCATCAACTATCACTTGCAAACAGCCGTGCCCTTACTGCTCCTGGGCGGGTTGGGCGCGGTATATTCTATTTACAAGCGCAACTGGCTGGGTCTCTACCCGCTGGCCTGGGCAGCCCTGGCCTACGCCCTGTTCAGCTTTTACTCCCCGGTTCTCTACCATCACCAGCTCCTGGTGACCGTTCCCTTTGCCATGCTGGCGGCTGTCTTTGTAGGCCAGGGAATCAAAGCCCTTGCTGGCATCCGCAAACCCGCCGACTTGCTGCGCCTGTCCACCGTGCTGGGCGTGCTGGCGCTGGCCGGTTTGGGAGGCGTGCTATGGCACTACGCCCCGGTTGTAGACGCCGAGTTGATGGACCGGCCGCAGTTCAGCGGGTTTGCCCTGCAAGCCACCGCCGGGAAACTGCGCGTCATCAACACCATGAACGATTACATCGACCAGACCGAATGGATTCTGACCGACATGCCGATGTATGCCTTCATCGTTAAACGACCCATTCCTCCCAGCCTGGCAACCTTCTCGCGCAAACGCCTGGTCACCGGCAGCCTAACCGAAGCAGATGTCCTCTATGCCATGCGCGAATACAACCCCGAGCAAGTGCTGATTGCGCGCTTCGTCCTCCCCGGTCTCGAAGCATATCTCGTAGACCGCTACACCCTGGTGGCTTCACCCGAATACTTCCGCCTTTTCATCCGCAACGACTTGATCCCGCCGGGAACAGTGATCGACCCATAAAACGGATTTCCATCCCCAAAAGCTCCCCCGTTTCAGAACGGAGGAGCTTTTTCGTTCGCCCAATGCAATGACTCCCAAGCATCGGATTGAACGAACAAGTAAGATATTAATTCCAATATCAATCAGACAGCTTTTGTCGTAAAATCTTAATAACCCAATTCAAAGGAGGAAAAATGGCCTTAAAAGCCCCTGTTTTCGATTCCCGTCCCATTACCGAGGAAGGCGACTTCCTGCAAATTAAAGCGGTTGACCATGTCCACTTTTACGTGGGCAATGCCAAACATGCCATGTACTACTGGTGGAAAGGCTTTGGCTTCACCCCGGTAGCCTACTCCGGCCTGGAAACCGGAAACCGCGAATTCGCCTCGTATGTCCTGCAATCCGGGCAGATCCGCTTCGTCGTCTCGGCACCATACGGACCCTCCAGCGCCATGGCAGCCCATCACATGCTGCACGGCGACGGGGTCAAAGTTATCGCGCTCGAAGTCGCGGATGTAGAACAAGCCTGGCGTGAGACCACGGCTCGCGGCGGGAAATCGGCCTGGGGGCCTAAAGAAGAAAAAGACGACCACGGGCTTTATCGCAGCTCCGCCATTTATACCTACGGCGAAACCCTGCATGTCTTCATCGACCGCTCGGAGTACAAAGGTGTTTTTGCCCCCGGCTATCGCGCCATCCAAGACAAAAAAGCTGACCCGACCGGGCTGGTAGCGGTCGACCACATGGTAGGCAACGTCCAGCTTGGAAAAATGAACCAGTGGGTTAACTTCTACCACCAGGTCATGGGTTTTCGCCAGTTGCTGCATTTCGACGATCAGGATATTTCCACCGAATATTCCGCGCTAATGTCAAAGGTGATGTCGAATGGCAATGGGCGCGTCAAATTTCCCATCAACGAACCCGCCGAAGGCAAGAAAAAGAGCCAGATCGAAGAATATCTCGACTACTATCTTTCATCCGGCGTTCAACACATTGCCCTGGCGACCGGTGACATTCTCAAAACCGTCCGCGCACTTAAAGAACGCGGCATCGAATTCCTGCGCGTGCCCGATACCTATTACGAAATGCTCCCCGAACGGGTCGGGGCCATCAAAGAAGACCTGAAAGCCATCAACGAACTTGGCATCCTGGTTGACCGCGACGACGAAGGCTACCTGCTGCAAATCTTCTCACGCCCCATCCAGGATCGTCCCACCGTCTTTGTCGAAATCATCCAGCGTCACGGCGCGCGCGGGTTCGGCAAAGGGAACTTTAAAGCCCTGTTTGAGTCGATCGAGTTGGAACAGGAACGGCGCGGGAATCTGTAATGCACCGTTTTACCGCCGACCTGCTGGCAGCGCGCACTTTCCTTGCCATGCTGGGCCAGGGGCAAACCACGCCGGTTGCTCAACATCATCCTGACTTTGAAATCTACAGCCCCGGCCAGTTTCGCAAAACCGCCCTGCTTATCTCCGGGCTGGCCCTGGCCGGGGAAAAGGATCCGCGCCTGATGCATTTCGCGCGCTCTATGGCCGCCAGCGGGCTAAGGGTTGTGGTTCCCATCCTGGAGGGGCTCAAAGCCTATCGTTTCGATCCTGCTGACCAGGCAAAACTACTCCACATCGCCAGCCGCCTGCGCGCCGAAAGCGACCTGCCCCTGGCCGTGGTCGCCTTTTCAGCGGGGGCCAGCCTGGCCCTGACCACAGCCGCCACCCCAACAGGGCGCGACCTGTTCGACCCGTTGTTGCTCTTCAGCCCACTCTACGACCTGCAACTCGTCTGGGAAACCCTGCACAACCGACCCGAACCCGCCTCGCCCAACACGCCCGCCTGGGATGACTACGTCTGGATTCAATGCGTTATTGCCTGGCGCAATCAGGCGGACTTAAACCTTGCACCTGAAATGCGGCAACACCTGGGGCAGGCACTCCTGCGCTACTCGGTCGGCATGTCCACCCCTGAGAAAGAAGCGCTGTACAAAGACCTGCTCAAACCGCTCGCCCTCCCCAGTCGCAAGGGACTTTCCCACGAGGGCACGGCGCTCACCCAACTATCACCGCGCGGCAAGCTCGCCGGGCTACACAGCCGCGTCATCTTGCTGCAAAGCCCCAGCGACACACTCCTGCCCGAAGAGCAAGTCCAGGCCCTCTTCGCCGAACTGAAACTCCGCCCGCACGGACAAACCTGGCTGCTCAATACCCCACTGCTGGCCCATGCCGGAATCGCATCGGCCAGGCACATCACAGACGCATTCCGCCTCATCCACCTGCTGGGAGAACTGTTCGTATGAAACTGGTCACCTACCTCGACCCTCAAACCCACCAGCCGCGCCCCGGTGCGCTTATAAGCCCGGCGAAAAACATCCGTTTTTCCGCTTCAACATCCGCTTTACCATCCGTTTTGCCATCCGCCACCCCCTCCACAGCCGAAACTGTCCTCGACCTGCAATCCGCATGGGATTGGGCCGGGTTGCCTCCCGCTGAAGCACCCCATAGCCTGCAAACACTGATCGAGGCCGGGCCGGCCGCCTGGGAAAGCCTCCGCCAGGTACTGGAAAGAATAACGGAAACAGGCTCCGGCCCGGATCATTTCGCGCGCAGCGCTATCCGCCTGCTGCCTCCTCTTCAACCGGTCACCCTGCGCGATGCGTACGCCTTCGAACAACATGTCAAAAAAGCCAACGAAAATCGCGGACGCAGCGTCCCCGAGGAGTGGTACCGTTTCCCCATCTTCTACTACACCCACGCGCGTTCCATGCTCGGACCCGACGCCCCGCTGTCTTATCCCCGTTACACCAGCGCGCTCGACTTTGAACTGGAAATTGCCGCCGTCATCGGAACCCCCGGCATTAACCTGACCGCAGAACAGGCCGCCAGCCACCTCTTTGGTTTCACCATCTTCAACGACTGGTCAGCCCGCGACATCCAGCGCGCCGAAATGAAAGCCGGTCTCGGCCCGGCCAAAGGTAAAGATTTTGCCTCATCGCTCGGCCCCTGCATCGTCACCCTCGACGAGCTGACCGACCGTACCACCGGCCGCCCCGGCGTTTACGACCTAGCTATGACAGCACGCATCAACGGCGAATTACGCTCGGCGGGCAACTTCAAAGACATCTTCTGGTCCTTTGGCGAAATCCTGGCCCGTATCAGCGAGGAAGTTACCCTCCTGCCCGGCGAGGTGGTCGGCTCAGGGACCGTGGGAACCGGCTGCCTGCTGGAACTGACCAAAGGCGAAGGCCCCTGGCTGCAACCCGGCGACGAAGTAGAACTAGAGATCGAGCGGATTGGAACCCTGCGGAACAAAATCGTTGCCCCAGGCGTTTAGGGGACATCACTCAAAGGAGACATCACCATGAAACGCCTACCTGCTATCCTGCTTACCCTGGCCCTGACGGCGCTGGCCTGCAACCTGCCCTTTGTCGTCGCGCCGCCTGCTCCGGCCACCAGCACCCCGGTCGCTTTTCCCACCCTTACCCCTGCGCCCATCCCATCGGCAGAAATACCCGGCAACCCAACCGCGGCCCCGACCTATCCCGGCCAGCCCGCCTCATACGAGCAACTCACCCTCGTCCTGCCCTCCGGAATTGCCACCGGTGCCAGCGGTCAGACCTTCCCGCCTGCCGAAGGGGATGCCTACGCCCCCTGGGATTGGACACCTGGTCATATCGAGCTAACCCTAGATGGCTACGCGCTGCAAAACACCTTTCACCAGCCGCGCATCCGCGTCTACCCGGCCAAAGGATTCGCCGACCTGAACAACGGCGCAGCCACCAGCATCGAACGCCTGCAAGCAATCCTCGCCAACCCTGGCGCCCCCATCCCCGCCGAAGCGCTGCCTTTTGTGCCATTCTTCAACGCCGGGGCCCAAATGACCTCCAAAGCATTCTACATCCCCTTCCAGAATGGGGCGGGGGTGCGCTTCCTGACCCAGTATGGGCAAGATGTTGGCCCAATCACCAACGAGGGGCTCTTCTACCACTTCCAGGGCCTCACCACCGATGGCGAGTATTACGTTATCGTTATCTTGCCAATTCATCACCCCTCCCTGCCCGAAACCTACGATTCACCCCTCCCGGATGGCGGCCTGCCCTTCCCGGTCTTTGGCGCTCCCATCGCCGATTTTGAAAGCTACTACAACGGGGTATCCGATATGCTCGACATCACCCTGGCCGGGGCTTTCGCCCCGCACCTCGAAAACCTGGACTATCTCGTCCAATCCATTCGCGTTGGCCCCTAAACCCACTCACCTGGCCGCCTACAAGCAGCCGCACAGGAGTTCACATGCCCTTTTATCACAAACTTGGACAACTCCCTCACAAACGCCACACCCAGTTTCGCAAACCGGATGGCGGTTTGTACCGCGAAGAATTGATGGGGCTGGAGGGCTTTTCCTCGCTCCAATCCATCCTGTATCATCACTTCTTGCCGCCGCGCATCCTCACGGCAGAAGACCTGGGTCCCACGGCCCCCGAATACGTAGATTTTGGCCCCATCCGGCACCGCGCCTTTCGAACCGCCCAACTCCCCGCAGCGGGCGACCCATTACAGGCGCGAATTCCCCTGCTGGGCAACAAAGACGTGCTGCTGGGCGTCAGCGTCGCCGAGCAAAACATGGAGTATTTCTACCGTAATGCCCAGGCCTACGAAACCTGGTTCGTCCATGAAGGCAGTGGCACGCTCAAAAGCCAGTTCGGCAGCCTGCCCTTCCGCAGCGGCGATTACATCGTCATCCCCTTCGGCACCACCTGGCAAATGCAACTGCATGGCCCCTGTCGCTTTTTTACCATCGAAAACCCCAGCCAGATTGAGCCGCCCAAACGTTACCGCAACGCCTACGGCCAACTGCTCGAACACGCCCCCTACTGTGAACGCGACATCCGCGTACCGGAGACACTCGAAACCCACACCGGGCGCGGCGAGTACGAAGTGCATGTCAAAGTCCGCGACCGGCTTACCCGCCACATCCTCGACCACCACCCGCTGGATGTTGTCGGCTGGGATGGCTACCTGTACCCGTGGATTTTCAACATTGAAGACTTTGAACCCATTACCGGCCGCATCCACCAGCCCCCGCCGGTTCACCAGACCTTTGACGGGCACAACTTTGTCGTCTGTTCCTTCGTCCCGCGCCTGTTCGACTACCACCCCGAAGCGATACCGGCCCCCTATAACCACTCCAACGTCAACTCAGACGAAATCATCTACTACGCCGAGGGCAACTTCATGTCACGCAAAGGCATCGACCGCAGCGACATCTCAATGCACCCCTACGGGTTGCCTCACGGCCCGCAGCCTGGCATGACCGAAGCCTCGATTGGCAAAAAAGAGACCGCCGAGCTGGCGGTCATGGTCGATACCTTTTACCCGTTGCACCTCACCCGCCAGGCCCTGGCCCTGGAAAAACCCGAATACATGGATACCTGGCTCGAAGGCGACGGCCAATAAACCGGCAAAAGTAACCCCAAAATGCAGGGAGGCGGGAGACAGCCTCCCTGCATTTTGATACAATAAAGCAGACCTATTCAAAAGAGCTCGCCAGGAGTGATCATGAACCGAAAAAGTGCCCTTAAAAAAATTAAAGACCCACAGTTCTATGAACTGTGCGACCGAATTGTCGATGACATGAAACGCCTGGATGTGCCAGGGGTTGCGGTAGGCGTCTGGAACGGCAGCCAGGAATTCAGCGCCGGGTTTGGCGTTACCAGCGCGGAGCACCCGCTGCCAGTCACACCCGACACCCTCTTCCAGGTGGGTTCCATCAGCAAGACCTTCACCGGAACCCTGCTGATGCTGCTGGCCGAAAAAGGCAAACTCGACCTCGACCAGCCTGTTCAAACCTACCTGCCCAAACTCAAACTTTCCGACCCCGAAGTAACAGCCACCGTCACCACCCGTCACCTGCTCACCCATACTGGCGGCTGGGTCGGCGACTATTTCAATGATTTCGGCAACGGCGATGATGCGCTTAAGAAGATGGTCAAAAGCCTCGACATTTTGCCGCAAGTCACCCGCCCAGGCGAATTATGGTCGTACAACAACGCCGGGTTTAACATTGCCGGGTACCTCGTTGAGATGCTCACCAAACAACCCTTCGAGAATGCCGCCCAAAAACTGCTGCTCGACCCATTGGGGATGAACATGACCTTCTTTTTCCCCAGCGATATCATGATTACCCATCGCTTTGTCGCCGGGCACATGAAATACGGCCAGGAAGTGCGTGTGGCCCGTCCGTGGGCCATTGGCCGCGCCGGGGCAGCCGTCGGCGGTGTGGTGAGCACGGTGCGCGACCTGCTGCGTTACGGGCGCTTCCATATGAGCAACGGCAAGCCTGAAGGCGGCAAAAAACTCATCTCGGTCAAGAGCCTCAAAGCAATGCGCGCACCCCAGGCCGATGCTGGCGGCCGTGGGAAGATCGGTATCACCTGGTTTATCCGCGAGATGGAGGGGATCACCGTATATGGTCACGGCGGCGCGACCAAAGGCCAGCAAGCCATCTTCCACTTCATTCCCGAAAAAGATTTTGCCGTAGCGGTCTTAACCAACAGCGACGATGGCGGCGTCATCACCGCCAATATCCTGCCCTGGATCATGGATATCTATTTTGGCATCACCACCCCGGCCCCTCAACCGCGCCTGAAGCAGGACGACGAACTCGCCGAGTTTACTGGCAGCTACGACCTGCCCCTTTCTGCCTTCAACCTTGAAGCCAGGGATGGCTACCTGGTGATGAACGAAATCCCGCGCGGCGGGTTCCCCACCCCCGATTCACCCGCCGGTCCGGCCATGCCCCCCATCCGCCTGGCTTTTTACGAAAACGACAAAGTCATCGGGCTCGATGAACCGATGAAAAATGCCCTCGGCGACTTCATCCGTGGTGAAAACGGCCAGGTGCGTTTCCTGCGCATCGGCGGAAGGGCCCATCCCAAGGTCGGCTAACCCAATGGACATCAACCCTGCCGAACTGCCCTGGAATTCGGTCTATAAACTCTTAATCGGCTCTGTCATCCCCCGCCCCATCGGCTGGATCTCAAGCCTCGCCGCAGACGGGACCCCCAACCTGGCTCCGTTCTCGTTCTTCAACGTTGTGTGTGCCAACCCGCCCACAGTACTGTTCTGCCCCATGGTGCGCGGCAGCGACGGCCAGCCCAAAGACACCCTCACCAACGTGCGCGCCACGGGCGAGTTTGTTGTCAACATCGTCACCGAGGAACTGGCAGCCGCCATGAACGCCTCGGCTGTCGAAGCGCCCCCCACGTTAAACGAATTCGAGGTCGCCGGGCTGGCAACCACACCCTCCATAACGGTCAGGCCGCCGCGGGTGAGTCTCAGTCCCATCCATTTTGAGTGCAGAGTCCAACAGATTGTAGAAATTGGCTCCCAGCCAGGCAGCGGCAGCGTCGTCATCGGCCAGGTGTTGCACATGCACTTCGATGACCGTGTGCTGGCTGCCAGCGACAAAATAGACCCGCGCGCACTAAAAGCCATTGGCAAATTGGCCGGGAACCTGTATACACGTGTCAACGACTTTTTTGAGATAGAAAGACCCCCTTCGAGGTTATAGCCGTATGAACACCGGGCTGCTGATCCGCCCCATCGCTTCTAACGCTGTTCGGATAACCCATTACCACGGCTCTCCGCCTGCCGAACGCCCCTGGCTAAAAGACGTACTCCCCGATCTAAGCGCCAGCATGCAAAACACCACCACCCTGCGGGTCTACCAAAGGGATGGCCTGGTGTGTGCTGGCACCGAGCGAGTCAGCTGCTTTTTTTCTGAGGCCGCCGCGCCCGAACTGGGCTTGAAAACCCGGCGACCCTACCGCTATTTCGACATTCCACAGACCGCTTTCTACATGGGCAACCACAAAGTCGATGAAGGCATCCGGCTGACGCTCACCCGCCAACCTGGCGAGGTCTTTTATGGCTGGGGCGAATGGTTCAACGCCTTCGCACGCGAGGGCGGCACAGTAGAATTAGACATTCGCAACGCACTCTTTGGCGAACAGGAAACCCAAACCTATTCGGCGCTGCCGTTTTTCATCTCATCCAACGGCTATGGCTTTTTGCTGCTCAACGCGCACCGCTCACGCTGGCAAATTAACGAAACGACACTCGTCATTGAAGCCGATGGTCCCGGCGCAGATTACCTGCTCTTCCACGGCCCGTCCTACAAAGACATCCTGCGCGCCTATACCGCACTGAGCGGGCGACCGCCACTGCTGCCGCGTTGGGCCTTTGGGTTATGGGCCACATCGTATCCACAAGGCCACCAGGATACCGTGCTGGAACTGGTACGCCGCCATCGTGAAAAGGAAATCCCCCTGGATGCCGTCATCCTGGATTATCACTGGGAGGAACGCTTCCACAACCTGCAATGGCGCCGCTCGCTGATTCCCGACCCGCAGGCCCTTGTGACCGGTTTACAGGCCCTGGGAGCCCGCCTGGGGCTGATTCTGACCCCATTCCTCAACACCCGCAACCGTCCGCTGCAAAAATGGCTGCTGAACACCTTTGGGCACAACGTTACCCGCGGCGTCGAAAGCGACGATGAGCGCGCCCTGACCGAGTTTGCTGAAGCCAAAAACAAAGGCTACCTGGCCCACGAAAACGTCCGCTGGTGGTTTGGGGCCGGGGGGATGATTGACTTTACCCACCCACAAGCAGCCGCCTGGTTTAATGAAAAGCTGCGCCCGCTTTACCAGCAAGGTGTGGAATTCATCAAAAATGACGACGGCGAAGACCTGCCCGATGATGCCCGCTTGCACAATGGCATGGATGGGCGCGAAGCGCACAACCTGTACGGTTTTTATTACAGCCGCGCCATCTATAATGGCAAAAGCGAAATGAACCCAAAGCAAGCCCGCAGCCTGGTCTATGCCCGTTCGGCGTGGGTTGGGTCGCAGCGTTTCCCGGCCCTGTTCCTGGGCGACCAAAAGCCGACCTTCGACTGTATCCATCGCACTATCCGAGCCGGTTTGAACCTGGGCATGAGCGGTTTCGCTTACTGGACAGCCGATGTCTTTGGCCTGGATGGCAAAACCACCCCCGAAACGCATATGCGCTACGCCCAATGGAGCCTGCTCTCGCCGGTGGCGCGCTATTTTGTGCGCCCGCCCGAAATCGACAACACGCGCTTCCCATGGTCGCACAACGCCAGCGTGGAAGCCAATTTTCAAAAGTATGCCCAGTTGCGTTACCGCCTGCTGCCTTATTTCAACACCCTGGCGCATGAAAGCTACCTGACCGGCGTGCCAATGCTGCGCCCGCTGGTGCTGGAATTCCAGCATGATGAGCGCCTGCGCGCCATCGACGACCAGGTGATGCTCGGAGAGCATTTGCTGCTCTGCCCGATTGTGACCGCCGGAGCCACCTCACGCGAGATAGTCCTGCCAGGCGGGGAGTGGCACGACTTTTGGAGCGAGCAAAGCTGGCCCGGCGGACAAACCATCCGCTACGATGCGCCGCTGGAGCGCATGCCGATCCTGGTGCGCGGCGGTTCCATTCTCCCCATGGGTCCGGTTTTACAGCACATTCCCGAGGGGCACCAGTTTGAAGTGCTGGAATATCACGCCTGGGGGCCTTACCCCAGCGAAGGGTTGTTCCTCGATGACGATGGTTGGTCGACCGCTTACCAGCGCGGGGCCTTCTCGCAAACACGAATCCGCGCCGAGAAACCGGGACACATCTTGCGGATACGAGTCTCGGGGGCGCAGGGGAATTTCGAGGGTCAGGTGGAAAAGCGCCGGGTGAGTCTGTTCTTGCACCACGCCGGGGAGGCGCTTTCGGCATCTTATAACGGCGCCCCGCTGCCGGTATCGAACAGGCCCGGTTTAATCCAGGTTGATTTTGTGAACGACGTTAAAAAAGATGCGATTGTAGAAATCGTTCTGAAGGAGGATGCATGAAACTGAATCCGAAGGGCTGGCTGGCGCTGCCGCTTATGTTGATGCTGGCCGCCTGTAACCTGCCTGGGGCGGCCCCGGCCACTCCGGTAGCGACCGTAGACCCTGGCCTGGTCGGAACGATTGCGGCGCAAACATTGGAGGCGCTGTATACGCCCACGCTGCCCCCCACTTTTACGCCCATCCCCATGACTGCTACGCTGACAGCCACCATTACCCCTACCTATGCCACCCCCATGCTGCGCTTTGAAGGCGATACCAACTGCCGCCAGGGACCAGGGACAGAATTTGAAGTGGTGACGGTCATCCGCGCGGGGGCGCAAACTGAAGCCCTGGGGCGGCTTGAGAACTACTGGCTGGTGAAAAATCCCAACAGCGGCGAGGACTGCTGGGTGGCCGGGGATTATGCCAAGGCCTCGGGAAGTTTCCAGGCCCTGCCGACGGTCACAGCGCCACCCACCCCAACCCCCAAGCCACCTACGGCCCCGGCCTGGTCTTCGTGGGATTATCAGTGTGAGTTTGCCAGCGGCGGCAGCAATGCCACTGTCAGCCTGGTGTGGAGCGACCGCAATAACAACGAAGATGGGTTTAACATCTTCCGTAACGACGAGATTGTCGCCAGTATGCCCGCCGACAGCACCGCTTATACCGATGTTGCCTTTGTCGGTGTGGGACAATCGGTGAGTTACACGGTGGAAGTCTTCAACGATGCCGGCCAGGCCCGCAGTTCGACGATTAGCGTTTCATGCCAATAAATGCCATGACCGATCCACGCCTGGAATTACTCCGTTTGTTAACCGCCCGCCTGGAACGCCTGTCTGTCGATTCAATCTGGGCGCGACGCGCCAGCGGCCTGCGCCGTTCGCTGATTAAGGCGCTCGAAAATGCCGATGCGGGCGAACCCTATACCCTGGAGCATATGGATATGCTCATTGAACGCAGTTTTGAAATCTTGCGGCTGGCCGCCCGTGAAATCCCCGACGCGGAAGCGACGTGGAAAAAACTGCGCAATACTGCCTGAGAAGAGGAATTCCTATGCCAAGAGATTATTCCCAGGCCGGCCCGGCCCAATACCAGCGCAAAATGGAATACCTGCGTGACGAAACCTGGATCCGCGCCTTTTTGCACCGCAGCCTGATCGGCCATGTTGCCCACAGCCGCAACGGGCAACCCTTTATCACTCCCACCAATTTTTGGTTTGATGAAGAAAACCATGCCATCATTTTCCACTCCAGCATTACAGGGCGGCTGCGCGATAACCTGGAGCACGAACCAAGGGTCTGCCTGGAGACAAGCGAGTTTGGGCGCTTCCTACCCGCCAATACCGCGCTTGAGTTTAGCACCCAATACCGCTCGGTGATGGTCTACGGGGCAGTGGAAATCATCACCGATGCCAATTTGCAGCGTCGTGCGCTCTATGGCCTGCTCAATAAATACTTCCCGCACATGACGCCAGGCAAAGAATACCGCCCCATTACCGATCAGGAACTGGCCCAGACCACCGTCTACGCCCTGCGCATTGAAGCCTGGAGCGGCAAAGAAAACTGGGTTGAGATGGCCGACCAGTTGCCCGATTGGCCGCCGCTACCCGACGAACTTGTAAAGTCGTGAATTTTGGCAAGCTAGTATAATTTTGCGCGGAGATTCACGCATGGCTGAAAGAGATATCTACAACACAAAACCATCAAAAATCGTGATGTACAGCGCAGCCTGGTGCCCAGACTGTAAACGCTCGAAGAAACTGCTCGATTCAAACAAGGTTGAATACCTTGATATTGACATCGGCAAAGACAACGATGCATTCTTGTTTGTCGAACGCCTGACCCGCCGCGTGCGCATCCCCACCTTAATCTTCCCGGATGGCAGCATCCTGATCGAACCATCTGACATGACCCTGACCCAAAAACTCGGATTACTGGACTGAAACCCACAATGA
>CAZLSP010000039.1:0-38496 GCA_964562145.1 uncultured Anaerolinea sp. | reverse complement strand
TCTGGCTTACCAGGTCAAAGAAGCCTATTTTGATAACCTGCAGATCATCAAAATAAGCGAATGAAGCCGGTTATTTAGGCAACATCCAGGTGCGGATCGTGCCATCCCAGGATGCCGATGTAATCGAGGTCTGGTCGGGTGCAAAAAACACACTGGTTACCAGTTCGCTGTTTTCGGTTAATGCCTTTTACGGGTGCTGGGACGCACACCAGATTACCCTGCCCGCAAGGCAGTTTGGGCTGCTTCGTCTGCCACAGATGGCAAGACTGGGCTCTTGATCAATAGCTTTACCTATCATGTCATCTTCGAAGGTGTCATGAGGGAACTGGCGCGCCTGGTGACCCGTCGCCCGGCGGGTACTCCAGAGATTCACATGCGCAGCGTCCCACCAAGCGATTAGTGTATTCGTCTCTCAGTATCGAAACAATCATTTCAATACGATCTAGAGTTGTCCCAAGCCCTGCGTATCCTTAAACCAGACCGCCCCCGATTTCATCCTGCCCGATTTCTAGGGCCAAACCTTCCAGCTGACCCAACTGCGTGGACAGAAAAATGTGCTGCTGGTCTTCAACCACTTCGTTACCGTATGGCTAACGACATATGGCGCAGTTATGCCATGACTATCAATAATTTGTAGCTCGTGATGTTGAAGTGGTCGTGGTCGGCCTCGAAAATGCCAAAGTCTTACAGCCTACTTTGCAAAGAAATCCCTGCTTTTTACCCGCCTGCCCGATCCCAAGGCCAGCGTGCTGAAGCTCTACGGGAAGGAAGTCAACCTGTTCAAGTTGGACCGGATGCCGCCAAGGTGCTGATCGACAAAGCTGACGTAGCGCGTTTTGTTCAATACGGGCACGACTTGAAAGATATTCCATCCAACGAGGAAACTCTATCGCTGGTGGGTCAGATCAATCCCACCCGAAACAACCCTTCCCAAACTCCCGGCCTGTTATCCGGGGAGTTCGATTCCCACTTTGGCGACATTTTTCTCAGATCCCGTGAGTTTGCCAGACTTGCCGGTTACACTAAATGCAAGTGTTTCGGTTCTGAAAGTATTGAATCTTTCTAAACAAATGAAACGGCACCAACGATTGACAGGTATAGGTAAAACTCACCGATCGATTTGAATTCTTCTAAAAGTCATGGTATATTTATCCAAAACGTTTTGGGTAGCCTATGACCACAATCAAAGATGTAGCTCGTTCACTGAACATTTCCATCACTACCGTCTCCCGCGCGCTCGACGGTTACGAGGATGTCTCTGCTGAAACCCGTCAGCGCGTGCTCGAAGCAGCCCGGCAGATGGGGTATACCCCAAACCGGGCTGCGCGCCAGTTGCGCAGGCAGCGTTCTGAGACGATTGGCTATATTTTGCCAACCGAAAAACCCCAATTCGCCGATGCGTTCTACTCTGAATTCATCGCCGGACTGGGCGATATGGCCGCCGCCAGCAATTTTGACCTGCTCGTCTCCGCCGCCCCACCCGACAGCGCTGCCGAAAAGGCGCTCTATGAACGCTGGGTGCAAGGACGCAAGGTGGATGGTTTGGTTCTCAACCGCACCCGCCTGCAAGACTGGCGTGTGCAATACCTGTCGGCGCAAGCCTTCCCCTTTGTTTTGCTGGAACGTTCGCTCTTGCCGGTGGAATTTATTGGCGTAGAAGCCAATGCTGCACAGGGCTTTTTGGACCTGATTGCACACCTGGCGAACCAGGGGCACAGTCGAATTGCTTATATCGGCGCATCCCCTGATCTCAAAATTGACCATGATCGCTATCATAGTTACCTGTCCGGGCTGGAGGCGGCCTCCATCGCCCCGAATCCGACTCTCGTGGCCCGCGCCGACCTGACCCCCACAGGCGGCTACCAGGCTGCCGGGCAATTGCTGGCGCTGGAAACTGCGCCCACTGCCATTGTCTGCGTTAATGACCTGACCGCCATCGGCGCAATGCATGCTGCCCACGAATGCGGGCTCAAAGTGGGACGCGACATCGCCATTGCCGGCTTCGATGGCATTGCCGACTCGGCTCACACCCAGCCGCCGCTGACCACCCTTGATCAGCCTGTTTACGAGATCGCCCGCCAATTGGTTAAGATGCTGTTGGCGTTGCTTAATGGCGAAGCGCTGTCCGAACGGCAGGTCAAAATCGAGCCCAAGTTGCTGATTCGAGAATCGACCGGTGGTTAGCGATGGATAACAAAACTGCCCAAAAACAATCTGCTGAAGTGCAGTCCGAAATCCAGGAATACACCGCCATCAGCCAACAGCGGCGGCAATTGTTACCACGCGCGGCGCTGGTTGGGCTTTGCTCCGGGCTGGTCGCAGCCCTGTTCCGCGCTACCCTGGCAGGCGCAGACACAATCCGGAACGGCTTGTTCAACTGGGCGCATCAGTGGCCATGGCTAGGCTGGGTCTTCCCGGTGATTTTCAGCACCGTTGGCGCTGTCTTATCGGTTTTCCTGGTGCGCCGCTTGGCTCCCGAAGCCAGTGGGAGCGGTATTCCCCATCTCAAGGCCGTTCTGCACCGTTTCCGCAAACTGAACTCGAGGCGTGTCCTGCCTGTTAAATTCGCCGCTGGAGTTTTGGCGCTGGGCAGCGGTTTGGCGCTTGGGCGCGAAGGCCCAACTGTGCAAATGGGCGGTGCGGTTGGGGATATCATCGCAGACTGGCTAAAGGTCTCTCCTCGTGAACGGCGTACCCTGATCGCTTCCGGTGCGGGTGCAGGTCTGGCGGCGGCATTCAACGCCCCCATCTCCGGGCTGACCTTTGTGCTCGAGGAAGTCCAGCGCGATTTTCACCCGATCGTTTTTGCTGCCGCCTTTCTCGCGGCAGTTGTTGCCGATATTGTGGCGCGGGTTTTCTCCGGCTCGAGTCCGGTCTTTTCCATTCCCAGTTACGCCACACCGCCCCTGACCGCCTTACCCGCTTTTGCCCTGCTCGGAATTTTGGCCGGTCTTCTCGGCGTGCTCTTTAATCGCAGCCTGCTTGGAACGCTCACCATGTTTGCACGCTTCAAAGGCAACAGCATGCTGGCGATCACCGCATTCTTTGGCGCTTTGGCAGGCTTGCTGGGCTGGTTTTCTCCAATCGCCATTGGCAGCGGACACGCCCTGGCCGAAACCGTTCTTGCCGGTCAACTTGCGCTAACCGCTATCCCGCTCTGGTTTGCCCTGCGCTTTTTTCTTACTATTGGAAACTATGGCACCGGCACCGCCGGGGGTATCTTTGCCCCGCTGCTTGTGCTGGGTGCGTTGCTGGGCTTGGCTACCGGGCAGGCAGTCCACTATTTGGCCCCGCAAGTTGTGCCAGTTCCAGCTGTGTTTGCGGTGGTCGGCATGGCGGCGTATTTTACTGCGATTGTCCGCGCGCCCCTGACCGGCACCCTGCTTATCATCGAGATGACTGGCAATTATGAACAGATGCTGCCGCTGCTGGTCAGTTGTTTTTGCGCCTATGCAGTCGCAGAATGGATGAAAGACCTGCCCATTTATGAGGCTCTCCTGGAACGCGACCTGGTGCGCAACCACCCCACCATCAACCTGAAGGAACCCATGGTGGTTGAATTTGAAATCGAGCGCAGCGCGCCCTTCGACGGGCAGGAAGTGCGCAAGCTTGGTCTGCCGCCGGGTTGTGTGCTCGTGCGCTGTGTACTGGATGGGCGAGAAAGCGTTCCAACTGCGAATACCCGACTTGAAGCCCATATGAAAATTACGGCAGTCATCGCACCCGAGGCCGCTAACAGCCTGGCAGCCCTCCGCCAAGGCTGCAAATCGTCCCAATAACAGATTGAGGAGAAACACGATGGATTACAACCTGAAAGATAAAGTTATCGTTATTACCGGTGCGAACTCGGGTATTGGCAAAGCCGCCGCCATTCAACTGGCGCAATGTGGCGCAACTGTAGTCATGGCTTGCCGCTCCATGGAGCGAGGCACCCAGGCTGTGAACGAGGTTCGTAAAGCGGCGAACAGCCAGCAGGTCGAGTTGCTGCAAATGGATTTGTCATCGCAGAAATCCATTCGTATGTTTGTCAGCGAGTTCAAGCTTCGGCATAAACGTCTCGATGTGCTCATTCATAACGCCGCCAATTTTGACCATACTCAGAAAACCCCCGTGTTGACCGCAGATGGTCAGGAAAATGTTTTTGCCACCAACCACCTTGGCCCATTTTTGATGACCAATTTATTGCTCGAGACGCTCAAAGCCAGCGCCCCCAGTCGCATTATCACGGTGGCCAGCAAAGGGCTGATGACCTATCCTTTCCTGGATATCGAATTTGACAATCTAAAAGGTGAGCGCAAATTCAGTATGCAGCACGCCTACTATCATTCCAAGCAAGCCCAGGTTATGTTTACTTTTGACCTCGCAAATCGTCTGCGCGGCAGTGGTGTGACCGTTCATTGTGTGCGGGTTGGAAATGTAGCTATTCCAAATGAACGCCTGACCCACCTGCCAAAGTTATTGCTTCAAATTTATGCACTCAAGCGTAAGTACGCCATCACCCCTGAAAAAATGGCTGAAACTTATCTCTGGCTCGCCGCCGATCCGATTGGCGAACAAAAAACCGGCGGTTATTGGGATGCCACTGGCATCTCGGCTGAAGCTAATAAAAATGCCTACAACACCGAAACCCAAAAACGCCTTTGGGATGTCAGCGCCCAACTGACAGGAGTGTAAGTCATGGTTTGGATCGAATTCATCATCTGTGCCGGGCTGCTCATCTGGGCCGCCACCCTGCTCTCGAAGTATGGCGACGTACTGGCAGATAAAACCGGCCTGGGGCGAGCCTGGGTTGGCGCAATTCTCATTGCCGGAATCACATCCCTTCCCGAGTTGGCTTCCGGTATTTCGGCAGTGGCCTGGCTCGAAGCGCCCAACCTGGCTGCCGGTTCTGTACTTGGCTCATGCCTGTTCAACCTGGCATTAATCGCCGTAATGGACCTGGCTTACCAGCCTGGTCGCATCCTTTCTAAAGCCCACGATGGGCACATTCTCTCCGCCGGGCTGGGCATCCTGCTGCTCGGCATGGTAGCGATGGGCGTGCTGATTGGTACGCAGTTCAACAGCATTGGCCTGCCCGGTTTCAGCCTGCTCAGTATCCTGATCCTGGTCATTTATGCCTTTGGCGGACGTATGATTTCGACCATAGAACAGGCTCGGCAAACCGAAGTGCTCAATAAAGAAGCCCAGGTAGGCGGTTATGCTCATATCAGCGCCCGCAAAGCGTACCTGGTTTTTATCCTGAGCGCACTGGCGGTGGTTGGGTTGGGCATCTGGCTGGCTTCCATCGGTGACCGCATCTCCGCCTCTACCGGACTTTCACGCAGTTTCGTGGGCAACCTGTTCCTGGCAACTTCCACTTCCCTGCCAGAAATTGCTGCCAGCCTGGCTGCCATCCGCCTGGGCGCGATTGACCTGGCGATAGCCAATGTGCTTGGCTCCAACCTTTTCAATATCGCCATCCTGGCAATCTACGACCTGGCCGATGGCAGTGGGAACTTCTGGGCTTCACTAACAGATGCCAACGGCTTCGCCGCCGTCATCGCCATGATGATGACGGGTGTGGTCATCGTCAGTCTGATGTATCGCGTCTCACCAAAAACGCCCTACCGGTTTTCATGGGATGGTATTTCTCTGGCGGTTATGTATCTGGGCGCCATCGTGATGTTGTACTTCCTGGGTTAAATCACAAACCTGGTGAGCCTCCAGGCCAGCCAGGTTTCTTTCAAACATTTTTCCAAAACGTTTTGGAGAACCTGTGGAAACGATTTTTCAAACTTCGCCCATTGCCTTGCCACTCTTTATCTTTTTTGCCCGTATCGCCGATGTCACGCTTGGCACCTTGCGCATCATCGCCCTTTCGCGCGGCTGGAAACGACTTGCGCCCCTGCTGGGGTTTGTGGAAGTTTTCATCTGGATCGTCGCAATCAGTCAGTTGGTGCGCAACCTGACGCATTTTTCCAGCTACCTGGCCTATGCCGCCGGGTTTGCCGCCGGGAACTACATTGGCATGTTCATCGAGGAAAAACTGGCGATTGGCACGCTCACATTGCGCATTTTCGCCGTTCATGAGGGCGATGAAGTCTCGAAACGACTGACTGCTTCCGGGTTCGGGGTGACTGTTCTCGATGGGCACGGCGCCAGCGGTCCGGTCAAAGTCCTATTCACCACTATTCATCGCCGCGAGTTGGGCCAGGTCGAGCACATTATTCAAGCCGTCAACCCGAAAATTTTTTATTCGGTCGAGGAAGTGCGCACATCGAACCAGGGCGTTTTCCATCCCAAACGGCGACAACAACTACTGAGCAAATTCGACTGGATCAAGAAAAAGTAAAGGAGAAAAGTATGTGTGGCTTTTGCGGGGTTACCCCCAACAACAACCAGACTTTTGTCGAACAGGCGGTGCGCACCCTGCGCCATCGCGGTCCCGATGAACAGGGCGTCACCCCCACCCTCTTTGGTACGCTTGGTCATGCCCGGCTTTCGATTGTGGATGTGGCCGCCAGCCACCAACCGATGACCGATGGTCAACGCTGGATCGTTTTTAACGGCGAAATCTACAATTTTGAAGCCTTACGCAACCACCTGCCCGGAATCTGGACCACCAATGGCGATACCGAAGTGGTCATGCGCCTGATTGGCGAACGCGGCCCGGAAAACCTGGACCTGCTAGATGGCATGTTTGCTTTTGCGCTTTTCGACAAAGAAATCATCCTGGCGCGTGATGCGATTGGCATCAAACCGCTCTACTACACCCAGGAGGGCCAGGAACTATACTTCGCCTCTGAAATCAAGGCTCTGCTCGATACCCCTGGCGAAATTCATGAATTCCCCGCCGGGCACTGGTGGAGCAACTCGCATGGGTTTGTGCGCTACTTTCACATTGATGATTTACAGTGGAACACATCCCTGGAGCCCACCCTGCCCGAAACCGAATTCGATGACCTGGTTCGTTCCACCCTGCGCCGTGCAGTGCAAAAACGCCTGATTGCCGACCCAGGCATCCCGGTCGGCGTCAGCCTCTCTGGCGGGCTGGATAGCAGCTTGATCGCCGCCCTGGCACGCGAAGGCCGCGATGTTCTGGAGACCTTTGTTGTCGGGATGGAAGGCAGCGAGGATGTGGCTCGCTCACAGGAAGTCGCCGAGATGCTCGGAACGCGCCATCACGCTTACATCTACAACTTCAAGGAAATGCTGGATGTCCTGCCCCAGGTCATTTACCATCTCGAATCCTTCGATGCTGCCCTGGTGCGCAGCGCCATCCCCAACTACTTCCTGGCTCGACTGGCCGCCAGACACGTCAAAGTTATGCTGACTGGCGAAGGCGCCGATGAAATCTTTGGCGGTTACGAATACCTGGCAGGCGTCACTGACTCGGAACAATTCCAGCGTGAGTTATGGACGATTACCACCAACCTGCACAACACCAACCTCCAGCGCACCGATCGCATGACGATGGCGCACAGTATTGAAGGGCGCGTCCCCTTCCTGGATAAAGAGATGATCCGCCTGGCGCTCAGCCTGCCACCCGAACTCAAATTCCACACGGGCCACGGCACCGAAAAAGCACTCCTGCGCCGCGCCTTTGCCGGCTACCTGCCCGAACAGGTGCTCCAACGCCCCAAACAAAAATTCTCACAAGGTGCAGGCTCCCGCGACCTGCTCGGCCAGCACGCCAACCAGCATATTTCAGACCAGGAATTTGCCTGGGCCTTGCGGGAATATCCCGAGGCCGCCCTACGCTCCAAGGAGGAACTGCTCTACTACCGCATTTTCCGCGAACAGTTCGGCGAGCGCATCCCGCCGGAAACTGTTGGCCGTACCCGCTCTGTGACCGGAACAGAACTGAATTAACCGTTTTTTGAAGAAGGCTGCCAATGCTCAAAATGAAAGTGACCAAATTGTTCGTCGAATTTTTCGAAAGCGAACAGGCTTCGGGCCTGGCGCTGTTGGTCAGCGCCAGTGCAGCTTTGCTCATCGCCAATTCGCCGTTCGGTGAAAAATTTCTCGCTTTCTGGCACCTCCCGCTCGGCTTGGACTGGGGCGTACTCCACTTACGCCACGACCTGGCGCACTGGGTCAACAATGGCCTGATGGCAATCTTCTTCTTACTTATCGGGCTTGAAATCGAGCGTGAACTATATGTCGGTGAACTCAAGAATTTTAAAAATGCTTCCCTGCCAGTGTTTGCTGCCCTTGGCGGTGTTATTACCCCGGCTCTGATTCATTATGCTCTCAATCGAGGGACATTGACCCAGGCTGGTTTTGGCATCCCGATGGCTACCGATATCGCCTTCGCGCTTGGCATCCTGGCACTTTTGGGCAGCCGCATCCCAGTGGCGCTCAAGGTTTTCCTGACTGCCCTGGCGATTATCGACGATTTAATCGCCATCCTGGTCATCGCCCTGTTTTATACCAGTGTCCTGGCGTTTACTTATCTTGCTCTTGCGCTGGGTATTCTCGTGGTTCTGCTCTTGCTCAATCGCTGGAAAGTGTATTGGCTCCCTGCCTATCTGCTCCTGGGTGTCATCATGTGGTATGCCATCACGCAATCAGGTATTCATGCCGCAATTACGGGCGTTTTGCTGGCCTTTGCTATCCCTTTTACCGACGGCAGCGAAACATCGCCATCCTATCGTCTGCAACATGCCCTGAATAAACCCGTCGCCTTTGGCATCATGCCGATCTTTGCATTGGCCAACACCGGTGTCTTGCTGCGGGGTGCCTCCCTGTCCAGTTTGCTGACTACGAATACCATCGGAATTTTCGCAGGCCTGCTGCTGGGCAAACCGTTAGGAATAACTCTCTTTTCACTCCTAGCTGTTAAAACCGGCCTGGCAAAATTTCCCACGGGTGTTTCTGTTCGCCAGTTGATTGGTGCAGGTTTCCTGGGTGGGATTGGGTTCACTATGTCCATTTTTATCACCATCCTGGCTTTTGGTGAAACCACCTTTGCCCAAAACTCAAAGATTGCCATCATCCTTGGTTCGTTGTTGGCGGGGACAACCGGTTATATCCTGCTCAGCCGCGCCTCAATTGATGGTATAGACAACGGAAAGGAAAAAGAATGATCCAAAAAACCGTTATCGCCGCCGCCTTGGGCGAATGTGTCCATGTGGCGGGTGTCTCCAATTTCCTGCGCCTGGCCGAGCAGGCCGGGTGGAAAACCGTCTTTCTTGGCCCGGCCACTTCCATCGAAACCGTGCTCGCGGCCGCCAGGCGTGAAAAAGCCGATCTAATCGGTGTTTCGTACCGTCTTACCCCCGAAACCGGCGAACGCCTGCTCGGCCAGTTTGCCGAGGCCGCCAGCGAGTTGCACGAAAACGGCGTTCGTTTTGCCTTTGCGGGTACGCCGCCGGTTGCCGAAAAGGCCGCCAAAATCGGCTTTTTTGAGAAAATCTTCGACGGGAGTGAAAGCCCCGAGCAGGTACTCGCCTACTTGAAAGGGCAGCCCGCCCAAAATTTATCCGAATCTGACTTCCCGCAGACAACCACCGCGCGAATAGCCTGGAAGTCGCCTTATCCGATTCTGCGTCACCACTTCGGCCTGCCGACGATGGAAGCAACGATTGAAGGCATCCAGAAAATCGCCGAAGCCCAGGCTCTCGACCTGATCTCACTCGGCACCGACCAGGATGCCCAGGAAAACTTTTTCCACCCTGAGCGGCAGGACCCGCGTCGTAAAGGCGCGGGTGGCGTCCCCGTCCGCAGCCCGGATGATTTCCGCGCCCTATACGAAGCCAGCCGCCGGGGGAATTTCCCCCTGCTGCGGGCCTATTCCGGCACCGATGATTTCATCCGCTACGCCGAAGTGCTAACCGAAACCATCCACAACGCCTGGTGCGCCATCCCGCTGTTCTGGTTCAACCAAATGGACGGACGCGGTCCCTGGGATTTGGAAGGCTCGATCCGTGAACACCAGCAAGTGATGGCCTGGTACGGCGAGCGAGACATCCCCGTTGAACTCAACGAACCGCATCACTGGGGCATGCGCGATTCGTCGGATGTGGTCTTTGCCGTTTCCGCTTTCCTGGCTGCCTACAACGCCAAAAAATTCGGCGTGAAGGATTACATCGCCCAGATGATGTTCAACAGCCCACCCGGCACCAGCGATGCGATGGATTTGGCCAAGATGCTCGCGATTTTGGATCTGATCAAACCGTTGCGGAATGAGAACTTCCGTATCTGGAAACAAACCCGCATTGGCCTGCTCTCCCACCCCCTCGATCCCGACGCCGCTCGTGGACATCTGGCCGCCTCCACCTACCTGCAAATGGCGCTCAAGCCCGATATTTATCACATCGTCGGCCACACCGAAGCCCATCATGCCGCCACCGCCGACGACATCATCGAAGCCAGCAAAATCGTCCGCCGCGCCATCACCAACGCCATCGGCGCGCCAGATATGACCCAGGCCGCCGCAGTGCAGGAGCGCAAAGAAATCCTGGTCGCCGAGGCCAAAACCCTGCTGGAACATATTCGCCTGATTGCTCCGCTGGGCGTAGACGATCCCTGGACGGACCCGGCGACCCTCGCCAAAGCCGTCACCAGCGGGCTGCTTGACGCGCCCCAGTTGCGCAACAACCCATTTGCCCTGGGGCAGGCCCACACCCGCACCATCAACGGCGCGAGTGTCGCTGTTGATCAGCATGGTCTTCCCCTTTCTCAGCGTGAGCGCATTGGGAAATTGATGGTTTGAAAGAAAGGAAAATCGCATGAAAACAGCCGAAAAATTCACCGTGATGGGTGCCGGACATGGCGGCAAAGCCATGGCCGCCCACCTGGCCTCAATGGGTGCAGATGTTGCCCTGTGGAATCGCACTTTCGATCATATTTCAGTCATCCAGAAACGCGGCGGAATCGACCTGGAAATCCCTGAAACCGGCACCCATGTCTTTGGCAAACTCAGCCTAGTAACATCCGACCTGGCGGAGGCCATAGGGCACGCCCAGGTTCTCATGGTTGTCCTGCCCTCCTCAGCCCATGCAGATGTTGCCAAAGCTGCCGCACCGCACCTAAAAGATGGGCAAATTATCATCCTGCACCCTGGTCGCACCCTGGGCGCAGTTGAATTTGTAAAAGTGATGCGCGATAATGGATGCATCGCCGATGTCACCGTGGCCGAGGCCGAAACTTTCATCTACGCCAGCCGAGCCGACGGCCCGGCCCAGGCGCGTATCTTCCGTATCAAGGAAGCCGTGCCATTGGCCGCCCTGCCCGCTACACGCAACGAACGCGTTTTGCAGGCTATCCAGCATGCTTATCCCCAATACATCGACGGTGTGGATGTGCTGCATACCGGGCTGAACAACATGGGTGCAATTTTCCACCCGGCCCTGACCCTGCTCAACGCTGGTTGGATCGAACATACCCACGGCGATTACCAGTTTTATATCGATGGTGTGACCCCTTCGGTGGCGCGCATCCTTGAAGTGCTTGACCGCGAGCGGGTCACAGTGGCCTCAGCGGTAGGAATCCGCGCTCGCACTTCGCTGGAATGGCTCAAACTGGCCTACGATACAACCGGCGAGGATTTGCACGAAGCCATTCATAATCAGCCGGGCTATTATGGGATCAAAGCCCCTCCCACGCTCAATCACCGCTATATTTTCGAAGATGTGCCGATGAGTCTCGTCCCGATGGCCTCGCTGGGGATGCGCTATGGAGTAGGTGTGCGCGGGATGGAGAGCATCATCCGCCTGGGTGGCTTCATCCACAGAACCGATTACTGGCGGCGCGGGCGAACCGTAGAAAAACTGGGACTGGAGCAATGGAGCGTGAGTGAGTTGACAAGGTTTGTCAAGGATGGTGTGATCGAATAATATGCCATCTCTCACCTCACACACCCCTCATGCTAACTCATACCGAACGCAAAAGCGGCCTGCTGCGTAGGGTTGTGCTTGAAGTGGTTTCTCACGACGACAAAACAGACGAATACTTTGTTGCAGCTGGCTGGCGTGAAAAAGCAGACTGGTTCAAAAATATCCAGGCCAATCCGGCTGTCACCATCACCATTGGGTTACAGAACATCACTGCCAACGCCCAAGTCGTGAGCCCAAGCGATGCCATCAAAATCTACCTGGGTAATACTTCAAGTTGACTTTACGCCAAAAGGATTGACGAATTTGCTAAAAACAACAGCGCAGACGGTTTTCAAGCGGTCTGCGCTGTAAATGTATAGACTCTGGGGAGATTGAGGCATTTATTCCGAAAGTCTTTTCTCTAACGCTGTCTTCCCTTTTCTCACGTGTTCAGGCAGATCGTCAATTGACATCTTTTGGATACAGTCACAATCGGTAGTTGATAACTCAAACCTATGCTAAGATGGCGTCCCACTTTTTGACAAGGACGCACCGTACTCGTGAAAACACGCTATCTGCTTTTAACTAAGTTGATTCTAGCGCTGATTATTCTTGCATACATTCTCTACCTGACAAGGCAATTGCAACAGCAAATTACGGGGAAGCAAACCAAACCCAATGCTCACAAACATCACTTCGCCCGAAATCACGAGAGTTTGCGCGTCAAACCTGAAAAACCAGTGCAACGCAAAGGGCAGCAGAAACCTATTCAATATCGGAATATGACCCCCGCACTCGCCGCTGATTTAACTACCAGGCGCTGGTCAGTCATGCAACTGATCAGTTATCCACTCCCCTGGTGGGTAAACGAATAAGCCTTACAGGTTCAAAAGTCGGATTCTGCCCCGACTCAGCCGGGTTTTCGGCCCATCAGGCCATTTTGACGCCAAACCCGTCAGGTTTGGCGCATTTTCGTTATCAACTACCGATTGTGGCTATACTAAAGCGTGCATCAAGGTTTATGCCCATCGGCTCAGACGCACCTGTTCATACCAGCGCAAATATAGCATCGCGGCACCGTTATTATAATTTGGATTATAATAACGCAAATTATATAAGGAGATCAGCTATGTTTATCGACCGCCGAAAAGAATTGGCTTTTTTGAATACTCTTCTAACACGAGAACGCCCAGGGCCAGCACAATTGGTATTGCTTTATGGTCGGCGTCGAGTTGGAAAAACAGAATTATTATTACATTGGGCGAAAAATAGTGGCATCGATTTCACCTATTGGGCGGCTGAACGGGAAAGCCCCAACATGCAAAGGAATAGTTTATTTGCTCGCCTGCTAAATGTTTCCGAAGAAAGCGCTCCTGTGCACCGTTCATGGTCTGCATTATGGCAGGCTGTATCGAATCTATTTGGAAATAAGAGGCACATCTTGATATTGGACGAGCTTCCTTACGCCGCTGAAGCAGACCCATCAATGCTTTCTGCGTTACAACACGCTTGGGATCAATTTTTTCAACACTCTAATTTGGTGATTATATTATGTGGTTCTCATGTCCGTGTTATGGAGACGCTCTTGTCGCGTCAATCGCCACTATTCGGCAGGATGACAGCCCAGTGGCATCTTGAGCCATTGCCATTTTCTAGTTTACAGGAGTTTTTTCCATCCTGGAATGCCGATGAACGGGTAGCGGCTTATGCAATAGTGGGTGGCATTCCTGCCTACTTAAATTGGTTCAATGCAAAACAATCGCTTGTAGAGAATATTCGAAATGTAATTCTTGCTCCAGGAGGAATGTTTCTGGCCGAGCCAGCTTTTTTACTCTATGATGAAGTGCGTGAACTGAAAAACTATTTGGCTGTCTTGAAAGCCCTTGGGGCTGGGAATCATACGATAAGCGAAATTGGCGAGCGCGCTTTTTTGCCGAGCACAGCGGTAAATGCCTATTTATCCACTTTACAAGAGTTGCGATTGGTAGAGCGGCGTCTGCCCGTTACCATCCGTCCTGGCGAGCAAAACAAATCTCGAGCCGGGCGTTATCACTTATGTGATCCCTATTTCCGGTTTTATTTTCATTTCCTGGCCCCATTTCAAGATAACCCCTTGATGCAAACAGATCAAATTCTTGATCGCATCCAACAAGATTTACGAGCTTTCATTGGAGCAACAGCATTCGAGGAACTTTGTCGTCAATGGGCAATTGCGGAGGGCAAGGCCGGAAACTTACCATTCACGCCAGTCGCTATCGGTAGCCATTGGAGTCGTCGTGTTCAAATAGATGTTGTGGCGCTGAATTGGGACAGCAAGAGAATCTTGCTTGGGGAATGCAAATGGGGTATAGATAAGATTGATCGCCAGATTGATCGCCAGATTGCTCGCGATTTAACAGGCGAAAAAACACGTTTGACTCTGCTTGATTTGCCAAATATGGGTGAAGGGTGGCAAGTTTCTCATGTACTGTTTGGCCGACAGGGTTTTACCGACTCGGCAATAAGTGAGATGAAAGCATCGAATGGAATGTGTATAAACTTGAAGGAGCTTGACAAGGTACTAAACCGTGTAGACTGACAGCCGACAGCATTCGTGGTGGTATGACCCATATATTAACCGCTCCCCACCCCAAACAAATTGCTCCACTGGCATTTGAAAGCTGCCGGGAGCAGATTTTTTCAATATTGAACTGACCAACCCTGTTTTGATGAACTCGAAAATCGCCGCAAGACCGATTTCGAAATGAACCTCCACGTTTTGTAGATTTTGATAATAAGATGAAAACATAGAAAAAGCCGCTAAGGTTGCTGGCTGCTGATTGTGTTATTGTTTGGATTATCAAATCAGTACTTGCCGGGGTAACCTAAAGATGCCATAAACTACCCTATGGAGTTTCATTCATCCATCCAACTGGTTGTTTGTTTTCATCAATTTTCTTTGCGGTCAAGCTGGGAATATCGATGACCCAATCACTATATTTCCTCTGCTTTTCGCTACTGTCTGCATCCCATTGAGCTATCAATATTTGAGTACCGTCTGGGGACCATATGGGTTGAAAATGAGCAAACAGAACAGGCCCACCCAAAGAGGTTACTGTGCTGATTGCACGAAAGCACAAATTAGTTATTTCTCCTGTTCCAACATCCAAAATAGCAAGTTCAGATTGTGTTCCTTCTGCAAAAGGACTCTCGGCGGCTGTATTGAGGAGAAAGGCAATGTGTTTGCTGTCGGGTGACCATGCATATTCAGAAATTGAAACTTGATCGAAGTTATTAGCCAAGTGTGTGAGCTGCGTAAATTGGTTGCCATCCTTGGAGACAATAAAAAATTCGTCAGCGCCTTTAGAATTATTTGGCTTCGCGCTAGCAACTATTACTAAATGTTTTCCATTTGGCGACCAGCGAGGAAGTTTGCCCCAATCAGGCAAATGGATGTGAGCGAGCTCTACGCCTGATCCAACATCTGTAAGCGAAACAAGCTCTCCAATCTTAGGATAAACCACTAAGGTAAGCGAAGGATCATAAACTATATTGGCACCATCAAAATACATAGCGCTTACTGCGTTCCAGTCTAAACCCCAGTCAAGATCTTTACCTTTGTAAGCATCTTGCCATTCTGTGCGCAGGATTCGATAGTCATTTGTGAATGGATCGTAAATACGTGGAAAAACTTTGTTATTCGCAGTTTTTACAACTCGTATTCGTTGATTATCAAACCAATTGAAATAATCCCAACGTTCTTGTTGGTATTCGTTGTCAAAATCCAAGATCGTCTTTCCGCTTGCATCTGTAATTGCTAATCTGTGCTCAGTGTTTGTGGATGAATCATATTCATAAAGTAACTTGTTTCGATCAGGAGAAACACCCCAAAACTGAATTAGCTGACCCGAGCTTGAAAGTGTTTTTATGCTAGATTTTTCGAGATTGCGAAAATATATGGTTTCGGTCAAATCTGGAGATAGATTATTAAAAACAGCAACTCCTTTTAGTGCAATCTCCTTATTGTCAGTTTTGTTTACGGTGACGCAAGTTTGAAAAACCTTTTGCGATATGTTCGTTGTAGCCGAAGGCATAGGCACAGGAATATTCGTTCGGGAAGGGGTAATAACCGGGGCGCTGGTAGAAGTCATGGGAAAGACGGTGACAGAATTAGTTACCGTCTCGACGCTAGAACAACCTATCAAGATTAAGAAAAGTGCGCATACCCCAAAAATACCAAATTTAATTTTCATGATTATCCTCCACAAGAGCAAGTTCTATAATTCACCGCTGACTTACCACCATTAGCCTTAGCCTCATAATAGTAAATACTTTGACACCATGTCAAGATGATAAAAGTGTTCCCACTCCCCCAGGCTGTATGAACCCTACCCCAGCGAATCATTTTGCCGAGGATTTCGTTTGAGAGTGAAACGTTTCCCACCGCAAACAAGTCATTAGATCTGAGAGGTCTTTCGATGAGCGATCCACGATTAAAAATTGCACTTACCATTCGCATGGAATCGCTACGCGGCGGACGAAGAGATACCGATTTAATATCGCATTTTAGATCATTAGCGCAGTTTTTGTGCCCGCGAAAGGCCTATAGGTATAGGCAGCAAAAAATTTAGATTCCATTCGGCTGTTTTCATATTACCGCCTCGCTGCCCAGAACACCAACTAGCAACGGCATTTTGTATGGCGTTTGCATAGTTAGTTGTATTAGGATATCCATGTTGTTCCAACCCCCATTGAATACCTAAGAATTCCCAAATGGTAAATCCACCACACCCTTAAGCTTCCTACCACCAACCACTTTTGTCAGCGTACATTCTTCGGTATAACGTATAAAGATCTTTTGCTCGTTCACTCAGCAAATTTTCGCTAAGATTATCTGGATACTCCTGCGTATTTTGTCTATAAAAATTTACTTTGGGATCACATCCGCTCTCATCATCAACACATCATCAGTATCCGGGAGTGGGGAAAAATTGTCAGCGGCAGGGGAATCCAATCGAGATAGGAAATGCCGAAGAACAGCACACATGAAGCCAGGTAAAACCACGGGGAACGGAGCCAGGTTCCGTTCAGGCCGGTGGTGAGTCCTGCCTGTCGCCGGGTGCCACACCAAATTCCCAAGAGAACCAGCCCCAGTGTGGCATACGCCAAAAATCCTCCCGCCACTGAAAGATGGCTGCGAGTGTCATTTTTACTCCTTTTGCAATAAAATCACCCGGTACATGCCGCCCAGCAGGCTGGATTCGTTGCTGAGCACTTTGCAGGACAAACCCCGGCACATCTCGCCAAAGCGGCGGGTGATGTCGGTGCCGAGCCGGGTGCTGAAAAAGTTCATGAAACGGCGAAAAGGCGCGACTTTTTCATCGCTGGGTTGGAATTTGTCAAAGACGACCAGTCGCCCGCCAGGTTTGACGGCGCGCAACGAGGCTTCCAGGCAGGTGCGCCCATCGGGGACAACGCTCAGGATGAGATTCAGGATGGCGGCATCGAAAGAAGCCTCCGGTACGAGCAATGTTTGGGCGTCGCCTTGGATCAACTTAACAGCAGCGTGGCATGAAGGAAGTTTTTCGTGGGCTTTGGCGAGCATCTCGGGGCTGAGATCGATCCCGGTAGCTTCCACCCCGGCCGGCAGAAATGGGAAATCCGCGCCGGTGCCAACGCCAACAATCAACACTTTTTCGCCCGATTGCAGCGCCAGCACCTCCAGCGCCCGCTGGCGCCCCGGCAGGAAAAATCGGTCAACGGTGGCGTCGTAAACGGGCGCCCACAGGCGATAAACTGCCATGTTGTGCAGGTTGGTCATTTTCATTGTGTATCTCTTTCCTAATATATCCCCGGGAATAGCCGATAGCGCACGCGCTGCGCATACTCCCGGTAGCCGGGCAGTTCTGCTTGCAGGGTTTTGTCTTCCAGTGCGGTGCGGAGGAGGGCGATGACCAGGGGGAAGCCGACGCTGAGCGCCATCAGCGGGGCCAGGATTTTATCCCAAGGTTTGACATCGGCATTTTTCTCGAACTTGACGCGCTCGGCCATCAGGCCGGGATGCCGTTTCTCAGCCCAGGCGCGCCCGCCGACCCCGACGGTAAAGATGAGCAGGCCATAGACCCAGCCTTGCCACCAGGCAATATCCCAGGCGCAGATGAAGAGCGTGCCGGGAATCATCAGGTACACGAGGATGAGTTTGACCCATTGAGCGAGGGAAATTTTTTCAGGTTCGGGTGTCATGGTATTTCTCCTAAACGGGGTTTACGAGGGTGAGTCGCACCACACTTTCCGGTAGAAATCCGTTTAACGGCAAGTTTTTACGCTTGAAATTATCCCGTTTAGCATGGTGGTGCGACACACTCATCCTGCGAAACTACCCATTGGCCAGTTCCAGCACCGCCTTCACATCGTTGACCTGGTGGTCGGAAATGCCCAGGGATTGCAACTCCACTGGCTGGCCGGACATGATTTGCTGTCCCAGGCCGGAGTGCCGCCACATTTTCAGGTCTTCTTCAAGCGGGGAGCCAATGCGGTCTTCGCGGACGATTTTGCCATCGGCCATGACCAGGATGCGCTGGGTCTGGCGCGCCACGCTCGGGTCGTGGGTAACGATGACGAAGGTCACGCCCTGCGAGCGGTTGAGTTCTTTCAGCAGGCGCATCAAATCCAGACCGGCGGCAGTGTCGAGGCTGCCGGTCGGTTCATCGGCCAGGATGAGCGGCGGCTGGTTGGCCAGGGCGCGGGCAACCGCCACTCGCTGGCGCTGTCCGCCGGAGAGCTGGCCGGGCAGGTGATTCAGACGCTCGGCCAAGCCAACGAGAGCGAGCAACTCCTCGGCGCGTTTGCGGCGCTCACGGGGCGATGAAAGCCCCATCATCGGGATTTCAACATTCTCCCGGGCGGTCAGGGTGGGGAGCAGGTTATGCAACTGGAACATGAACCCGACCGTTTTAGCCCGGAATTTGTCCACATCCCGCAAAACCGATAAATCCTGCTCGTTGACAAAGATTTTCCCGCTGGAGGGGCGGTCGAGCGCGCCAATAACGTTCAGCAGGGTGCTTTTGCCGCTGCCGCTGGGGCCCATCACCGCCAGGAATTCCCCGGCCTCGATGGATACTGTCACCCCATCCAGGGCGCGGATTTCCTCGCCGTCGCCGTAGATGCGGGTCAGGTCGCGGGTTTCAATCATCAAGTTGGCGTTCATGGCGTCACCTTGATGTCTGCAAAGGCGGTCATGCCCCAGCGCAGGCCGTCCGGGAGGCTGTCGAGCAGGATGACAGCGGTGTAGTTCACGCCGGAGCTTTTGGCGGATTTGTTGGCTACGCTCTGAACTGTGCCGTTAATCACCACGTCCGGCAGGGCGTCGAAGGTAACGGAAACCGTATCCGCCGGGTGGACGCGGGCGGCGTCGATTTCGCTCAGGTCGGTGGTTTCGACCCGCAGGCTGGCGAGGTCGCCGAGTTGCAGGAGCGGCATCCCCGGCGTGACCCACTCGCCGACGCGCACATCCAGGTTGCAGACCACACCATCGAAGGGGGCGCGCAGTTCCAGCGTGGCGAGCAGTTCCTCGGCGGCCTGCACCCCGGCTTCGGCCAGCGCCAGCCGGGCCTCAGCCTGGGCCAACAGATTCGTATCGGGGCCGTTTTTGCGGCGCTCGTATTCGGCCCGGGCGTGAGACAGGTTCGCTTCGGCCAGGGCCAGGGCGGCGCGATATTGGGCGGCGTCGATGTCATCGGGCCTGCCCGTGTACCAGTTCAACAGGGCAATCCGGTCATCGAGGTAGCGGCGGGCCTGGACCAGCGCCAGTTCGGCCTGGGCTTTGAGAGAATCGCCATCGGGGCGGTCTTTGACGCGCTTGAAGGCGTCCTCGGCACGGGAAACCTGTCTGCGAGCCAGGTCGATTTCATCCTGGGTCTGGGTCAGCAGGTCATCGGACGCGCGGCGGTAATCCAGCTTGGTGACATCCTTTTGGGCATCCTCGACGGCCTGCATGGCATCCGCAACGGCCTGTTGGGCGAGGGCGGTTTGGGCCGGAGCATGTTCGTTCAGGTCATCGAGCGCCTGCCGTGCGTTAACCAGTTCCAGTTGGGCGGCGGAGAGTTTGGCCTGGGCCGCCGCCTGGCCATCCAGCCGCAGGAGCACTTGCCCGGCGGAGACTTTCTCGCCTTCGTGAACCAGCACTTCGGTCACGACGCCCTGGTTGCGTGCGCTGAGTGCCGCCCATTGTTCTGGAACGACCACGCCGGTGGCGCTGATAATGGGGCTGAAGTCGTTGGCGTCCGCTGCGGGAGTGGGGGTGGCATCCGGCGCGGGGCCGCAGGCGGCCAGGAGCAGGGAGAAGAGGATGAGGGGGAAGAAGATGCGTTTCATAACGGCCTCCTTTGGGGAGAAGAGGATGCGTCGCACCAGACAGGTGGGTGAAATCCGCTAAACGGGATGTGCCAAGGCTGAAGAATCTCCCGTTTAACATGGTGCGACGCATTCCCACAGTTCAAATTACTCATAGCGCAGCGCCTCCACGGGACTGAGGCGGGTGGCGCGGTAGGCGGGGTACAGGCCGCCGATAGCGCCAAGGAAGATGGATAAAAGCAGGGCGCGGGCGAAAATCTCAAACGTCCAGAGCGGCTGCACCCAGCTGCCGAGGGTGTCATTCAGTTGCATCAGTTCGACCATGCCCAAAGCCAGGAGAATGCCCGCCAGCCCACCCAGCACACCGAGCAGGACAGCCTCGCGCAAAATCATCGCCAGCACCAGGCCGCGCCGCCAGCCCAGGGCGCGCAGCACGCCAATTTCGCGGGTGCGCTCGAAAACCGACATCAACATGGTGTTCAGCACGCCCAGCCCGCCCGCCAGGATGGCGATAACGGAAATGCCGTTTAGCATGGCCTGCGAGCTTTTCATATCGGGCATTTCCTGGGCAAAATCGGAACTCAGTGCGGCGTAAATGCCGGGGAATTTTTCGTTAAGACGGGAAACCTGCGCCGGAGCCTGGTTCGGATCCTTGAGTTTGACCGCAATCATGCTGACCTGGCGCGGACGGCCGATGAAGTTCTGCGCATCCCGCAGCGTGACCACGCCCCCGGTCTGCTCCCAGCCGATGTTGGTCTCGTAGATGCCGACCACCCGGAAGCGCGTCCCGCTGATTTCGACCATATCCCCGACCCCTTTTTTGAGCGTGTCGGCCATCAGCCGCCCGAGCAGGATCTGGCGGTTGCCGGTGAGCATTTTGCCCTCGACCACGTGGAGGCGCTGGACACCGAACTCGTTGGGCGAATAGCCTTGCAGCAGGAACATCACGCCCGAATCGGGCAAAATGGTGCCGGTAAAGACCACCCCGGCGGCGCTCTGGACTTCAGGCATGGCGGCGATGGAATCCACCACGCGCTCGTCGATAACGCTCAGGGTGGTGTCGGCGATGTCGGCCTGGCGAATCATGATTTCGGCTTTGGTGCCGCCCGCCATGTCGGTGAAGGAAACGGAAAAACCCTGGACAATCGCATCAAGGGCGAGAATCGCGCCGACGGTCAGGCCAATTGCCCCGAGGGTGAGCAGGCTGCGGGTGGAGCGCTGCCACAGCCCCTGGACGGCCATCCCGCCAAAGGGCAGACGCCGCGCCCGGGCGCTGCCACCCTCGTAGCGCAGCGCTTCCACCGGTTGGAGCAGGGAGGCCCTCCAGGCGGGGTATAGACCGCCGACCAGGCCGAGGATGAGCACCACGCCCATAGACTGGACAAGCAGTGACGGGTTGAGCGTTCCGGTTTGAGTCCCCATCAGAACGGTGACGCGCGACAGTCCAGTGAGCAAAATCCAGCCTTGAACAATCCCCAATATCCCCCCAAACAGGCAAACGATGAGCGATTCGCCCAAAATCATGCCCAAAACACGCTGGCGAGTCCAACCGGTGGCGCGCAGTACGCCGATTTCGCGGGTGCGCTCGAAGATGGCCATCAGTTGGGCGTTGAGCATGCCCACGCCGCCAATGACGATGGCCAGCCCGCCGATGACCCAGACGAAGCCGCGCAGGATGCCCTGCATGGATTGCTGGTTGGCGAACTCGGAGGTGCCGCTCAGGAGCAAATCCGGCCATTTGCGCTCGACGCGCTCTTCGACGCGGGCACGCAGGCTGGTGTCGGTGAGGCGGATGTAGAAAATGCTGACCTGGTTGGCCTTGCCGAGCAAATCCTGGGCGTCTTCGAGGCGCAGGAGCGCGCCGCTGTCTTCAAAAATATCGCCGGTTTCGTAAATGCCAACGATGCGGTAGGTGGTTGTGGTGATGCGCAGGGTGTCGCCGATGGCTTTGTCCATCACTTCGGCGGCGGCGGAACCGAGCAGGAGGGGCGTGCCGCGCAGGTCGCGGGGGATGCGGTCGTACAGGTTGTAGCCTTCGCGGACGGTGAAGCGTTCGAGCATGAAGCTGTCGGCGGGGTAGCCGAAAACGATGAAAAACGGCTCGCTTTCGGTCTGCACCAGCCCCTGGAGCATGCCGCTAACGGCTTCAACTTCGGGCATGGCAGCCAGTTCCGCGCCGATTTCCTGTTTGACAGCGCTGTAGCTGACATCAATGCTGTCGGGCTGGCTCAGGACGAGGTCGGCTTTGCTGCCCTGCATCATCGCGCCGTAGCCGGCCTGGAATCCGTCGGCCAGCGCGCCGAGGGCGATGATAACGGTAACCCCAACGCCGATGCCGAGGATGGTCAGCAGGGTGCGGATTTTTCTTCGAAGGAGGTTGCGGAGGATGAAGGTCATTTCATGCTCCTGTTTGTAAGAGGGTGCGTCGCACCATGTTTAACGAGACTTTTCCAAGCTGGATCAGATTCCGTTTAGCGGATTCTGTCCAAGAGTCTGGTGCGACGCACTATAGTTATCTACCATACTCCCGGCAGCATGCGGTATTTCACCTTTTGGGTGTATTCGCCATAGCCGGGCAGATCGCGTAGGAGTAGTTTTTCCTCGTCGAGGATGCGGAAGATGAGCACCGGCAGAATCATCAGGCCGGGGATGAAAGCCCAATAGGAGCCGAGCGCCAGGGGGGTGAAAGCATAGGTCAGGAATGCGCCGACATACATGGGGTGGCGGACGATAGCATACGGGCCGGTGCTGATGACTTGTTGCCCGCTTTCGACTTCGATGATGCGGGAGGTGTAGGAGTTGACCCGGAATACCCAGGTTACCATCCAGTATCCCAAAATCACGATGGCGTTACTGACGAGGGCCACCCAGACGGGCATTTGTGACCAGCCAAAGCGGATATCGAACCCCGGCAAGATGAAGGACAGGGTCAGGAAAATACCGGAAACGAGGACAAGTTTCTGCTGTCCAACCCGGCGCTCACGCATGCGCATGCGCCGTTCGAGCAGGGCCGGGTCGTTTTTGACCAGGTAACGCAGGGTCACAAGCATGAGCAGGGTCATGGTGATCATCCACATCCAGCCTTGCCAGTAGGCCAGCGTTCCGGCGGGGAGGAAGAACAAAAGGCCAAGTACGATGAAAAACCCGAGGACTCGCACGACTGTCATGCGGACGAGTTGGGGCGTGGACATTGTCTGGTTCATAAGTCACTCCTTGTGGGGACAATTTGGCAAATTGTCCTACGGGTCAACAGGCAGAATCCATCCCTGGCGGGGAAAGGCCAGGGGACAGCTATCGGTTGTCGATGGGAGGGGGAACGTTCAGGGAAGAAAACTGTTGCGAAACGGCGGAACAGGATACCGGGAATCGAATCCACAGGGAGAAAAGCCCGATGACGGAACCAATCAGCGGAATCCAGGCCAGACCCTCGCTCAGGAGTGAATCCAAATCCCCATCCTGGTCAAAATCGGAAAGCGGGATCAGGGCAGCAAACAGGCCAATCAGCGCCAGCAGGAAAATCAAGCTATTCCTGGACATGCCGCACCCCTTGCTGGAACAGCGCGACGATGTGCGGATCGACGATGCTGTAATAGACTTCTTTGCCTTCGCGCCGCGCTCGGACGATGTGCATCTGCCGCAGCCCGCGCATGTGATGCGAAACTGCTGACTCGCTCACGCCGACCAATTCGGCCAGCGCTGAAATGTTCATTTCCTTTTCCAAAATGGCGAAAAGGATTCGCACGCGGCTGGTATCGCTAAAGGCGCGAAAGAGTTCGGCCACATGGGCGGCAGTATGTTCATCAAGGATTGGCAGGTTTTCCATACAAACACCTGAGCATATATTCAGATGTTTGTATTGTAGCACAATTTAGGGAAAATGTGCTGGAACTGGCTGACCTGGCCGTGAGCAGGCATTCGCGCGCTTCGTAGCCGACTGACTTCACCGGATTCATCAACCCCCCGGTGGTGACTAAATCGGGGAAATCGGGGTCATGCTGAACCTCGATCTTGCCCGATTTGAAATACACTTTGGCCTCCGCGACACTTTTGACTGCTTTGAGAGCAGTCTCGATTTTGGCGACGCACGAGGGCTTGAGAGTTCCCGGCTCGTAAAAGTGCCTTTTTCGTGATTGGCCTCCTTTTTCGACTCGGTTTGAATTTGTATGCTCACTCTATGCATCACTATCACGCCGTATTACCACAGGCTGGGTTCTCGAAGAACCTTGGCACCCTGTTCGGCGGACTGGTTAGCGGCTTCGGATTCCCGACTGCCCTGACTGTCATCCGTCAAATCGCGGCCTGGTATTTGACGGTTTGCCATCGACACCACGATCCGTTTTTTTTTGGACACAAATCAGGGTTTTCTATGAGTTAAAAACAAAGAACCGCTATCTGGCGGACGTCTCTTACCAAAAGATCGCCAGAAAACATCCCAAAATCTACATAAAAACAGAACTCCCGAGAGAATTTAGTTCTCTCAGGAGTTCTGTTGTGCCGGATTGAAGTAAATCCGGCCCCGACGGGGTTAGAACCCGCGATTTTCCACCAATAGTAAAACCCAATAAATTGCGATATTTGAGCACATTTATAGCCAAAATAACACGTTTAACGCAAGTTTGGTGCCGCAAATTACATAAACGATATCATATCCAAGCAAGAACACACCGATGGGTGTGTTTTTTGTTTGTCCCGTGCTCAGTTTTAACTTTTTTACTATTGAAGGCCCAGAAGATGCTGCGCCAGTGTAATAGTAAAAAACCTTTCTGTTCCAGCGTAAAATCATTATTTTTGTGATATTTATCACAGAAATTATTGCGATTTTATGGATAATTAAGGTCAGATATAAATTATTCACAAAAGGAAACCCCCTTATGAGCGAAATTATCAACAACCGCCAGCAGCGCGTCGAAATCATGAAGAGTCTTGTGCGCCAACTGCACAACGGCGTCAGCGAAGAACAGGTCAAGCATCAACTCGAAACCATGCTGGATGAAGCCGATTACAGCGATGTTTTCCTGATGGAAGTCCAACTGATGCAGGAGGGCATCCCGGCTGAAAAAATCCAGGAGTTGTGCGACACCCACACCCGCGTGCTGAAAAAGCATCTCGATTTGAGCGAAACTCCCGAGACGGTGGCCGGGCATCCGGTCAATACCTTTGTTCAGGAAAACCGCGAGCTGATGAAAACCACCGGGCAAATCCGCCTGCTAATGAAAAAGCTGGAGGCCCTGCCCGACGAACAGGATGCGACCGACCCGATGCGCGCCATCCAGGGGCTGCTCAACAACCTGATGGACGTGGACAAGCACTACCGCCGCAAGGAATACCTGCTCTTCCCCTTCTTTGAGAAAAACAACCTGCCCGGCCCACCAATGGTGATGTGGGGCAAGCACGATGAGGCCCGCAACCTGCTCAAGGAGACCATCGCCGGTTTGCAGCAAGTAGAGAGCATGAGCGCCGCCGAGGCCAAAGCCTACAACTTGTTCACCGTCACCCCGGCCATCGAGGCCATCGACGACATGATTTACAAGGAAGAGAAAATCATGTTCCCGACCGCGCTCAACCTGCTGACCGAGCAGGACTGGTACGAAATCTACCTGCAAAGCGACGAGTACGGCTATTGCCTGTTCGCCCCGCAGTTCGAGTGGATGCCCGAGGGTGGTATCCACAAGGAGATAAGGAAACCGACTGCGGCGGGTGGGCGCGTCCAGATGCCAACCGGCAGCTTCTCGCTCGAGGAGTTAATCGCTACCTTTAGCACCCTGCCCTTCGACCTGACCTTTGTCGACAAAGATGATACGGTACGCTATTTCAGCCCCGGCAAGGAACGCATCTTTGACCGCTCGCGCGCCATCCTGGGCCGCAAGGTGCAGTACTGCCACCCGCCCAAGAGCGTCCACATCGTCAACCAGATTGTCAAGGATTTCAAGGCCGGCAAACAGGAACAGGCCCGCTTCTGGATTAACATGGGCGGCAAGTTGATTTACATCTGCTACTACGCCGTGCGCGACGCCGCTGGCGGTTACCTGGGAACGCTCGAAGTGACCCAGGACTTGACCGAAGTCCGCTCCCTGGAAGGCGAGCGCCGTTTGCTGAAGTACGATTCGGCGGAGTAAGCGATGGAAATCACCTCCCAGAGCAAACTTTTCGATGTGCTCGAAGCCTACCCGGAGCTTGAGTCGCAAATCGTCAACATCGCCCCACCCTTCCAAAACCTGAAAAACCCCGTCCTGCGGCGCACGGTTGGCAAAATCGCCACACTGGAAAAAGTCGCCCAAATCGGCGGGATGGACGCCGGGAAACTGGTCAACACTCTGCGCCGGGCCGTCGGCCAGGACGAAATGACCGGGGAAACGAGCGCCAGTTTCACGGTTGAAATCCCCAGGGTGGAAAACGATCCGGAGTGGCTGGCCGGGGAGCCGCAGTTCACCATCAACGGCACCGAATTGCTCCAGCGCGGCGAAGTGCCGCTGGGGAAGGTCAACGAACTGCTCGTGCAACTTGAAGCGGGCCGCTACCTCCTGCTCTTTACCAACTTCGAGCCGACGCCGATTCTCGAAGCCATGCAAAAGCAAAACCGGATGGTTTTCCACAAAACCCACCCCAATGACCCTGCTCAACATCTGACATTTATCCAATAAACACGCGATTTTAAAATAACCGTTTTTCTATTTCAAGGCCACTTAATATAGTAAAAAATGGGAGAGCAATACGCTCTCCCATTTTTTATCAGGGCATCAAACCCGCGTTACCTAACTTGTCGTGAATCTCGCGGAAGTTATCCGCTTGCGCTTGGGTAATGGCATTAGCTTCTACCAACGCGGCCAGCACCGCTGTTTCGCGCTCGGTGGCGTTACCACTGCTATTGCGGATTTCAGGGTGGTCAAGCTGGTATTGTTCAAGGGCATCATGCACCAATTTGAAGGTGTCGGCTTCATCCTGACTGATAACACCCAGTTTAACAGCCTCGGCCAGCAATTCTGCCTGGCGCGCCGCCTGGAGTTCGGGGTTGTAAGCCGCGCCGCCCATGCCCTGCCCGGGGGTAACTTTTCCCGCTCCCAAAGCGCGCATGTAGTTAATCATGTCCCAGCGGGATTGCTCGTCGAATGCCTTCCAGCCGGGCATGGTGGTGCCAAATTCTGCGCCGCCTTCGCTAACGCGCCAGAACAGGTAATCATCGGCCATCATCTGGCTGGTGTGCGCTACTGGTGCAGGGGCCGGATCCAAGGCCGCTCCAGCAGGACCATCGCCCATGCCGCCATCGCCGTGACAACTGGCGCAATTGGCTGTGTAGAGAGATTTTCCGCGTTCCAGTGAGGCTTCGTCGGCAGAGACGGGGTTGCTCAGCCCGAAATAGGCTTCCGGGATGGTGGCATGGTGACGCGCCATCATGCCGTTGCCGCCCATGCCCATCCCCATGCCAGGAGCGGCTGGGGTTTCAGCAGTTTGCGGAGCGCAGGCCATCAACAATGCCAGCAAAAGAAACAGGGGAACAAATTTTTTCATTAATGAGTTTCCTTTCAGGAATTTTTGTACCACATGCGCGTCAAAAGGTTATCCTTGAGCACAAGTTGATGATAAAACGCCGCGCCGATATGCAAAAGTATTAGCAGAAGCAAGGCCGGGGCCACAAATCCATGCAACAGGCGGGCGCTGAAGGCGTAAAAATCAGCGGGGAGGGCTGTGCCCGAAGCGCCAAAAACAATCGGGGTCAAGCCGGCCTGCATCGAGAGCGACACCCCGCTGATGGACATTAGCAAAACCAGCAGGTACAACGCATAATGCACCAATTCCCCAATTTTATCGAGCAAGACATTGCCGGTACTGGCATGCGCGGGCTTTGGCAAGCGCAGGCGCACGATAAAGCGGCCAACGATAACCACCAATGTTACCAGTCCAAGTGCCATGTGCGCGGCCAGCAGGGGAATTTTTGTAGCATCGTTGGGTTGCCCGCTCATCAATTTGCCCAGGCCAAAGGCCGCAAAGACCAGGAGCACTGTCAACCAGTGCAGGCTGACGAGAAATGGATGATAGCGGGTTGGTAGAGTTTTCGGCATGATATTTTCCTTTTACTTGTTTGTGCGGCGGGCAAAGAACATCAATCCCAAAACTGCCAGCCAAACTCCCAGGCGAAAGAGCATTGCCGAAATACTTTCGGCGGCTACTTCGGCGCGAAAAAATGTGATGAGCAGGAGGAAGACCAGGGTGTGCAGGCTGAACGTGCCTACGGCGGCAGGCAGGGCAAAGCGATGTGCGCGCCAGATGAGCACGGCGGGAATGAACACCGTCAGGATGCCGATCGTAAAGTTGTAGACTGGCAGCCATCCCAGTACCGAGTAGCCGGGGTCCCAGCCTTGCATGGCGCGCCAGCCAGAGACGACAGACATGGCGCCGATGGCAAAGGCCAACACGGCAGCAATTTTATTTAAGGCCGGTTTCATATCCGAGCCTCCGTTTCAATTTTGTGTAAGCCGGTACGCGCAATCTCAGCCAGTTCTTTGAGCGGATGTACCAGGGACAGAGCATACAACACGAAGCCAGCGCCATACAACATTCCACTCGAACTGCCCGCAAAAATGCTGGCCCAGACCAGGATACTGCCCAGGGTTGCCGCCGCAAGGCCGCCCCAGCAGCCTCCCAACTGTGGGTTTTCATCCTTGAGAAAGAAGCGCCGGGCAATGTAGGGAACGAGGGCAATGCCAAATTGCAGTACCCAGCCATAAATCAGGGCTTGCGGAGCGGTCGCTTCGATCGGGCCGCCTTCCACAAAACCCAGAATAATCAGCGGAGCGACCAGTACCGGGGCGAGAATCCACAGGTAAGATGAAACCAGATGCCAGGCACCCGCTCCAGTCAGTTTTCCGCTGAATTTCAGGGCACGTATCATCAGAACCAGCAGCCAGATGGTGGACGCCAGGTGCAATACCAACCCAGCCACAGTGGGAGGCAGGCTGCCGCCCAGCCAGGGGCCGAGTACCAGTCCAAACGCGCCAAGCGTCATCCCCCAGAAAACCAACGAAATCTCCCGGCTGGAACCGAGCGGGCGACCGGTAATCATCGGGATAAAGTCCACCAGCAGGCCGGCAAAGACCAGCGACATGAAGCCCCACGAGTTGGCGTGAATGTGGGCTTCGAGCGGCACGCCGATGCGCAGGGCCGCGCTCCAATTGAGCCACAAGCCCGTGCCGATAATAATACCCACCAGCAAGTACACCAGCCCGGTAACGTAAAACTTCAGGCTGGTCGGGGCATCTCCGCGCACCTGCCAGAGTTGGATAGTGAAAAGAGTGGCGGATGTAAAAATCAGCGTGCCGCCGGTGAGAATCATGGGCTGGTTCACGCCTGCAAACCCAGCCACCAAAGCCACCAGACCCGCATTCAGCGTCAGCCAGATATCCCAGCGCATGGGGGGCCGGACTTTCTTGGTCAGCGCTGCGACCAGCACAGGCAGCAGGCCAAAGACCACCTGCGAAATAATCCCCAGGGTGATGAAATGGACGCGCACCCAGCGCAAAGCTACAAACGGGCTGGCCAGCCCCAGGCTGACCAGGGCGGCATCGGCAGCGGCCAACAAGGCCACAAGAACATACAGCAAGATTGTGATGAGATAGGCGATTGGCATGGCTTATTCTCCCTTCGAGCCCAAAAAGATGATGCGGGTTTTGGCGTTCATGCCGCGTGGCGTGCCCGCCGGGACGAGTACCGTCACGCCGGGCTGGATGGCAAACGTTTCCTCGCCGACCGTCATCAGTCCTTCCCCTTCGAGAAAGTGATACATGGCGGCCTCGCCGGGGTGCAGGGGAATTTGCTGGCCAGGCTCCAGCCCAACCACCAGCGCCTTAAATTGGGGCGTATCGAGCAGGAATTGCGGTTTGGGGCCATCGGCGGCAAAAACCGCCCTGGTTTTGGTATTACTGACATAGATATCAGACATATTGCGCTCCTTTGGAATATGCCTGACTTTATCCTTTTCCCCCATTTTTCAACCCGACTTTTGTCGGCTTTTTCGACGGACTATCACTCAGCCTGGGGCTTTGACCGCGCTTCCAGCCCGGCCCGGTTCAAAATGCGGATGTGTTGCCTGTCCGTCTCAATCAGGCCGGCCTTCGTCAATTCGCGGATGACGCGGCTCAAGACATCTGGCACGGTGCCCAGGCGGGCAGCCAGCTCGGTCTGGTTCAACCAGCGGCGGCGCTCAATCACATCCCCAGCGGTCTGCTCCAGCAAAATCTGGGCAAAACGCGCTTCGACCGTTTTTAGCGATAAATCTGCCGCCAGCGTGACCAATTCGATGATTTTGTCGGCCATGTTCTCGATGATTTGCATGGCTAGCGCCGGATGCGCCAAGACAATTTTCTCCAGCGCGGCGCGCGGAATCAGCCAGATGCCCGATTCCTCCAATGCAACAGCAGTAGCGGGGTTGGGTCGCCGTGCCAGCACTCCCACTTCGTTGAATATTTCCCCTGCTTCGATAAAACGCAAAACCTGCGTGCGTCCATCCGGGGCGGTTTTTAAGACCTTGAGTGAGCCATATTGCAGGAAATACAGGTTGGATTCGAGGTCTCCCTCCCAAAAAACAACAGAATCGGGCGAGAATACTTTCCAGTTTGCCCTTTGCGCCAGGTCATTTAAGTTAGATGCATCCAGCCCCTTGAGAAAGTCAAAGGATTGCAGACGTTTCATGAGAAGTTCAGGAAATTCGGTAGGTCTATTCATAATCAGCCCAGGCTCGCTCAAATTTTATCATTTGGTCTTTCTAACACAAAACCTGCTTGCTGCCACTCGCCGACACCATCTTCCAGCCTTTTCACGGGGTAGCCATATGCAGAGAGCAAAATGGCCGCATCATCTGCATCCACGCAGATAGGGCCGCGGCAATAAGTCACTACAGTTTTGCCCATCGGCAGTTCGTGGATTCGCCTGGCCAAGGTATCTACAGGCAAGGATATGGCTCCCGGAAGATGACCTGCCTCGTACTCATCCTCTGGTCGAGCGTCAATTAGGAGAATTTCGTTGGTTTGTAATCCAATATTGACTTCAATGGAACTGATCTTTTCGAACTCATGCCTGTGTTCACGATATTGATCCATGACATGATTCACCTCGGCCAACTGATTCTGCGCAACACGACGGAGTTCGATCCACAATCTGGCAATTAACGGGTCAGCGAGCGAATACACAATCGACTGCCCTTCCCGTTGGCAGATCACCAACCGGGCGCGCTTCAATATCTGTAGGTGCTGGGATGTATTGGCCACACTCATCTCTGCCAGCGCTGCCAAATCATCGACAGAGCGAGATGCCTGGATCAGAAGGTCGATCAACTCCAGCCGGTGCGGATTGGCCAACGAGCCGCTGATTTGCGCAAAAAGCTCATATAAATGTTCTTTGTGCTGACGCGTTGCAGATTTTTGTGATTTCATCGTTGTAACCTTCAATCATTCAAGAGATTTATTGAACATTATACCGTCCCATTACAATTGGGCATAACTATTCCAATTGTGAAAGGATGATTTTTATGGAGAAATACCTTTTCATCATCAACAATGGCCCCTACGGGGACGAGCGACCATATAATGCCTTGCGCCTGGCGATGAGCCTGGTCAAACGCGAGGATACCCAGATCAAGGTTTTCTTCACCGCCGATGGTGTGGCTTGCGCACGCAAGAATCAGAAAACCCCGGATGGATATTACAACATCGAACGCATGGTCAAATCCCTGGCTTCCAAAGGCAAGGTCGCAACCTGACTGACCTGCTGTGAAGCCCGCGGGTACGGGCTTGGTGATTTGACAGATGGGGTTGAGATGGGATCCATGCTAGTAATGACAGACTGGACAATTGAGGCTGATAAGGTTTTGGTCTTTTGATCCATCAGAACCCAAATACTCGATAAGTTAGACTCATCTTGAAGATGCGGAGATCACAGCCAGCAGAAGTCTGGCGCGCTGGATTCAGGATGAATGCATGGTTGGTGCTGCCGCCATCTAATTTTTATTCGACGGTCAAGCATCAGGGCACGATACCGGTATTGGAAGCACGATGCCCGGTTATTTTTCTTGATGAGTGCGAGAACAACGATTACCCAAGCCGTGGTTAGAAACCAGCAAACATTTTATTTGGGAGCTATTTATGAAGACACGTGAAAGTAGTATGCCGGACGAAGAAAGGTGGAAATCCTTTTTCGATCCCATGTCGATCCTTGAGTCGTTGGAACTCAGTCCGGACAGCCAGCAGGTGGTTGATATGGGCTGTGGTTATGGGACATTTTCAATCCCTGCTGCTCAGCGGGTTGCTGGAATGGTGTATGCGGTGGACATTGACCCTACGATGGTTGCTGCCTGTCAACAAAAGAGCGAGGAACTCCAGCTAACAAACATCACCAGCTACCAAAGGGATTTTGTCGCCGATGGAACGGGATTGCCCGACCAGAGCGCCGATTACATCATGTTGTTCAATATTTTGCACGCTGAAAAGCCCGGCAGCTTACTCCAAGAAGCGTTTCGTATCCTAACTCCAGGAGGCAAAGTTGGCGTGCTTCACTGGAATTATGATGATTCCACGCCACGCGGCCCTTCAATGGCAATCCGACCAAAACCGGAGCAATGTCAATCCTGGCTTATTGAAGCTGGTTTTTCCCTGATGATGCCGCTAGTACAATTGCCCCCTTATCACTATGGAATGGTCGGTAGAAAATGAAACCGGATGCCCAACCGTCGATATTAAGGCTCAAAGACCGTTTTGAATTGATCCAGAAAGGGATCTATCAAACATTTCTATAACCATTTCAGAGCCAAAATGGAATCATAATTCCTGCGATATTTGTTGTAGAAATTACCAATTTTCTGTGGAGAACCAGCTATGGCTTATCGACAGCGGACGCGCAAAGCGTCCGCTGTTTTTTTGCTCTCCGTTATTTGCTTAAGCGCAAAGACGAAAGCCATCACCCTGACTAGAATGACATTATCTTGCCGAATTGACCAGGAGTGGCACAATCCATGACCAAACCAAGCGAAAGATATGTCAGGCTGATGAGCATTGCGATATTGGCAATGCTTTTTCTGTCCGGGTGTGGCGGGCCGTATTTCCCGTTTTTTAACGAGCCACCAGCCCAGGAAGTTGTTTCGCCCGAAACCATGCCGCCGGGGGATGCCGAAAAAGGCCAGGCGCTGTTTATGGGGCAGGCCCATTTTGAACACGAAGGCCCGCCCTGTATGGGCTGTCACAGTGTAGGGGAAAATGGCCTGCTCGGCGGCGGGGCGATGGGGCCGAACCTGACGGACATTACCAAGCAACGCAGCCAAGTGGAGATTTTGGGTACCCTTTCCAATAGCGGTCCGGTCATTTCGCCAGTGATGAAGCCTATCTATACCGATGCGCCCCTGACCGCCCAAGAACAGGCGGACCTGCTGGCTTTCCTGGAAACATCCGCCGGACAGCCCGAAGCCGAGCGTGAGTTGTGGGTACTTGGTATCAGCCTGGTGGGGTCGGTGTTCGGCGCAGGTGTCCTCGGATTTATTTATCGCAACCGCCTGCGCTCTGTGCGCCGGACATTGGTTGAAAAAGCGCAGAAGGAGTTGCCATGAGTTGGATTGAAGAAATTGCAAACCCGCAGGCCCGTCAGTGGGAAGAGTTCTACCGCAACCGCTGGCAGCACGACAAAGTGGTGCGCAGCACGCACGGGGTCAACTGCACCGGCAGTTGCTCATGGATGATTTACGTCAAAGATGGCATCGTCACCTGGGAATTGCAGGCGACCGATTACCCCGCCCTGGAAAGCGGCTTGCCGCCCTACGAGCCGCGCGGCTGTCAGCGTGGCATTTCCTTTTCCTGGTATCAGTACAGCCCGGTGCGGGTCAAGTATCCCTACGTGCGCGGCGTGCTGATTGATTTGTGGCACAAAGCCAAAGCCAAACACAGCGACCCGCTGGAAGCCTGGACAAGTATTGTAGAAGACCCGGAAGCGCGCAAATCCTTCCAGGTGGCGCGCGGCAAGGGTGGCTTCCGCCGCGCCACTTGGGATGAAGTGCTGGAAATCACCGCCGCCTCCACCCTTTACACCGTTAAAAAATACGGGCCGGATCGAGTGATTGGTTTTTCGCCTATTCCGGCCATGTCCATGCTCAGTTATGCGGGCGGCAGCCGCTTTTTGCAACTGATGGGCGGCGTCAGCATGAGCTTTTACGACTGGTACAGCGACCTGCCCCCGGCCAGCCCCGAAACCTGGGGCGAACAAACCGACGTGGCCGAAAGCGCCGACTGGTTCAATTCCAAATTTATCGCTTCGGTCGGCTCCAACATGAGCATGACCCGCACCCCGGATGTGCATTTTGCCGCTGAAGCGCGTCACAACGGCACCAAACTGGTGGTTTTTGCCCCCGATTACAGCATGGTCGCCAAATATGCAGATTGGTGGGTGCCGATCAACGCCGGGCAGGATGGCGCGTTCTGGATGGCGGTCAACCATGTCATCCTGAACGAATTCCACTATCAAAACCCGACCCCCTACTTCCTGGATTACTCGCGCCGCTACACCGACGCCTCCTTCCTGATTGCGCTGGACAATGTGGACGGCCAATATGTGCCGGGGCGCATGGTACGCGCCAGCCAGGTGGCCCGCACCAAAGACGTGGAACATGGCGAATGGAAATTCCTGGTCTGGGATGAACTCAGCAACGCGCCGCGCATGCCGCAGGGCAGTTTGGGTTTCCGCTGGCAAAAGCAAAAGGGCCAGTGGAATCTCGAACCCAAAGACGGGCTGGATGGCAGTGACATCCAATCGCAACTGACCTTCCTCGGCGCGGACGAGGGGCAGTTGAAAGTCTCCCTGGCTGATTTTTCCAACGGGAAAGCCCTCGAACGCGCCGTGCCGGTGCGTTACCTCGAAACCGTTTCCGGCGAGAAAATCCCCGTCGCTACTGTGTACGACCTGCAAATCGCGCAATATGGCGTGGGACGTGGGCTGGATGGCGACTACCCCGCCGATTACGACAACCCCGACCTGCCCTACACACCCGCCTGGCAGGAACGCTACACCGGCATTGACCGCAAATCGGTCATCCAGTTTGCCCGCGAGTGGTCTGTGACTGCCGCCAAGACCGAGGGAAAATGCACCATCATCATCGGCGCGGGCGTCAACCACTGGTATCACAACAACCTGATTTACCGGGCCTGCATCGGGGCGCTGCTGCTGACCGGTTGTGTGGGACGCAACGGTGGCGGGCTGAATCACTACGTGGGGCAGGAAAAGCTGGCTCCCCAGGCCTCCTGGGCACCGATTGCCTTCGCCACCGACTGGCTCAAGCCCCCGCGCCAGATGAACACCCCCTCTTTCCATTACGTCAACACTGACCAGTGGCGCTACGAGCGCACCTACACGGAGCAACAGCCGGTCGCCCGCCCCGGCCAGGAAATGACCCAGGAACACACCATTGACTCGCAAATTAAGGCGGTGCGCATGGGCTGGCTGCCTTCGTATCCGCAGTTTGACCGCAATTCGCTCGAAATCGTCAAACAGGCCGAAAAAGCCGGAGCCAAGACCGACGCCGAAATCAAGCAGTGGATTGTGAACAACCTGAAATCGGGCGAACTGAAGTTCGCGGTGCAAGACCCAGACGCGCCGGAAAACTGGCCGCGCCTGTGGTTCATCTGGCGTGGCAGTGCCCTCAACGCCAGCGCCAAAGGTCAGGAATACTTCTTTAAGCACTACCTGGGCACGCACCACCAAATCATCGCCGAAGAAGCCGACAAAAGCAATTTCAAGGAAATCAACTGGCGCGAACAGGCCCCCGAAGGCAAGCTCGACCTGGTGGTAAACATCAACTTCCGCATGGATACCACCGCGCTGTATTCAGACATCGTTTTGCCGACCGCCAGTTGGTACGAAAAAGACGACCTGAACACCACCGACATGCACTCCTTCATCCACCCGCTGGCCGCCGCCGTGCCGCCCTCCTGGGAATCGAAAAGCGACTGGGATATTTTCAAAATCCTGTCCGAGAAGGTCGGCAACCTGGCAAAAATCCACTTGCCCGAACCGGTGCGCGACCTGGTGGCCATGCCGCTCCAACACGATACCCCCGCCGAAATGGCCCAGGCCAACATCCGTGATTGGGCACACGGCGAGTGCGAACCCATCCCTGGCGTGACCATGCCCAATTTTGTGGTCGTCGAACGCGATTACGCCAACATGGGCAAACGCTTCGTCTCGTTGGGGCCGGAAGTGCGCAAGGCCGGGCTCTCGGTGCATGGCATTCACTGGAAAGTGGATGACCTGTATCAAGATTTGCTCAACAACAATCCAACCGTCTCCTGGAACGGGGAGCGCTACCCGTCTTTGGATTTGGCCCGCGAGGCGGCCAACATCATCCTGTACCTGGCTCCCGAAACCAACGGCGAAGTGGCCTTTCGCGCTTTCCAGGCCGAAGAAGAACGCATGGGCCTGAAACTGACCGACCTGGCCGAGCCAACCCGCGCCTCGCGCGTCACCTTCAACGACCTGACCCAACAGCCGCGCCGCCTGCTCAACAGTCCCATCTGGACGGGCATTATCACGGATGGCCGCCCCTACTCCGCCTACACCCTGAACGTGGAGCGCCTCATCCCCTGGCGCACCCTGACCGGGCGACAGCATTTTTACCTTGACCACGAAGGCTACCTGGCGCACGGCGAGAATCTCGCCACCTACAAGCCACGTCCGCACCCCCTGGCCTTTGGCGACCTGGACAAAAGCACCAGCGAAGGCAAAACCCTGCGCCTGAACTACCTGACCCCGCACGCCAAGTGGCATATCCATTCCAACTATTTTGATAACGACCGCATGTTGACCCTTTCGCGCGGCATCGAGCCGCTCTGGATCAGCGAAGAAGATGCAAAAAGGATTGGCATTGTGGATAACGACTGGGTGGAAGCCTACAACGACCACGGCGTCGTCGTCACCCGCGCCATCGTCAGCGCGCGCATCCCGAATGGGTTGTGCATCGTCTACCACGCCCCGGAGCGCACCATCAACGTGCCAAAATCGCCTATGCGTGGCAACAAACGCGCCGGCGGGCACAACAGCCCCACGCGCATCCACCTAAAGCCATCCCTGATGGTCGGCGGCTACGGTCAGTTTACTTACGGCTTCAACTACTGGGGGCCGACCGGCGTCAACCGCGATACGTTTATTCTCGTCCGCAAACTGCCTGGCGAGCCGAAGTTCTAAAACCTTTCACCACGAAGGGACACACACGTGCATGCATACGGTGCAGGCAAAGTTTCACGAAGGAACTCTTAAAATCCTTCCTTTGTGTTCCGTCGTGACCTTCGTGGTGAAAAAAGGAATTTAACTATGAAAATCCGTTCTCAAATTTCAATGGTATTCCATCTCGACAAGTGCATCGGCTGCCACACCTGTAGCGTGGCCTGCAAAAATATCTGGACAGACCGCCAGGGCGCGGAATATATGTGGTGGAACAATGTCGAGACCAAGCCGGGTGTTGGTTTCCCAACCCAATGGGAAGACCAGGAAAAATACAAAGGCGGCTGGGAACGCAAAAACGGCAAAATCGAACTCAAACTGCAAAACCGCGCCCAAACCTTTGGCAACCTGTTCTCCAACCCGGCCCTGCCCACGATGGATGATTATTACGAGCCGTGGACATACAACTACGGCGACCTGTTCAACTCCCCGCTCGGCGACGACCAGCCCGTAGCCCGCCCCATCTCGCGGGTGGACGGCCAGCCGATTGACATCCAATCCGGCCCCAACTGGGATGACGACCTGGGCGGCTCGAACATCTATGCCAAAAACGACCCCATGCTCGACAACTTGAGCGATGACGAAAAGCGGCGCTTATTTGCGGTGGAGCAGATTTTCTACTTCTACATGCCGCGCATCTGCAATCACTGTCTCAACGCCGGTTGTGTGGCGGCCTGCCCCTCCGGCGCCATCTACAAACGCGCCGAAGACGGCATCGTGCTGATTAATCAGGACAAATGCCGCGGCTGGCGCATGTGCGTCTCTTCCTGCCCCTACAAAAAGACCTTCTACAACTGGTCAACTGGCAAATCGGAAAAGTGCATCCTGTGCTACCCGCGCCTGGAGACCGGCCAGGCCCCGGCCTGCTTCCACTCCTGCGTGGGGCGCATCCGCTACTTGGGGGCGCTGCTCTACGACGCCGACAAAATCGAAGCCGCCGTCAACGTGCCGGATGAAGAACTGGTAGACCGCCAGCTTGACATCATCCTCGACCCGCACGACCCGGAAGTGATTGCCGCCGCCAAACGCGATGGCATTCCCGATGGCGTCATCACCTCCGCCCAGCAATCACCAGTTTATCGCTATGTCAAAGAATGGCGGCTGGCCTTGCCCCTGCACCCTGAAT